>NZ_JAIRBR010000005.1:0-493269 GCF_020361265.1 Nocardia sp. JCM 34519.1
GATCAACGAACCGCCCAAGGAGAACATCATCACAGAATTCATAGCCTGAACGGTCTCATCCGGTTTGACAGCTACCGGACCACTGTCGCCTTGTCCGGCAGATGCCAGCCGCCGACCGGTTGCACACCGACTCCCGTGCCCCTGCGCAGCACTTCCTGGTAGCAGTCTCCCGCGAACAAAGCCCTGGCCAGCAGGAACAGCACAACGAGCTGGGCAGGAAGCAGCCGACGCCATCCCTCACGGCACCCTTCCTCGACCACCAGCAGATCGATCAACCCAGCCGGGTAGATCTCCGACAGGTCACCCAGGCCGACACGGTCGACCAGCAGATCATGACATCCACACCTCCCGATCCGGCGGACGCGGGTATCGAAGTCGCGGTGTCGGTAGCTATTGCGGGTGGTTGACCCGCACAACGCTGTGTTCTCCGCCGCCACAGATGGGCATTCTCAAGTCGATGGATATTGACCAAGCGAGGGATCGCGCCTCATGCGTGAACCTAGAAGTTCGCACCAACCAGGGGATATTCCCACCTGATCGTCAGTCGGTGTAGAGGCCTCACATACAAGCTCGACGGTAGTCAGGTGTTTCGAGAATCTTGAGCTACCGCGGAGTTCTTGCCCGGAGGGGGTGCAGATCTGTTGATGACGCAAAAGGTCGTCGCTGCCGGTGCGGCGTTGCTTACGGCTGCTGTGTGGAGTGCTGGGTTCGCGGGCGCGGACAGTACGCCGGACAAGTATCGGAATGTGACAACCGACGATGGATGGATATTGTCGATCACAAAGAAGGGCGAAAGTTTAGATCGCTATCCTGCCCTGGATATGACACCAACCACGCGAGAAGGATTCGTATCCATATCTGCAAGTATCGACGTCTCCGGGCACGGTTCCAAAACGGTTAGTGCGGGCGCGGTCTCTTTGGGGTATCAGATCGGATGTCAGGTCGATGTTTCGAGTGGCTTGGCCCTCGGGTTGGGGCTGTCGATAGGCCCGAGTGTCGGTCTTACTGTAGGGCCGGCTCCGGGCGTCAATCTTGGACTTCAAGGGTCGCTGTCGCCGAGTTTCCAGACCACCCTCAAACCCGGCTCGATCAGCACGATTACTTTTGGCACGAAGCCTGTTACGGGTACACATGGTTCAGTCGATCTTGACCAGGTCGAGATCAAAGTCGATTCATGCTTGGGTCCGGTAACAATAAGAAGCTTCGCAACGGCTACCTTGTCGACGGCGTCAGCGGATAATTCGGTGTCGGTTTATGGAGATCCTGAATCGCTGTAGCGGTTGGCGAACGTAGTCGTATAGGACCATACGGGAGGATTCCATGAGGATTGAGGCATTCCACGTCTCGTTACGTGGCTCGATCATTATGCGTAAGGCAACGATCTTGAAAGTGACGCGAAATCGGTATCGGAATTTTCCTCCAATGAGCGAGGGGATTGCGAGTTCATCCAACATATCAGATGTAGAGTGCTACATAACCGAGACTGCTATGACGAGGTAGCAGTCAGGTCGCAAGTTTATGCCGGTCCGCGGCGGCATGGCGCGAATTGAAGCGAATGGGTCCTGTGCGGCCGGTGAAAGCTGGAGCAGGCGGCGCCGCTGCTGACAATTACTCGAGCATCAGGAGGTGCCCATGCCACTGCGCTATGCACCGATGGCGGTCGGTACTTACACGCTGTCGTCGGGCTTTGGTCCGAGATGGGGGACGTTCCATTATGGCTTGGATTTCGCGGCCGACGATGGAACGCCGGTATATGCGGCCCAAGCGGGCACGGTAGCGTACATCGGTGCTGCTGACGGATTCGGTCAATGGATCGTTATCGATCATCCGACTGAATCCGGTTCGGGCACTACCGTGTACGGGCACATGTGGAATGCCTTCGCAACCGGGTTGCATCAGGGGGATCATGTGGAGGCTGGACAGCTGATCGCCTTTGTCGGTTCGAACGGTGAAGCGACTGGTCCACATTTGCATTTCGAAGTCCACCCAACGGTCTGGAGAGCCGGCAGTCAAGTCGATCCGGAACCGTGGCTCGTGAACGTGTGCGATCCGGGCGAGAAAAATACTGCTGAACTTCCGGTTCAGAGTCCTGGAGATTTTCCTGAGACTTGGTTTGGTATCGATATTTCGTCATATCAATCCGGTCTCGACATGGCGCGCGTAAAGAATGAGGGTTTCGCATATGTGATCGGGAAAGCGACCGAGGGCGCCGACTATCAGAACCCCGAGTACCAGAATCAGCGAGATGGGGCTCGCGCAAACGGGCTGTTCTTTGCGGCGTACCACTACGTGCGCCCAGGTTCCGTCTCCGATCAGGCCGATAATTTCGAGCGGACCGAGCCGAATAGGTCGGTCTGTGTCATGCTCGACCATGAGAGTGGCTCCGGTGATATTGACCAGCTAAGGCAAGTGCATGACGAGCTCGTTGCTCGCGGTTATCGAGTAATTTTGACCTACCTCCCACACTGGTACTGGCAGGACCACTTGGGTTCCCCAAACCTATCGGGATTGCCGCGGTTGATGACGTCGAATTATCCGAATGGAAGTCGGGAGGGGTGTGCATCGGATTTGTATCCTGGCGACGATCATGCCGGGTGGCATGGGTATGGTGGCATCGAAGTCGCTATATACCAATTCGCGGACACTGGTCTGGTGGCGGGGACGCGGCTGGATGTCAATGCATTCAAAGGTACGCACACTGAATTGTCGACACTTTTCGGTGTCGATGTCGAAGGGATAGAGGAGCTGGATATGTCGGAAGCACTTACGATTCTAAAAGAAATCCGGTATCAGCTGACCGGGGGGCAGGAGCCTGGTCAATTCCCTGGGCTTCCTCAGCTTGGACAGAATGATGATGGCAGCAATAGAACGCTAACTGACTCGATTGCCGATATTCGACAGCGGATCGTAACGCTCGACAAGCGCATTGCCGAGCTCGAGGCCAGAAGGCCGACTTGATGACAAGCCGGCGGCTCTGGGCGCGACTGTATTGATGTGAGTGTGGAAGGGCGGTTTGAAGGATTGGGAGTCGCGTCGTCGTCCGCTCGCGGGTGTGTCGTCGGATTGCGTGGTTCGGTTGCTGTAGGCATGCGTGGTTTGGTGGAGGAAGGTGGTGGAGGTAATGCCGGATATTACTACTTACTATATCGATAGGTATAAGCGTCATTTGCTGACGGGTCAGAATCTGGTCGAGTTGGGTATCGCCGATGCGGTGGATGGGATTCTGATGGGCGACAAAGTAAAGGTGGGTGGTGTTGCTCCGGATGGATTATCTATCAATGAAAGTTTTTTCGGTGCTTATATGGGCCAGACGGCTGCGAAGTTGGGCCGGATGGCGTATATGGATATTGGTGAGCCCTTGATCGAGGAGCGCGCCGATATTGTGCAGCCGCCGCCAGACGTCCTGTCCAGCCGCACGTACGAAAATAGGTCGCGTTATCGGCGCGACTTCAAGGATATTGTGGAGTTTTCTGTTTCCAATACGGTCAGCTGGTCGCTGCGGGGTACGGGGCAGTTGACATTCGGGAGTCGGACCAGTGCTGAGTTGGAAGCCCAATTGCAAAAAAATCTTCAGCATAGCAGCATGCAAGCGAAATCGCACACCGATATCGATCATAATCATCGAGATAATAGCGGTGGTGAGACCCAAGATCAGACCGAGTCGTCGGTGTCGGATTCGGAGACTGGCACGGCCTCTGGTACTGCTTCGGGGACCGGCGAGCTGTTCGCCCAGTTGATGCTGGGGATCACCGGGTCGGTGAGTGGGTCGGTAACAGCATCATCAACATCGAGCTCCGAGATGTCGGGGGTTATCTCATGGTCTGAAGCCGATCTCCCATCCCGTATGAAGGCGATAGTCACACAGCGACGTCAGGTCAGGCAGTATTTCTATGAATTGCCGATCACGTTGGCAGGGTTTGTTGTCTTGCATTATCCCAGGCCGGTCACCGCGTCGGCGGCTAGCACGGGCCTGCCGGGTGAGCAGTCGGGCGATTATATCGCTATGGGTATCGCGAATCTTGGCCTGGGTACTTATAGGCCGAAGGGGATCGCGGAGACTGTTTCGGCTATTCACGTGGACCATACTCTATTTCATGTTGACGAATGGGGGTTTGACAGAAAAATGAAAACTGGCGAAGAGGCCTTCGAAACCGTCCGGCCACACTACCTGTAGTTGTATATCTATGAAACGTCATCGTAGGTTCGACCTTTATCGTGCATTCGTTCATCTACAGAATTGTTGGCGATGATGGGGAATGGTCTCCGCTATGCGGGTAGTGTGAGGAAAGTGCAGTGTCCGCTGCTCGCGAATATTTTGGTTGCTGTAGGGCGTGTGTGGTTTGCTCGAGGAAGGTGGTGGAGGTAATGCCGGATATTACTACTTACTATATCGATAGGTATAAGCGTCATCTGCTGACGGCCCACAATCTGGCTGAGCTGGGTATTACCGTTGCTGTGGTTCAGGATATTCAGAAGATTTCCGATCTGAAAGTGGATGGTGTTGTTCCGGATGGATTATCGATCAATGAGGAGGTTTTCGGTATTTACTCGGGCCAGACGGCTGCGAAGTTGGGCCGGATGACGTATATGGATATTGGTGAGCCGTTGATCGAGGAGCGCGCCGATATTGTGCAGCCACCGCCAGATCTCCTCGCCACCCGAACATTCACGAACCGCAATCGTGCGGACCGCCACGGCTTCGTTCGGGACTTCAAGGATACTGTTGGGTTTTCTGTTTCCAATACGGTCAGCTGGTCGCTGCAGGGTACGGGGCAGTTGACATTCGGGGGTCGGACAAGCGCGGAGTTGGAAGCCCAATTGCAGAAAAGTCTCCAGCACAGTATCACCCAATCGAAGTCCCATACCGACATCAGCCACAATCACCCGAAAGACCGCGGAGGTGAAACGCGAGATAAGACCGAGTTGGCGATGTCGGATTCGGAGACTGACACGGGCTCCGGTACTGCTTCGGGGACCGGGGAGTTGTTCGCTCAGTTGATGCTGGGGATCACCGGGTCGGTCAGCGGGTCAGTGACAACGTCATGGAAGTCAAGTTCCTCCGTATCAGGCAAAATTCTCGGAGATAACCGTGTGACCACAATGGCGACGCAGCGGCGTCAGGTCAGGCAGTATATTTATGAATTGCCGATCACGTTGGCGGGGTATGCTGTCTTGCATTATCCCAAGCCGGTCGCAGTGAGTGTAGATGCCACTAAGGGCTTTCCGGTTGAGATGACGGGTGATTTGATCCCCGTTAATATCACGAAGCTCGGGCTGTATAAGGATTACCGGTCGAAGGGGATCGCCGAGACGGTGTCGGCGCTCGATGTCGAGCACACGATATTCGAACAGGAGGCATTGACGGCCGCGACCGCCACTGATAGCGATGTCAAGATTGTGCGTCCGCATTATTTGTGATCAGTGTCTTCTGGAGTAGTGAGGTGGTAGTGATGGTTTTTGAAAATGTTTTTGCCGCTGGTGGGAGTGCTTCGGACTCGGGCGTGAACCAAACCCAAAGTGGCCGTATCGGTGTAAGCCGGGTAGTCGCGCCAGTAATTCTCGCTATGGTCACTCCGGCGGGCTTGTGTTCGTGGGTTAGATGATGCAAGGGCGCATGTCGGTTCTCTTAGGTTTTGTAAGAATCGAAGGCGGGCCACTGCGGTGTGGTTGTGGATGTGTGTGGTTTGCTCGAGGAAGGTGGTGGAGGTAATGCCGGATATTACTACTTACTATATCGATAGGTATAAGCGTCATCTGCTGACGGCCCACAATCTGGCTGAGCTGGGTATTACCGTTGCTGTGGTTCAGGATATTCAGAAGATTTCCGATCTGAAAGTAGATGGTGTTGTTCCGGATGGATTATCGATCAATGAGGAGGTTTTCGGTATTTACTCGGGCCAGACGGCTGCGAAGTTGGGCCGGATGACGTATATGGATATTGGTGAGCCGTTGATCGAGGAGCGCGCCGATATTGTGCAGCCACCGCCAGACGTCCTGTCCACCCGAACATACGCCAACCGATCGAACCAAGAGAGGAATTTCGAGCACGCGGTCGACTTTTCTATTTCGAATACGATCAGCTGGTCTCTGGAAGGGACAGGGCAGCTGACATTCGGGGGGCGGACCAATGCAAAGTTGGCATCGCAACTGCAAAAGAGTCTGCAGCACAGCAGTACGCAATCGAAGTCACATACCGACATCAGTCACAATCACCCAGAGAATAACGGTGGTGAGACGCAGGATCAGACCCAGTTGTCGATGTCGGATTCGGAGACTGACACGGGCTCCGGTACTGCTTCGGGGACCGGGGAATTGTTCGCTCAGTTGATGCTGGGGATCACCGGGTCGGTCAGCGGGTCGGTGACAACGTCATGGAAATCAAGCTCCTCCGTATCAGGTGCGATTGCGGCATCCAATCGAGTTAAGGCTATGGCGACGCAGCGGCGTCAGGTCAGGCAGTATATTTATGAATTGCCGATCACGTTGGCGGGGTATGTCGTCTTGCATTATCCCAAGCCGGTCAAAGTGAGTGTAAATGCCACTAAGGGCTTTCCGGTTGAGATGACGGGTGATTTGATCCCCGTTAATATCACGAAGCTCGGGCTGTATAAGGATTACCGGTCGAAGGGGATCGCCGAGACGGTGTCGGCGCTCGATGTCGAGCACACGATATTCGAACAGGAGGCATTGACGGCCGTTGATGACGCGTTCATTACTGTGCGTCCGCATTATTTGTGATCAGTGTTTTCTCGAGTAGTGAGGTGGTAGTGATGGTTTTTGAAAATGTTTTTGCCGCTGGTGGGAGTGCTTCGGACTCGGGCGCGATCGCAGGGAAGGACATCGCCGGTTATATTCCGGGTGAGCCGGTTGAGTCTGTCTGTGTTCCGCCGCACGACGTGCGTGACACGGCGACGCCTTGGCATCAGGATCCGAAGACTGTGCGGGAGACCGCGCCGCAGGCTTTGAGTATTTTCAAACTCGTCGGCGCATTGACCGGTGCTATAAGGACTGCCGGAGATAAGCAGGACGCGTTTACCAAGCTCCCGGCTTCGACGGCCAACGCGGCAGCGCCAATCATGAAGGCGGCGGAGAATACGGCACACAATGTGACCGATAGCGTCCGCGATCCAGGCGGATGGGGTGGCAAACCGGTCAATCCCGACGGGTGGGGCACCAAAGCGAAGCCGCGGAGCAATTTGACCGCTGAGCCGACTGCGGTCTTGCCCGAGCCGGTTGCGCCGCCGGTTGTTTCTGAGCCGGTTGTGGCGCCGGTTGTGGCGCCGGTTGTTCCTGAGCCGGTTGCGCCGCCGGTTGTTCCTCAGCCAGTTGCGCCGCCGACTGACCCGACCCCGTCTGCGGGTGCGACGCATGCCGACAACTGAACTGATCAACCATATGGGTAACGGTGATCGGCCAGGTAGGTTGGCGGAGATCAGCGCATAGCTGCGTTCTCGACGACGAGACCGGTCAGCATCAAGACGGCACTGGAGATTACTCATCGCCGGCCTCTGGCGGCGATGAGTAATCTCCTTGGACACCCCCGGGTATGGTGGAGACCGTTACAGTAGGGCAGATTGAACGCGCCGTCGTCCGAATGTTGATTCCGGTATCGCCGGTATTCGTTGGATGGAATGTTCAAGCACCGACTACCGGCCCTGTCCTGGCGGTTGGTGCCGCATCCCGGCCGCCGATGTGTGGCGGGTGCGGCCCGGACCAGGATCGGCGTCATCACGACAGAACTTACCGATCGCAACCCGTTTGTTTCGGCAGCGCGATACGGCGAGCACGATTCGGCAGTGCGATCGCGGTGGTAGCACGGCAGAATGGATTCCGGGATCCTTCACACTTCTCTCGGCGTTTCAGTTCCACCTTCGGAATGACTCCGAGGGAATAGCGGCAGCAGGCGCGCGGAGTCGTGTAACCAGAGCCGTTGTTCGCGGTGTCGGCATTATTGGGTCGGCTGGATCGCTCTGCTGTCAAGTTCCCGCCTCCATACCTGTGATAGATGCTGCGCCCGATTCGCACCAGGATGGGCCGTGGTAGTTCGATAGGAGTGTGGCGTCGCCGTAGTGGGAAGTGCTGCCGACCGGCCCACGGTATGCACCCGCTACGAAAAAGCTGGCGCACCTCGATGATGATGACCGAATTGCGAATCGCAATCGTCACCCGGACCGAACGCCCCTTCCACCACCGACGCCGGCACGCTAGCATCTCCCCAAGCCTCGTGCTACTGTGATGTAGATCACGCAAGGGTCGGGATTACAGCGAGGATTGCACAATGTACGCGACTCGACTTGCGGCCGTATTAAGCAGCTGCTCTCTCATCCCGGAATTCATCGTCGGAACTGCAGTAGCGCTGGCTTCCCCAGGTCAACCCTCGGTCCATGGATGTCCGGCGGGCACCAACTGTACCTACGCCACAACCGCTGATTTCAACGCTAACCGACCCACCACCATCACTCAGGAACCGCCTCAGAACGCCGGCATCACTTTCGCACAACTTCAAACGCTAAACCCCGGCTTAGACCCTGGCCAGGACGATCTAGACGTAAACAACACCGATCCGTGGTTCACGTCGGAAGGTAACTACGTTCTCAGTGTCGGCGGCCTGGTATGCATTTACCATCCGGACCCACTCGACGAGCAGGCACCTGATACGACCGAGCCCGGCGACCCCGCCCACCCGGTGTCAATCGTGGCATTCGGCCCTACGGCAGCAAGTGTGGACTCCGACATCATCGTAGACATCGGCAACTGCTCCTGATCAATGCTCGAAACACGACTCGCGCACCCTGGACAGAATTCCTCGTGGTAGGCCGGGAGTCGTGCGCACCGGCTATGGAGCGGTCGTGGTCTCGGCGGTGAGAACGTACCGGTCGTCGGTCGGCATTGCGGCCGGACCGATGCTCTTCCCGGCTTCTTGGTGCTCGAAACCGGCCGAGTCGACGGCCAATCCAGCGACGCGGATACTGGCGTTCGACAAAGAAAGAATTTGTCTGGGTTGCAGCCGCTTTGTCCTCGGTGCGGGATGGGAGTCGAAATGCGATCGGGTACGATCATCGCCGCATCGACAGGGTCCAGCCCCGGGTAATGCTGCTGCCGATGCGATACGGGTGGGCTCATGGCCGCATAGGTCGGGAAGTTCGCTGAAGTAGACGGCCGCGTTGCCAACTGTCGGTGCGCCCCATCGCGAGGCGGGACTCACTTTCCAGAGACCCCGTTCGTGGCCGTGAGTGGTTTGCTGAGCCGCTGTTCGGGTCGCTGACGGTAGTACTCGCTGAGCGGCGGGTCGGCAACGTATGACCAGCCATCTCGCCGCCGAGGCGTCACGGTCGACGCCGCTGTGGCTGGTCCGGGCGACCGGTCCCCGAGGGCGGCGGTCTCATTCACTGGGGACGGGCCACGGGGACTGCCGGGATCGACCTGATCCGCCTCGGCCGACACACGGAAAACAGCTCGAAGCCAAAGCCTCCCAGCTGATTTCACCGGCTATGCCGAACACCGATATACGCACCAGCAGTATCCCGTCAGTGCGCGAGAACCCGTCTTCTGGCAGCCAACCTCACTCGGCCCCGGCATGGGACCGGTCATGGGTATGTCCGCTGGATGTCCAGCCTTACCGAATGAACCGATTACTAGTCTGTTATTGCACTCTAGTTTTCGTTCCTCTTCGGACTGTCCCGGGGTTCAGGGGCATTGGCTGAGGGTGGCCCTTCACGCGATCCCGGGTTTGCATCACTGCGGATGGGGTGGTCATGTCTGTGACCAGGGAATTGTTGCTCGCTTCGCCGCGCTCGTTGTGTGCTGGTGAGGCGCGGGCGATCCGTACGGCCGCGATCGTGCTGGATCGCCACTGTCCGCCGGTGTACGTGCGCAAGCAGATCGTGCACGACACCCGGGTTATCGACCGGTTTACGAGGCCGCGGAGCGCTGAGGGAACTCGACCAGATGCTTTATGCGACCACTCTCGGGTTCTCCGCACACGGGGAGTCTCCGGCGATGCGGATCAAGGCTCGTCGCCGTCGGCCGAACCTGGTGGACGCCACCTGCCCTCTGCTGAGCAAGGTGCATTCAGAGGCGAAACGTTTTGCCGCGCACGGGTACACGATCGCGTTGATCTGTCACGACGGGCACGAGCAGGTGGAGGGCACTCTCGGCGAAGGCCTCAGATCAGCCGGTGCGACAACAAGGAAATATCTCCGAACCTTCGTCATTCCACGGTCTTTGCATCACAGGTGGCGCACCTGACGCTTTGCCGCGATTCGGTCGGATTTGCTTGCCGGCTGTGCAGAAAGATTGGTTTTGCGACTAATTGCTTTACGAGGCATCGGGGTATCTCGACACAACTGTCCAAGAATGTATACCCAGGAGTTTGAAGAAGTGACCGCAGAATACGTTGAAACTGGCTTTGGCCACGCATGTCCAGCAGAGCTGGACCGACTGCATACGGTGGAGGCGATGTGTGATCCGTTCTCCACGGAGTGGATTTCCGAACTAATGCCGCAGCCGACCTGGGAATGCGCCGACCTTGGCGCGGGCGCAGGCTCGTTAGCGCGCTGGCTGGTTACCCAGGTGCCCAACGGATCCGTCACAGCTACTGATATCGACACTCGTTTTCTGGCATATAACCGATCTGATCTTCGCATCATCGAGCACGATATCCGCGTCGATGATTTCCCTCCGGACTGTTTTGACTTGATTCACTTACGACTGGTTCTCGAATATCTACCGAACCCCGATACGATTGTGCGCCGAACAGTCGTCTGGCTGAAATCGGATGGGTGGCTCGTAGTCGAGGGTGTAGATCTTTCGGCTGGTGCAGCCTCCCCGCACCCACCCGTCCGGAAGGTGGTCTCGGCGATCCTCGACCACATGCGCCAGGCGACGGACAGCGACATATTCGTCAGTCGTCGCGCCGGACCGCTCATGGTCGACGCGGGCCTCAGTGAAATCGACGTCCGTTACCAGCCACTGATGATTGGTGATCACGGTGCTGTCGAACGGTGCATTGTCAGCACGGTGGACTCGCTCGCGTCGGTCATGGTCAATGCTGAGCGGATAACGCTCGACGAGCTCGCTGAATTTCGGTCCTGGCTCGAGCTTCCCGGCCGTTTTGACGTTATCGGCATGCTGGTCTGGACCTGCGGACGCAGAAGGGACATTCAATGAACAGCCAAGGACGGCCGCTGCCGAATATGGGATCCCAACCGTCGGAGTGCCGAATACCCGGACAGCCGCCGGAACTGCCCGGACGATTGCCGGTCCTAGGACATGGATTGAAGATGGTCCGAGGCCCGGTGGCATTCGGCGAGTTGCTCGCATCCACGGGTCCGGTCGCCGAGGTCTATGTCGGACGCCGACCGGTAGTAGCCGTAACCTCATCGCGGTTGATGCGGGAAATTCTGGTAGCACATGAAAAATCCTTCGAAAAGGGCTACATATTCGATAAGGCCAGACCGGCCCTTGGAAACGGCTTGTTCACATCCGAAGGTGAGTTTCACCGAAAACAACGGAAACTGCTGCGGCCAGAATTTCGTCACGAACGTATCGAGGGATGCTCGGAGACCCTCCGAGCTCGGGTTTCGGCCGTGTCCCGAAGCATCCGCGACGGCGATGTGTTCGACTTCGCCGGCCTCGCTTCGGAGCTGACTCTCGGCGCGTTTTTCGACACTATGATTCCCGAATTGGGCTCACTATCGTCGACACAGCTCGATGAAATATCATCTATGGCACACGATGTAATTCGAAACTTCCTGGTCCGAACTCTCTACCCGTATTCCTGGATGGAGAAAATACCGATCAGCCCGAACCGGCGGTTCGAACGCGGATTGCGTGTCATGAAGTGTTATATCGACCGGATCTTGGCCGAGGATTCAGAGGACAAGCATGTCCGCGGTTCGCTGGTCGGTCGATTGATCGATACGTCCGATGCGAAGAACGCTACGGAAGCCCGGCGATGGGCCTCCGATGAGCTCGCATCCTTGATCTTAGCCAGTGGTACCCCTGCGACGGTAATGGCTTGGTTATTCTATGAATTGGCCAGACATCCGGAGGTGGAGCGGAAGCTTCGCGACGAGATCGGGCGGGCACGGCACGCCGGAGCCGATTCTCCGCAAATCGGTCATGAACTGGAGTACACGGACAGCGTCCTGAACGAAACCATGCGGCTGCATACACCGAATTGGTTTCTCATGCGGCGATGCTGCGAGCCTGTTCGTCTCGGAAATTACGAGTTCGAAACCGGCACCGAATTCTTGTTCAGCCTGACTCAATTACATAGGGATCCGGCGAGCTACCACGATCCGGACCGCTTCGATCCGAACCGTTGGACCGGCGGCTTGATGAGACGTCTGCCCCCAGGTAGCTTCATACCTTACGGAGCAGGCAGCCACCGGTGTATCGGCGCGGATCTAGCCAGATCGCTGTGTATCGCCATTACCACAACGCTGGTAGACCAGTGGCATTTCCAACTACCGAAGTCCTACAGACCCCGAATCGACCCTCTCCATCCGCTACTGGCGCTTCGCACATTACCTGTCACAGCTCGAGCACGATAGGAGCGGCCCCGGTATGTCAGGCGCTTGCACTGGATTTCGGTTGATACTCGGGCAGGCGGCGGGTCCCTGTCATCGGCCGAGCATCCGTTGCCGAAGGTCCGGTCATCGCTTCGAACGGTTTCATCCCACTAATCCCCGACCCACCTGGCTCCACCACCAGATCGCAAAGGATGTAGAGAATGATACGGATTCCTTCCGGGGTGTGTCAGACCATTGTTCTGGCCATTCGATAGCGGGCCTTGATGAATCGGTTGTATCGGCTGGTTTCAGGAATCGGTCACTGGCACGTGCATAGTCGAGATATCCACGGATCCATTGTCCAAGACCTGAAACATACCGGCGCGCGGGAGCGCTCATTGCTGCAGCGCAAGAAACGATGTCATCAGAGTGTCACGGAATGCGGCTGCCGCCTCGATTGCTTCGACATTATCGGTATGAAGCTCCTCGACAGGATGCTGACGAGACTCTGTGGGGTAGGGTAGCCGTATCGGGCACTCCGGTAGGCTTCTTTACCATAGGAGACGATATCGTTGTCGCATTCCACGATCAAGCCGACAATATCGGTGAGTGCCCGAATTCTTGGCGCTGTCACAATCTAAGCTTTCACCGATATTTGCCCTGCTCGTCCAGTCCATATCAGATATTCGGAAGGAATACGTCGTGAGTGGTAACCGAGTCACCTCGCTGGTCTACACAATACCGATGACTTTCTGCGCCGTACTCATCACCGCTGGCCCAGCCCGGGCGGCCGACGTTCACGGATGTCCGTCGGGAGACGTTTGCCTTTACACCACGCAAATCGACTACGACCGCAGCGCCCCGGCGGCCTCAATACCAGAATCCCCAGCGGCGCCCCTTCATGTCGCTGTTATGCCGAAGGCAATAGCACTTGCAGCGGTCGTAAACAATACCGATCCCTTCTATAGCTCCGAGGGGACCGTCGTCCTCAGCGTCGACCACCTTGTGTGCATCTACCATCCTGATGGCAACGACGTGCAGTATCCCGACACCATCGAGGACCCCGCCGATGGTCATTCAGTAAACGCGGTCTCCTTCGGGAAGACCTTGTCCGAAGTCAACGCCGATATAGTGGTCGATATTGGTATGTGCGGGGGACTGTAAGTACGCGGCTCTGTTCCTCTTTCGGTGGTGACGGATTGTGGGTTATCCCAGCAGGATTCGGTGTCGATGGAGCGGTAGGCCCGAGCGTCCGTACGTCTGTCTTTTGAGGAGCTTCGTTTTCGTGTCGACGCCTTCGCCGGGTCTGTTGTGGTAGGGGAGAGTGAGTCCGGCGACGGCCGTGTCGTGGTCTTGCTCGTGCCCGCTGAGAAGCGGTTCGAGTTAGACGAGTCCGGCCTACCGGTCCTGCTTGTTCCAGCAGTCCAACTCGGCGCTGCGGCGCTGGGTCATCAACTGTGCGAACTCGAGCACCGTGTGAGCGTGGGCGGTCATTTCCGGGCGGGCGGCCGCGAGTTCGTCGAGGGGCGCGCCGTCCTTCGGACAGGTTGGCCGGCCGGGTGAGAATCCAGCGGGCCAGCTGTCGTGGTGAAGGGGTGATCCGGTTGCTGTCGAGGCGGCTCTGGTCGACATCCTCGACCGCCAGCGGCGGCAAACCCGAAAACACGACGGCAGCAGCAATATTCACCTCGAGCACTGACACATCGTGCCGTCAGCGGGAACTCGTCACCACCGAAAGAGTAACGGAGGCTTCAGGAATGACAGTCCCTGTATCTACAGTCCGACCGGTCATGGGTATGTCCCCTGAATGTCCGGCTTTGCTGGATGGACCGAGAAAGTAGTCTGTTATTGCACAATTTTTGTTCCTCTTCGAACCGGCTCTGCGTTCAGAGGCGTTCGCCGGAAGGCGGCGTTCACGCGATCTCGGGTTTCCATCACCTATTGACAAATGCGGTGGCGGTCACCCCGGGGAGACTCGAACTGCACGAACAGAGGATGTGGGTGTCGTAATGGGTGAGCAACCGGTGATCGTCGTGGGTGCGGGCATTGCAGGACTCAGCGCGGCATTCCGGTTGAAGCAGAAGGGGCACGCGGTGACCGTGCTAGAACAGTGCGGCCCGGAGCTTGTAGGTGGCCGGATGGCCACAATCCGGTGCGACGGGTTTCATGTGGATCTCGGGGCGACGATGCTGTTCGGCTCATATCGCGAGATCATCGGATTGATCCGCGATGCCGGGTTGTGGGGAAAGGTCTGCCCGGCTTCGGATCTTTACGGCATCGTGCGCGATGGTGTGCTGTACCGGATGCAGCGGTCGGCTTCGCGACTGCGTCTGCTACGCAGCCCCTTCATCCGGACATTGCCCGTGTTGGATCTGGTCAAGATCGGAGTGGACCTGGCGCGGGTCCGGTCCGCACTCGGCTGGGCAGATATGTCCCGGGTGGCACCGAGGGACTTCGAATCCGTCACCCAATACGCTGCGCGGCGACGACTACGCCAGGACACGCTGGAGTACTTTCTGAGCCCTTTGGTGGAAGCGGCGACCCTGGGCGAAGCGGAGCTGCAATCGATGGTCAGCGCCCTGTTCTTCATCAACATGCTCATCACCGGCGACAGCGGCGCATTCACCTCATCCACCGGTGTGGGCTTCCTCCCGCGCGGCCTGGCCGAGCAGGTCACAGTGCATTACAACGCTACAGTCACTTCGGTCGAGGAACGCGGCAACGAGGTCGTGGTGTCCTGGAGCGGCCCCAACCAGGCCGAACGCATCGACCGCGCCGCAGCGTGTGTGATCGCGGTTCCGCCGCCGCAGTTACTGCAGATCTATCAGCAACTGGACGGTGAGCAGCGGGAGTTCTTACAGCGGTTTCGTTATTCCCGCAGCGTGCACGTTGCGTTCGGTCTGGACCGGTCAACGACAGAGCACGCTCCGCTGATCATGGTCCCGCAAGTCGAGGATCCTGATCTGCTCGCCTACGTTCTCGAGCACGCTCTGACGCCCGACCGAGTCCCGGCCGGCACCGGGCTGGTCATGGCCCACCTGCGCGGCAGCTCTTCAGAACGCTGCTGGGATCTCGACGATGACAAGGTTCTCGATACGGTCCTGGCAGCGAATCATCGGCTCGGCCTGGTGCCCGAGCTCGACCAGCATGTGTGCATGACACGGGTCCTTCGCCGATCGCCCTGTCTGGTGATCCGCCAACCCGGTGAGTTTCGTGCCATGGCCCGGTACGCGGCATCGCTGCGGCCCGACTCCCGCGTGCAATTCGCCGGCGAGGACCGTGCCCAGAGCACCACCAACGCAAGCGCCGCCTCTGGGGCCGCGATTGCCCGCACCATCGGAGCGGTTATCGATGGAAGCCTACGGTGACCAGCCCATCTCGCTGCGGCTGTGGTGTCCGCTGCCCTCGTCGATCGCACCGCACGACGAGGTGTTCACCGAGCGCACCCGCCAATGGATGTATGGGTTCGGCTTCGGAAACGACGCCTGTCATCGCAAACGCATCCATGCGATGAGAACCGGCGAACTACTGTGCCGTTGGGCATCGCACGGTAGCGAGGAGGGCATCCAGATCGCTTCGGACTGGGTCTGCCTGGGTTTGTTCCTCGATGACGAGCTCTTCGACACCGGCCCGCTTCGTGATCGGCCCGAGGAACTCCTTCCGATCATGCATCGGATACACTACGCGGCGGAAAACCCCGAAGCCTCCACCGGTTCAGACCCCTTCGTGGCAGCCATGCGGGAGCTGTCGGTGCGCATCCGTGCCATCAGCCCGCCGGCCACGGCCCAGCGCTGGTCCGACGGGGTCGCCAGATGGTTCCTTGGTGCGGCCTGCATCGCGGGTTACCGCGCCCGGCGTTGCCTACCGAGCCTGGACGACTACCTGGTCATCGGCCTCGCGGACCGGGGATCCCAGGTCAGCGTCGCTCTCATCGAGATAGCCGAGCAGACACCGCTACCAGCCGACCTGCACGGCGCAGCCGACGCCCGTGCGGTCTTCCAGACTGCGAGCCTGCTGGTCCTGCTGCTCAGCGACCTATACTCCTATCCCCGGGAAGCCGACCACGGCGCGCTCGAATCCAACATCATCGCGATACTGATGCGCCAAAACCAGTACCTACTGAGCCAGGCTCTGGCCGACGTCATCGGCCTGTGGAATCAGCTGATGCGGATCTACCTCGAGCTTCGGGTACGGGCGAACGACACGGGAGATCCGGGAGCGATCTGCTATGTCCGCCAATTGGACCAGTGGATCCGCGGTAACGCCGACTGGCATCCCAGGGCGCCTCGATACAACACCAACCTCCATAACGCGCCGCCGTTCACCATCGCCCTGCACGAGCAGGACATCCCCGACAATGATGTCGCCGCCGCCTCAGTCCACGGGCTCGGCTGGCTCACCGCTGCCGGGGTCGAGCGTTAGCGGTAGTGCATGGAATTCGAACATCTGTGCAGACGACTCCGAAACCGACAGTCCGAGGACGTGGCGGTGGACACGCGGTGGGGTCGATCGGCTCTTCCTCGGCGGTGGTGAGGGTGCGAGGCGTCGTGGTGGTGAGGCGATTGTAGTTGTCGCCGCGCAACGCCTCGCGGGCGGCGAGTGCGGATTCCCGATCGGCCTACAGTTGCTGGACCACGAGGTTTCGGGTTCGGCGAGCCGGTAGCAGCACCGCGCCCGGTCGACCTCGTAGTCGGCTCGTTTCAGGTGTTGCCGCCAGATCTTGTCGACCGCGCCGCGGTTGTGCTTCTCGGCAGTGGCCAGGGACACCTCCAGCGCGGCTGGTGCGAGTGCGGTCAGTACCAGACCGGTCACTCCGTCGTCCAGATACGCCCCGCTACTGCACCTGCGTGAAATGCCCGCCGGATCTGGCAGGTCCCATCTTGTCCTGAATCGGGACACCGCCATCGGCCGGACCCGAAGCCGCTGTGGCACAAGGCGAAAGAATCGTGTCCGGCAAGCGCCGTTGCCTGCCGGATACGATATGACCTGTTGCGCGACTCGACGTCGGTGGCGAGCCGCGCAACAGCCCTTCGGTGCCTGGCGTCTGGTGCGCGAACGATCCCGGTCGGCGGGTGCCGTCATAGCGTCTCATGCGTTGGCTGCGATCCCGCCTGAGCCATATGATATGGACCGGGTGGAGTCGGCGATGGACCGTGCGTGCACGCTGCTCGCCTAACAGCGCACACCCATGTAACCGCCACTTGCCCTTTATCTTTCATCGGCCCTTCGACCAGACGTGATCCGGTTCGGATTGATTTCCGGTGGCTGGCCAGCGGGGTGGCTGCCGGGTTCGTGGAACATGTGGGCACCGTCGAGACGGTCCTTTGAGACACCGCGGTGGCCGAGATCCTCGTCGGCTATTGCGAGCCCGACACCGACGGTCGGTGCCGCCCGGAGTTCCGTACGGGGCGGAGGGGGCGCGGGCGCATCCGCACCGTGAGGGCGTTCTGATGACCCGATGCACCGTGGAGCGGCTGATGCGCGTCAATGGGTGGGTGTGTCTGCGGCGCAAGAAGGTTCGTACCACCGAGCGGGATCCGGCTGCGGAACGGGCGTCGGATCTGGCGAACCGCCAGTTCACCGTGGCGGTACCGAATCCGCTGGTCGGGCGTGGCCTGCGCGGTCGTATCGCGGCCGACGCCATCATCACCCATCCGCCGCGCCTGGACCACCCACCGTTGCGAAAACCGGCCACTACACCGCCGGTAAAGCAACCAATTCGGGCCTTTCCTCTCAGCGCTGGTTGATGGCGGTTGGCAATGGCGTGGCGGTTCCGGTGGCGGAGTTCGGGAAGCATGGCGAGGTGCCTGCCAGGGAGAGTTCGTCCTGGGTTGTTCCGTCGTTGGCTTTGGCGCGGGCGACGATGAGCAGGTAGCCGTCGTGGGTGACGGCGTTGGCCTGTACGTCGGGTTCGATCGGTGTGACGTTCCATAGCCGGTCTCGCCAGATCCGCATGATCGAGGTGAGGTAGTCCCCGGTTTTTCCGGCGGGGATGCCGGTGACCCAGTACCACACCTGCGCTTTCTTGGGTCCGGTGGTGTTGTTGAGGTCGCCGTCGCAGGGTGCTGCGGGTAGGTCGCGCAGATCGGGATCCGCTGTTCGGCCATCTGCTCGAGCCGGGGCTGCGGTAAGCGTGGTGCCTGGCGGTAAGGCGTCGAGCGTTTCGGTGAGGTATTGGCGGATGCGGTCTTGCGCTGCCGCTTCGTTCAGCACCGGCGCCGACGAGGTGGATGTGGCGCTCGGGGTTGAGCTCCCGCCGCACGCGGTGAGGGCCGAAGTGGCGGCGACCACGGCCATGAGCAACAGCCGACATGCCGTGATTCCCGGCGCGAACTGGCGGACGTTCATATCGGTCATCTCCTCGATCGGATTCACGCGGTGGCGGGGATCTGCGGGACGAATGCGCCCATTCTTTCCAGTTGCAGAACATCCTCGATCGAAATGTCGGTCCATTGCGACGGCTGGGTCACGACGGCGTTGTTGAGCGCGGTGATAGTGGTGCGGACCTGATATTGGGGTTGACACCGACCGCCACATAAAACGGCCGATTCACCACTCGCCCGTCACGGATCTTCACAAGAATAGCGTCGATCAGCACGACCGGATAAATATGTTCCAGCGGCCGTGACTGCCGTTCGGTCATCTCCTCGACCACCTTGTCGGTGATCTTCGAAATCAACTCGCGCGAGACGTCCACATCATAAATTTCCGAAATATGCTTCTGAATCTCCCCGGTTGTCAATCCCTTCGCATACAGGGAGATGATCGAG
The DNA here is from genome assembly GCF_020361265.1 of Nocardia sp. JCM 34519.1. NCBI lineage: Bacteria > Bacillati > Actinomycetota > Actinomycetes > Mycobacteriales > Nocardiaceae > Nocardia > Nocardia sp. JCM 34519.1. Next base: position 19,286 of record NZ_JAIRBR010000005.1, read on the forward strand.
TCGTCGAAACCCTCAACCCGCCGAGAATGCTTCGGAACCATCCGGGGCTCGAATTCCGATTTCCGATCCCGCGGCATATCAATACGCACCGAACCGATATCGGTGTGCACCGTCTTCTGCGACCGCCCGTTGCGGTGATTCCCGTCCTCACGGACAGGCCGATCACCCTTTGAATACCCGAGGTGCTCGTCCATTTCAGCGTTCAGTGCCGCCTCCAGAACGGTTTTCGTGATCTGCGACAGCAAACCACCCGGACCGGCCAGTGACACCCCTTCTTTCCGAGCCTTATCCACCAACTCCTGAGCGATCCGGACATCCAGACCGTCCCACCACCGACGACTCCTCAGCCACCGATACCGACTCCGCCGACACGATGATCCTTTCCGCTGAGACAGGCCGCCTCGGCCTCGCCGATCACCGCCCCGCCCACAAGATCTCAGACAGTCCCGACGCACCCGCTGAGTCCCCGTAGTCGGGATCTTGATGTTGTCGGGCTCAGACGAAATCCCACCACCACCGGATGGATTGCGGAGGCTCCACGCTGGGGAAGAGTCGGTGGTCGGAGATGGCATGGAAGGGTGTGTCGAGTAACTTTCCTGGTGCGGGTGGTGGTGCCGTGATATCGAAGTGTTTGGCGTAGCGGGGAGTTCGGCGTTGCCATTCCACGACGCCCCGGACTATGTTGGACAGCTGCTCCAGATAGCGCCGCAGATCACGGGTGCCGTGGGCCGACAGTTTGTCTTTCAGCGAGATGAACAGTTCCATGATCTCTTCCATGAGTGCACAGGCCGCGTACATGGCCTCCTGTGGTGAGCATCTTCGTTCCACGGCAATCATCTGGACGATGTTCGATTCCAGGCTTTGCTGCGAGCGTTCGTGTCCGTACGCCGCGAGATCCGTCAGCATGGATAGTAAAGCGCACGCCACGTCAGTGGCCGCACGTGTCGCTGGATCCTGCGAAGCTGCCGGATCGAACCACGTTCCCTCGGCGATTTGGGGCGTGTAAATGGTAAGGAGGTCCGCGCCGTCCGCTGGTCGAGCGATCATGTGCTGGTCTACGCTGCGGATGTAATAGCCGGACCGGTCGGATACCCCGCACGCCGTCCCGAGAGCATACCGGTAAAAGGCGAGGGTCCAGGCCAAAACCTGCTCGCCGCCGCTCCGGGCGCGCACTCGGGCCATCATGTCGGCGAGCGCGGTTCCCAAGGCGTCGGCATACGGTATCCCGAGTGGAGAGCGCTCGGGATACAAGGCGAAGTTCATGAGGTTCAGGGCGAGGTGGTTGAACGCGGTCGGGTCGCGTGACAGCGGACCCTCATCGCAGTATCCGTCGTCGAACAGAAAGACCCAGCCCAGCCAATCGCTGAGCAGTTGCACACCTTCGTCGTCCCCCATTGCCGCCCACATGCAAGCCGCTTCGCCGGCGCACACCTCGCGAACGGTGTTCAACGACTCGGCGTCGAACCCCATCGACCGATAGAATTCCTCTGTCCGACGTTGGAATTTCATGCCGTCGCCGCGCGATCGCAGCGGCAGGGGGCACCAGATGGGCGGGATTTCGATCGCCTCTTGCGAGGCCTCGCAGGGGGTGCGCCCAAAGGCGTGGTGCGCGATATTCGGCATCTCGCCGCCCAAGGAGTTCGCTGCGTCGAATCGGCTGTACCGCAACGGTCGCGGTGCGGAGGTGTCGAGGAAGCGGCGGACCGACTGCTCGAATTCCGTGGCCATTGGGTTTGCGACGCTCGACGCGGTGTCGTACCCGGTGGGGTCGATGGCGGGCACGGCGTCGGCGGCGAGCAGCCGCGCCACATCGGTGGCAGCGGTACCGATCCCGGTGAGGCGATGGGCGACAGGGAACGACGATGTGAACATAAGTTTCTCCTAGGTCATTGCTACGTCGACGTGTTCGAGCAGTGCGATGGCGTCGGGTACGAGTACTGCGGCAGAGTAGTTGCCGGTGATCAGGTAGCTGGCGATGGCGTGATCGTCGATACCCATGAATTGCACGGTGATTCCGGCGTCGTATTCGTTGGGGATCCCGGTTTGGTGCAGACCGATGACTCCTTGGTTCTCGGTACCGGTGCGGAGGGCGATAATCGATGAACTTTGAGTGTCGGTGACCGGTATCTGCGGGCATGGGAAGAACGGGACGCCCGCCCAGGCGGTGAGGGGTCGGCCGTGGATGCTGACGGTTTCTGGTATGAGTCCGCGGTGGTTGCATTCGCGGTGGAATGCGGCGATGGCTCGGGGGTGGCCGAGTATGAGGTCGGTGTCTCGGCAGATGGACAGTAGGCTGTCGATGTCGTCCGGTGTGGGTGGGCCGTATCGGGTGGAGAGGCGTTGGTCGTAGTCAACGTTGTGGAGCAGTCCGAAATCACGGTTGTTGATCAGTTCCCATTCACCACGTTCTCGTATTTCCTCGATGGTGAGCCGGAGCTGCTCGTCGAACTGGTTCATCGGATGGTTGTACAAACCGAGCACGCGGGTATGGATGCGCAGGATCGACTGTGCCAGGGACAGTTCGTATTCGCGGGGGCCGACGTCGTAGTCGACGAATGTTCCCGGCACCGGGGATTCACCGTGGTGGCCGGAGGTGACATCGATGACGGCTTCACCTTTGGAGTTCACTCGTGAAGCGGCGTTGGTCATGAACGCGGCAAGATGTTCGCGGAGGTCGGCGTTGGCTTCGAAGATTTCGAGGAAGTCTTCCCAGGGGCAGGTGACGAGGGTGCTGGCGGTGCCGGCACGCACCGTCGCCGACCAGGTCGGTTCGGGTTGTAGGAGTGCTTCCTCGCCGAGATGGTCACCGTCGGTGAGGATTCCGACCACGTGGTCGATTCCATACGAGTCGGCGACGAGCCGTTCGAGACGACCGTGGACGATTCCCAGTGTGAACTCGACGGGTTGTCCTTGTCGGATGAGCACCTCACCAGCGGCGATAGTGCGTGGTCGGCACCGTGCGGCGATCTGTCGCAGGACGTCCACATTTCGGTAGCCGTGCAGCACCGGGATTTGGATCAAGGACTCGGGAACGATCTGGATATCGTCGGCCCCGGATTGGATGAAAGCGAGACGACCGCGGCTGGGCCGCAAGGCCAGCCTGCGGTTGACGCGATAGACGCCGCCGGGAACTTCGACCCACGGCAGTTGGTCGAGCAGCCAGCGGTCGGTGATGGCCGCCGTTTGCGGCCGGGTCTTGGTCGTGCTGGCCAGGTTTCGGGCCGCCGCGGTACTCAGCGACCGGGCGACGATCTGCCCCAGAGGGTCCGTGGACGGTTGGGCCTGCGTAATGGTCATGGCAACCTCGCTGTCTCGGGTGCGTCCCGGAGACTCGGAACGGATATGGTTGTTCGGACATGGTCGTTCGGGGCGACCGGCTCGAGGATTGTGCGATCGGGGTCGAGGGCAACGGTGCCGTGGCGCAACCCGTTCCAGCCGAACCCGGTGCCGTGGTAGCGGGTTGTTTCCAGCGACCAGCGCAGATTCCCCGCGCACATCGAATTCATCATGGCCAGGTACAGCTGTAGCTGTGGCAGTAGCGGATAGCGTCGCCGCAGCGTTGCGCACGCGGCTGCCAGCTCGGCGTCCGCGGTTCGGATGAGCTCACCGGTGATGTCCAGCGCTGTCTGCAGTGGCTGGTCGTGGCTGTGAATCAGCACTGCCACGACATTGAACAGTTCTCCGTCCGTGTACTCCTTGCGGAAGGACAGCAGATCGTTGACGAACAACGAGTGCAGCATCGCCGCGCGCTCGGCTCGCTCGAGATCGGGGTCGGTACCGATCAGCGCGGACAGATCGAGCGCGTGTACGTATTCGCCGCACGCCAGCTGCGCTCGGTAGGCGAAACTGAGTTGTCGGATATCGAGGTAGATATCGAACGTGGGCAGCGCGTCCCGGGCGGTGTAGTCGTTCTCGGCGAGGATGCCGCGGAAGCAGTCCTGCCAGCCCTGCCGGTAGCGCCGGAAAACCGGCTGGGACATGTTGTCTCGCAATGTTTTCCAGATATCGGTGAACGCCGGCCCGTACGGGTGATCGGCGGTCCGGTCGGCGGCGATCTCACCGAAAGCCGCGTGCTGGAGCACCGCGAGGTCCTCTACCTCGAACATCAATGACGTCATGCACGAGGAATGGGTGACACGATCGGGCAGACCGGCCGGATAGACCATTGCGTCGAACATGGGGTAGCGCCGTTCGAACAGACACGACATCGCCGTCGAGTCGTCGAGGGGGAGAAAGCGACGAACCCAGGTCGCGTTGTCCTCATAAATGGTGGGATAACTGGGATTGATACGAGCCGTGGTGCGGCAGATGGGTTCTGGCATACGGAAGGAGCGGTCGGCTCGGATCGTCTCGTGGCGGGTGCTCATGTCCTGCTCCCGTCGGCAGTTGCATCCGAGTCGGCGTGCGCCACAGCCACCAGCGTGGCGTGATCTGTCAACTTCACGCGAGGTCGGCCGCCGGCCCGGCCCGCGGCTCGCTCGGTCGTGTCGATTGCTTGCCAGCCAGAGCGATCAATCAGATTCGGCTGGCGACGGATCAGTAGATTGATCAATGCTTCGCGGCCCTGTCGTGGTGGGCGGAGCCGGTCGGCGGTGAAGTCGGCGAACACGGCTGCGACGGTCTGCTCGGCGTCGTTGCGGTTTATGCCGATGCCGCCGTGGGGGCCGCGTTTGATCCATCCCGTGACATAGGTGCCTGGCACTGTTGTGCCTGCGTCGAGGACCCGCCCGTGATCGTTGGGTATCACTCCCCGTTGTTCGTCGAACGGCAGCCCGGGAACGGGGAGTGCCCGATACCCGATGCTGCGCAACACTAGTGAGGTCTCGATCGTTTCGATGCTGCCGGTGGGCATTGCGATGATTTCGCCATCGCGATATTCCAAGTTATTGCGTGCGTAGTCGACTGCCCGCACTCGGTCCGTGCCTCGCAGGGAAACAGGGGTGCACAGGTAACGCAGCGTGATGCGCCGATGGCCGAGGGCACGGGGGGAACGTGCGTATTCCTGTGCGAGGCTCCATTTCAATGGCGCCGCCGGGTCGGTGGACGCGAATTCGGCTGCGCCGACGGCGTCGGATTTCAGGTCTCGCTGGTCGATCTGCACATCGACACCGGGTAGTTGCGACAGAGCCAGCAGTTCCGGGCCGGTGTAGGCCGCCTGCAGCGGTGATCGCCGCCCGAGCACGACGACTTCACGAATCCGGCTGCGGCGCAGGGCGTCCAGGGCGTGGTCGGCGATGTCTGTCCTGGCCAGATCGGCCGGGTTCGTAGTCAGTATCCTCGCCAGGTCCAAGGCGACGTTGCCGTTGCCGATGACGACGGCGCGTTCGGTGGAGAGGTCGAAGACGCGGTCGGTGTAGTCGGGGTGGCCGTTGTACCAGGCGATGAACTCTGTCGCGGAGTGGCTGCCGGGCAACTGTTCGCCGGGAATCCCGAGTTCGCGGTCGGCCGCCGCACCTACCGCGTAGATCACAGCATGGTGGTAGTCGAGTAATTCGTGTGGCTGGATGTGTTCGCCCACCGTGATATTGAGGTGATACGCGAGAGCGTCTGACGTGAGCTCGGTTTCGAATCGGTCACCGATCGACTTGGTGTCCGGGTGGTCGGGTGCCACGCCTGCGCGAACGAGTCCGCCTGGGGTGGGCAGCTTTTCGAAGAGGTCGACCTCGACGCCGGTGTTCGCGAGCAGTGCGCGGGCCGCATAGTTCGCCGCCGGTCCGGATCCGACGATTGCGACTCGCAGTCGTTCGTGCCCGTGCGGCAGGTGCGGTGCGGTGGGCAGGGGTGCGTTGATGTCCGCGTGTAGTGGGTTGTCCCGGAAGTAGGCGGCGTTGATGTCGGTGTAGCGCCGTAGCGGTGCGGTGAGATCGTCCTCGGGGAAGATCGCGCCGACCGGGCATGCCGGTACGCAGCTGCCGCAGTCGATGCAGGTGGCCGGGTCGATGTACAACATCTCGGCGGTCGCGAACTCGGGCTGGTCGGGTGTCGGACGGATGCAGTCGACGGGGCATGCGCTGATACAGCTGGCGTCGTTGCAACAGTTTTGGGTGATCACATAGGGCACGGTTAGCCTCCTCGCGAGTCAGGTCGTGTCGCCGCGACGGCTGTGGTTATGAATGTTGTTCCTGCTGAGTGTGTTCGGTCAGGGCGAGCGCTTCCTCGAGCAGTGCGTCGACGATGCGGTCTTCGGGAACGGTGCGAACAACCGTGCCCTGGACGAAGATCTGTCCCTTGCCGTTTCCCGAGGACACGCCCAGGTCGGCTTCACGGGCTTCGCCGGGACCATTGACCACGCACCCCATGACCGCGATCCGCAGCGGGTGCGGGAAGTCTTCGAAGGCGGCTTCGACGCGGGCGGCGAGCCGGTGGATGTCGACTTGTACGCGTCCACAGCCGGGGCAGGACACGATTTCCAATGCGCGCGGGCGCAGTCCCAGCGACTGCAAGATGTGGTTGCCCACCTTGACCTGTTCGACCGGGGGCTCGGAGATCGAGACTCGGATGGTGTCGCCGATGCCTTCGGTGAGCAGCACTCCCAGGGCGACCGCCGATTTGATGGTGCCCCGCAGCAGCGGTCCGGCCTCGGTGACGCCGAGGTGGATCGGATAGTCGCAGCGCTGCGCGAGCAGCCGGTTCGCGGCGATCATGGTGCGCGGATCATGGTGTTTGACAGCGATTTTCAGGTCGCGGAAGCCGTGTTCCTCGAATAGTGCCGCTTCATGCAGGGCGGAATCCACGAGCGCCTCGGCGGTCGGGCCGCCGTGGCGGGCCAGCATGCGTGGATCGAGGGATCCAGCGTTGACGCCCACTCGGATCGGTGTTCCGGCCGCGGCCGCGGCGCGGGCGATCTCGCCGACCCGGTCGTCGAATTCCCGGATATTGCCTGGATTCACGCGTACCGCTGCGCAGCCTGCGTCGATGGCGGCGAAGACGTAGCGCGGCTGGAAGTGGATGTCGGCGATGACCGGTAGCGGTGATTTGGTCACGATCGTGGTCAGTGCGGCGGCGTCGTCGGGGGTGGGTACCGCGACGCGGACGATATCGCAGCCCGCAGCGGTCACTGCGGCGATCTGCTGGAGCGTGGCGTCGATATCGGCGGTGCGGGTGGTGGTCATGGTCTGCACCGAGATCGGGGCGCCACCACCGACAGGCACCGAGCCGATGGTCAGCCGCCGCGACACGCGACGTGCGGGCAGGGCGAGCGCCAATTCGGGGAGACTGACGGTCATGATGCGCCCTCCTGTTCGTGCGCGAGTTCGCGGTAGGCCGACACCACGGAGTCGGCGATTCCTTCTCCTGTCAGCCCTGCCTCGGCGAGGAGTGCGCCACGCTCGCCGTGTCCGAGGAATCGGTGTGCCAGACCGAGTCCGCGTACCGGGATGCGTGCACCCGCGTCGGTGAGCGCACGTTGCAGCGCGCAGGCGACGCCGCCGGCTGCGGTGTTGTCCTCGGCGACCGCGATCATCCGGTAGCGCAGGCAGGCTCCGATCATCAGATCCGACACCGGTAGTACCCAGCGGGGATCGATGACGGTGGTGCCGATGCCGTGCTCGTCCAGTCGCCGCGCCGCCTCGAGGCACTCGCTGGCCAGGGGCCCGATACCTACCAGCAGGACGTCCCAGCGCGTGTCGCGGTGGAGCAGATCGATACCCTGAAATCGTTCGAGTGCGGTGATGTCCGGGCCGGCGGAGGCTTTCGGAAACCGCACGGCGGTCGGGCCGCTGTCGTCGGCGACGGCCTCGGCCAGCAGCTCGCGGAGACGAGTGGTGTCTCGTGGTGCGGCCACGCGCAGGCCGGGCACCACGCCGAGCAGGGTGAGGTCCCACATTCCGTGGTGGCTCGGCCCGTCCGGGCCGGTGACTCCGGCGCGGTCGAGGACAAAGGTAACCGGTAGCCGGTGCAAGGCCACGTCGAGGAGCACTTGGTCGAACGCGCGGTTGAGGAAGGTCGAGTAGACCGCCACCACCGGGTGCAGGCCCGCGGTGGCGAGTCCGGCCGCGCTGGCCACCGCGTGCTGTTCGGCGATGCCGACATCGAAGCAGCGCTGGGGGAATCGCTTCGCGAATCGGGCCAGTCCGGTGGGTCCGGGCATCGCGGCAGTGATGGCCACGACATCGGTTCGGCGGCTACCGATGTCGACCAGGGTGTCGGCGAACACCTGCGTCCAGGCTTGCGGCGCCGGTGGGGTACCGGGGGAGCGTCGGGCTCCTGTCGTGTGCATGCGCTCGGGATCCGCGCACGCCGGCGGGTAGCCCCGGCCCTTGACAGTGATCACGTGCACGACCACTGGCCGTCGCAGCGCGCGTGCTCTGCGTAGCGCGGATTCGAGGGCGGAGAAGTCGTGTCCGTCCACCGGCCCGATGTAAACGAGCCCGAGATCCTCGAAGACCGTGGGTAGTGCCGGTGTGGCTACTCCTGTGGGCCGGTCGGTGCGAAGGCGATGCAGGTGTGCGGCCAGCGCACCCTCGGTCGGTGCATAGGAGTGCCCATTGTCGTTGAGTACGACGATAACCGGGCGCTTCGGTGCGGCGCCGATATTGTTCAGCGCCTCGAACGCCAGACCGCCGGTGAGGGCCCCGTCACCGACGACCGCGACGACCGCACGATCGTCCTGCTCTTGCAGGGCGTGGGCTTTGGCGATGCCGTCGGCATAGCTGAGCGCGGTCGAGGCGTGACTGTTCTCGATGACGTCGTGTGGTGACTCATCGCGGTTCGGATAGCCGGACAGCCCGCCGGATTGACGCAAAGTCTGCGCGAACGAGGGCCCGCGCCCGGTCAGGATTTTGTGCACGTAGGTCTGATGACCGGTGTCGAACAACAAGGTATCGCGCGGCGAATCGAACACCCGATGCAACGCGATGGTCAGTTCGACCACGCCCAGATTGGGGCCAAGATGCCCGCCCACCGTCAACACGGTGTCCAGGAGCAATGTTCGAATCGCCGCGGCCAGTTGCGGCAGTTGATCGACAGGCAGTAATCGCAACTCCTCAGGTGAGTCGACGACCTGTTTCGCTGGATCGCCTGTGACACAGGCGATCTCGATGGTCAGCGGTGTGGAGACGGTCATGATCGCCTCCGCACCGCTGATGGTGCCGCGAAAACGAGGTTCTCGGTGGCGGTGACGATCTCTTCGACGGTGAGCGGACCGCGGCGCCGCAACGCGTCGATCACCTCGTGCACCAGCGTGGACGGCGCCGATGCACCGGCGGAGAGTCCGATGACTTCGGCGTCGTCGATCCACGCGTCCTCGATTGCGGAGGCGTCGTCGATGAGATGGGCCGGGATGCCGTGGCGGTGGGCCACATCGACCATTCGCTGGGAGTTGGAGGAATTGGCCGAGCCCACCACCAGGACGACATCGCTGCGAGCGGCGACGGCCTCCACTGCCCGTTGGCGATTTGTGCTCGCGTAGCAGATATCGTCGGTCGCCGGGCCCCGCAGCTGCGGGAAACGGTGTCGCAGAGCCGTTATCGTTGCTTCGGTTTCCTCGAGCGAGAGAGTTGTCTGCGTCAAATAGGACACCTTGTGGTCGTCGGCCACCTCGAGTGCGGTGGCCGCGGCGGGACTGTCGATGATCACCGTCGCGGCCGGGGCTTCACCGAAGGTGCCGTCGACTTCCTCGTGTCCGGCGTGGCCGATCAGAACGATCGTGTCGCCGCGGGCGGCGAAGCGGCGTGCTTCGGTGTGCACCTTCGTGACCAGCGGGCAGGTGGCGTCGACGACGGTCAGGTTTCGCTCGCGTGCCCGCGCACGCACGGCGGGCGAGACGCCATGGGCGGAGAAGACCACGGTGGCTCCGACGGGTACGTCGTCGAGCTCGTCGACGAACATCGCACCGCGGGCGGCCAAGTGGTTGATCACATGGGTGTTGTGGACGATCTGTTTGCGAACGTAGACCGGTGCGCACCGGCCCGGTGCGTTCAAGAGCCGCTCGACGGTCTCGATGGCCCGCTCCACGCCGGCGCAGAAGGATCGTGGCGCTGCGAGCAGCACTGTCCGGTGGCTGAACATCGTTGCCTCCTGGCGGATTCGGCTGCTATCGGCGTGGGGCGGCGACGTTGACGTGTTCCATGATTCCTACGGCGTCGGGAACCAGGATTGCCACGGAGAAGTAGGCGGTGATCAGGTAGGACATGATGGCGTGCTCGTCGACGCCCATGAACCGCACATTCAGGCCCGGGTCGACCTGATCGGGAATGAGAGCCGGGCGCAATCCCACGACACCCTGGTTGTCCTCCCCGGTGCGCATGGCGATGATCGAGGTGGTCTGGGTGTCGGTGACGGGGATTTTCGGCAGCGGGAACAACGGAACTCCGCGCCAGGACACCATGCGCCGGCCGCCCACATCGGTCATTTCCGGGACCAGTCCGCGACAATTGCATTCGCGGGCGAATGCCGCGATGGCTTTGGGGTGTGCGAACAGTAAGTTGGTGCCGCGCCGCATCGACAGCAATTCATCCATGTCGTCGGGGGTCGGCGGCCCGGAGTGCGTGGCGCAGCGCTGGTCGTAGCTGGCGTTGTAGAGCAATCCGAATTCGCGATTGTTGACCAGTTCCCACTCCTGCTTCTCGCGGATCTCCTCGATCGTCAAGCGCAGTTGGTGTTCGACCTGGTTCATCGGGTCGTTGAACAGATCCGCCACCCGAGTGTGCACCCGCAGAACGGTTTGTGCCAAAGACAATTCGTATTCGCGGGGGCTCAGCTCGTAATCCACGTATGTGCCCGGGATCGAGGGCTCGCCCTGGTGCCCGGAGGAGAGGTCGATGACAGCCTCACCCTTGGAGTTGACCCGCCGGTTGGCATTCGACATGAATGCCGCCAGATGATCGCGAAGACTGGCCGACTGCTCACACAGTTCGGTGTACGCGCTCCACGGCAGTACCAGCAGGGTGCCCGATGTAGCGGCTCGCACACTGGCAGTCCACAGTGGATCGGTCTGCAGCACGGCCTCGTCACCGAGATGGTCGCCATCGGTCAATACTCCGAGCAACTCGGCATCGCCGTAACTGCCGGTTGTGATCCGTTCGAGGCGCCCGTGCGCGAGGAGAAACAACTCTTGTACCGGCTGTCCCTCTTCGACAATCGTGTCGCCTGCGGCGAATTCGCGTGGCTCCAGCAGCTGCGCAATGCGATCGAGAACGTCCATGTCCTGGTAGCCGTGCAGGATCGGGATCTCGCTGAGTGTTTCCGGAACGACCCGGACGTCGGCTCCGGTCTGGATGAAGGAGACCCGCCCCCGGCCGCGTCGCAGCGTGAGCCGGCGGTTGACCCGATAGGTGCCGCTGGTCACTGACACCCATGGCAGCTCGCGCAGCAGCCAGCGCGAGGTGACACCGGCCATCTGTGGCGGAGTTTTGGTGGTCGTGGCGAGATTGCGGGCGGCGCTGGTGCTGAGCGACAGCTGTAGGGCTTGCTCGGGGGGAAGGTCGGGCTGCTGGGTGGCGGTGTCCGGCTGTGCGGTCATGGTATTGGCCTTTCAGGTTGCGGGGATGGAGGTTTTGTCTGCCGTAGGTGTGATCGAGTGCGCAATGTGGGTGGTGCGTTACAGATTTCGGTGACCGACGAGTCGAGCCAGCGCTTCGAGATCGGCGCTCGCCAGTTGTGCAGGAAGGCCGCGCAGGGCGTTTTCGATTCGCTGATCGGCTTGTCTCTGTGTCCAGCCACGTGCGCCGGCCGCTTCGATCAGCTTCGCGGCATGGGCGATCTCGTTCGAGGACAACGGATCTGAGCGAAGATAGAGCTGATTCAGTTCCGCGGCGGCCGTGGTGCCCGACCGCAGTGCGGCGACGACGGGGAGGGTGTACTTTCGGCGGGCCAGATCCTCGGCGGGTTTGCCGCTGACCGTCGGATCTCCCCAGATACCGTGGAGATCGTCGATGAGTTGGAAGGCCAGACCGAGTTCACGCCCGAACCTGTCCATCAACGTCACGGTCGCTTCATCCGCGCCGGCGCACAATGCCCCGAGCGTGCAGGCGCAGCCCATCAATGCTCCGGTCTTGCCCATCGCCGTACGCTCGCAGTCTTCGATCGTGGGCTGCCGCTCGTGGACGGCTGCGCAGTCTTCGTGCTGTCCGCGGCAGAGTTCGATCACCGTTGATTCGAGCCGGTCGAGCGCTGGGCCGACGACGACGGCCGGAAGCCGCGCGGCCAGCACTTCAGCTGCCAAGGCGTGCAAAGCATCCCCGAGCAGGACAGCAGCGGGCAATCCCCACATCGCCCATACAGTCGGTCGGCCACGACGGGTGGCATCGCCGTCCATCACATCGTCGTGAATCAGGGTGAAGTTGTGGATCAGCTCGGCCGCCACCGCGGCAGGTGTAGCCGACTCGGGTGTGCCTCCGCACGCCATGCAGGCGCCCATCGCCAGCCCTGGCCGCAAAAGCTTTCCCGCCCTTCCCGGTACGGGTTCGCCGTGCACATCCCACCAACCGAAGTGGTAACCGGCCATTCGTAGTAAGGGCTCTGGCAGGGAATCCGCAGCCGCCCGTAAACCAAGTTCTGCAGTTGTTCGGGCATACGCAAGAATCTCGGAAGGCCGGTGATTGATGGGGGAAGAAACAATCTTCGTAGTTGAGGTCATCGCATTACTTCTTTCCCTGTCGGAGAGACGAATTCGATACTGCGCGGGGCTCCGAGAGACTCGACACCCAACTGGTCTTTTGCGACACATACACGGGGGAACCGCTGGGCCCGTGTGCTCATCCAGACCGGGCGTTATGCATGATCGTGAAGCACGGCTGGTACGGCCCGGTCATCTCGCACTGCGTCCGAATCCTCGGACCACCGATCCGTCGTAACCGAAACCATTGCCACAATTGATATTTGATCCAAGACTCGCACGGTGACATAGATCGGCCCTTTGACTGCCTGGAATTTGCGTTAAACTGGAAGCTATCGGGTTCGCCGACGACCAAATCGACTCGTTGTGCACGTCGCTGGTCCATTGGTGCAACAAGCCGACCGAATCGTTAGTGCGGCAACGCAATTACCTCTCGGAAGGAACGAGATGGCAATTGTGCTCGATACAGATACAGTCGAAGAGGGTCTCCGGGCGGAGCTGATGGCGGAGGCCATCGTGCAGACCCATGCGCCTTCGCGGATCGCATTCCCCGACGCCGGGCGCGCCGTGCACGGTCGCATCGAAGCTTGGCGGTTGGGTAGTGCGGATCTGGTCAGCATCCGTAGCGCGGGATACCGGGGCGAGCGCACACCGCGGCTGATCAGGGTGTCACCGGCATCGTCGTTGCTGCTCGTCGTCTCGCCGACCAGCACTGTGCAATGGACGTTGGACGGCGATCAGCAGTGGATCGAGCCCGCACACGTCTATGTGGTCGACTTGAATCAGCCTTTCGAGGTCGACTGGTGTGGCGGTGAAGCGTTCACCTTGCTGGTTCCGCTGGATTCGCTCGGTGTTTCGGTGGAGACCATCCGTCGGGCGGTGGGGCCGCTGTCGGTCAGCCCGATTCAGTCGTTGGTTGCGAGCAGTATCGCGTTGATGGCCCGTTCGGCCGATGCCCTCGAAACCGATCCCGCCGCAACGGAACTCGGCGAGGCCTGTATAGATTTGGTGCGGGCGCTGCTGACTTCCGACGCGGTTCGCAACGGGGACGGGACGCGGTTGCCCGCCGATATCCTGGTCCTGCAGATTCGCGAGTACATCGACCGGCACCTGGCCGATCCGGACCTTTCTCCTGGTCGGATCGCCCGCGCGCACCATATCTCGCTGCGCTATCTGTACAAGCTGTGTGCCGACGCGAATTTCAGTCTGCACCAATGGATTATCGACCAACGCCTCCAGCGTGTCCGCCGTGAGCTCATCAGCCCGCAGCACCAGCATCGGCCCATCGCGGTCATTGCGCAGCAGTACGGATTCCGCGACGCCTCGCACTTCACCCGCCGCTTCCGTGTCACCTTCGGTATGACGCCACGTGAATGGCGGCAGACCGCGCAGGGCGCGAAGCTGTGACGACGATCTCGCGCACCTGGTGGGGTCGCCGAGTCGATGAATTTACCTGCAGGGCCTTGGTCGCGGGGACCCGGCCGACCTCCTGTCCGGTATCGAGACATCGTCCTGCGGCATCGACCACGAGCCGCTGCGCCGCCCGAGCTCAGCCGGACTGGACTCGGGTGGCACAAGATGACAGAGCGCATCCGACAGGCGCCGTTGCCTGCCGGATCCGATATGGCTGATCGTTGCGTGGCTTGACGTCGGTGGCGAGTCGTGCAACAGCTCAAACCGTAGTGGCCGGGTGAAGTCGGCGATGGAACGCACGTGCACGCCGCTAGTCGTATAGTGCATACCTGCCCAGGCGGCTGGCGGAACATCGACAGAAGTCCGGCGAGTGGGCTGATCGGATCTGGCAGGAACGACGATCTACGCGAGATCATCGGAGATGTCTCGTTGCCGTGTGGGGTTCGGCCTGCTCGATCCATTCAACCGACTTGACCGCGTGCGCGAGCACCGCAACCGCGCTGAACCATAGCCTCGTACTGTTAACTCAGAGCGTCGATGCCGGTGAGTTCGGCGGACAGCCGCCAAAGGCGGGACCTTTCGGGCTCCATAAAAAGCCTTGTCGCGACCGGTGGCTTGCCGAGTACCCTTATTGAAAATCTATACCAATAAGGAGTTCGGGTATGGCGAGCGATGCCGCACAGCTGGGCGAGATTCAGGAAACGCTGCTCATTCCGCTCTATGGCAGGGCCGTCGAGACCGGCAGGCCCCGTCCGATTCTGCGTGATCCCAAGGCCGTGGAGATGGTCCGGGCCATCGATTACGACTTCAGCCGATTCGACGGCGGGCGCAGTCTGTTCGGAACCGTGGTGCGCACCAGCATCATCGACGCGTGGGTGCTCGATTTCCTGGAGCGGCACCCCGATGGCATGGTCGTCGAGATCGGGGCCGGGCTGAATACGCGGTTCGAGCGGGTCGACAACGGCCGCCTGCACTGGGTCGACCTCGACCTGCCCGATGCCATGGCGCTGCGCTCGGAGTTCTTCGCCGAATCCGATCGGCGGCGCATGATCGCGGCGTCGGTTTTGGACGACAGCTGGATCGAAACGGTGAAAACCCTTCCGGGACCGTACTTCTTCATCTCGGAGGGGGTGCTCGTCTATCTGGAGGAGCCTCAGGTCCGGCGCGCTCTCACGCTCATCGCGGAGAACTTTCCCGGCGCGGATCTCGCGATGGACACGATCGGCCGCTGGATGATCGACCATCAGGACAGCCACGACGCCCTCGGAAAGGTGTCGGCTCGGATGCGTTGGGCCTGTGACGATCCTGCGGAGGTCGAAGGCTGGGAGCCCGGCTGGCGACTGCTGGTCTCGGGTGATCTGTCCCGTTTGCCGGCCCGCATGCGCGATCGGGTGTCATTGCCGCAGCGTATCGGCCTGCGAGCCGCCGGCCTGATATTCCGCCAGCGGTTCGGGCACTACCGGCTCAATCACTATCGGGCGTGAGGTCTTCGTCGACGCCGGTGCGGATTCTCGACTGGTACGCCAGCGGCCGGTCTGTTACCTTGATAGAAATGGTTTTCAGTTTCAAGATCCGATGAGGGTTGCAGGGTGGCTGGTTCGGTTTTCGGTAAACGCGTGATGGTGGCGGCGGTGTGCGCGTCGGCACTGGCAGCGGGGGTGACGGCGTGCAGCACGTCGTCCAACTCGCCGGAGTCCTCGGGCGGCAAGCTCGAGGTGGTGGCGACGATCAACGCCTGGGGCAGCATCGCGGCCCAGTTGGGCGGTGACAAGGTGCACGAGACCAGCATCATCGCCAATCCGGCGACCGATCCACACGATTACGAGCCGTCGCCGGCCGATGCGCGCACGGTGGCGGATGCGAAGGTGTTCATCGGCAACGGAATCGGCTACGACGCGTGGGCGGACAAGTTGCTGGCGGCCAATCCGGGCAAGGATCGGCTCGAGCTCACCGTCGGCAAGCAACTCGGTGTGCCCGATGACGGGAATCCGCACCAGTGGTACTCGCCCGACTCGGTCGCCAAGATCGTCGACGCGATCACCGCCGACTACAAGAAGGCCGATCCGGCCGACGCCGCGTACTTCGACGATCAGCGCGGCAAATTCGTCGGCACCGCGCTCGCCAAATATAAGGGTCTGATCTCCGATATCAAGACCAAGTACGCGGGCACCCCGGTCGGGGCGAGCGAATCGATCTTCTCGCCGCTGTCGGATGCGTTGGGGCTCAACCTCATTACTCCCGCATCGTTCTTGAAGGCGATCAGTGAGGGCACCGATCCCTCGCCCGCCGACAAGGCGGCCATCGATCAGCAGATCGCGACCAAGGCGCTGAAGGTCTACATCTACAACAGTCAGAACAGCACCCCGGATGTGCAAGCCCAGGTGGACGCGGCCAAGAAGCAGGGCATCGAGGTCTCCACGGTGACCGAGACCCTTGCCCCGGCCGACGCGACGTTCCAGGATTGGCAGTCCGGCCAGTTGCAGGCGTTGGCAGACGCGCTGCACAGGGCGACCGGCAAGTAGATGACCGACATGGAGACGAGGGTCGCGATGAACGAGATCGCGGCCCGCCCGCCGGTCCGGTCCTCTGTGGTCCGTATGCGGGGGGCCGCGGCGGTGGTCGGTGGCAAGCGAATCTGGTCCGAGGTGTCCCTGGAGGTGGAACCCGGGCAGTTCGTCGCCGTACTCGGTCCCAACGGCGCCGGGAAATCCACACTGCTGAAGGCGATTCTCGGATTGACGCCCATGGTGGCGGGCACGATCGAGGTGCTGGGCGGCAAGCCGGGCCGCCGCAACGCCGGTATCGGATATCTGCCGCAGCGGCGGGCCTTCGACGCGAGCGTGCGCATCCGCGGCATCGACATCGTGCGGTTGGGTCTGGACGGGGCACGCTGGGG
The DNA here is from genome assembly GCF_020361265.1 of Nocardia sp. JCM 34519.1. NCBI lineage: Bacteria > Bacillati > Actinomycetota > Actinomycetes > Mycobacteriales > Nocardiaceae > Nocardia > Nocardia sp. JCM 34519.1. The sequence goes on from NZ_JAIRBR010000005.1 coordinate 36,151, forward strand.
CACGCCGATCCCCTGGCTATCGAAACTGCTTGCGCCGCAACGATTCAGGGCTCAGCAGCGCCGCCTGCGCGAGGTGATCGAGGTGGTAGGCGCGAATGCGTACGCCCACCGGCCGATCGGTGCGTGCTCCGGCGGTGAGCAGCAGCGACTGCTGATCGCCCAGGCGCTGGTCCGCCACCCGCGCCTGCTGCTGCTCGACGAACCGCTGGACAGCCTCGACGTACCCAGCCAGGCCGGAATCAGTGCCTTGATTCGCGACATCTGCCGCAGCGAAGGGGTGACGGTGCTGATGGTCGCCCATGACGTGAACCCGATCCTGCCCTACCTCGACCGCCTCGTATATGTTGCGCGCGGAACGGTTTTGAGCGGTCCGCCCGAGGAAGTGATCAGCGGCGAGCGGCTCAGCGCGCTGTACGGCATCCCGATCGAGGTGTTGCGCGACAGCACAGGCCGCCTGGTGGTGGTCGGCCAACCCGATGTCCCGGCAGGCCATGATCTGTCGGATCCCGTTGCGAGGCAGGACCGATGAATCCGGTAGCCACTTGGAATGTGGCGCAGGACGTGCGGGAGATGCTGTCCTATCCGTTCATGGTGAACGCGGTGCGCGCGGGCAGCATCGTCGCGATCGTGGCCGGAGCCGTCGGCTGGGTCATGGTGCTGCGCCGGGAAAGCTTCGCGGGGCACACCATGGCGGTGGTCGGGTTTCCCGGTGCCGCGGCGGCTACCTGGCTCGGATTATCTACCGGCGCAGGGTATTTCGCGGCGTGCGCCGGCGCGGCCTTCATCATCGCGGCGCTACCGGGCACGACCCGGTCACGCGGCGGCGAGCGGTCGGCGGTCATCGGCGTCGTGCAGGCCTTCGCGCTGGCGGCCGGGATGCTGTTCGTGAGTCTCTACAAGGGCTTTCTGTCGGGCCTGACGAATCTGCTGTTCGGCACCATCGCCGGTGTCACCGACGCGCAGGTCACCATGCTGCTCATCGCCGCCGTACCGTGCGTACTGGTGCTCGTACTGCTGGGCAGGCCACTGTTGTGGGCCTCGATCGATGCGGAAGCTGCTGCCGCGCAAGGGGTTCCGGTGCGGCTTGTCGGGGCGATATTCCTGGTGCTGCTCGGTGTCGCGGCGGCGGGCACCAGTCAGGTCACCGGCAGCCTGCTGGTTTTCGCACTGCTGGTGGCCCCGGCAGCTGCGGCGCACCAGCTCACCGGACATCCGGGCATCGGCGTCGCGGCCGCGATCGGGATCGCGCTCGCCGTGACATGGGCGGGTATGGCCTTCGCGTACTACTCGCCGTATCCGATCGGATTCTGGGTCAGCACTTTCGCTTTCGGCTGCTACCTGCTGTGCGCGGGTGTGCGGCGAGTGCTCGATCGGCGGGCGCCGGACCCAGCCGTCGGGCGGGGCGCGGAGGTGACGGCATGACCGCTGTCACCACCATGCTCGCGCACCCGTTCATCGATCATGCGCTGATCGCGGGCACCGCCGTGGCCATCCTGTGCGGGCTGGCGGGCTATTTCGTCGTGCAGCGCGGCGAGGTCTTCGCCGGAGACGCACTGGGCCATGTCGCATACACCGGCGCGATGGTGGCGCTGGCGGCCGGAATCAGTCCGCACGCAGGGCTTTTCGCCGCCACGATGGTCGCGGGTCTGATACTCGGATTCGGTGGTGCGCGCGGCGGCGTCGACGATGTGGCGATCGGCTCGTTCTTCTCCTGGGCGTTGGGTCTGGGTGTGCTGTTCCTGACCTACTACACCACCCACCGCAGCGGCGGTAACGGCAATGCGAACGCAAATGTGCTGTTCGGCAGCATCTTCGGGATCAGCGCCTCGGCCGCGGTGACGGCCGCGCTGATCGCGCTCGGGGCCGTCGCGGTGCTGCTCGGGATCGCACGGCCGCTGCTGTTCGCCACCATCGATCCCGCGGTGGCCCGGGCGGCGGGTGTTCCGGTGCGGCTGCTGGGGGCGGTGTTTCTGGCCCTGGTCGGCGCGACCGTTGCCGAGGCGACCCAATTGGTCGGTGCGGTAGTGGTTCTCGGCCTGCTCGCCGCGCCGCCGGCCGCCGCCGCCCGCCTGACCGATCGCCCATGGCCCGCATTCTGGCTATCCGCGCTGCTGGCCACCGCGGCCGTATGGGCGGGTGTCACGCTCTCCTATGCGATTCCGGCGGCTCCGGCCGGTTTCACCATTACCACCGTCGCCGCGTCCTGCTACCTCGCCGCACTCGTCTTCGACCGATTCCGACGATACCGAGTTGGAGCCCATGCCGTCCCAGGACATTCGATCCCCTGAACCCAGGCACCGGCGCTCGACGCCGCGGCAGCGCGCATTGCTGGATCTGCTGCGGCGCACCGATCGTTTCCGCAGTGCCCAGCAATTGCACGCCGAATTGCTTGCCACCGTGCGGGTCGGGCTGACCAGCGTCTACCGCATCCTGCATCAGTTCGCCGAGCAGCAGGTGGTCGAGACCCAGCGTGCCGAGGACGGCGAATTGCTCTACCGGCTGAACGACAGCACCGGCCACCACCACAACCTGCTGTGTCGAATCTGCGGTCGCGCAGAGCAATTCACCCTCGACGCGCTCGAGGACCACACCGAACATGTTGCGCACCGATACCGTTACACCGACCTGAACCATCAGCTCGACCTCTACGGAACCTGTCCTGACTGTGCAGCGGTGCACCGTGATTGATCGGGTGAGTCGGGTCTGAGCGGTGTGGCGCAACAGATTTCGCTGGTTCGGCAGTGCGCGGCTCCGGTATGCGGGCGTCCCTCAACGGGCGCGCCGACCCTCGGGCGCGGCGACCACCGAATCGCAACCTCACAGGCAGACAGGGTGATTCGACAGGTCTGGGCGAAATCCGAACTATTCGGGTAGGGCGACCGTGGCGGTCGCGCGGGCGAAGACGGGGTGCCCCTCCGCCTGTGCGGTGAGGGTGATCGTCGCGGTGTGGTGGTGGTTGTCGACGGTGCGGACACAGGCCGTGTAGGTCAACTGAGCGGGCCTTGTCTCGCCGAGATGGACTGGGTTGGCAAATTGGACCGCGTATGTCTCTGCCCAGCAAGGTGTTTCGAGTGCGGATGTGAGATAAGAGGCTCCGATGCCCATAGTGAGCATGCCGTGTGCGGCGACACCGGGCAGGCCCGCGGCGCGGGCGACGGTGTCGTTCCAGTGGATGGGGTTGTTGTCCCCGGAGATGCCCGCGTAGTTCACGAGATCACCGCGGGCCAGGCGGATGGTTCGCGACGGGAAGTTTCGGCCCGCGACCAGGATCGGCGGTGGGGGTGCGAACGTGGTCGCGTGTGCCGCCGAAAGCCGCGGTGCGGGAATCTCGGCCGCGGATGCCGCGGTGACATCGGCGACCGGCGCTGAAATATCCTTCATCGCAACGGCTTCGGCGACGTGGACGGCGTCGGCGGCGGGACGTTCGAGCAGTGTGGTGTGCACCGTTTGCACCGGTCCGGCATGACGTTCGCTGATGGTGGTGGTCACCACCATCAGGTCGCCGCCATCCGTCGGGTGGACCGAATCCAGGGTGACGTCCCAGTACAGTCGGTCACCCGCCAAGGTCGGTCGGTGCACCCGTATTTCCTGTTCCACGTACAGGAGTCGACTCGGCGGGCGCCCGGCGAGGACATCGCGCAGCATCGACCGCTGGGCCAGGGTGCCGGTCGAGGACGCGAAGGTGACCGGCGCGATCAGCGTCGGGTAGCCGAGCGCGCGGGCGGCCCGCTCGTCCCAGTGAGCCGGGTGGAAATCCTGTACGGCGCGGGCGAATTGGCGAATGCTCTCGCGCCCGACCTCGTAGTAGTCGCCACCGTGCGGGGCCGAGGTCATCGCGCACCGGAGGCGTCGGTACGGCTTTTGCGGGCCACGAACAGCCGCTGACCGTGTGCGGCCAGGGGATGGTCAGCGGGCGGTAGCGTCGGCCATGGTGTGAATCCGGCGGCGGCGAGTTCGGTCAGCCATTCGTTCTCGCGCAGGAAGATTCGGTCGGTGCCCGCCCGGACATCGGTCTGTCCCGGCTGTGTCCCGCCCGATCGCGCCGACATGAGGAAGTGCATGGACGCCAGCAGTTGGCAGTGCTCCCGGCAGGATTCGACGAAGATCAGGTAGCCGCCCGGGGTCAGCAGCCGGTGCACCGCGGCAAGTAATTCTCCGCAGTCCTGGGCGTTGTGGAGCACGTTGGCCGCCAGCACGATATCGCAGGGCGGCTGTTCGGGCAGATCGCGGTTGAGGTCGACGATGCCGTAGCGCAGCCACGGATATCCGGTGAACCGGTCGCGCGCCGCGGCGAGGAAGAAGGTGGACAGGTCGGTGAAGTGGTAGTCGACCGGAGTGTCGGCCAGTGCCGTCACGATATCGGCGGTGGTGCCGCCGACCCCGGCCCCTAGTTCCAGAATCCGGACCGGAGTGTGCTCGGTGGTCAGCTCCGCGACGGCCCGTGCGACGAATTCCCGTGCGGCGACATTGAGATAACCGTTGACCGGGTTGGTGCGGTAGGCGGCCTCCGCGGTCAGGAAGTCGCCGTCGGGGAAGAGTAACTCCTGGGCGAGTACCCGGTCGCGCAGCAGCATCGGCAGCTGGTCGTCGGCCTGCGCGAAGAATCGGGCGAGCTGCGGTGCGAATCCCAGCTCGGAGCATACGTCGCGCAGATCGCCTCGGACCGGCGCGGGCGGTTCGCGCAGGAGTCCATAGGCGCCGTCGGGCGTGATCTCGAGCAGGTTTCGGGCGGTCAGCTCGCGCAGCCAACGGCGCAGCAGCCAGCGATGCCGCGGCGCGACCCGCAGGTGCCGCGCGATCTCGTCCTCGGTGCGAGATTTGTTGTCGCGCAGCGCGCTTCGCAGCACGCGGGTGATGGCGGCCAGCCCGTGCCGGTCGAGATCGTCGAGCGCCTCGGCGTACTGCCCGGTGGCGGAGACGGATTCGGAAGCCAGCCGGGCGATTTCGGTGACATCGGTGCTCATCGAGCCGCCTCGGTTCGCGCGCCCGGCAGTGGGGGGATGTTGTGATTGCAGCGGAGGATATTGTCCGGGTCGTACTCGGCCTTGATGCGCGCCAGCCGTCGGTAGCCGTCGAGCCCGTAGGCGTTGCGGATCCGTTCCGGGGCGGCGGCGTCGTCGAGAATGCCGATGTACGGCCCACCGGCGGAACAGTTCTGGACGGTCTCGGTGATCCGCGCGATCCAGCGGCGCGCGGGCAACAGGTCGTATCCCGTCGGGCCGCCGGAGAAGACGACGAGATGGTATGCGGCGTCGTGATAGGCGAATGATGTTGCGCCGGTGGGCATTCGGCGGATTGCGCCGCCCAGCTGATGGATCGAGATCAGGGAATGGTGTGTCGGCATGCGCGCACCGAGGTCCACCAGTCCGTCGATGGTGCGATCGTCGAGCGCGCGCAGCCATTCGGTGCCGGTCGCGGTGGCATGGCCGGTGTGGAACGCCTGCTCGGTATTGCGTTGCAGCTCGGGATAACTCAACGGGCGCAGCAGATCCAGTTCCGGCTCGCCGATGCGGCGCAGCCGATCCAGCACCGATCGGGCTTGATCGGCCGGTCCCAGGTAGGACGCCGTGATGGCGGCCATGGGCGGACCCTCCGGCGAGGTGGGCGGCCAATGAATCAGGGTGGCGCGCAGGGAGAGTTCGGCCGGAGCGTCGACGGTGAATTCCCGGAATCCGGTCAGCACCGCGCGAGCGTCCGCGTATCGGTACAGCAGCGTGCCCGCGTAGACGCGGCCGATCGGATGCAGTCGGAGCTCGAGGGAGGTGACAATGCCGAAATTGCCACCGCCGCCGCGCAATGCCCAGAACAGGCCGGCATGCTGGTTCGCGTCCGCGGTCACCACGCGGCCGTCGGCCGTCACGACCTGCGCCGCAAGCACATTGTCACAGGTGAAGCCGAAAGCCCGTTGCAGCCAGCCGCTTCCGCCGGACAGCGCGGTGCCGATCACGCCGACGGTGGAGACGTCGGCTCCGGTGACCGCGAGTCCGTGTGCGGCGCAGGCCCGGTCGAATTCGACCCAGGTGACGCCAGGTGCGACGGTGGCGCGCCGCGTGACGGGATCGATAGTGATGTTCTTCAGGTCGGACATGTCGAGCATGATCGAGTGGGCGATCTCGGCGTGCTCGGCGACATCGTGCCCACCCGCGTGCACCGAAACCGCGAGGCGGCGCTCGCGTGCGAAAAGCATTGCGGCCCTAATGTCCTCGATGTCCGCGCAGCGGACGACCGCTACCGGCCGGTGGTCGACGGCGGCGCTCCAGGTGTGCCGCCCGGCGTCGTATCCGGGATCACCGGGCAGCGATACCGCGCCGCGGCAGCAGGCGCGCAGGTCGTCCACCTGTTGTAGGGAGAGGGTCGTCGTCATGTTCGATCGGGCTCCTCGGTGACCACGATGCGGGGCGCGGGGGCGGCCGGCAGTTCCCGGGCGAGGTGATCGGTCAATACCTCGGGTAGCCGCCGCCGCACGAAACGGGTGAAGGGCTCGTTGCAGCCGTCCGCCGCGTTATCGCTGGACAAAGCCGCTTCGGCCGAATGCTCGGGTGCGCAGACGGCAAGACGGCTGCCGTCGGCGGAGTCGAGCTGCACCGTCCAGCCGACCGGCGCCGCGGTGGCCAGTTGAGCGGGGGTGACCGCATCGGATTCGGCGCTCGGCAAGAGGGCGTTGGGGATGCCGGTCACCCGAGTGATCTGGTCCGGCAGCGTGCCGAGCCGATGCTCGACCGTTCCGACCGATTCCGCCCAGGCAAGCGACCGGCCGGGCGGCGGTGGGGGAGCGTCGACGGTGTAGACGATGTCGTAGCGGTAGCGGGTGAGCTCGGTGACCATTCGAAATGGCTTGGCGTAAACGGTGGTCCGCACCGCGCGCCGATGGGAATTGGCAATGTGCGCGAAAACCTCTGGTGCGCACAGCAATTCCTCGTCGGTTGCGAGGCGGCGGGTGACCCGCGCGGCCAGGTCGGATTCGGGCAGTGCCGGGTTTCGGGCTGTTTCGAGCCAGCGGGCGAATTCGGGTGCGCTGGCGAGATTTCGGATATCGCCGACGACCACGGTGCCACCCGTGGCGACCAGGTCCAGCGCGTCGCCGACCACGGCGGCCAAATACTCCCGGTTCGGGAAGCACTGGGTGACGCTGTTGAGCACGATGCAATCCGGGGCGGGGTGGTCGGGGTCGGCGGTGCGCAATGCGGCGCGCACGGGCGGTGTCGCGAGCTCATGTGCCGCTGCCCGCAGTACCTGTGCGCCGGGGGCGAGCTGCGCTTGTAGCCGCTCGACCACCGGTGCGGCCACGTCGAGCCCGACGTACGCATGGACGTGCGGTTGGATGCGATGTGCGAGCAAACCACTGCCGCAACCGATTTCGAGCACGATACGGGGCTTGCCGCGCAGCGCCAGGCCGACGGCGTGCTCGATCCATTCGAGCATATGCTCCTGCGGAAAGGGCGCGCCGGTGTCGGAGGCCCGCCAACCGGACAGGTCGAGGTCGTCGCGATGGTGGTCCCGGGCGGCGGAGTACACGAACTCGTAGACGTGCTGCCAATGCGCGAGATGTTCGGCAAGCAGCGGTCCCGGTATCGGCCGCACCGTGATGGCCGAGGCGGCCGGTCGCACCGCGATCGTGGTGCGGTCCGGGCTCCATCGCGCGTCGCCGACCCACGGATGTTTCTTCAGCAGTGATATGACCTCATCGCTCACCGGCCGTGCACCTGTCCGGCGAGAGCGGTCGAACCGGTTGCCGGAGCCGTCAATTCGGCGGTGCCGAACATCCGGTACGCCCGCTCGGGATCGTTGGCGGCGTGCGCCCGCCCGGCGTGGGCGTCACGCCAGAAACGCTGCAGCGCGGTATCGGACCGCAGCGCGCGCCCGCCGGAGTTCTCGAACAGCCGGTCGATGGCGAAGATCGATCGCTCGGTGCCGCGCACCTGATCGCGCCGGGTCCGCGCTCGGTCGAGCATCGGGATGGGTTCACCTCGGCGCGCGATATCGTGCAGCGCGTTCGTATTCCGTGCCAGCTGCAACCAGGCCGCATCGATCTCGCTGGCGGCCTGCGCGATTCGCTCCAGCGCCGCCGAATCCTCGGCGAACGGTGTTCCGGTGAAACCGGTTTCCCTGCGGGCGTCACCCGGCAGCGCGACCCGCACCCGGCCGCGCTGATGGGCCAGATGCGCCTCGTAACCGCCCTGCGCCATGCCGATGATGGCCGCGGTGATCGAATTGGGGTGGATCGCTCCGAACGGAATCCGGTACAGCGCAGCGTCATTGACCGCCTGACCCGGTGTTACGCATTTGGTGACCGCATCCGAGTTCAGCACCCGATGCTCCGGCACGAACCCATCCTCGACAAGGAGGTCGTTGCTGCCGGTGCCCCGCAGGCCGACCGTATGCCACACGTCATCGATCGTGAAATCGGGCAGCGGCACAAGGAAGGTGGCGGATTCCACGGCGGCACCGTCGTCGATCACCTTGGCGCCCAGCAGCGCCCACGACGCGTGGTCGCAGCCGGAGGCGAAACCCCAACGGCCGCTGAGCCGGTACCCGCCGGGCACTCGAATCGCGGTGCCGGTCAAGGCATAGGACGAGCAGATGTGGGCGTCGGGGTCCGCATCCCACACGTCTGCCTGCGCGCGGGGATCGTACAGCGCCAGGTTCCACTGCGGCACGCCGAGCACCGATGCCACCCAACCGGTGGAGCCGCACGCGCTCGCCAGCTGCCGGACGGCGGTGTAGAAGATGACCGGATCGGCCTCGTGGCCGCCGAATCGCCTCGGCCGCAACAGTTTGAAGAAGCCGGTCTCCCGCAATGCCTTGATCGAGGCGACCGGGATGCGGCGCGCGTCCTCGGTCTCCTGGGCCCGGTCGCGCAGCACCGGCAGCAGCTCGTCGACGGCGGACAGCACGGACTCGGCGGTGTTGTCGGTCGAGCTTCGTTCGTCGCTTCGGAGGGGACGGTCGTATCCGGTCATCGTGTACGCCTTTCTGTGGTGAATCGCAGCAGGCCGGTGTCGGCATCAGCGGAAACGGCACGCAGGCCGACGGATTCGGCCTCGGCGGCGAGCCGCTCCGCGTTCGCGGGCCAGACCCGGTGCTCGGTGACGGCCTCCTGTAGCAGCCGGTCCTCGTGATAGGTGCGATAGGTCATGCGCCACACCAGGGATTCCGCGTCCACCGGGTCGGCCCGGCTCCAGCCCTCGTAGTGCAGCGCACCCGCGCGGGCGCGGGTGTAGCGGCGCTCGGGCACCGCCAGCACCGCGCCCGGGCGCTGGATCTCGACGACGGCATCGCCGCCCGGCGCAAGCGCCGCGGCGATGGTCGACCACACCCGGAGGCGGGCGGCGGGATCGAAATGGCCGATGACCCCGAGCGCGATAACCGCGGCACAGCGTCGCGGCAGCTCGGTGTCGAGAAAACCCATGGGCAGCACGGTGATTCGCTCGCGCAGATCCTTGCGGGCGGCCAGCCGGGACAGCAGCACCGCGCGCATGGCGGGTGCGGGCTCGACCGCGACGACCTCAGCGTCGGGCAGCGCGTCGGCGATCATGATCGTCGACAAGCCGGTGCCCGCGCCGATGTCGACCAACGGCCCGGCGACGGTATCGACTTCGCTCAGCAGCGTGGCGAGCATCGGTTCGACCTGTGCCACATACGGAGTCGCCATCAGGTCGTAGAACTCCGCGGCCGCGGCGTACGCGTCGGTCACCTGTTCACTCATGCCCGGCTCCCACTTCGGAACCGGCCAGCGCCCGGGAAACCAGCCGTGCCACGGCATCGACGGCCGGTTCCGTGAGCAGGGCATAGTGATGCGCCGGGACCGAACGGATTTCGAGGCGGCCGCCGGTGTGCGCACCCCAGCCCAGATCCGGAAGGTCCGTGCAATCGTCCACACCCATCCCGATTCCGGAGTTGCGTGGCGCGGGCAATTCCGCACGCACGACGAGTGTTTCGAGTTCATCGCCGTCGAGGCGGCCGGTGCGGTGGCCGCCGAGCGCCCGCAGATGCCTGCGGAAGGCGTCCTCGCGCAACCGCAATATTCCGGTATCGCCCCGCCCGGCCAGCCCGGCCTCGGTCAATATCCGGTCGGTGTCGGCGCGCCGCTGGGGCTCGGACAGCGACTCGAATCGTGCGGCGGCGGCAGCGGATTCGAGATCGACCTGCAGGAACGCCTCCAGTGAGCCGAGATAGCGTGACCAGAAGCCGAGATCGTCGGTGTCGGCGATGCGGTCGGCGATATTGGCGTCGATCAGGATCAGCGTGGCGATGGCGGCACCGGCATCGCGGAGTCGGCGGGCGACCTCGTGCGCGACGATGCCGCCCATCGACCAGCCGCCGAGAACGTAAGGTCCCGAAGGCTGATATGACCGAATCACGGTTTCGTAGAGCCGCGCCAGCTCACCGATGTCCGCCGGTCCGGTCGCGCCGGACAGGGCCGGATCCTGGATGCCGATCACCGGCCGCACGGTGTCCAGCTTGCGCGCCAGATCCAGGTAGCAGAGCACGTCACCACCGGTGGGGTGGATCAGGAAGACCGGATCCCCGGTGCCGTCACGCAAGGTGACGGCACAGTCCGCGGGCCCCGGCTCATACTGAGCCGCCGCGGTCGCCGCGAGCGTGGGGTCGGCCAGGAACTGCCGCGGCGTGACGTGCAGTCCGAGTTCGGTGCGGAGCCGGTTCAACATTCGGATCGCCAGCACCGAATCACCGCCGACGGCGAAGAAATCGGTCGATCGCGCCATGGTGGCCGCGTCGATATCCAGCATGCGTGCCCATAGCGCGGCGACCGCCCGTTCGGTGTCGGTGGCCGCGGGCCCGCTCACCTGCGGGGTGGTGACCGCTCGCGGGTTCTCGTCGGCTCGCTCGAGCAGTGGTAATTCCACTGCCGCCGACCAGGATTCGGGATCGTCGATCAGCGCGGTGAGTTCCGCGCCGATGGCGGCGAAGAGGTCGTCGAGTACGCCCGGTGCGAACAACTCGGCGACCGCGTCCAGGTTGACCACCACCGCGTCGTCCCAATCCCATTGGAACACCTGCATATCCAGCGCTACCTGCGGCGTGCGCACCCGCTGATAGAAGTCCCGCAACTGGATTGCGGCGGGCGTGCCGCCCGGCGGATGCAGTCCGAGCGTGCTGTGGAAGACGACCGGCGCCTGCGGTGCGGTATCACGACGACGGCGGCCGAGTTCGCGCGCGATCTCCACGCCGGTGACCTGACCGTGGTCGAGCATGCGCGCCGTCGCATCCTGCATGGTCCGCGCCAGGGTCACGAAATCGGCGTCTGTGGGCAGATCCACCTCGAGCAACACCGTCCCGGCGTACGGGCCGATGGCGTGGTCGAGATCACGGGGCAGATGTAAACGGTTGAGGTACAGCACATTCAGTAGGAACCGGCGATGTCCGGCGAGCCGTGCGAGGGCGATGGCGTAGCAGGTGGCGAAAACCGTTGTGGGAGTGACGCCGTAGGCGGTGCACCGCTCGCGCAGCACCGCCATCCGCTCGCCGGAGACCCACAGTTCGCGACGTTCCAGATCATCCGGGCGCGCCTGCTCGACCGGCATGGTGAAGGGCAGGCGCGGCGCGGTGGGCAGCTCGTCGAGCCGGTCCCACCACCAGTCGCGCTCGGCCAGCCACTCCGGGTCGGAGCGCTGCCGGTCGATGGTCGCCACGTAGTCACCGAAATGTGCGGTGAGCGGCGGCAAGACAGTGTTGGGATCATCGAGGTGGGTGAACAGTTCGGTGAACATCAGCTGTACGGACCAGCCGTCGGCCACCAGCAGACCGGTGACGATGTGCAGGCCGAGTTCCCCGCCCGGTAGCAGCAGCGCCGCCATCCGGAACGGCCATGGATCCATATCGGGGCCGGTGCGCTGCATCTCGGCGCGGATATCGGCGCGCATTCGCTCGATCTCGCCGATCGATGCCGTTCGCATATCGATCTCGGTGAGCGGCAGCCGGGCCAGGCGCGGATCATCCGCCCGCAGCACCTGTTGGGTGCCGTCGGGCAGGAAGATGGCCCGCAGCATGGGCTGCCGATTCACTTGCCAGCGCACCGAATCCGCGACGGCGCTCGGATCGGCGCCCGCCAAGCGGAAATCGACGTACATGTGGGCGGAGTCGTAGCTCAGCGCCCAACCGTGCTGCTGGCCGACCCAATACGCCTGCTGCAGCGGGGTGAGCGCGAACGGCGCGTCCGGATCGTCTTGCCGCACAAGGTCGATGCTCGCGACCATGCCGGTGGACCGCCGTTCACCGATATAGGCCACCAACTGCGCCAGGGTCTGATCGCCGACCAGGTCGACCACCGGGACCGCGACGCCGAGCCGCCCGCGCACCAGGGTGGCCATCCGCACCGCGAGCACGGAGTCGCCGCCGAGACCGACGAAGGTGGAATCGCCGGTGACATTCGCGGATTCGATGCCGAGGACCTGGGTCCAGATTTCCGTCACGGTCTCGGTCACATCCGCGCCGCTTCCGGCCAGGCTGGGGCCGTCGCCGGATGCGTCCCAGCTGCCCGCGTCGTCCACGAGGCGGCGCAACCAGGTCAGGTACGCGTCGAACGCAGTGTCGGCGGCCTCGGCGTCCAGCACGGTTTCCAGCACGTCCCACTGGAGTTGCAGGGCTCCCGCCTGCACGAAGGCCTGGTGGTCCAACCAGACCTGTGGAGTCTGGCTGACGCCGTGCACGATTCGCCCGGCCCATTCCAGATCGGAAGTGCCGCCGACCAGTTCGCCGACATCGAGGGCGCTGGTGAACACCACCGGAAGTAATTGCCGCTCACCGGTCTTCGTCGACTTCTCGGCCAGCAGGTCCAGGGCCGACCAGCTGCGGTGATCGATATCCTCGAACAGGCGCCGCTGCGTGCGAGCGGCCCGCTCGGCGAAGGATTCGCCGCCGCCGCGCTCGACCTCGTGCGCCAGCAGAGTGGTGAAATCGCCTATGGCGGATTCGATTCCCGGCAGGGCCACCGGCCGGTCGACCAGTGTCAGCATCAGCGCGAACCGCTCGTCGCCCGACCAGGCGGCCAACACATCGGCGTAGGCGGTGAGCAGCACCGCGGACGGCGTCACACCGTGCTCGGCGCAGCGGCTGCGGAGGGTTCCCCACTCAGTAGGGGACAGTTGCCCGCCGCGGCGGGCGAACCAGGGGCGGGATTGGGTCCGGACGCGCGTCGGCAGCGCGGGCGGTCCGGGGATGGTATCCATCCGTTCCCGCCAATAGTCCACCGCCCGTTGATGTTCGGCTGTACCCGTTCGAGTGGACAGGTGGGTGCGGTAGTCCCGGAATCCGGTTCGGATCGGTGGCAGCGCCGCGTCCGGGTCGTCGTAGTAGGCGTGGAGGTCGCGGTCGAGCACGAGGAAGCTGGCCGCGTCGCAGATGAGCGCGTCGATGCCGAAGAAGATGCGGGTCGTGGTGTCGTCGATGCGCGCCGCGCGAATATCGAACAGCGGCCAGCGATCCGGGCGATGCACCCGATGCGACAGTTGCCGCCGCAGGTCCGCCAGCGCGCTCTCCCGCTCCGCGGGCGGCAGATCCGTGAGATCGTGCCGCCGGACCCGGTATTCGGGCACCTGGTCGAGCACGTGATTGTGCCCGTCGTCGGTGATCACGGCGCGCAGCATGTCGTGGCGGTCGATGAGCCGGTTCCATGCCAGCTGGTATCGCGCGAGATCGAGGTCGGGGCAGTCGTATTCGAGGTAGATGTGACATGAGATATCGCTCAGCCCGAAGGCCCCGGAACGGCCGACCCAGTAGGCGTGCTGCACGCGGGTCAACGGGAAGGTCGCCTCGCTTTCGACGTCTGCACGCGCCGATTGTTGCCGCACCACACCAGGGTTCGGCATGGGAGCGCGGCGAGCGATCAGCTCCGCGAAGGCGGCGACGGTCGAATGCGTGAGCAGCTCACGCAGCCGGATGTCCGCTTGCTCGCGATCGTTGAGCAGATCGAGCATGCGGGTGGCGAGCATCGAATTCCCGCCCAGCGCGAAGAAATCCGCGTCCGGCGTCGACACCGGCAGTCCGAGCAGTTCCGTCCACAGATTCGCGACCAGCTGTTCGCCCATGGTCAGTGTCCCGCTCGGGGCCGTGTGCTGCTCGGCTACGGCATGCGATCCGGGTTGCGGCGCACCGGCTTCGGCCGAGTGTGCCTCCGGTCCGGCTGTCGCGCCGAGCGGCGCGCCGTTGCGGTCCGCATCGAATGCGTCAGTCGCGATTCCGATGGGCTTTCGGTCGGAATCTGCTGCGGTGGAGAAGAGTTCGGTAGTGAGCGCCGGAGAGTGACGAGCGGTTTCTTCGGGATGCTCGGTCGGGATGGCCCGCCCTGGCGTGGTGTGCGCGGTCGGATCGATGGGACCGTCGACGGCTTCGGGTGGATCGATCCATAGTCGGCGACGCTGGAAAGGGTAGTCGGGCAGCCGGACTCGCCGACGCTTGCGATGCAGTGCCTCGGCATCGAAATCGGCTCCCGCACACCATAGTTGGCCGACGGCGGTGAGCAGCGCGGCACGGTCGGAATTGCCGGAGCTGTTCTCACCGGCCCCGGGCAGGGTGGTGAATGCGGCCGTCAGCGCGGCCGGAGCATTCCGCCGGGCGAGCGCGGCGAGGGTGGCGCCGGGGCCGATCTGAACCACAATGGTGGGCTCGGCGCCCGCCGCCGCCCGGATCGCGGTACGGAATTGGACTGGCTCGCACAGCTGGCGCACCCAGTGCTCGGCATCGGCGAACCGGATCGCCGCACCGGTGAGCGTGCTGTACAGCGGCAGCCGAGCGGGTGAGAGGGCAGCCCGGGCCGCCGCGACGCGCAGCGCGTCCCCGGCCGCCGCCACGGCGGGGGAGTGCAGTGCAGCATCGATGCGCAGCCTATCGGTGTGTATCCCGGCGCCCGTCAACGCGAGCGTGAGATCGTCGATCGCGGCGACCGTCCCGGACACGACACACGAATCGGCGGCGTTGATCGCGGCGACCGCGACGTTCGGATGGTCGGCCAGCACATCCCGGAGGTCGGTTTCACCCAGCGCCACGGCGAGCATCGCGCCGGGTGCGGCCTGCGCCACCGCGCGGGAGCGGACCGCGACCAGCCGTGCCGCATCGGCGGCGCCGAGCATCCCCGCCGTCACCGCGGCCGCGTATTCGCCCAGGCTGTGACCGAGCACCGCATCCGGCTCGATTCCGAAGCCGCGCAAGGTCGCCGCCGTGGCCAGCGAGACCGCGAACAGCGCGGGCTGACCGTAGCGCACATCGTCGGCCTCGTGCCGTGGCGCGACGCCGGTGACGAGGTCGCGAATGTCGTAGTCCAGCACCGGTTTCACGGCGTTCGCGCATTCGTCGATCATCGCGGCAAAGACCGGCTCGTCCCGGTACAGGCCCGCGCCCATGCCCGAATACTGTGCGCCCGCACCGGGAAAGGCGAAGACGATCCTGCGCCGCAGCGACGGTAGCTGCCGCAGCGCCACCCGGTCGGGTTCGCTCGAGCGCCCGGTCCACACCGCCGCGGCGCGCCATCCGCTGTCCGCGTGCCCGCCGCCTGCCAGCGTGAAGGCGTAGTCGGCGGGCGAGTCCGGGGTCACTTGCTCCAGCTGTGCCCGGCAGCTCTGTTCGGACTTGCCGGATACCACGAACAGCTGTGCGCGGTCGTCCGGCTCGCCCCGCTCTGAGCCGATCGATTCCTCCAGGACCACATGGCAATTGGTGCCGCCGATGCCGAAGGAACTCACCCCCGCGATCCGGGGCCGCTGCCGGTCGGGCCAGTCGCGGGTGTGCCCGGCGACCTCGAACAGGCCCTGATAGCGGGCCAGATCCGGATGGACCGGATCGGCGTGCAGCGTGGCGGGGATGCGGCGATGTTCCAGCGCGAGCGCGGTTTTGATCAATGCCGCGACGCCCGCGGCCGAATTGGCGTGCCCGATATTGCTTTTCACCGAACCGATGGCAATCGGCTCCGGCTCGGAGCGATCGGCGAAAACCGCTGCCAATGCCGATAATTCGATCTGATCGCCGAGTGCGGTCGCGGTGCCGTGCGCCTCGATGAGGCCGACGTCATCGGCCTCGACACCTGCGGCGGCGAGCGCCTCGGCGATAACCCGAGCCTGACCGTTGACCGACGGCGCGGTGAAGCCCGCCTTACCCGCCCCGTCATGGTTCACCGCGCTACCACGCAGCACCGCGTAGATCGGATCGCCATCGGCCAGTGCCTCGGTCAAGCGGCGCAGCACCACCACGCCGACACCTTGACTGTGCACCATCCCCGACGCGTCCGCGCCGAAGGTCCTGGTGCGACCGTCGGCGGCGAAGATGGAATCCGGTACATGCAGGTAGCCGCGGCCCTGCGGCACGATCAGCGATACACCGCCGGCAAGCGCGGCATCGCATTCCCCGGACAGCAGCGACTGTGCCGCCATATGCACAGCCACCAGGGAGGTGGCGCAGGTGGCCTGCACCGCCACCGCGGGACCGGTGAGGTTCAACCGGTAGGCCAGCTGTTGCGGGAAATAGTCGGTGAGCGCGCCGGTTTGGGCCTGCAGCAATCCGATCGGATCATGCGCCGCCGCACGGCGATACGCGGCGAGGTTGGACTCCAAATACTGGCTGTGGGATGCCCCGGTGAATACGCCGACCGCGCCGAGCCCGCCGCCGCCCGCGTGCCCGGCATCGCCGAGGGCGTTCCACGCGCATTCGAGCAGTAGGCGCAGCTGTGGGTCGAACAGCGCCGCGTCCGCGGGGGTGAGCCCGAAGTGGTCCGGATCGAAGCGATCCTGATCCTCGATGACACCGCCGACCGGCACGTAATTGCGATGCCCGCGTAGGGATTCGGGCACACCGGCCGCGGCCAGTTCCGCGTCGCTGAACCGCTGCAAACCGGTGCGGCCGGAGCTGATCAGATCCCAGAACGCGGCCAGATTCGGCGCGCCGGGGAAACGGCAGGCCATGCCGATGATGGCGATACTATCGGTCATATCCTCTGTCACGAGACGATCTCCAACTCCGAAATCACGGTGGTCTTCCCCTGTGCCAGCGCCAGCACCGGACACGACTGTTCGACGAGTCGCTGCAGCTCCCGGTAGCGCCCGGGGTCGTCGGGCCCGCTCACCTCGGCCCGCATGCGTATCTGCCCGGGCCTGGTGGCCGCGTCGAAGCCGAAAACCGGGCCCATATCCAGCAGGCCCTCGACTTCGATTGCGAGGGAATCGATCTCGACTCCCAGCCGGGCGGCGTGAAAGCGATACGTGACGATTTGGCAGGTGCCGAGCGCCGCGAGGGCGAGTCCGATCGGATCCGGTCCGGTGTCGGTGCCGCCAGCGGCTATCGGCTCGTCGACGCGCACGGTGTGGCCGCCGATGCGGACGTCCACCTGCGTGGGTGTGCCGGTGCGGTGTTCCGCGCGGGCGGCGAAGCGCTGGCGCCGATCGTCACGGCGGGACAGGGTCGTGCGGATGCGATGCACGGTGTCAGTGAGCGACATACGATGTCGGCCTCGCTTTCGATCGATGGCTGCGCCGACGGCGCCCGCGCGCATCGGCGTCGGTGAGATCTATTCCGGCGCGTAAGGATTCGGCGCGGCTCTCGATCCGCACCGAGTTCTGGTCGCGGGATCGACTCGCGATCCACACCGCCAGCCGGTGGATCGATCCGAGCCGGAAGATATCCGGAACCGTCAGCGCCGGAGCGAGATCGCGCAGTCGGCGGTGCGCGCGCACCAGGGTCAGCGATGTCGCACCGAGGTCGTAGAAGGGGGTGGTCGTGGCGATCTCGGGGCCGAGCAGTTCGGTGAATACGGCGAGAACCGCGCGCTCGATATCCGCGACATCCTCGCGCCGTTCCGACGCTGTTGTCGGCCGCAGCTCGATGAGACTCGTTGCGGAGCCGGTCATTTCGATGGCTTCGAGATCCAGTTCCGGAACGGCCGCGCGCAGTGCGCGTGCCAACTCGCCCGCCTTCGCCAGCGCCGCCGGTCCCTGGGCAGCGCCGGGCTCGAATCGCACCGCGACGGTCAGCCCGAAGCCACCGGCCTGTCGCACGGCCTCGGCCAGCCAACTCGCGTCGACGTGCGGGAGGGTGTCATCGGCGGTCGCGGGCAGTTCGGCGAGTCCCGTATCGCCGTTGCGGCGGAAGGGATTCGGCAGGTTCGCGACATCGACCTTGCCGTTCGAGGTGAGTGGGATGGCATCGAGTTGGATCCAATGGCTCGGCACCATGTATCGCGGTAGCCGCGTCGCCGCGTAGGCGGCCAGTTTCCCTTGATCGAGGCGTGGTGATTCGGTGACGAGATAGGCGACCAGACGCGGCCGATCGTCGGGGCCGGGCACTGCGGCCGCCACACAGCGGCGGATACCGGGGAACCGGGTCAGCGCCGCCTCGATCTCGCCGAGTTCGATGCGGTGGCCGCGAATCTTGACCTGGCGGTCGGTGCGTCCGAGGAATTCGATCGCGCCGTCGACTCGCCATCGACCCAAATCCCCGGTCCGGTAAAGACGTTCGCCGAGTACGGGGTTGTGCACGAATCGGCGCGCGGTCTGCTCCTCGTCGCCGACGTAACCGCGGGCCAGCCCGGCGCCGCCGATATGCAGTTCGCCCGGCTCGCCGACGGCACACGGACGGCCGTCCTCGTCCAGGATCAGGAAGAACTGATCGCGCAGGGCCCGCCCGTACGGGATGCTCGTCCACTCCGGCGCGATCCGCTGGATCGGATAGCAGATCGACCAGATCGATGCCTCCGTCGCACCGCCCAGACTGATCACCCGGAGCTCGGGGACCAGGGCGCGCAGCCGGTCCGGCAGCGAGATCGGAATCCAGTCGCCGGAAAGCAGCATGATCCGCAGCGACCGCAACAGTGCCGCGGCGGTCGGATCCGCCTCGGCGTATTCGACAAGCATCTCGGCCACGGCGGGAGCGGTGTTCCACACCGTAATACCGTGTGTCGCAATCAAATCGCACCAATGCCCCGGATCGCGCTGTCGATCCCTATCGGGCAGCACCAGCGCGCCACCCGCGCCGAGCACACCGAACAGGTCGTAGACGGAGAGGTCGAAACTCAACGCCGACAAGGCGAGTACCCGGTCGCCGGGACCGATATCGAACCGGTCGTTGATGTCGTCGATCGTGGTGCGCGCGGCGCGATGCTCGATGGCGACGCCCTTGGGCTCGCCCGTCGAACCGGAGGTGAAGATGATGTACGCCAATTCGTCCGGTGCGGCGCGCGCCGGTTCGACCGTGTCGCAGGGGGAGTCGTCGATGAGATGTGCGGTCACGCCCTGTGGTAGCCGGGTCGCGGATTTCGCGGTCACCAACGCGTGCACGATTCCCGCACGGCGGCAGGCGGATTCGATTCGATTATCCGGCCAGTCCGGCTCGATGGGCACGAATGTGCCTCCGGCCCAGAGTATTCCGTAGGCCGCGATGACTTGCTCCTGGGATTTCGGCGCGACCACCGCTACGCGCTGGCCGGGCCGAATCCGAGCGGCGGTCAGGCGGGCCGCGACGCCGCGGGAGCGAGACAGCAGGTCGGCGTGGGTGATCGTCCCGTTCGGTCCCAACACGGCGGACGCGTGTGGGCGGTCGTTCGCCGCGCGCACCTGCGGGTCCATGATCAGCGGCCCGCCACCGGTACGCGGGTGTGTCGCCGGTTTCGGCTCGAAACTCGGATCCCAGCCGAGATCGACAGTTGTCCAAGCCTTCTCGTCGGTCGACAGCTGACGCAGCAGGCGCACATAGGCGGCGAGCATCCCGGCGACGAATTCGGCGGGTAGCACCTCAACCACCGCATCCCAGGCGATCCGCAGCCCACCCGCCTCGTCCCAAACGATGTGATCGAGCACCACCTGCGGCGTCTGCGATACCCCGAACACCTCTGTGCCGAGCCAGCGCGCGGCCGGGTATTCGGACTGACCGAGCCCGACACCGCTGGTGAATACGACCGGATAGCGTGGCGCGAGATCACCGGCTTGGCTGCGCTGCACCTCGACGCCGCTGTAGGAGCGATGCTCCAGATCGGCCCAGAAGCGGGCATTCACCTGGGTGGCGAAGTCGGCGAAACCCCGCCAGGACCGCGGATCGAGCGCGGGTAGCTCCACCAGGGCCGTGGTGCTGAAATCGCCGACGACGCTGTGCTCGGTGGGATCGAGGCGATCGAACAGGGTGGTGTTCAGGCAGAACGGCTCGCTCGCGCCCCAGCGGGCGAGGGTGAGCCCGAACGCGGCCAGCAGCACTGCGGTGGGGGTGAGCCCGTGGGCGGCCGCTCGGGCGGTCAGCGCGGACCACTCGTCGGCCGCCAATTCGGCCGGATACCGACGGAAGGTCGGACATCGAACCTGTTCGGGCGCAACGGTATACGGAAGGCGCGGTCCGGCGGGCAGCCCCGGCGCGTGAGTCTGCCAGTAGTCGCGATCGCGCTCGCGGCGTGCCGCCTCGGCACTGCCGCGCTCGTGCAGGATGCGTAGGAATGATTCCGTCGCAGGCAGTTTCGTGGCCGGATCGGTGACCAGTTCGCCCCACTGGCGCATGAGCAGGATCCAACTCGCCATATCCAGCACGATGATGTCGAATCCCACGAACAGCCGCAGCCCGCCACCGGGCAGTACGGCCGCGTGGATGTCGAACAGCGGCCAGACCGCGGTGTCGCGCACCTGATGTGACTTGTCGCCGCGCAATTCGTCGAGCACTCGTGCGGTGTCGGCGGGCCGGTCGCGCAGATCGGTCACGCCGATCCGGTAACGCCGCCCGGGCGGCTCGACGCGCTGGCGGCCGTCGTCGGTGATCGTGGCCCGCAGCATCTCGTGCCGGTCCACCAGCCGATTCCACGCGTTCTCCAGGGCGGCGATCTCGGCCATCGGGTCCGCTGCGACGAAATGTTCTGGGGCTCGGTCGAATTCGAAGTAGTAGTGGGTGGTAACGCCGCCCAGCGGCATATCCGGGTCCCGGCCGACCCAATAGGACGCCTGAATCGGGGTCAGTTCCGCCTCGGCCGGGGTGGCGAATGTCACTGCCGGAACAGCGATTACGGGCACGTTGTCGGTACTTCCCGGTGTGTGCCGCTCGACCTGCGCGATCAGCGAGTCGAGCGTGGCTCCGACGAATGATTCCAGCGGTACCCTGACGCCCAACCGCTCGCCCAGTCGCAGGTGGAGGCGCACGGCGAGGAACGAGTCCATGCCCAACTCCTGCAGCCGTTGTGCCGTGGGGATTTCCTGTGGATCGATATCGAGCACCGTTGCCACGCACCGTCGCACTTCGTCTGCTGCCGTCACTATCTCCAGCCCTTGCTCAATGAAGCCATCGGGCCTAGTTTAATGAAGACGAATGTCATTAGCAACGGTGGTGTGAATATTGCCGCTATGGCTCCGCGTGCGCCGGAGGGGATGAAATATGTTGGTGGAAACGGGATCCCGGTATCCTGCGGGATCTGCGGCGATACCGGCGGACCTCGACCACTATCGGTTGCTCGGTAGATCGGGGCTGCGGGTCTCGCCGCTGGCGCTGGGGACCATGACCTTCGGCACCGAATGGGGCTGGGGCGCAGCCAAAGACGAAGCGCGCCGAATCTTCGACAGCTATACCGGCCGCGGCGGCAACTTCATCGACACCGCCAGTTCGTACACCGGCGGCACCGCCGAGGAATGGGTGGGCGAATTCGCCGCTCCCATGCGCGAAAGCCTGGTGCTGGCAACGAAATACAGTGCCCTGCGCCGACTTACCGATCCGAACTCCGGCGGCAACCATCGCAAGAGCATGATCGCCTCGGTCGAGGCCAGTCTGCGCCGCCTGCGCACCGACTACATCGACCTGCTGTACCCGCACCTGTGGGACGGGCTCACGCCGGTCGAGGAGATCATGCGTGGCCTCGACGACCTGGTGCGCGCCGGCAAGGTGCTCTACGTCGGCATTTCGAATACCCCGGCCTGGCAGGTGGCCCGCATGCAGACGGTCGCGCAGCTGCGCGGCTGGTCACCGCTGGTGGCTCTGCAAATCGAGTACAACCTCATCGAGCGGACCGGTGAGCGCGAACTCGTGCCGATGGCACAGGAACTGGGTCTGGGCGTGGTGGCCTGGTCGCCGCTGGCCGGTGGCGTGCTGACCGGCAAGTACCGGGCCGCCGACCTGGACGCGCCGGACATCTCGGGCGGCTCCCGGAAAAGCCTTGTCGCGGCGAATGATTCGCTCACCGAACGCGGGCTCGCGCTGGCCGCGCTGGTCGGCGCGACCGCCGAGGAGCTGGGACGCACACCCGCCCAGGTGGCGCTGGCCTGGGTGCTGCGCAACCCGGCGGTGACCGCGCCCATTCTCGGCGCCCGCACCGTCGCCCAGCTCGACGACAATCTGGCCGCGCTCGGCATCGAATTCGACGATCATCAGCTGCGCCGACTGGATACGGCCTCCGCCGTCGACCCCGGCTTCCCGCACAACTTCCTCGCCCGCCCGCTGGCCCGTCGCACCGTATTCGGCGACCTGCGCATCGCGCGGTAGCCCACCCGACTCGAAATGAGGTAATTTCCGATGCCCGGCATAGCCGACATCTTCACCGATCGCATCCTGAAGAACCCGCGTGGCCCCATCGCCCGGTTCTGGTGGCGGGATATGAAGGCCCACCACGACATCTTCCGTACGACCCTGCGGGCGCTCGCGCTCACCCCCGAGGACTACCTCGTCGAAATCGGGTGCGGCGGAGGCACTTTCATCCACTGGGCGCTGGAATCCGATTGTCGCGCGACGGCGGTGGACCACAGCGCAGATATGGTGGCACTCACCGAGCGGAACAACGCCGACGCCGTACGAGCCGGTCGGCTCGAGGTGAGCAACGCAACCGCCGAGGCCCTTCCGCTCCCCGACGCCACCTACACCGCAGCCGCCCTGATGAATGTCCTGTTCTACCTGGACGCCCCGCGCGCCCTGGCCGAACTGCACCGCGTCCTCGCCCCCGGCGGACGACTCGTCCTGCACACGGTGGCCCCGAACCCGCCCGCGAAAATCGCCCCGCCCCCTGTCGCCCGCCGCATGCACTTGCGCACCGACGACGAACTCCACACACTGCTCACCGACGCCCGATTCGCCGATGTGCGAATAACGCAGGTAGACAACGCGTTTCAACTCGCAACCGCGCTCCGGCCGCTGCCTGCGGGAGAGTAGGGACGGGACTACGGGATTCAGGCGGCCGATCCGGCGGGCTCGCAACCCTGGTGCAAAGGTACTGTCGCAGCCACGCTTTCCCGGGAGGAATTTCCCCCTGGCGGGGGACCGCCGCAGGCCAGAATGAATGTTGGGTTCGCCCCGGATTACAGCGTCGCACCGCCTTTCCCCATCTCACTGTCGGCGGGCACGCAATGCACGGTGACGGCGACGGTCACGATGCAGGATCTGCGAACCGGTCGATCGCTCACCCAAACCTGGCAAATACCATGGTCGCCGCCCGCCGGCGGCGGATCCGGTGTGAGCCAAGACGTCTACATGCCTGCCGCGGGGGAGGTGGTGGGGAGCGTGAGCACCAACCCCGTGCCGTCCCAACTCACCGTCGTGGTGTAGTACTCCGCGCGGGTCGCAGTCTCCGACCGGCCAGTGCGGGAAGGATCATGTTGGCAAAATCGACGGCGGCACTGTTCAGTTCGGCGAGGCGGGGCGACAGGAGGTCATCGAGTACTCGGGAGATCCGATGTGTTCACCGCCGAGGGGGCCCGCATCCGTGGGCTGAGCACCATAGGCTCCGATGTATGAGCAGTCGCGGTATAGGTGCCCGTGCGATGACCTTCCTCGGACGGAAAATAGGTGGGGGACAATATGATTGGTACAACGGAAGAATTGTCGCCATCACCGGCGCTGGCTCCGGAATAGGCCGCGAACTGTCGTTGGAACTGAGCCGCCGGGGCGCGCACCTGGCGCTGGCGGATATCGACGCCGCGAAGGTCGGTGAGACGAAACAGCTGTGCACGGGATCGGGACGGGTCGAGATCAGCCACACCGACGTCCGCGACCGTGGCGCGTCGAATGCTTTCGCCGCCGACACGATCGATCGGTTCGGCAGGTGTGATGTGCTGGTGACCTGTGCTGGCATCTTGCATGTCGGCACTGTCGCCTCGACGCCCGGCGAGGATTTCGAAACCGTGATGGGCGTGAATTTCTTGGGCACAGTCCATGTCACCAAGGCTTTTCTGCCGCACCTGCTCGCGACCGGTGAGCCCGCGCGGATCGCGAACCTGTCTTCGGCGCTGGGGTTCGTCGGCAGCGCAGAGCATGCCCCGTACGCGGCAAGCAAATTCGCGATTCGCGCATTCGGTGAGAGCCTGCGCGCCGAACTGGTCGGGTCGAATGTTGCTGTGAGCGTTGTTTTTCCGGGTGGGATCCGGACTCCGATCTCGCGGGCGGCGCTGGTGGCTCCGGATGTCGACCCGCACAAGGTCATCGCGCGATTCGAGCGGCGGATCGCGCGCACCGATGCCGATGTGGCGGCCCGCGCGATCCTGGCGGGCGTCGAACGCGGTCGAGCCCAAGTCCTGATCGGTGCGGACGCGTGGCTGGCGACACTCGCCGCCCGCATCGCGGGTGCGCACTACGACCGGGTTATCAACGCTGTCGCACAACTACGGTCGAGATAGTTCATCGACCGCCGGCGACGTCGGCCTCACCGCATTGCCGCCACGCGTTAGGTCATTTCCGTTGGCGCAGTGCGGCTCTCGACTCGTGGTGGGGCAACGCTGTGCGATGATGCGTACCGTGCGATCCGGTGATTCTTCGACCTCCGAGGGCAGCTCTCGGCTCGATGTCGTCGGGCTTGTCGCTCGCCCAGAGCTTTTCGAGCGTCTCGGCGCCTCGCGGGTGACCGTGGTGTCGGCTCCGCCCGGCTCCGGGAAGACGGTTTTGTTGCGGTCGTGGATCGCGGGGAAGGATCTGGCGGGCCGCGCCGCGCTGGTGCCGGTGCGGCGGGACGAGCGCGATCCGACCTGCGGATCGGTCTGCACCGGCTGCGGGTGGAGGGCGAGCTCACCGAGATTCGTCCCGCCGACCTGCGATTCACTCCGGCGCAGACGCGAGAACTGTTGGAGTTGGCCGGAATTCGGTTGCCCGATGCGGCGCTGGCCGCGCAGCAGGTGCGCACCGACCCGGCGCAGAGCGGTGCCCATGGCCTCCGGCGCGGACAACCCCGGCCAGGTACCCACCAAGTGAGTCTTACGCATACGGCGTTCACATCCTCGAATTCCGTTACCCGAGCCTCAGGCTGCTACCGAGATTGCGCGGTCGCGGGGTGAACGGACATCGCCCGGATGGAGTGATTCCTCAATTGCCCGACGACCCACGCTGCTCGCCGGAACCCTTGTCGCGGCGACCAACTCGTCGATCGTGTGGTGCACACCGGCCGCGTTCTATTCGTTGGGCTCGGGTTGGCCGCCGGTGTCGGCGAGCAGGCGCCGGGCCAGGGCACGTAGCGAATCGTTGAGCGCCTCTGGATATTCGACGATGATCCGGCGGTCCAAACCGGCCAGTAGTGCGGGGATCCAGTCGAGTCGTTCCGCGCGGATGCGCACCCGGACCCATGGGTCGAAGTCGATTTGCGCTGTGCCCGTTGGGATCTGCTCCACGATCGCGATCGCCGCCGGTAGTAGCGGACGGATCTGGGCGGCGGTGCCCTGGACGCGGACCGAGACCTCGTGCCGGTACGGCATCCGGGCCAGCGCGGACAAGAGGTGGGCGGCCGGTTCGAATTCGTCCGGGGGCGTGAACGTTCCGGGTAGCGCCGTCGCGGTGGTGATGCGGTCGAGCCGGAACGAGCGTGTCTCGCCGCTGGTCGAATCCGCCCCGGTCACGTACCAACGGCCGGCATGGGCGACGATCCCGTACGGGTGCACGGTGCGGTCGCCGCGCCTCCCGTCACGCCCGAGGTGGGTGATCGCGACCGGTCGACGGTCGCGGGTGGCTTCGGCGAGCAGTAGCAGGATGCCGATCTCCGGCGTTGTCCCCGGCCGCGGCTCGGTGGTGAATTCGACTGTCCGCAGCAGGGTTTCGAGCCGGGCAGCCAAGGTCTCGGGGAGAATCCGGCGCAGCTTGGCCGCCGCGCTGTCGGCCGCGTGGACCGCGGCGGTCGACCATCCGGCGCGGCGTCCCGCGAGCAGACCGAGCAGCACGGCCAGCGCTTCGTCGTCGGACAGCATCAGCGGCGGCATCCGGTATCCGGGTGCGAGCCGGTATCCGCCGTAGCGGCCACGCATCGACAGGACCGGGATGTCCAAGTCCGTGAGATGGGTGATGTACCTGCGGACCGTGCGTTCGTCGACGCCGAGTCGTGCGGAGAGTTGACCGACGGTGTGGATGCCGCCGGTCTGCAGGATCTCCAGCAGGGCAAGTACCCGAGCGGTCGGTCGTGTCACATCGGAACTATACCGGGCGGAAGTTGTCCGGTATCGGTTCTAACGTCGCGGGTGTGCGGGATCGGCCCGCCGCATTGCTTGAAGGAGCATGTCGTGAACCTCGTATCGATTCGCCTGATCACCGCCGACATTCAGCGCCTGGTCGGGTTCTATCAACAGCTGACCGGGATGGCGGCGACCTGGTCGACACCCGATTTCGCCGAATTGGTCACCCCGGCAGGCACATTGGCGATCGGCAGTACCCGAACCGTCGCGCTGTTCGCGGCGGGTAGCGCGCGACCGGCCGACAACCACACCGCCATCATCGAATTCATGGTCGACGACGTGGACGCCGACTACGAAAGACTCCGCGATCTGGTCGACGATTTCGTCAACGAGCCGACGACGATGCCGTGGGGGAATCGATCCCTACTGTTTCGTGATCCCGACGGCAATCTGATCAACCTCTTCACTCCCGTCACCGCGGCGGCGGTCGCCAAGTTCACTCGCTGACCACTCGCACGGGTCAGCTCGCCTTGCGCATCAAGCGGGCCGTGCGTTCGGCGATCATGATGGTGGCGGCTTGGGCCTGCGGACATCGCCGAGGCGTCCACGACCTGCAGTCCTCGAATTCCGTTGACCCGCATGGTGATCGAGTCGACAACGGCTGCCGGATCGGTACTCGTGCGTCAGCTCCCGGCCGGGTCCCATTCGCTGGTGGCGGTCGCCACCAGCGATCTCGCCGCACTGTACGACTTTCTCGACGAGGCGATCGGAGTGCTCGAGTGATCCGCGTCGACCGACTGCTCTGCTGCGGTCAATTGCGCGGGGCGGCAACGTTTTCGATTGACCATTGTCTGATGTGTCCGGGAAGATGAATTATGGGCAACGGCAATATGTACAGCAGGCGAACGTCGTCGGATCCGCTGCGGCGGTAGGTGTTCGGGTGCACGACGAATCCGATGTCGCGCAGGCGCGCGTCTTCCACGAACTGCTCACCGTGGAGGCGGCGGCATTGCAATCGGCGCTGCGGGCCACCGTGACCAAGCGCGGCATGCCACCCCATGTCACCGAAAGGCGGCGGCTCGAAAGGGATCTTCGCGAGGTGCGGCGCTGTCTGGATCAGCTGCGCGGCAGCTTTGCCGAACTCGCCGACGGTCGGCATGGCTCGGACCTCACCTTGCCCGCCGAGGGCGGCCGATAGTCGTGACGCTGTCGCGCCTTGGCGTACAAGCGCTTTCGTCTTAGTTACGGCGGTCCGCGCGACGACCTCCGGCCTATCCGGAGATCGCGGGTGTTTCGGCAGGATGGTGACTCGGGGCGGGGGCCGGGGCGGTGAGGATTCCGTTGAGCAATACCTCGAACATCCAGGTGAGGCGTTCGCGCGGGGTGCCGGTGAACAGGTCGCCGGATACGGCTACCAGGTGCGGGTAGCGCTCGGCTGCCACCGAACTCAATGCCGTGGTGTAGGCGGTCCAATCCTCCTGTGTTTCGGCCTGGTCCCGGGTTCCGTGCTCGGCGGCGGATGCCGTGGCGAATTGGAGTAGCAGGTCCAGTGCCCAGGCGGCGCGTTCCCGGCTGACGCCGCCCGATTCGAGCATCGCGAGCAGGGCCTCCAGCAGCGCGAGGTAGTTCTCGCCGCGCGGTCGGGCGATCAGCGTGGAGCGAGCCAGGCTGGGACGGGCGTAGAGCACCTGGATGTAGGACTCGAGGATATCGATCAGTCGCTCGCGCCAAGGTCCGGATTCGGTTGCGGGCCCGAGGTTTACCTCGCCGAGCAGTTCGTCGAGGATCGCGGCGTGCAGTGCGGCGGTATTGCGGAAGTACACGTACAGCGAGGCGGGTCCGGTGTCGAGTTCCTGGGCCAGGCGCCGCATCGTCACCCGCTCGAGCCCTTCGGTCTCCATGATCGCCACCGAGGCCGCCACGATCGCGGCGCGGCTGAGGGCGGGTTTGGCGGGGCGCTCTCGGCGACTGCGCGGGGTATCGGTATCTGCTGCCACATCCGCAGCGTAACGAACATGTTCGTGAATTCCAAGCGACGCAGCCGCAGGTAGAGGCAGTTTTCAGTATCTGAGTGGTTGCGATACACCGCTCGAACGGCACCATAACGGAATTTTCGAACTTGTTCGTAACGAACATGTTCGTTAACCTGATTGAGACAGCGCAACCCTGGCGGTTCTTCGCCAGATCGGCGGACAAGGGCCGAGCGTCGGCGCTTCTGGAGGACTCATGTCGACTTTTATTACCAACGCGCGGATCTTCGACGGCGAACATGTTCGTTCGGAGCGGACCGTGGAGATCAGGGCAGGCGAGATCGTCTCCCTCGGGCGGGCGCCGTCGGGTGACGCCGAGATCGTCGACGGCAATGGCGGGACGCTGCTCCCGGGCCTGATCGACGGTCATGTGCACACCTCGTTGGACGGGCTGCGGCTCGCCCGCGTCTTCGGTGTGACCACGGAACTGGAGATGCAGGGTTATTGGACGCCGTTGCAGCGCAAAGAGATCGATGCGGACGATGATCTCGCCGATGTGCGCTCGGCGCTGCTGGGGTTGATGGCCGATGGCGGCCACCCGCGGCAGTTCATCGACGATCTGGACGAACATCCCGCCGGGGCGGGGTGGGCGCCGCCCTCGGTATCGACCCCCGATGAGGCGGTGGCCCACGTCCGGGCGATGGTCGCCCAGGGAGCCGACTACATCAAGGTCATGATCGAAGAGGGCACGGTCCTGGGCCATCCCGGCCTGCCGCTGATCGATGTCGACTCGCTGCGGGCCGGAGTAGCCGAGGCGCACCGGCTCGGCAAACAGGTGATCGCGCACGCGATGACGCTGGCGGCCACCTGGCAGGCGGTCGAGGTCGGCGTGGACGGTCTCGCGCATCTGTTCATCGACCTGCCGCATACCGACGAGATCGTCTCAGCCCTGGTCGCCGCCGATATTTTCGTCACCCCGTGCCTGGTGGTCAGCAACTCGGTGATGGGTGGTAGCGGTCGAGAACTGGCCGACGATCCGCGGGTGAGCTCGCGATTGCCCGAGCCGTGGCTCGCGGCGCTGCGCGGCAGTTTCGACAAGTACCGGGCGGGTGATCTGGACGTCGTGCTGGCGAGCGTCGCCGCACTGCACGAGGCGGGCGTCGACATCATCGCCGGCACCGACGCATCCATCCCGCTGCCCTCGCACGGCGGTGTCGCACACGGTGCGAGCATCCACCACGAACTCCAGCTATTGGTCGCGGCCGGACTCACCCCGATCGATGCGCTGCGGGCCGCAACCTCGGTCCCCGCAAAGCGTTTCGGCCTGGACGACCGCGGCCGGATCGCGCCGGGCGCACGCGCCGACCTCGTCCTCGTCGATGGCGACCCGACAACCCGGATCGATGACAGCCTCTCGCTCCGCGCCGTATGGCGCAGGGGCACACCGCATTTCGAGAAGTGAAGGAGTAATCGCCATGTCCGGCAACACGATCACTGAGTCGACACCCGTCCTGATCGTCGGCGGCAGCCTCGTCGGGCTGTCCGCCGCCGTCTTCCTCGCCTGGCACGACATACCCGTCGTCCTGGTGGAGAAGCATGCGGGCAGTTCGCTGCATCCCCGCGCGATCGGGTACACCACACGCACGCTCGAGCTGTTCCGGGCCACCGG
This sequence comes from Nocardia sp. JCM 34519.1, assembly GCF_020361265.1. Taxonomy (NCBI): domain Bacteria; kingdom Bacillati; phylum Actinomycetota; class Actinomycetes; order Mycobacteriales; family Nocardiaceae; genus Nocardia; species Nocardia sp. JCM 34519.1. The sequence continues at coordinate 66,102 of NZ_JAIRBR010000005.1, forward strand.
TATCGCGGTGCCCGAATCCCTCCAGGGCATCAGCGCGCCGCGGCGTGCCCGGGTCGAGAGTTTGGCAGGCACCTGGTTCGAGGAGTATCCGTGGACACCCGGCGGCGAGCAGCCGGATATCGAATATTCGCCCGCCCATGCCACCGCCATTCCACAAGACCGCCTCGAACCCATCCTGCGCCAGCGCGCCACCGACCTGGGCGCCGATCTGCGGCCGCGCACCGAGTTGATCGGTTTCACCCAGGATGACGACGGGGTGAGCGCGATCTTGCGCCGTCGCGACGACGGTGTCGAATACCGTTTGCGGGCACAGTATTCGGTGGCGGCCGACGGCGCGGACAGTCCCATCCGCGAGGCGCTCGGCATCGCCCGCAGCGGCGAAGGGCTGCTTTCGACGCAGCGCAGTATCTTGTTCACCGCACCCATCGATCACTATCTGGAGCGCGGCGTCGTCCAATTCGAGGTCGAACAACCGGATTTCAAGGGTTTCCTCACCACCTACTCCGACGGGCGCTGGGTCCTCATGCTCGGCGACGACCTCGACCGTGACGTCGAGGAGCAGCGGGAGCTGGTGCGAAAAGCGATCGGCCGCAACGATATTCCCATCGACCTGATCACCACCGGTCGTTGGCGGCTTGCCGCGTTGATCGCCGACCGCTTCGCCATGGGGCGGGTATTCCTGGCCGGGGACGCCGCCCACCAATTACCGCCCAACCGTGGCGGATTCGGCGCGAACACCGGCATCGAGGACGTGCACAACCTGGCCTGGAAACTCGCCGCCGTCCTGCGCGGCCAGGCCGCGCCCGCTCTGCTCGACACCTATGACGCCGAACGCCGCGCGATCGCGAATCTGCGGCACGAACAGATCTTCGCCCGCGCCGATTACAAGGCATATCTGAAGACCCCCGAATCGGAGGCCCCGATCCTGGACGATATCGCCATCGAACTCGGCCAGCTGTACCGCTCGTCCGCCGTCATCGGCGCGGGATCCGACCTGCCGCCTGCGCAGCGCCCCGATCAATGGTCGGGTCAGCCGGGTACCCGTGCACCACACCTGCGAATCCAGCTGGGGGACAAGGAGATTTCGACACTGGATCTATTCGGCCACCGCTGGGTGCTGCTCTCGGCGGACGAGCGCTGGTCCGCCGCCGCCCGCGCGGCCGAGCGAGTGGGCGTGCCGACCGCCTTCGTGCACCTGGGTGCGGATGTGAAACCGTTGGAGTCCAACGCTTTCGAAGACACGTACGGCATCGAGGCCACCGGCGCCACCCTGGTGCGCCCCGACGGCTATATCGCTTGGCGCAGCGCCGCCGCTCCGCTCGACCCCGTTGCGGCATTGACGGACGTGCTCCGTCGAGTTACCGGGCTCGAATCCGCGACAGGGCGATCGGACGCGGATGTCCTGCCGGTTTCACGCGGATAGTTGCGAAGGAGAGATAGCAATGGAATTCACAGGCATGGTCCTCATCACCACTGCGGGCAAGGTCGGTTCGGCGGCGGCGCTCGTGCTCGCGAAACGCGGTGTGCCGGTGCGGGTTATGGCCCGCACTCCGGAGAAAGCCCGGCACCTTGCCGAGGCGGGAGCGGAGGTCGTCGCGGGTGATCTGACCGTTCCGGCGAGCATCGATGCGGCGCTGCGCGGAATTTCGAGTGTGGTGCTGGTCAGCCCCGCGATCCCGGCCCAGGAGATCGCGGTGGTCGACGGCGCGGTCCGGGCCGGTGTCGCGCACATCGTGAAGATCACCAGTGACTCCGCTCCGGACTCGCCGATCGCTCGCCGCCGCGGCCAGGCCGAAATCGAAAACGCGCTGATCGCCTCGGGACTCGGCTACACATTGCTGAAAAACAACGCCTATATGCAGAACTTCCTCATGCTGGCCCCCGCGATCGCCGCGACGAGCAGTTTCGCCGCGTCGGCGGGGGAGGGGCGGATCGGTATGATCGACGCCCGTGACGTCGGCGCGGTGGCCGCCGAGATCGCCACCGCGCCAACCGATCACGCGGGCAAGACCTACTGGCCCACCGGTCCCGCTACCCTCTCCTACACCGACGCGGCGGCGGTACTGTCGAAGGTGCTGAACCGCCCGATCACCTACCGGCCCCAGACGATCGAATGGCAGCGGCAGGCCTTGATCGACGCCGGACTTCCCGCCGCCGTCGCCGCGGACAACGCCTTGGCGCTCAGCCTCTTTGCTCAGGGGGATGCGGACTACATCACCGATGACGTGCCGACCATCGTCGGCCGCCCGGCCCGCACCTTCGAACAGTTCGTCACCGACTACGCCGCGGCTTTCTCGTGAACCACCTTGTGCGGTACCGGCATCCGTGTGCCGTCCTAACCTCGAACTCGGCTTGCCTTCTCCGCCGGAGCGCGTTCCTCTGCCTCGATGGCGAAGAGTAGGCGGTTACCGGGTGGGACCGGGCAGATGGGAGGCTGCCGCTTCGGTTTCGCGTTCTCGGTGCGTTCTAGCTTCGGCGCACACCCAGCCCCTCGAGCCACGCGATCAGGTTGTTGCGCTGGGTGCCGTGGCCGGATGCCACATCGAGCACCGAGCCACTGCCGTAGTCCGGAGTGAATGCGAGATCGGCGCCCAACCCGACGACCAGTTCGGCGGCCCTGCGTTGGCCGCCGGCGCAGGCGTGCCACAGTGCTTGATTCAGCGCCGCCGCGGTGGGCGGCGGATCGGTGTTCGCGAGTTCTTCGAGGCGGTCGAGCAGCCCGAGCGCTGCCGCGTGCCAGAGCTTGTCGACGCGAGCGCCGCGGGCGACCAGGAGGCGCGCCACATTCCAGCAGCCGTATCCGATCGCGTTGTCCAACGGCGTCCCGATCGATCCGTCGGCGGCTTCGATATCGGCGCCGTGGTCGATCAGGACGCGGGCCACGGCTTCGTCGTCGCTGCTCGCGGCCCAGTGCAGTGGTGTCTCGCCGGTACCGTCGGTGCCGCGCGAATCGATGTCGGCGCCTGCCGCGATCAGCAGCTCGGCGATGCGGGGGCCGTTCGGAAAGTATCCGGGCCAATCGGTCACGATATGCAGGGGCGTGCGGGAGCCGCCTTTGCGGTCGAGCAAGCGGGCCGACGCGAGTGCGGGTTGCTCGGCGAGGAGGCGCCGCAGCGCGGCCAGGTCGCCACCGTGGATCGCGGTGGTCAACTCCACGGCGCGCGAGTCACCGGCTGGCAACATCGGCCCTGGCGTATCCGCCGTCGACATCACAAGCAGAACCTACAAGCAACCACGGAAAAGTAAAATACGTCGACCGCTACGTGCTGTTGCCTCGGCTCGGCCGTCCTGCGGGGCGCGCGGGGTGTTGCGTTTGTGTGCAAGAGTCCAACTCTATTGCGCGGCAAGGCGATTGTCGTTCACACACCTTCGAATGCAATGAAACCTTGGCGAGCGGGTTCGGTAGCATTCAGCCTCGTCGGGCGAGTCGGCGGGATTCCGGCGAAGCATTATTTATCTTGCGAGGGGGCTGGCACATGGGACACGGTCTCGGGATGCGCGTTGCTCGGTTGCGGGCGCTGATCGATCATCCCAATACCGGCGTGTCGGAACGTGCGGCGGCGCAGCGGATGCTCGATCGGATCTTGGCCGAATCCGGCGCCGGAATGCGGGGTGGGGCGGCCGATCAACGGATTTACGGTGCGCGATTCGAGCGGGCCGGTCGGCATGCGGATCTGGAGCGCATAGTCGAGATGATCCACGCGGACATCGTCTTCGCGCGGACCTTCTCCGCCGCGGGTGCGCCGACCGAGCTCGCATTGATCAGCCCACTTCGTGACTGTCCCGAAGAGATTTCCTTTTCCGTAGAAGCGCCGTTCGACGGGCGGATCGTCATCACCATCGAGGGCGTGCCGCAGGCGTGGGGATGGATTCGCGACGCGGGTGTGGACAGTGTCAGCCCGAGGTTGCAGGCGTTGGCCGACGAACTGGCGGAGATCCTGAACGGATACAACTACGATGGCGCCGACGTGGGCAAGCGGTTCTTCGGCGGCGTTCGAGTCGGTGACGTCACGCTGGTCTGGTAGCCGCTATTCGGACTCACGTTGTCGTGCAGGTGATTTCGCTTGTCGATTCACTGATGCTGTGCTTACTGTGGCTCTATGGCGTCCATCTTGGTCGAAGATCTTCCCGCTATGGCCTACAACCTGTTTCGGCGGCGGGCCCGGGTGGCCGGCGTGTCGGTCGTCGAGCAGGTGCGACAAGAATTGATCACGCTGGCCAGGCGGCGCGTCCCCGTCGACAACGTGGTGGACTTCATCGAGCAGAATTCCGCGCGTGCCCCGCAGGCGGAGATCGACGAGGACGCAACGGCATTGGTCCGCGTCTACGATCTGCCCGTCGATGCCTGGAACCGGCTGTGCCTGCGGGCGGCCGTGTCCGGTGTTCCGGTGAGCGACTATGTGCGACACGAGATCATCGTGCTGTCCCGTCGGACCACGCTCGACGACGTGATGTGGGAGTTCGCCGAAGCGCAGGACGCGGATCCGAGTCTGGACATCGATCTCGAAGCGGTTCTCGCGGCGGCACGCTACGCGCGCGCTCTCGACTGAACACTGATCGGCACCGCCGCGCGGATTCCGTTGGTGGCAGGCATTTTCGCGGGATTCGGCACAACCATAGGTTCGTTGTCGCCATGGGGAACTCGCGATTAATTGGGATGCGCCTCCGATCCCGTTTCGAGAGTATGGCGGCATGGATTGGAGTTTCACCGGAGATGCCACGGAATTTTTGGCGGCGGCGGGCGAGTTTCTGCGGTCCCGGCCTGCCGAACACAATGTGGCATTGACCGTGAGCGCGACCGTTGCCGCGGGCAATGGGCCGCAGCATCCGCTGTTCGGCTGGTTGTCGCGCGGTGGTCGGGTCGGCGGAGCGATCGTCCATACCCCGCCGTTCGCGCTCGGCCTGTTCGGGCTTGCCGCCGCTGACACCCCGGAGTTGGTGGCGGTGCTGAACGCCGCCGGTCGGGATTTCGATCATGTTGTCGGGCCGGTCGGTGTCGTGCGGGCCTTCGCCGAGGCCGCGCGGCGCGAATCCGAGGTCGTCGATCAGCAGTTGCTCTACCGGTTGGGTGGGCTGGTGGCGCCGCGCCCGACGGCCGGGCGGGCTCGGCTCGCTCAGCAGTCCGACCGGGCGGTGCTGGAGGATTTCACCAAAGTATTCGCGGATGACAACGGCTCGGCGTTCGATCAGATCGGTGAGCGCCTCTCCTACAACGGGATCTGGTTGTGGGAGGTCGATGGGGAGCCGGTGTCGGTCGCTTCGCTCTCGCGCAGCGTTTCCGGCATCGTGCGGGTCGGGTTGGTGGCCACCCCGCCGGAACATCGTGGACACGGCTATGCGGCCGCGGTGACGCACCACGTGTCGCAGGCCGCGTTGGACGCCGGGAACCGGGAGGTGCTGCTGTTCACCGACCGGTCGAATCCCACGAGCAACGGTATCTACCAGCGGTTGGGTTATGAGGTCGTCGAAGAGCAGATCCGAATGCGGTTGGGCGCAACCCATTAGGGCGGTCGGTAGCCTCGGCCGTATGGTGTTCGACTCCGCGCGTTTGGATCTGCGGCCCTATACCGGTTTCGAGATGGATCGCTACGTGCGGCGGACATACTGCAGTTGGGAGGACGCGGGTTGGGGGTCGCTGCTCGTGCAGCGGTTCGACCATGCGCCGATCGCCGAGGATATGGCGCTACCCGCGGCCGCGGATCTGCATCTGGTGCTGCCGGTCGCCGGGCGAGGAGTGCTCGAGACGCGAAGCGGCGGGCGGTGCACCCGCTCCGCCTGGCTGCCGGGACGGCTCGACCTGAGGCTCCCCGATCAGCCGGTGCTGCGCAGCTATCGCTGCGACGGGCCGATGCGCAGCGTGCAGGTCCACATTCCCCGCGGCGCCGTCGATGCGACCGCCGAGCAGTTGGGTGGTCGCGCGGTGGACTTCGAGGCCATCGCCGCGTCGTTGGCGGCGGGAGATCCGTTGGTCGAGGCGGTTGTTCGCGCGCTGAGTGCACCCGGCGACGCCGATGACCTCTACGCCGAGTCCGCCGCGGCCTTTCTGAGCATGCATCTGCTCACCCGCCATGGCCGGTCGGCGTCGCCCGAAACGCCGGTGCGCGAGGACAAACGCGTCGACGCGGCGGTGGCGATGATGCGTGCTCGGATAGCGGATCCGGTCACCCTGGCCGATATCGCGGGCGAGGTGCACTTGAGCGTCTTCCACCTCGTGCGGGTTTTCAAGGAGGCGACCGGGGTGACGCCCTACCGCTACCTCACCCGGCTACGGATCGAGGAGGCCAAACGGCTGCTACGCGATACCGAACTCACCATCGCCCAGATCGCGTCGCGGTGCGGATTCAGCAGCCCGGGTGCCCTGTCGACCGCATTCGTGCGGCACGCCGGAGCTCGCCCCTCGGCGTATCGCAATTGTTGATCGCGGCACGGCAATCTCGAGTATGGGAGCGCTGCCGACCAGCCTTTAACGTCTTGTACATGGTCGAAACCCTTTCGTACGACGTCACCGCGGTATCGGCCGCGCCACCCGCAGCGGTGTGGGGTTTGTTGCTCGACGCGCGGAGCTGGCCCGAATGGTCGCGGCTGGACGCACTGGAATCCGCTCTGTCCCACGATATCTCGCCAGAGGGGCGAGACGGCGTCGGGGCGACCCGAGCCTTCCGCACCGGGAAGGTGGTCACCAAGGAGCGCATCACCTCCCTCGACCCGCTACGCCGGTTCGCCTACGAGGGCGTCGAGAATCCGCATATGTCGGATTACCGGGCCGCCGTCGAATTGCGGGAGACCCCTGAGGGTGGAACGCACATCCATTGGCACGGTACATATTTCGCGCGCGGGGGGATGCGCTGGTTCTTCCAGTGGTATCTGCGTCGCTTCATGCGGTCCATGGCGAAGGGACTGGCCGAGTACGCCGCCACTCCGGATGTTCTGCGGACCTATCGCGGTTGACCGGACCGTAGCCGTTGGCCGCCAACCGATCTCACGAACATCCGGCCGAATGGTCAAGCGTCGGCGGACTGTTCGGTGCCGGGCAGCCAGTAGCGGGCGCCGTCGCGGGTGCGGTCGAGGCGGCCGGTCTCGACCAGGTAGCGCCGCAACGCGACGTGATCATCGAAGACGGCTGCCAGACGCCGGTTGACCTGCCCCTCGGAGTAGATGACATTCGGTTCGAACGACGTGCGGGCGATATGGCTGAGCAGCTTCTCCCGCAACATGCGATTGCGGGCCCGCATCGTCGGCATCGACATCAACCGGCCATCGCGATAAAGACGGTCGATGGCCGGATCACTGCTGCCGCTACCGCCACCGGGCCGGGGCCGAACCGGGACAGCTCCCTTACTCATGCTCCCAATGTCACGCTCCGACGCGTCCGGCGCAAACGAATTTCGGATCGGCCAGGCGGCGCGGCGAGGGGGCGAATCACGCGACGGGACAAGGTGATTCGCCCCCCGCGGGATCAGCCGATGACGCTGGTCCAGGGCTGCATCAGCTCGTCGTAGACGCTCTGGTCGAATTTGCCCTGGCCGACGAGGTCGGACAGGACGGCGGCGGAGGCGGCCTGGCCGACGGCGGTGAGCGTTCCGATCGAGCCGAGCGATTGCATGGCGGCCGCCAGATCGCCGGTTCCGGAGCCGGGGGAGATGGCCTGTCCGGCGACCAGTCCGGCGAGTTGGAGGTTGCGCGAGCGGCCGAACTGTTTGGCGGTGTCGGCGGCGATCTGCATCGGTTGCGGATTATCGGCGGACTGGCCGAGGTTCGACAGCAGGTTGGCCAGCCCGCCGAGTCCGCTTTGACCGGCGGCGCCGGTGAGCGCGCTCATACCCGCCTCCATCTTCTTGGCGGCCGCCGCGTTGAGCCGTTCGCGTTCGTCGGCGGTCAGTTGGGCGGCGCGTTCGATCAGGGCCACTACGGTCTGCCATTGCGGGCCGTAGAGGTACTCCAGATGGAAGACGGCGCCGGGGTCGTGCGAATTCGTGTCCACGTCGACTCCTTGCATCGGTTGTTCGAATGACCGGGCAAATGTCGAATTATCGGAATACCGGCGCGGTGATGAGCGCGCCGATGCGGAGCATAGAGCTCCACCGGTTTGCGCCGAGCGTGGTGCGGGCCCGGAAAGGGCCGATGATCTTGATTTTATCGCGGTCGCGCCGTGGGCAGAACAGTGGGCCGGATGCGCAGGGCCGCGCACCGACGCGCCCGGCAGTTCCACCGCCGCGCCGGGCTCGGGGTGGAGGGCGCAGAGCCGATGATTCGGCGGCGGGCGGCAGGTCGGGCGATGGTCGAATCACCGAGCCCGCAATAGTCGGGTCCGGGGAACGGCCCCGGAATCGGGTTGGATTGCACCATCATTGACATGATCGAGTTCGATCGGCGGTAGGGAGCTGGGATGCCGCGTCCGGAACGGCCGTTGGCAGGGGATGGTCCGCAGGTGCGGTTCGCCGCGGAGTTGCGGCGGTTGCGGGTGGCGGCGGGGAGTCCGCCTTACCGTGAATTGGCCAGGCGCGCACACTATTCGGCGGGGAGCCTGTCCGATGCGGCGGGTGGGCGGCAGCTGCCGAGCCTGGCGTTGACGCTGGCCTATGTGCGGGCCTGCGGCGGCGATGTCGCGGAGTGGGAGCGGCGCTGGCACACCGTGGCCGCAGCGGTCGCGGCGGCGGAGCACGATACCTCGCCGGAGGCGGTTGCCGCCGAAAACGGCGGTGCCGCACCGTATGTCGGGTTGACGGCGTTCCAGCCCGAGGACGCCGACCGTTTCTTCGGACGCCGTGAACTGATAGACGAGCTCGCCGAACAGCTGACCCGCCACCGCTTCGTCGCCGTCTTCGGCGCCTCTGGCGCCGGTAAATCCTCGCTGTTGCGGGCGGGCCTGATTCCCCGGCTGCGCGCCGAGGCCGAACCGCCGACGCTGGTGCTGATGACGCCGGGCGCACATCCGTTGGAGGAGTGCGCGATTCAGTTCGCCCGCCCGTGCAGTACCACTCCCGGCCCGCTGCGCGACGAATTGGCCGCCGAGCCGCGCGGATTGCATCGCTTGATCCGGCAGGCGCTGGTCGACCGATCGTCCGCGGCCGAATTGGTGTTGGTGGTCGATCAATTCGAGGAGGTGTTCACCCTCTGCCACGACGCGGGCGAGCGGATCGGATTCATCAACGCGCTGCTCACCGCCGCCGAGGTCGATGGCAGCCGGTGCCGGATAGTGATCGGGGTGCGCGCCGACTTCTACGCGCACTGCACCACCATCCCGGAATTGGCGGCCGCGCTGGCCAGGGCGCAGGTGGTGGTCGGCCCGATGACCACCGATCAGCTGCGCCAAGCCATTGTCGGACCGGCGACCGCGGCGGGTATCGCGGTCGAGGGCGCGCTGCTCGCCACGCTGATCGGGCAGGCCACCGGCCAGGCGGGCACGTTGCCGCTGCTGTCGCACGCGCTGCTGGAGACGTGGCGCCGTCGCCGCGGAAATACCTTGACATTGAACGGATTCCAGGCCACCGGCGGAATAGACGGCGCGCTGACGAAAACCGCGGAGGCCTGCTACGGCGGGCTCACCGAACGGCAGCGGTCGGTAACCCGAAACCTGTTGCTGCGCATGACCGCACCGGGTGCGGGTACCGAGGACACCAAGCGCCGCATCGCCCGCGCCGAACTCGACGGCGCCGATCCCGATGTCGAGATCGTGCTGGATCGCTTGGCCAAGGCGCGTTTGGTGACCCTGGACGCCGATACCGCCGAGATCGCGCACGAATCCCTGATCCGCGCCTGGCCGCGGCTGCGCGGTTGGCTGGCCGAGGAGCGGGAGGGGTTGCGCATCCACCGGCAGCTGACCGAATCCGCCGCGGCCTGGGCCGAACTCGGCGAGGAACCGCATGCCCTCTATCGCGGCACCCGGTTGGCCGTCGCCGCCGACTGGGCCGCCAATACCGCCATCGAACCGACGCCGCGGGAACGCCGATTCCTCGACAGCAGCCTGGCCGCGCAGGCGGCGCGGCGGACGGCCGCCGCGCGCCGAACCAGACGCCTACGCCAGTTGCTCGCACTGCTCACGGTGTTGTTCCTGGTCTCGGCCGGCGCGACCGTATTCGCCGTGCGCGCCGAGCGGACCGTCACCGGGCAACGCAATATCGCACTCTCGCAAAAGGTTTCGGCCGACGCCGACGACCTGCGCGGCACCGATCCGGCATTGGCCGCGCAGCTCGGGCTCGCCGCCTACCGGCTCGCGCCGACCACCGAGGCCGCCAGCGGCGTGCTGGAGACCTTCGCCGCCCCGTACGCCACCCGGCTGACCGGCCACACCGCGCACGTCGACTACGTGACGGTCAGCCACGACGGCAAAACCATGGCCAGCACCTCCCAGGACCACACCACCCGCCTGTGGGATATCGCCGATCCGGACCACCCCGCGGCCCTCGACAGGATCACCGCCTACGGCGATACGGTCGGCCGGGCCGCGTTCGCACCCGGGGACCGGATCCTGGCCACCCCCAGCGAGGACGATTCGATCCAGCTCTGGGATCTGGCCGACCGGCGCGCACCGGCGCCGCTGGCGCGGCTGACCGGATACACCGACGTGGTGCACGGCGTCGCGTTCAGCCCCGACGGACATCTGCTGGCCTCGGCGGGCGCCGATCGAATCGTGCGGATCTGGGATGTCGCCGATCCCCGTGCTCCGCACCAACTTTCGGTGCTCACGGGCCACACCGGCGGTATCCGGGCGGTGGCCTTCGCCCCGGACGGCCGCACCATCGCCACCGCGAGTGAGGATCACACCGCCGGGTTGTGGGATATCACCGATCCCCAGGCGCCCCGGCGGCGATCCCTGCTCGTCGGACATGCCGAACCGGTGATGTCGGTGGCCTTCGCGCCCGACGGCCGCACGGTCGCCACCGCGAGCGTGGATCGCACGGCACGGCTGTGGAACGTCGCCGATCCGGCGGCCCCGCTGGCCACCCTCACCGGGCACACCGATTCGGTCCGATCCGTCGACTTCGCTCCAGACGGCCGCGGCCTCGTCACCGCGAGCCACGACCACACCGCGCGCCTGTGGGATATCACCGATCCGCGCGCGCCGAGCACTCTGGCGGTACTCGGCGGACACACCGATTTCGTCACGTCGGCGGCATTCAGCCCCGACGGGAAACGCCTGGTCACCGCCAGCGCCGATCGCACGGTTCGGCTCTGGCAGCTGCCTGGACCGGTGCTGGCCGGGCACAGCGACTTCGTCTTCGGTGTCGCCTTCAGCCGGGACGGCCGCACCATGGCCACCACCAGCCAGGATCACACCGCCCGGCTCTGGGACACCACCGATCCGCGCCGCCCGGCGCCGCTGTCGGTGCTGACCGGCCATACCGACAACGTCTACGGCGCGGCGATCAGCCCGGACGGCCGCCTGCTCGCCACCACCAGCGAGGACAACACCACTCGGCTCTGGGATATCACCGACCGGGCGCATCCGGTGACCGTCGGGGTCGCCACCGGTCACACCAGGAATCCCGATGGCGTCGCCTTCTCGCCCGACGGCCGAATTCTCGCGACCACCAGCGACGATCGCACGGTGCGGCTGTGGGATGTCACCGATCCGCGCAATCCGGTGACCGTCGCCGTGCTCACCGGGCACACCGATGTTGTCTGGTCGGCCGAGTTCAGCCCCGACGGTCATCTGCTCGCCACCACCAGCGATGACAACACCGCACGCCTCTGGGATGTCAGCGATCCGCACGATCCGGTGCTGCTCGCGCGCATCACCGATCACACCAACGCCGTCCGGTCGGCGGTATTCAGCCCCGACGGTCATACCCTGGCCACCGCGAGCATCGACCGCACCGCCCGATTGTGGGATGTCACCGATCCGGCGCATCCGGTGAATCTCGCGGTATTGAACGGCCACAGCGACGGCCTATACGCCGCGGCGTTCAGCCCGGACGGAAACACCCTCGCCACTGCGGGCGGCGATCATACTGTGCGGCTGTGGAACGTTCGCGACCGACGCGACCCGACCGTTCGCGCCGTCCTGAACGGTCACACCGACCGGATCCACCATCTGCTCTTCGCCCCGGACGGCCACACCCTGGTGAGCACGAGCCGCGACAAAACCTTTCGGCTCTGGGAGACCGATGTCGATCGCGCGGCGAAACGCATCTGCCAGATCGCCTATCCGGCCGTCACCCCTGAGGAATGGGGCCGCCACTTCCTCGGTCTGCCCTATCGCCCACCCTGCTGACGTGCAGCGGAAACGGCGCGAGTTGTTCGGAGCCTGTCGTTCGGCATCGGGACGCCGACACCGAACAACTCGGGTCGGATAAACAAGACCCCACGACATCGGCGGTTTTCCGATGTTCGAAGCGAGAACACTGCCGAATCGGGTGGAAACGCCGGGGGTTTCGAGCAACTCCGGTCCGGCATGAACCATGGGAGTGGATGTTTCATGGGGAGGGAGATCATGCGCGGCATTCGGTTGTCGACCGAGGATGTCGAGCCGGCGATCCGCCTGGATTACTGGCGGCGGGTGATGCGCGATCATCTGGTCGAGGTCGATCTGCGCGGCCCGCGGGGTGCGGAGGTGTGCGGGCGGATGGTCGTCGGCGATCTCGGGGCGGTGCGGGTGGTGCACATGCTCAATCCGCCGGGCGAGTCGGCGCGGACGGAGCGGCTGATTCGCCGGGCGGATTCCGATCATCTGGTGGTCTACGTCCATCAAAACGGATACTGCACGATTCAGCAGGACGATCGAGAGGTCCGGTTGCGGCCGGGCGATGTCGTGCTCGTGGATCTCTCGCGTCCGTACTACTTACGGCGACAGGACCCGACTCGGTTCACGCTGGTGCGGATCCCACGCTCGATGCTGCCGCTGACGCCGGCCGCGGTAGCGCGCTCGACCGCCGTCGCGCTCCCGGGCACGTCGGGTGCGGGGGCGATCGTCGGCTGTCTGGTCGGGCAATTGGCGCGCTCGATGGACGATCCCGCGTTGGCCGGCGATGTGCGGTTGTCCGCGGCGGTCGTCGACGTCATGGCCGCGGCCCTGGCCGAACGCGCCGATATCTCCGATGCGGTCGCCGAGCCGGCCCGGCGGACCGCGCTGCTGCTGCGGATCCAGGCGTTCATCGAGCAGCATCTCGCGGATCCGGAGCTGAGTCTCGCCGAAATCGCTGCCGCACACCATATTTCGGTTCGGTACCTGCAGAAGCTGTTCACCGAACACGATGCGACGGTGAGCGGCTGGATCCGCGCGCGACGGCTGGATCGCTGCCGCCGCGACCTGCTCGATCCCGCCCTCTACGGCGAATCGGTGGCCGGTATCGGCTCGCGCTGGGGCTTTTCCCAGCCCGCCCATTTCAACCGGATATTCGCCACCCACTTCGGCGCGCCGCCCGGCGAATACCGTAGGAATACCGTCTTGCGGAATCTCGCCGAATTATCGGGGCATTGTCTGGTGCACGAATAATCAACTCGACAGTGCGCGTCCGGTCGATGACAGCGGTGCCGCGGGGCGGAATGCTGGAGTCATGGAAGTTCGTGAACGTTGCGAAAGCGGGTGCCTTTCATGACGCTGCTGGAGGAGGTCGCGAAGCTGCTCCAAGAATTGGGGCTCGGCGTCTACGAACCGGTGGTTAATCGAGACGTATTCCTGTACGCGCTGCCGCCGACGCCGGACGCCGCTCTGGTATTGACCAGGGCGGGCGGCCGGGAATCCGATGCCCACCTGCCGTATGACGAACCCGTGGTGCAGATCGGGGTGCGCGGACCGAAAACCGGTGCGCCCGACTCCGAATCGCGGGCACAGGCGATTTACGACGCCCTGCACGGACTGGGCGAACGCACCCTCGCGGGCGGCACCCGGCTGGTGCTGGCCGTCGGTACCGACGGCGGCCCGGTCTATCAGACCCGCGACGGCGACGGCCGCGATCAATGGATCGTGAACGTGCGCATGGAACTTTATCGGCCGGGCGGCAATCGCCCGCAGACGTGAATATCCAAGAAAGAAAGTGGCAATCATGGCAATCGGAAAGATAAACGCCCGCGATTTCATCATCGAGGTCGCGAACGACAATAAGGACGTCCCTTCGGGTTGGACCACCATCCACGGGCTCACCTCAGCGATTCCCAATCCTGGCGACCATGAGCAGGTCGTGGAAACCACGACATTCGATTCCGCCGGGAATTACGAGCAGGAAATTGTGCAGCGCGGCGCGTCGCTCGCACTCGAGGGGTTCCTGCTGGTCGACCCGGATACCGGCGCGCAGGATCCGGGGCAGGCGAAGGTGGAAGCGCTCGCGGCCGCGGTGGGCCGAGACAGCCTGTGGCGCGTCCACTTCCGGCACGTCGCGGATAAGCAGTGGAAGGTTTGGCTGGCCACCTTCTCCATCGGTGAACAGGGCGGCGGCAACAACGACAAGGTGTCGTGGAAGGCCACCATCACCCGGTCCGGTGCGTCCACGCTCGTCAACGTCAGTGCCGCGTCGTGAACGGACTGCCGAACAACGAGCCCGCCATCCCCGACGACGAGATCGAGGTCGACTACGACTTCGACGAGGCGTGGCGGGAACGCAAGGCCGCCAGGGTCGCACCGCGCGTGCGCATCCTCGGCAAGGTGTACACCCTCCCGAATTCGTTGCCCGCCAAGCTGATCCTGTTCGCCGTGTCGGCGCGCAAGAACGGCAGGGCGGCCGCCGACGAGGTCAACGCGGAGGAGGCGTTCGACATGCTGTCCGCGCTGCTCGGCGAGGCGAATCTGATCGACATCATGCAGCGCGGTCTGGAAATCGATGACCTGCCCGATCTGCTCGACACCTGTCAGCGGGTCTACCGGGACCGCCAGGAGCGCCCCGGGGGAAAGGGGCAGGCCCCCGCTCTGCGGATAGCGGGGGCGACGGAGAGCACGCCATCCGCATGATCCTGCGCCACTGGCGTCTGCTCTACGCGGACTGGCGCCGGGAGTACGGCCGCGACCTGATGGCCGATCTGGACGACGGCCTGTCGTGGTGGGAGTTCGCCGCGCTGATCGCCGGACTCTCCGCGGACAGCGTGTGGCGTCAGGTCGCGGCCCGCGAACCGGTCGAACTGACCGGCGAGACCGCCCGTGCGGTCATCGGCAATCTGTAAAGGGGTTCAACCATGGCGCTCACCGTCGGTGAGCTCACCGGCACCATCCATCTGGACACCGGCGCCGTCAGCCAGGGTCTGGCGACGCTGCGCCGGGAGCTGGAACAGACCTTCGGCAAAACGCTCAGCGGCCGGACCGGTCCTGCGCTGCAACAACTTCGGACGCTGCTGGCGTCCGCGGTCCGCGACGCGGTGCTCATCGTCGCCAATGCCATCACCACCCGGCTGTCGCGGGCGCTGACCCAGCTCACCCAATTGCTGCGCGGCATGACGGGCCCGATCCTGTTCCTGCACAAGCTGTTACGGGCCTTCCTGCTGCCCACGCTGCTCGCGCTGGCACACGACGGCGCGGGTGGATTCGCTCGGCTGGCCGACGCGTCGCGGCTGGCGGCCGGGCTGATCGCGGCGGATATCGGCGTCATGGTGTTCGGGCTGGACCGGCTGGCCGACCGGGTGCTCGGCACCGCGAACAGCATGATCGTCGCGTGGAGGCTGGCCGTCGGTCCGGTGCCGGTGGTCGCCGCGGCCTTCGCCGGGCTGGCCATCGCCATCGCGGCGAGCTGGCAGTCCGCCGTCGACGCGACCACCGCGGCGTTCACCGCCATCTGGACGACCGTCGACACGATCTGGTCCGCGGTGGTGACGACCGTCCAAACCGGATTGGACACGGTCACCCAAGAGGTCGCCACCGCATGGCAGCTCGTACTGGACACCACCACCGCGCTCTGGGGCGCGGTCACCGACACGATCCAGACGACCCTGGACACCGTCACACAGAACACCGCGATCGCCTGGCAGCAGGTGCTCGACACCACCGTCGCGCTGTTCACCGCCGTGCTCGCCGCGACCGACGAGAGCTGGACGGCCGTCGTCGACACCGTGCAGGCCGCGACCGATGCGGTGAATGCCGTCGTGGCCGCGGCCTGGCAGCAGGTGCTCGACACGACGGTCGCCCTGCTCACCGATATGTGGGCGGCCGTCGACGCGATCTGGACGGCGGTGCTGGCCACCGTGCAGGCGGCGACCGATGCGATCTATGCCGTGGTGGCGGGGGCATGGCAACAGATCCTCGAGCTCACCGCCGCCGACTTCGATCAACTGTCGGCGATCATCGCGGATGCCACCGCCGCGATGCTGGACATGATCCAATCCTGGTTGGACAGCGTGGTCGCGACCTTCCACGACCGGCTCGCACCGCTGCCCGGCATGGTGGAGCAGATCTTCCAGGACATGTCCGCCCGGGTGGCCGGGGTACTCGGCGATCTGGCCGAGAAGGTCGCCGAGCGGGTCGATGACATCGTCGGCAAGTTGCACGAATTCGAGGCGGCGCTGCGCGCCGTCCAAAACGCCGCTGAGGATGCGGCCGCGATGGTCGTCGTGCTGACGGCGGGCATCATCGCGCTCGGTGCGATGTCGGCGCTGTACTCCCCGCTGATCCGGCAGGCAGCGGAGGCGATCCAGGCCATCGCCGACGCCGTGCACGCGGTGGCCGACGCGATCGGGGCCATCGCGGACGCGATCCACAAGATCATCGACGCCGTCACCACGTTCATCGATCTGATCAGCGCGGTCGTCTCGGCGATCAAGGGGGTCGTCGAGGCGATCGGGGCGGTCTTCGACGCGATCGGATCCCTCGCCGATGCGATCCACAAGGTCATCGATGCGGTCGGCGCACTGATCGATGTGCTCGGCAAGGCTTGGAACCTGATCCGGTCCATCGTCGGCGGAAATTCGTACGCCATGAACAGCTACGCGCTGACCGGTGCGATCAGCGCACCGCAACCGCTCGCCCTGGCCGCGCAGAGCCCGTTCGGCGGCCTGAATTCCGGTGGGTCCGGATTCCATATCGAAAATTTCTATGCCACCCCCACCCAGAGCCCGGCCGATATCGCCGCGGAACTGGACTGGATGGCCAGAGGAGGCGGCTGATGTCGGCCGGGGATCTGATTACGGCGGACGGCCAAATCGAATGGCGGGGAACGCTTCTGGGGTCGGCAAGTCCATACCGGATGGTGCGGCTGCAGGGCTGGCAGGATCTCGCCGAGGTACGCGGCCAGGATCTGCCGCGGCCCAATCGGCACGGTCTGTTCCAAGGCACGCAGCTCATGGGCAAGCGGGTGATCACCATGACCTACCTGGTGAAGGGTGTTCCACTGGACGGATTCGGCGCGGTGATCGCCAAACTGCGCGAAATCACCGCGCCCACAGAGCATCCGGTGGAGGAACCGCTCGTCGCCCGGCTCGACAAGCAGTCCTGGCTGGCCAACGCGCGCTGCACCCGCCGCACCATCGATGTGGCCAAGTACTACTCGGTGGGTTACACGACCGGCGCGATCCAGTGGGTGGCCACCGATCCGCGGCTGTATTCGCCGGCCGAGTCGACGGCCCAGACGGGACTGGCGCAGCCCGCGGTCGACGGTCTGGTGTTTCCGCTGCGCTTCCCGCTGGTCTTCGGCACCGGCAAACCCGGCGGAATGCTGTTGGCGCGCAACGACGGTGATGTCGCCGCCTGGCCGGTGCTGGAGATCGTCGGTCCGGTGCGCGGTCCGGTGATCGTGAACCGCGAGACCGGGCAGCGGCTGGTCTTCGACGGCGATTTCACGATCGACGCCGGACAGCGCCTCGTGATCGATACCGATGCGCGAACCGTGCTGCTCAACGGCGTCAGCCGCAATGGTGAATTGCTTACCCGGCAATGGTTTCCGATCCCGGCGCACGGCACGGTGCGGATCGGTTTCACGGCGAGCGCCTACGACCCGGCCGCGCTGCTGACCGCTCGCTGGCGGCACGCCACCATCTGAATCGAAAGGGAGAGTTCATGTCCCAGCACTATTCCTGGGCCGTATCGAGCAGTCCGAACGGGCTGATCACCACCGAGGACGCCCGCCTCGCCACCACCGCACTGCTGCAACCCGGCCCGACCAGCACCAGCAGCGAAACCGGAATACGCGCCGCCGCAGGCGATCCCGGAACCGTACAGGTGGCCGCGGATACCAGCTTCGTCACGGTGCGGCCGTTCCAGATGTTCATGCGCTCTAATCGCGGTGCGGGCAGCTACATCCAGACCTATGACGACCCGACGCCGATCGATGTGCTGAAGCACGCGCCCGCCGCGACGGCGGCCCGGGTCGATCTGATCGTCGCGCAGCAGTCGGATATGTCCTACCCCGGCGACACCGGCAACGGCTTCGCGGTGCGCCACATCCCCGGCGTTCCCGGTACGCCGGGCGATCCGCCGGTATCGGGATCGACGGATTTCGTTGTGCTCGCGCGCATCAACGTCAAGGGTGGCGCCACCGCGCTCACCCCGGACATGATCCAGAACAACAGCCAACTCAAGCGGGTGGTCGCGCTCGGTGGCATCGCACCGGTGCGCACCGCGGACGATCGCCCCGCCATCGCGCAGACCTATAGCGGGCAGACCGTGTACCGCCAGGACCGCGGTTGGCTGGAGATCAGCGACGGCTCGAGGTGGCGGGTGCCGAGCATTCCGGTGTGCGCCTCCTTCGCCGATCTCACCGCGACGATCAAGGATCCGGCGCTCGGTCAGCTGGTACTCAGCGCCGACGACGGCATGCTGTACCGGTGGACCGGCGGCTCCTGGCTCGGCGTAATCGACTGCGGCACAGGGGCTTCGCCGACGGAACGGCATGAGGCGAGATACGAGACCCACGGGCAGGGTCAGCACATCACGGGCAGCGAGACCAGGATCCGCTTCCCCGACAAGGTGTACGAATCCAATGATGTCGTGCACGACGAGACGTTCGGCACGTTCACGCTCACGCGCGGCGGCCTCTGGCGGATCACGACCAGTCAGCGTCTATTCGCCGCCGGTCCGGGCGGAGACGGCGGTGTCGGTGACGATTTCGACAAGAATCTCTACGAAAGCTACATCGCGATCGTCGACGCGTCGAATTACGGCATCCGCTACGCCAATGCGAATCACGATCAACGGCGGAAGGTGCCCGCCGCGCTGAATTGCGTTGCCGAGAACGTCTTTCCGGCGGGGACCCAGCTCAGCGTGATCATGTGGACGTCGGTGCCCTGCGATCAGGACACGAGCTGGCCGAATATCAACAACATCACGTTGACCTGGTTGAGGCCGTGACATGTCGGTGGCCTCGGTTCATACATATCTGATCTGCGATCTGATGACCAATCAGATCCTGGCCGAAGCGCAGTTGACCGGGGTCCGCTATTCCAAGAAGCTTTGCGCCACAGGTCAATTGACCGCGTCGCTCAGCTTGGGCGCGGCCCGATCGGACGGTATCGACCCACACGATCTGACCACGCCGGGCCGCCGGGTGCTCTACGTGCTGCGCGACGACGTCCCGGTCTGGGCCGGGCTGATCTGGACCCGCAGATACGATTCGGCCGCACGTCGAATCACCTTGGGCTGCGGGGATTTCTGGTCGTATTTCGACCACCGCAAGGTGCTGCCGAAGCTGTCGCCGGAGAAATACGACTGCCCGCACTACATCGCACAGCTGCAGCCGGTGCAATGGATCGGCGTCGACCAGAATCTGATCGTCCGGAACCTGCTCACGCTGGCGGCCGGACATCCCGGCGGCGATATCGGCATCGCCGTAGCCGAATCCGGAGCGTCCATGTTCCCGCGCAGCGTCACCTATTACGGCTACCAGAACGTCAGCGTCGGCGACGCGCTGCGTCGACTGTCGCAGTTGAAGGATGGGCCGGACCTGATGTTCGATGCCGGTCCCATCGATGGCGCCGGTCGGCCGACCCGGTTGCTGCGGCTGGGTGCGCCCCGGCTCGGCGCGACCACCACCGCACACGTCTGGGAGTACGGCGGCAATATGACCGGCTACACGTGGCCCTCGGACGCGACCAGGATGGCGACCCGCACCTTCGCCACCGGAGCCGGGACCGGCCCGCGCCTGCTCATCGCCGTCGCGGAGGACGCCGACCGATACCGATCCGGCTGGCCGCTGTTGGAGACCGAGCACGGTTACACCTCCGTCTCCGGATTCGACGAACTCCGGTCGTATGCCGCCGCCGATCTACAGGCGGGCCGGCTTCCGGTCGCGCTGCCGACGCTGTCGGTGCACAGCGGACTGCCGCCGCATCTCTCGGAGGTCCAGGTGGGCGACCAGGCCCGGGTGATCATCCGGGATGGCTTCCACACCAATGGAATCGATGCCGTCATGCGCATCGTCGGCATCGAGGTCGTGGTCGGCGATCACGGTGACGACCAGGTGGCGTTCACGATGAATTCGCTGATCGAGGAGGCGATCTGAATGGCGCCGATCAACCAGCCGACGAATCTGCTCGACGAGATCGCCGCGCTGCGCCGGGAGGTGGCCGAACTGCGCAAGCGGTCGGACGCCGGTGCCGTCGCGGTGGCGGTGCAGTTCGTGCGGACGCGCCAACAGGACGCGCCCGTCGTCACGAGTGCCGCCTTCGAAACGGTGTGGGTGGCCGACCTGGTGGTCACGCACACCGGCTTGGAAATAACCACCTCGGACGGCTGCGATCCGGGTACGACAGGGGAGGGCCAGATCGTGTTGGAGAGCTCGGGCTCTTCGACCGTGGTCGCCGATTGGTTGTGCAAACCGGGCCCGAATGTGGTGCGGCGCGGTCCTTTTCCGCTTACCGGCGCCAGATCTCGGGTGTCGCTGCGTTATCGGCGAACCGGGGGCGCCGGAAGCGTCTACGCCGCCGTCCTGGGCGCGGTGCAATATCAAATCTGAAAGGCATTCTCTACCATGCGTATTCGCAAGATCACCTGGGTGATCACCGTCGCGGTCGGTGCGGCGGTCATCCCCGCGACGAGTCAGGCCTCGCCCACCGTCCCGGGACGCCCCGTCGATCCCGACCCGCCCTGTGGCGTATCCATGGAGACGGATCACCAGGACGGGTTCTACGTCTACTGGAAGACCTGCCCGCCCACCGACAGCGTCACCGTCATCCCGCTGTGGTACCACGGGGCCGAGAACGACTGGTACGCCAATGTCCGGGATGTGGATGGCAAGGATTTCTGCAAGACGATTCCGCAGGGGCAGTGGGACTTCTGGCATGTCACCAAGGCGCTGATGCCGAGGGCGGGCGATATCGATCCCGCCGAACTGACCTTGAACGTCACCACCTGCCTGCCGGTTCCCGATACGCGAAAGCGCTAGCCACTGTGGACACCCTCTTCGCCGATGTCTCGTATTTCCAAGCGCCGGTGGATGATTCGTACCCGTACCGCATCCTGAGCTTCCGTTCCAACGACGGCACCTTCCAGGATCCGAATTTCGCCGCCAACTACGCCTGGGCCACCGGGGCGGCGGATTCGGGACGGCTGGCCTGCTTCATCGTCTATCTCTATTGGCGGCCCAATTGGCTCGACACCGCGCGCACCCATCAGGACATGGTGCTCGCGGCGGCGGGTCCGCATCCGCGCATGATCACCATGATCGATGTCGAATCCGGCGGGAATCCCGGCGGCGACCAATCGGACGGAATCAACAGGGGCTATTGGCATTTGGCGGATTGGCTCGGCGATCGGCGCCGGGTGATCGGCTACGCGAATCAGGGCGATCTGTTCGGCATGTGGGGCGATCGGCCCGAGGGTGTGCGACTGATCGGCGCGGGCTACGGTCGCGATCCGCGGCTGCCCGGACAGATCGCCCACCAGTACACCGACGGTTCCGGCTACGGTGGCGGGCTGCCCGAGGGCTGTCCGCCGTTCGGCAATTGCGATATGAACTCCGCCGACGGGCTGTCGCCGGAGGATTTCGCCGCGCTGTGCGGCATCGGCGCGGCCGAGCAGAGCTCATCAATCTCTAGAAATGATTGATGAGATGACAAACATGTGTTGGACTCATTGATCCGATGCGGGCGAAACTTCGAGAGCCAAAAGTTTCGCAGCGCAAAGGATTTCCGAAGTGATCGACGCTTCATCTGATCAGGCCGCCACCACGATCGATATGTGGTTCGACCCGCGTTGCCCGTGGGCGTGGATCGCCACGCAATGGCTGCTCGAGGTCGAGCAGGTGCGGCCCATCGAAACCCGCTTCCACGTGATGAGCCTGTCCGTGTTGAACGACGGCAGGGAACTGCCGGAGAAGTACCGCAGGGGTCAGATCGAGGGCTGGGGCTGCGTCCGGGTCTGCATCGCCGCCGAAAAACGCTACGGCACAGCGGCATTGCGGCCGCTCTACCTGGCCATGGGGACCCGGATTCATCAGCGGCAGGCTGGACTCGGCGGCGATATGATCCGCGCCGCGCTGAGCGACGTCGGCCTGCCCGGCGATCTCGCCGATGCGGCCGACGTGACCGACTACGACGCGGCGCTGCGCGCGAGCCACCACGCGGGCATGGACCTCGTCGGTGACGCGGTCGGCACCCCGGTCATTCACGTGCCGACGCCCGACGGCGAACCGATCGCCTTCTTCGGCCCGGTGATCTCGCCCGCGCCGCGCGGTGCGGCCGCGGGCCGGCTGTGGGACGGCGTGCTCGCCATCGCGGGCACCGACGGCTTCTTCGAACTCGAGCGCGCCCGGAACCGGGATCCCCAGTTCCACGCGGCGTGAAGCGCATTCCAAGAGTCGGAGAGGAAAGATGTCAACCAATACTGAGCATTCGCTCTCGCCGCTGCGATCCTGGCTGGGCGTCGCGGTCATCACCGCAAGCTTGTTCACCTTCGTCACCACCGAGTTGATGCCCGTCGGCCTGCTCACCCCGATGAGCTCGAGCCTCGGCGTCAGCGTCGGCACCACCGGGCTGATCGTCACGCTCTTCGGCATCTCGGCCGGTCTGGGGGTGCCGTTCCTGGTCGGCTGGACCCGGCGGGTCGACCGCCGTGCGCTACTTGCGATGCTGCTGGCGATCCTGGCGCTCGGAAATCTGATCATCACCGCGGCGCCGAGCTTTCCGCTCGCCCTGGTCACCCGGTTGATCATGGGTTTCGCGCACGGCATGTTCTGGGCCATCGGCGTGAGCATGGCCATGCGGCTGGTCCCGGAGCGGCACGCGAACCGGGCCGTCGCGATCGCGCTGTCGGGTATCTCGATCGGCACCGTTGTCGGAATTCCGCTCGGCACCTTCATCGGCGGCCTGACGAGTTGGCGCACAACGTTTCTCATCTGGAGCGCCCTCGCGGTGGTGGTGCTGCTGCTGGTCCTCGTCACGATTCCGGCGCTGCCGTCCGATAACGCGGTCTCGGTGCGGGAAGTGTTCGCGCTGCCGGTCGGGAACATGCGGCTGCGGAATGTGATGATCACCGTAATCCTTTACGTATTCGGGCATTTCGCCGCGTACACCTATGTCCGTCCGTTCCTGGAGCGGACCGATTCCGCCTCGCCCGGATTCATCACCGGTCTGTTGATCGTCTTCGGAATCGGCGGTGCGGCAGGCAATTTCCTCGCCGGGCACGTCGTGAAGACGAATCCGCGAGCCGGATTCATGGTTGCCTGCGCGGGGCTGGCGGTGTCGTTGACGCTGCTGCTCACGATCGGTCACACACCCGCCGGAGCCGTTGTCTGCATGACCGTTTGGGGTATCGCCCTGGGCGCGGCGAACCTCTGCCAGGTCAACCTGACCCTCGCCGCCGCCCCCGCCGCCTTCGAAGCCGCGATGTCCATCAACACCCTCGGCTACAACCTGTCGATCGCCCTGGGCGCGCTCGTCGGCGGGCTGTTCGCCGACCATCTCGGCATCAGAAGCGCCATCTGGCTCGGCGTCGCACTCACCGCGGCAGCGGTGGCCCTCACCCTCGCCTTCGGCCGGAATGCGAGTGAGCAGGCGAGTCAGGCGGACGATCGAGTCGCGGCCGAGGCCTGACGTGAAGTCCGAAAATATTGGTGCACACGGCTATTCGTGGGTCGATTCGGTGGCGGGCGTAGATCTGGCCGAGCTTTCGCACCTCTACCGCATCGCGCCGCTCGGCGACAAGCCGCCGGATCGGCTGCGAAAAGTGTTCGGCAACAGCATGTTCGCCTGCTTCGTCTACTCGGCCGAGGATCTCGTCGGGGCCGGGCGAGTGCTGGCCGACGGGTTGGACTGCGCGTATATCGCCGATGTCGCGGTCCATCCCGACCATCAAGGAATCGGGCTGGGCGCGGGCATCATCACCCGACTGATCCAGCGCTGCCGTGGACACAAGAAGATCCTCCTCTACGCCAACCCCGGCACCGAGGACTTCTACCGGCGGCTGGGCTTCCTGCCGATGACCACGGCCATGGCCATCTGGCACGACACCGAAATCGCAGTCCGCAGAGGACTACTCGATCCGCGGCCGCCCGGCCGCGACGAAAGGAATCCGACTCGATGAACACCGCGACATTCCGGCAGAACGTCACCTTCCCGACCGATGACGGCCACGGTTACGGCTACCTGGCCTTACCCGAGAGCGGGCACGGCCCCGGTGTGATCGTCATCCAGGAGTGGTGGGGGCTCACCGATCAGATCGCGGGGGTCGTTGACCGTTTGGCCGCGGCGGGATTCGTCGCGCTCGCGCCGGATCTCTACGGCGGCAGGGTAACCCACAACGCGGCCGACGCAGAGAAATGGATGGCGGAACTGCCACTCGAACGCGGCGTCGCGCAGCTGTCGAGCGCGGTGGACTATCTGCTCGCCTCGGACGCCGTCACCGGTGACGCGCTCGGCGCCGTCGGGTACTGCATGGGCGGCGGTTTCGTCGTCGCGCTGGCCGCCGCCGTAGGTGCGAAAATCGCTGCCGCCGTGTCCTATTACGGCGTATACGCCGGTGACCATCCCGACTTCACCGGTCTGCGCGCCGCGGTGCAGGGCCACTTCGGCGAATACGACACCTCCGTATCGCCGGATGCGGCAAGGCAACTCGCCACCCAGCTGCGCGAGCAGGCCGACAACACGATGGAGCTGCACTTCTATCCGGCCGGTCACGCCTTCGCCAACGAGGAGAACCGCTCGGGTAACTACGACCCGGCGCACGCCGATCTGGCCTGGCGGCGCAGCATCGGCTTCCTCCGGAACGCGCTCGGCTGACCGGCTCCCCGGACCGCCCGGCCGACGTGATCGCCAGCGGGGTGCGATCACGTTGCGGGGCGGTCCGATTCGGCGCAACTCGACGAAAGGGATTGCCGGTGACGGCAATACAGACCAACATATCGGTCGGCCTGCGCTCCGAACGCGGACCGATCCTGGCGGCCATCATGCTGGCGAACTCGCTGGTGGCGCTGGATTCGACCATTATCGCCACCGCGGTGCCGACCATCACCGCCCAGTTGGGCGGCTTCGCGCAATTCCCTTGGCTTTTCAGCATCTACCTGCTGGCGCAGGCGGTGACCGTGCCGATCTACGGCAAACTCGCGGATATGCTCGGGCGAAAGCCGGTGCTGCTGTTCGGCATCGCGGTATTCGCGCTCGGATCGATGCTGTGCGGTTTCGCCACGAATATGGTGGCGCTCATCGGTTTTCGTGCCGTGCAGGGTATCGGCGCGGGCGCGGTGAGCCCCATGTCGATGACCATCGCCGGTGATATCTACACGGTGCGCGAGCGCGCCAAGGTGCAGGCGTACCTGGCGAGCGTATGGGCCGCGTCCTCGGTGCTCGGCCCGCTGCTGGGCGGCGTGCTGTCCGAATACGTCGGCTGGCGTTGGATTTTCCTGGTCAACCTGCCGCTGGCGGTGGTAGCGGCGTGGATGATCGTGCGGCAGTTCACCGAAAGCGCGCCCCGGCAGCGACACCAGGTCGACTATCTCGGCGCCGCGCTGCTGACCGTCGGCGCGGGCGCGCTCATGCTGGCGCTGCTGGAGGGCGGGCAGGCGTGGGCGTGGAATTCGCCGACCGGTATCGCGCTGTGCGTCGGCGGCGCTGCCGTACTCGCGATATTCGGCTGGGTGGAGCGGCATGCCGCGAATCCGATTCTGCCGCTGTGGATTTTCACCCGCCGCATCGTCGTCGCGAGCAGCCTGGTGTCGCTGCTGGTCGGCGCGGTGCTGCTCGGGCTCACCTCCTATGTGCCGACCTTCGCCCAGGGCGTGCTGGGCAGCGGGGCGCTGATCGCCGGTCTGACCTCGGGCACGCTAACGCTCGGCTGGCCGCTGTCCGCGTCACAGGCGGGAAAGGTCTATCTGCGCATAGGTTTTCGCCGAACCGCGCTGATCGGCAGCACGCTCGCCGCCCTGGGTGCGGCCGCATTGCTGTTGGTGGACAAGGGTTCGACGCTGCCCGAGATGGCGGCGGGCTGCTTCATCGTCGGCATGGGCATGGGCCTCATGGCGACGCCGACGCTGATCGCCGCGCAGTCCAGCGCCGAATGGTCCGAGCGCGGGGTGGTGACCTCCACCAATATGTTCGCCCGCAACCTCGGCAGCGCGGTGGGCGTCGCGATATTCGGCGCACTGGTCAACGCCCACCTCCCCGACCCCGACCACCCGGCCCCCGCCGACCTGGCCTCGGCGGTACACCTGGTCTTCGTCGGCGTCGCGATCATAACGCTGATCATGCTCGCCGCCTCGGCCATGCTCCCCGCCCGCGATTCCGGCGTGACGCCCGGCTAGGACTGGATCCTGGTCAGGAAGTGGGTCAGGGCCGTGTCGACCGCGGCGGTGTGGTTGTGGTCGAGGCTGGTTCGCAGGTCGCGGTCGAGGTCGAGGACTATCTCGACGCAGCGGGTGAGTAGGTCGTGGCCCCGGGGGGTCAGTTCCAGGGTGTATACGCGGCGGTCGGTGGGGTCCTGGGTGCGGACGAGTGCGTCCATCGCGACGAGGCGATCGACGAGGGTGACGACGAGGCTCGGCGCGACGCCGAGTGCGTCGGCCACCTCGCGCTGCGATCGGGCCGGGCCGGCGTCGACGACGGCCAGCACGCCGACCTGTTTGTGGGTCAGGCCGAGTGCCTCGATCCGGGCGCCGAACGTCTGGGTTATCCGCGTGCCGACCACACCGAGCCGGAAGCTGAGTGAGCCGAGCAGATCCGCACCGTTGACACGTTTCACGACTCGGATAGTATCGCATTAGAACAATTCAGTGCAGAACGATTCTTGAGTGAATGGTTGGTGTGTGATGACGGTCTGGCTTGCCGCGTTGAATGCGGTCGTCGCGGTGGTCACCGTGGGGTTCGCGGTTGTGGGTGTCGTCGCGCCTGCCGCGCTGGCCCGGTCGGAGGTGGTGGCCTCGACGCGTTATTACGCCGCCATGTACGCCGTTCGCGCGATTCCGGTCGGGGTCGCCGTCCTGGCGCTGGCATTCGTTTCGGCCAGGGACGAAACTTGGATCGCGCTGCTCGCCGTCGCGGGCGCGTGCCAGGTCGGGGACGCGCTGATCGGGCTGTATCGGCGGATACCCGGCCAGGTTGCCGGTTCCGTGATCGCGGGTGCGACGCATCTCGCGTCGATGGCGTACCTGTCGACCGCCCTGAGCTGACCGGGTGCCGCGGGTTTCTAGGGGAAACTCTTTCGGTGACCACCGACAACACCGTGCCGCCCGTGACCAGCCCGTCGATCGTCGTGTTGACGTTGGCGCACCGGGTCGAGGCCGAACTCGGCGCGGCGCTGGCCCCGCTCGATCTGACCGTGGCGCGACTCGGCCTGTTGGGGCATATCAGCGGCGTGCCGGGGGCGTCGTTCAGCGATCTCGCCCGCATGTCGGGGATCACCGTGCAGAGTGTGCACACGGCGGTGAAGGCCCTGGCCCGGGCCGGTTTCGTACGCGACCGCACGGCCAGGGCGGGTGCGGCATCGGCGATCGAGCTCACGCCGGCGGGGCGGCGCCTGTTGCGGGCCGCGCAAGACGCGGTGTCGACCGTCGACGAGCGCTTGTTCGGCGCGGACGCCGACCCGATCCAGCGAAAGTTGGGCGCCGCAATTCTCGCCGCCTTCGCCGGCTCGTGATCTGAACCACAACCTTCAGACTGCCTGAAGCCTTGGGCGTAGGCTTCAGGCAATCTGAAGGTTGAGGGAGTTTCACAATGCAGCACCTCCTGCTGTCCGTGCACGTCCTCGCGGGCATCGTTTTCATCGGCGGCTCGGCGATCGCGACGAGCCTGTTCACCCGCTATGCCCCGATCGCGGCCGACCCGGCGGAGCCCGCTTCTCCGGAACGCAGCCGCGCGGTAGCCGTCGCACTGCATCGGATCACCGGCGTCTATATCGCTCCGGGTGTGATCGTGCCGATCGCGGGAATCGCGCTCGCCGCCGTACAGCACCGTCTCGGCGAGGTCTGGATCACCGTGGCCATGGCGCTGACCGGGATCGCCGCCGGGTTGCTGGTCATCCTCATCCACCCGATCCAGCGGGAGGTGCTCGAGCGGCTCGCCGATGCCAGGCGACTGCGGACATTGAGCATGCTCGCCGGCGTCTACAACCTGCTGTGGGCGGTGGTCGTCGTGCTCATGATCGTACGGCCCGGTGCCCGATAACCATTGTGGCCCAATAAAATTCAAGAAAGGAACAGTGCAATGACCTTACCCCGACGTGCGGCGCTCGGCGCCGGGCTCGCGGTGACCGCCGCCGCGCTCGCCGGAACGCGGGCGCATGCGCAGCCGGATCCCGGGCTGGCGCTCCAGCCACCCCGCTCGCCGACAGCGGCCGCAGGCTCATCGACAACACCCTCGAACCGCACCTACGCAACCACAGCGTGCGCGGATTTCTCTTCGGGCGGGCCGCCGCGGGACAGCAGGGTCGGCTGCCCGGCCGTGATTACGACGAGGAATTGATGTTCCTCATCTGCGCGCTGCACGACGTCGGCCTGTCCGAACAGGCGAACGGCGATCAGCGATTCGAGATCGATGGGGCGGATTTCGCGGCGAAGTTCCTGGAGGACAACGGAATAACCGATTCGCGGGTCGATATCGTTTGGGACAGCATCGCGGCGCACACCTCGGGATTCACCGATTCTCCGGTCTACCGGCGGCGGCGCCCGCCGGAGAGCTGGATCGCGGTGGCGGGCATCGGGATCGATATCGGCGGCAGTCCGGCCGACCTGCCCGCCGGATACGCCGACCTCGTGCACGCCGCGTATCCGCGACTGGGCGGCAGCCGCGCGCTGACCCGCTCCGTCGAACTGCAGGCCGTCGCCAAACCGCAGAAGGCCACCCCGGCCTCACTGGCGAATGTGATTCTGCGGGAACGTCATCCGGAGCTGGCCGGGGGATCGTGGGAGTCGATACTCCAGAGCAGCGGCTGGCACGACTGATCCGCCGGTATCTCATCACCGATGAGGTGGTGCGCGCGGCGGCCACGACGGTGCGCTCCGGTATCCGGGTACCGCTGCGGCAGAACGGGATTCAGGCCGGACTGGTTCCCGGCCGGGTGAATCCGCTGCACTCCATGATCGCGGTGAACTGGGAGATGTTCGGCCCCAACGGCATTGCCACAAGCGATGACATCGTGACGATGGGTTTGCAGGCCGGAACCCACTGGGACGCACTGACTCATGTCTCCTACGGCGGTCGCGTCTACAACGGCCGCCCGGCCGAGAGCGTCACGACTCATCTCGGAGTCACCGTCGCCGTCCTCTGAAGACGGCGGCGTTACCGGCACGTAGCCCGATGCGGCGGCGAAGCGAATCGGACGACCGCACAGAATGGTGCTGGCATACCCACTGTCGATCGATGAAGAAGGTGCCATATGCCAGGAAAGGTGCTGTTGCCGACGACCGAGCGGGCACTGACGCGCCGACTCGCGATGGAGCAGGCGGAGTACCGGGTGCCCTCGCTGATCGCCGCGGTGGTCCGGGACGGCGAACTGGCCTGGTGGGATGCGCGCGGCCGGGCGGCGGGCTGGGTCGAGCAGGCGCGGCCGACCATCGATACGCAATACCGGATCGGGTCGATCACCAAATCCTTGGTGGCCACGGTGGTGCTGCGCCTGCGCGACGAGGGCAGGCTGGATTTGTCGGACCCGCTGGACCGGCATGTACCCGGATCGCCGATGGGGGATCGGACCATCGCCCAACTGCTTTCGCATACGGCCGGTGTACGCGCGGAATCGCCCGGCGACTGGTGGGAGCGCACCGAGGGCGGCGACTGGGCCGAACTGGCGGCCGGTATGGACGGCGAGGCCGTGCTGCATCCCGCGGGCAGCCGGTACCACTACAGCAACGTCGGCTATGCGGCGCTCGGTGAGCTGATCGCCCGACTACGCGGGATGAGCTGGTTCGATGCCGTGCGGACCGAGGTGCTCGAGCCGCTGGGCATGGGCCGCACCACCCTCGCGCCGGTCGCCCCGCACGCCACCGGTTGGGCGGTGCATCCGTGGGCGGATGCGGTGCTGCCCGAGCCCGCATACGATCACGGCGCGATGGGTGCGGCGGGCCAACTCTGGTCCACCGCCGACGATATGGCCCGCTGGGCCGCCTTCTTCGCCGGTGATACCGGTCCGGTGTTGTCCGCGGACACCTGGGCGGAGATGCGTGAGCCCGCGGCCGTCCTCGACGGGGACGAGTGGGTCGACGGCCACGGGCTCGGCGTCCAACTGCGCAGGCACAACGGCCGCAGGCTGCTGGGGCACGGCGGGGCCATGCCCGGTTTCATCGCCATGGTCTGGGCCGATCCGGCCGACCGCACCGGGGTGCTCTTCCTGTCCAACACCACCTACGGCGGTATTCGCGGCCAACTGCATCTGGCCATGCTGGACATCCTGGCCGAGCACGAACCGTCGATACCCGAGGAATGGCTGCCCGCTGAATCGGTCGATCCGGCGCTGCTCGCGCTCACCGGCGTCTGGTACTGGGGTTCGGCGTCCATCGCGCTGCATCTGCTGGCCGACGGCCGGTTGGAGTTGAAGGCACTCGCGCACGGCGGGCGCACCTCCCGGTTCCGTCCCGAAGGTGACGACGCCTGGATCGGCCTCGACGGCTACTACGCGGGTGAACGGCTGCGGGTGGTGCGCGGCACGGACGGCGCGGTCGACCACCTCGAGCTGGCCAGCTTCATCTTCACCCGCGAGCCGTACGCACCGGCCGGACCGATCCCGGGCGGGGTCGACCCGGCTGGTTGGCGCGGTCAGTAGCGGCACAGCACATCCACTCGGTGCACGTGCGGTTGGGCGGGCGGCGCTACAGGCTACGGGAGGACGTTCGGGATGACCTGTGGGGCTTGCTCGCCGATCGCCGATCCGAGGAACGAACCGGCGTAGTACCCGGCATAGGTTCCGACCACTCCACCGACCACGCCGCCACCGACGACACCGATCGGCACCGCCGCCCCGACCGTCGGCACGGCGAGCGCGGTGCCGAGTGCGCCGCCCGCGGCGCCGCCGAGCACGGCTCCGGTGACGCCGCCGATCAGCTGGCCCGCCGCCGAACCGATGAAGGTGGCGTTCTCGACCGGGCTCGCGATCGGGGTCGCGCGGGCCACCGGCTGGATCCGCGGGATCGGTTGGGTCGCAGGCTGTTCGACGGGAGGGGTAATCGCATCATGCCGCGCGGCAATGTGTTCGGTCGGTGCCGTTGGTTGTGCCGCAACGTAATCGACGGCCGGATTCGAAACCGCCGAACCGGGAACGAAACCGACCGTCGCCGGTGCACTGTCGAGGCCGGTGGGTGTTGCGGCCTCCGTTACCGATTCGATCAGCCCCGTCGGCGCGGCCTGCGCCGTAGCCGAATCGCAGATGGTGACGGCGGCAGGCAATATCACCGCAACCGGTAGTCCACGTAAGAACTTGCCGTGCTTGCGCACCGCGCGATGCCGACCCGCCATGTACCGCCGCCTCTCCGAGATCTCCACCTGCTGTCACTCGGCTATCGGCGGCCACGCGCCGGGCACAACACGAATGTGACCGGCTTCGCATGATCCGCTGTGTGCTATAGGTTTCCGCATCCGCGTTCGGTGTAACACTGGATTGGTGGCGACCGCACATGATGATCGGGTTCGTGAGCAGTTCCGGTTGCAGGCAACGACTTTCGACAATGCCGGATTCGCTGTCCGCGGCCTGGATTGGATCATCGAGCAACTGACGCCCCGCCGCGATGACGTGGCGCTGGACGTCGCCGCGGGTGCGGCGCACCTGGGTCGTGCGCTGGCGCCGCTGGTTTCGCATGTCAGCGCCATCGATCTGACTCCGGAGATGCTGCTCCAGGGGCAGCGGCTGGCCGAAGGGGCCGGTCTGCGGAACATCACGTTCGCAGTGGGTGACGCCACCCGATTGCCTTGGCTGGACCGGCAGTTCGATCTGGTGGTCTGCCGTCTGGCGCTGCACCAGGTCGCCGATCCCGCGGCGATGGTCCGCGAAATGATCCGGGTGACCAGGCCGGACGGCCGGATCGGCATCACCGATATGTACGTCTCCGCCGCCGAGCAGGCGGAAGCCAACAGACTGGAGCGGTTGCGCGATCCCAGTCACAACCGAACGCTGACCCGCGAGGAGATACTCGCGCTCGTCGAAGAGTCAGGGGCCGAGGTGGTTTCGCAGGCCGTCGCGGATTTCGACCTCGACCTCGACGACTGGCTCGAACGTTCCCGAACGCCGGAGGAGGTCCGGGCGCGGATTCGCGCGCGACTCGAACAGGAACTCGACGGCGGCCCCGCAACAGGACTGGCACCGTCACGCCTGCCGGACGGTCGAATCCGCTTCGTTCACCCGTGGGTCACCGTGACGGCCACCCCGCGCCGCTGACCCGGTGGCCTGTAACCGGCACCACCGCCGAAGCGTTCTCGTAGCCAATCAGATTGCCGCACAGGCTAATTCGAGTCGATCTGGCTCACCTCAGCGGACCGCGCTGCGGATCATACCGGCGTCGGCAGTCCGGCTGCCGCGTCGTAGTCGTAGAGCCAGTCGAGCGTTCGGTGGGTAGCGATGCGCCGGAACATGAACGGCATCAGCGCATCCGCGGCCACGCGGGCGATCGGGCCGAGCGCCTTGGATCGTGCGCTGCGCGCGCCGTACCGGACGACGCGGTCGACCCTGTCTCGCCGCGCGTTTTCGTAGCCGCGGAAGGCGGCGTCGATGGAGTCGGATGCGCGCAGATGTCCGGACAGGACCACCGCGTCCTCGATCGCCATCGAAGCGCCTTGTCCCGAGTTGGGCGATGCGCAGTGCGCGGCGTCGCCGATGATCATCATGCGATCCCGGTGCCACACCGGCGCCGGCGGGAGCAGACGGCTGACCCGCGGCCGCAGCGGACCCTCGGTCATTTCGATGATGGATCGGGCCGGGCCGGCGTCGTCGGCGAATAGCTCCAGCAATCGCCGCTTCCACGCGCCCGAGGACAGTGAGCGCAATTCTTCTCTGGATGGTTCAGGGGTGGTCGGCACATTGGCGAACCACCATGTTCTGCCTCCGGGGCCGCGACCGCAGCCGAAGAAGGCGCGCCGCCCGAAGATCATGGTGATCTCGTTCGATGGGAGATCCATTGCCGCATCGGTGTATCCGCCGCATTCGACCAAGCCCGCGTAGCGCGGGGCGGGTGCATCGGGGTCGATGATGCGACGCACCCGGGAGTATTCGCCGTCCGCGCCGATCAGTGTGGTCCCGGTGGCCGTGCTGCCATCGTCGAACCGCGCAAGCACACCGTCGGCTTCTGGTCCGGCGTCGACCAACCGTCGGCCGTAGGTAATAGGTGCGCCGAGGTCGCGCGCCCGTTCGGTCAGTGCTTCGATCAGCGGAGTCCGGCTGATGGCCAATCCGGCGAGATCGCCGTATTCGGAACCGGCGAACGGTATTGTGCCGAGCCGTTTTCCGCGTCCGCTCCAGACGCTCATCCTGGAGACCAAGAAGCCGCGTTCGAGCACCGGTTCGATGCAGTCGAGATGTCCGAGCGCCCGCAGGCCGTTGGCGGCGATGGCGAGCGAATTGTCTTCGGCCGTAGGGCGATCGCGCGCCTCGTGCACCTCGGCATCGATACCCGCGCGGCGCAGTCCGATCGCGGTGGTGAGGCCGGCGATGCCCGCGCCGATGATCACGACGTTCCCATTCATTGGCATTCCTTGTCGTTGTTCGAGGCCGATGATCGCGCGAGTGGTTCGCGTGATCGATCGCATCCCGGAGTATGCTTCCTTGCATGGGGTAAGTATCTGCATTGGAGAAATATCTGCATGGATGCAACTAAAGATTGCCACGACGACCCGGCGGCGTCAACGGGTGGCGAACACTCGCTCTCGAACGCTTTGCCCCCGGGCCTGTCCAAAGAGCAACTGGCACTGCTCCAACAGGGCGAGTCGATCTATCGCCGATACCTGACGGCGCAGGGCGTCGTGGGTGTGACCATGCCGCGCACGCTCGGATTGGGCGCCACCGATTTCGCGGCGCTGAACCTGATCTCGCTCGCCGGTTCGATGACCGCGGGTGAATTGGCGATCGAGATCGGCCTGAGCACCGGCGCCACCACCCGCCTGATCGATCGGCTCGAACAAGCCGGATGCGTCAAGCGTGTCCGCGACGGCGTCGACCGCCGAAAAGTGGTCATCGAGCCCAGCGACGAACACGGAATGGATTTCGCCGCCGCCCTCGCACCGCTACAGCAGAAGATGGGGCGCGTCTTCGCCGACTACGATCCGGCGCAACTCGCGGTCCTGTTCGACTACTTCGCCAAGGCGACGGCGGTGCTGCGCGAGGCCACCAAAGACCTTCAGTCGAACGATATTTCGCAGCAGTAGCCGCCCGAATATCCGGCTACAGTGCGCGAGCGATCTCCGCTGCCGCGCGGTAACCGCTGCGTACCGCGCCCTCGATCCACCCGGGCAGGTCGGGATCCAATTCGGTGCCCGCGAAATGCAGCCGGGTTGTGTGGGCGTTCGACCCTGTCATCACGTGTGAGGTAGGTCACATTTTGATAGCGGCGATGGCGTCAAATTCCGCAAACCTTTCCGTATGCTTTGCGAAGTCTTTACTATCAGCCCCGGCGCCTCCGCCGCTCGCTTTCGATGCCAGTACATGTTCCACCGGTTACCGGATCGACGATCCGGCGAAGGAGAAATATGTTCGACACCGATTCCGCACCACCGACGTCGCATCCGCTCGCCCGCATCCGTGCGATAGTCCGCGGCGATCTGCCCGCCTCGATCGTGGTATTCCTTGTCGCCCTTCCGCTTTCGCTCGGCGTGGCGCTGGCCTCCGGGGCGCCCGTAGCGGCCGGGCTGATCGCCGCCGCGATCGGCGGGGTGGTCGCCGGACTGCTCGGCGGATCCGCGGTGCAGGTCAGCGGGCCGACCGCGAGCCTGACGGTGGTGGTCGCCGGGAGCGTGCAGCAATTCGGCTGGGCGGC
This sequence comes from Nocardia sp. JCM 34519.1, assembly GCF_020361265.1. Classification (NCBI taxonomy): domain Bacteria; kingdom Bacillati; phylum Actinomycetota; class Actinomycetes; order Mycobacteriales; family Nocardiaceae; genus Nocardia; species Nocardia sp. JCM 34519.1. The sequence goes on from NZ_JAIRBR010000005.1 coordinate 101,327, forward strand.
AACGTGTTTCATTACGGTGCTGGCGGGCCTGGTGCAGATCGGTTTCGGGTTGAGCCGGATCGCGCGCGGGACGCTGGCCATCGCGCCGGTGGTGGTGCACGCGATGCTGGCCGGGATCGGCGTGCTCATCGCGCTGCAGCAGGTGCACGTTCTGCTCGGCGGCACCTCGCTGAGCAGCGCGGCGGCCAGCCTGAGCCAGCTGCCGCACCAGTTGATGTCGGTGCACGGCGGCGACCTGTGCATCGGGCTGGTGGTGATCGCCATCCTCATCGGATGGAAATTCGTGCCGCGCAGGCTGCGGGCGGTGCCGGGACCGCTGGTGGCCGTGGTGGTGGCGACGCTGCTCGCGCCGCTGCTGCCGACCCGCGTCGAACACCTCGTCCTCGACGGATCGCTGCTGGATGCGGTCGGTCCGCCCGCGCTCCCGTCCGGGAGCTGGCTCGCCATCGCGCTCACCGCGGTGACGATCGCGCTCATCGCCAGCGTGGAGTCGCTGCTCTCGGCGGTCGCCGTCGACAAACTCGCACCGGGCCGCCGCACCAACCTGGACCGCGAACTGATCGGGCAGGGTGCGGCGAATATGACGTCCGGGCTGCTGGGCGGGCTGCCGGTGGCGGCGGTGATCGTGCGCAGCATCACCAATGCCAACGCGGGCGCGCGATCCAGGGCGGCCACCGTCATGCACGGAGTGTGGATCCTGCTGTTCGCGATCGCGTTCGCCGGTGCGGTGCAACGGATTCCGAAGGCCGCGCTGGCCGGACTGCTCATCCTGATCGGGGTGCAGCTGATCAAACTGGCGCATATCCGGCTGGCCCGCCGCACCGGCGACCTCTACGTCTACCTGGCGACGGTACTCGGCGTCGTATTCCTGAATCTGTTGGCGGGCATGGTGATCGGACTGGTACTCGCCTTCGCGCTGCTGCTGTGGCGGGTGGTGCGGGTGACGATCATCGCCGAACCCGTCGCCAGCGCCCGCCGCTGGGTGGTCACCATCGATGGCACCTGCACCTTCCTCGCGCTGCCCAAGCTGAGCGCCGAACTCGCCAAGGTCCCCGCCGGTGCGGACGTCACCGTCGAGATGACCGTCGACTTCCTCGACCACGCCGCATGCGAACTGATCACCGACTGGGCGCGTGCCCGCGAATCCGATGGCACCACAGTCGATTTCGTAGAGATCGGCGCGGCGCGGATGGCGGGGGCGCTATCCGGGCCGCCGCAGCGCGCGCACTCTCGCAAGGTGCTGGACGAGGTGCTCGGGCCGTGGCGGCGCAACGGTAACCGGGTGGATCCGATCGTCGCGGGCATCGCCGCGTACCACCGCGGGCACGCGCATCTCATGCGGCCGCATCTGGACGGGCTGCGCCACCGCCCCGATGCCGATACCTTCTTCCTCACCTGTGCCGACGCCAGGATCGTCCCGAACGTCATCACCAACAGCGGTCCCGGCGATCTGTTCACCGTCCGCAACGTCGGCAATCTGGTGCCGGTGGACGGCACCGACTCCTCGGTGGAGGCCGGGCTCATCTACGCGCTGGAGAAGTTGGACGTGCGCGCCGTCGTGGTCTGCGGGCATTCCAGCTGCGGCGCCATGGACGCGCTGTATCGGCGGGTGCAGGCCGGGCCGGGGCTAGGGGATTGGCTGGCGCACGCGCGGCCGAGCCTGGCGCGGTTCCGGTCGGGTCATCCGGTGGCGGCCGCCGCGGCCGCCGCGGGCTTCCCGGAGGTCGACCAGCTGGCCATGGTGAACGTCGCGCTGCAACTGGAGACGCTGCACCGGCATCCGGCCGTGCGCCGCGGCATCGAGGACCGCGGGGTCGCGGTATCCGGCCTGTTCTTCGACCTCGCCACCGCAAGGGTGATCGAGGTGACGATCGACGGAATAGCCGACTTCGACGATATGGGTGACCGGGTCGCCGCCGAACCGGTCTGACGTCCAACATGCGGTGATCGCGCGATCTGTGACGCGGTTCACCTGGTGTGCGACCCATTCCTGCGGGCACCATTGAACCCTCAGCCTTTGCTAAGTCTTTACCATTAGCCTGGCCGAGGTTTAAATCTCGACCCGTTGCCGTGTCGAGAGCTGCTTCACCGCGAGATGCCGGTTCGCGGTCCATTGCCCTGCAGGACATTGATCGTCAACCGACCTCGGCGCACCGCCGAGTCGGCGAAGGAGAAGTCATGGCCATCCAGCACGATGCCGCCCCACCAGGCACCGATGCTCGCTCACCCGGGGGACTGCACCGCTCGCCGTCCACGGGTAACTCATTGTTGAATTCGATTCTGCGCCACGATCTTCCCGCATCGATCGTGGTATTCCTGGTCGCGTTGCCGCTGTCCCTCGGCATCGCCGTCGCCTCCGGCGCGCCGGTCGCCGCCGGACTCATCGCCGCCGTGATCGGCGGCATCGTCGCGGGCTCGCTCGGCGGATCGCCGCTGCAGGTCAGCGGGCCCGCGGCGGGTCTGACCGTAGTGGTCGCCGAATCGATCAACCAATTCGGTTGGCGAGTCACCTCTTTCATCGTGGTCGCGGCCGGTGTGCTGCAGATCCTGTTCGGGCTCAGCCGGATCGCCCGCGCCGCGCTGGCCGTCGCGCCCGTCGTCGTGCACGCGATGCTGGCCGGTATCGGTATCACCATCGCGCTGCAGCAGATTCACGTACTGCTCGGTGGATCGTCGCACAGCAGCGCGTTCGAGAACCTCACCGAGCTGCCGGGGCAGTTGCTGAACCTGCACGGCGGCGACGCCTTCATCGGCGCGGTCGTCATCGCCGTGATGCTCGGCTGGCGCTACCTGCCGCCCAAGGTCCGAATCGTGCCAGGACCTTTGGTCGCGGTACTCGCCGGAACCATTCTCTCCCTGGTGTTTTCGACCGGCGCAGAACGAATCGCGTTGAACGGATCGCTGTTCGACGCCATCCAGCTGCCGAATCTGCCCAGCGGCAACTGGTCCGCCGTCGCGCTGATGGTGCTCACCATCGCGCTCATCGCCTCCGTGGAGTCTCTACTATCGGCCGTCGCCGTCGACAAGATGCACACCGGCGCCCGCACCGATTTCGACCGGGAGCTGATCGGCCAGGGTTCGGCCAATGTGCTGTCCGGCCTGCTCGGCGGCCTGCCGGTGACCGGCGTGATCGTGCGCAGCGCCACCAACGTGCAGGCGGGTGCGCGCAGCCGCGCCTCCGCGATCATGCACGGCTGCTGGATCCTGCTGTTCTCCGTCGCGCTGGCCGGGGTGGTGCAGCAGATTCCGAAGGCGGCGCTGGCTGGCCTGCTGATCGTCATCGGCACCCAGTTGGTGAAGCTCGCGCATATCAAGCTGGCGCGGCGCACCGGCGACCTGCTGGTCTACGCGGTCACCGTGCTCGGCGTCGTCTTCCTGAACCTGCTCGAGGGTGTGCTCATCGGCCTGGCGCTGGCCTTCGCCCTGCTGCTGTGGCGGGTGGTGCGGGTACTCATCGAGGCGTACGAGGTGCCGGGCACCGGACGTTGGCTGATCCGCATCGACGGCTCGTGCACCTTCCTCGCGCTGCCGAAGCTGTCCGCGGAACTGGCGAAGGTCCCGGCCGGTGCGGATGTCACCGTCGAAATGACCGTCGACTTCCTCGACCACGCCGCGTTCGAGGCCATCGAGGTGTGGCAGCACCAGCAGGAAAGCGGCGGCGGCCGAGTCGAATTCGTGGAGATGGGCAGTGCGCGGATGGCGCATGCGGTGGCCGGACCGCCCAAGCGCGGATTCGGGCGGGCGATCTGGGACGAGGTGCTCGGCCCGTGGCGGCGCGACGTGCCGAACGACAATCCGATAGCCGCGGGCATCGCGCACTTCAACCGCAGTCACGCCCACGTGGTGCGCCCGCACCTCGACGAGCTGCGCGACCGGCAGGATCCCGATTCCTTCTTCCTCACCTGCTCGGATTCCCGGGTGGTGCCGAACGTCATCACCAACAGCGGCCCCGGCGATCTGTTCACCGTCCGCAACATCGGCAACCTGGTGCCCGAACACGGTGACGCATCGGTGGAATCCGCGCTGCTCTTCGCGCTGCAGAAGTTGAGCGTCCGAACGATCGTGGTGTGCGGGCACTCGTCCTGCGGCGCGATGGCGGCGGTCCATTCCGGCGCGGCCGTCGGCGCGAGTATCGACACCTGGCTGGCCCACGCCCGCCCGAGCCTGGAGCGCTTCCACGCCGGCCACCCCGTCGCGCGTGCGGCGGCCGCCGCCGGTTTCGGTGAGGTGGATCAGCTCAGCATGGTGAACGTCGCGGTGCAGGTGCACACCCTGCACCGGCACCCCGTCGTCCGCAAGGCGATGGCCGAGCGCGGCGTGACCGTCACCGGCCTGTTCTTCGATATCGCCGGCGCGAGGGTCATCGAGGTGACCGAGGACGGATTGGCGAGCATCGAGGACACCGAGCCCCGAAGCGCCGAACTCGTCTGAGCCACAACGAAACCCGCCCGGTCGCCGACCGGGCGGGTTTCCGCCCCGGTTGGGGAGCTACCGCCCCGCGCCTGTCTGGGGCAATCCAGTCGTCGTAGCGACGCAACCGCAAACCGGCGTGCCGATCACTCGTCGGCGACACGATCGTCGCATCCCTTCGGCGCTGATTTCGGGCGTGCCCTCTGGTGCGCGGAGGCGGAGCGATCTACGCTAAGCCTCGCCTAACTGGATTACGGCGTGTCGCCGGGTTGGCCGGTCGGGTGAAGCTATCAGTCGGAACGCGAATCCTCTTGTGCGGCAGCGTGTTCCGAATCGGGTCCGCCGAGGTGGCGGGCGGTGGCCGGTATACGTGCGGCGACGCGGGTAACGCGACACCATAGGTAATAGGGAAATCTCGAGATCGGCGCTGGATCGGAGTCGGATGGCAATGGTTATGCAGTCCCCAGTCGAGATGCACACCGTCCCCGGACGAATGCTCACCCAGCCGGAATGGTTGACCGCGCGGATCGCGGAAATGGGCGAGTCCTGGGGTACCGCCGCACCGCGGATCGCGGGGACGCTGTGGTGGTGCATGGTGGCATCGGCGCTGGTCGAACAGCTGGCGGCGGCCTATGCGACCGGTGGTGTCGCGCCGGTGCCCGAGCTGAGTCGACTGGACTGCGAGGTGCGGCCCGACGGCGGTATCGATCGGGTCAACGTGCCGGGCGAGCCCGCCGCATCCGAAGCGGCTGCGCCCGAACCGTTTCACGCCGTGGCCGCCGCGGCGCTGCGGGAAACCCTCGCCGCGGTGATCCCGGCCGTCGCCGCGGTATCCGGCGCCGGTGTGCCCGCGCTGTGGGCGATCGTGGCCGACGCCATCGGCAATCGCGCGCTGGACTCCGGCTCGCCCGAGGCCGGCGCGCGGCTGGCGACGGCCGTCGGCGGGAAACTCCCGGTGCCGCGCTTCGTCGAAATCGGCGGGCGCACCTTCGTCAAACGCATCTCGTGCTGCCTGGTCTTCGAGGTGCCGGGCCGCGATATGTGCACCAGTTGCCCGAAACGCGCTGCGGCGGAACGTGAAACGTTGCTCGCCGAACTGGCCGCGCAGGGCTGAGCCGCCCGGGAACACGCCGCGCACGCTGCGCCTTCGCCCGGGAAAGCCATTACCGTGTGCGACGGGCCGCGGTGCACGATGATCCATCGGCACGTGGTCGAGACCGTGCCGATAGCATGGTCGCGCCGGAGTGAAAACGCGCTCCGGGGACGACCCGCGGGCACCGGCCCGCGACAGCGCGGGAATCCGCCCGCACGAAGACGCCAAGGAGAGCGCCGCCGTGACCACCTCGAACGCCAAAAGTCCTGTCGCCCGCGTCCGGGTCGCAGCCGGGACGACGGCGGGCACTGCGGTGCGGGAGGCGGGCCTCCCTACTAAAGGACCGGACACCATCGTGGTGGTCCGGTACGACGGTGAGCTCAAGGACCTGTCCTGGACCCCCGATACCGACGTCGAGGTGGAGGCGGTCGCCGCGGACACCCCGGACGGCCGCAACGTGATCCGGCATTCCACCGCGCATGTGCTCGCCCAGGCCGTGCAGCAGGAGTTTCCGGGCGCCAAGCTCGGCATCGGCCCCTTCATCAAGGACGGCTTCTACTACGACTTCCAGGTGGACCGCCCGTTCACCCCGGAGGATCTGGCCAAGCTGGAAACCAGGATGAAGAAGATCATCAAAGGCGCGCAACGCTTTTCGCGCCGGGTGGTCGAGGTCGACGACGCCCGTGTCGAACTGGCGAAGGAGCCGTTCAAGCTGGAGCTGATCGGCGACAAATCCGGTATCGACGATCCGGAGGTCATGGAGGTCGGCGGCAAAGAGCTGACCATCTACGACAACCTGGATCCCCGCACCGGCGAACGCATCTGGGCCGATCTGTGCCGCGGGCCGCACATCCCGACCACCAAATTCATTCCGGCGTTCAAGCTCACCCGCAGCTCGGCCGCGTACTGGCGCGGCGATCAGAGCCGGGAGGATCTGCAGCGCGTCTACGGCACCGCATGGGAATCGCAGGAGGCGCTGGACGAGCACCTGCACCTGTTGGCCGAGGCCGAGCGGCGCGACCACCGCAAGCTCGGCCTGGAGCTGGATCTGTTCAGCTTCCCCGACGAATTGGGTTCGGGTCTGCCGGTTTTCCATCCCAAGGGCGGCATCATCCGCAAGGAGATGGAGGAGTACTCGCGCCAGCGGCATGTCGCCGCCGGATACGAATTCGTCAATACCCCGCATATCACCAAGGGACATCTGTTCGAGGTCTCCGGTCACCTGGACTGGTATCGCGACGGCATGTTCCCGGCCATGCATCTGGACGCCGAACTCAATGAGGACGGCACCGTCCGCAAGCCCGGCCAGGACTACTACGTCAAGCCGATGAACTGTCCGATGCACAACCTGATCTTCCGTTCCCGCGGCCGGTCCTACCGCGAACTTCCGTTGCGGCTGTTCGAATTCGGCTCGGTCTACCGCTACGAGAAGTCCGGCGTGGTGCACGGTCTTACCCGGGTGCGCGGTATGACTCAGGATGACGCGCACATCTACTGCACCAAGGAGCAGATGCACGCCGAGCTGACCAGCACGCTGCAATTCGTGCTGGATCTGCTGAAGGACTACGGCCTGGACGACTTCTACCTCGAGCTGTCGACCAAGGACCCCAAGAAGTTCGTCGGCTCCGACGAGATCTGGGAGGAGGCCACCGAAACCCTGTCCAAGGTGGCCTCGGCCTCCGGACTCGAACTGGTGCCCGATCCGGGCGGCGCGGCCTTCTACGGCCCGAAGATCTCGGTGCAGGCCAAGGACGCACTGGGCCGCACCTGGCAGATGTCGACCATCCAGTTGGATTTCAACCTGCCGGAACGGTTCGAACTGGAATACACCGCATCCGACGGCACCAAGCAGCGGCCGGTGATGATCCACCGCGCGCTGTTCGGATCGATCGAGCGCTTCTTCGGCGTGCTCACCGAGCACTACGCCGGTGCGTTCCCGGCCTGGCTCGCACCGGTGCAGGCGGTCGGCATTCCGGTCGCGGAAACCTTTGCGCCGCACCTGGATCGGGTCATCGAAAGGTTGCACGACGCGGGTATCCGCGCCCAGGTGGACCGCAGCGACGACCGGATGCAGAAGAAGATCTTCAACAACACCGCGCAGAAGGTGCCGTTCATGCTGCTGGCGGGCGAGCGGGATGTCACCGCGGGCGCGGTGAGCTTCCGATTCCGCGACGGCACCCAGGTGAACGGCGTCCCGGTCGCCGACGCCGTCGCCACCATCGTCGACTGGGTCGGACGCCGCGAGAACAAGTCGCCGACCGCCGAGGGGTTCGAGATCAAGGGCGGAAAGTGACTTCGGGGATGGCAAGAGGCGGGCGCAGGCATGAGTGACAACAGCGTTCGCGACGACCTCGACGTGGAAGGGGCCATCGTGGACACCGGCGCGGGCGAACCCGATCGGCTGCAACGACTCTGGACGCCGTACCGGATGTCCTACATCGTCGAGGCGGCCGGTGCGGATCGCAAGGACACCACCGGACATCCGTTCACCGACATCCCGAAGATGGCCGATGAGGACGGCCTGGTGATCGCGCGCGGTGAATCGGTGTACGCGGTGCTGAACCTGTACCCGTACAACCCGGGTCACATGATGGTGGTGCCGTACCGCAAGGTCGCGAACCTCGAGGATCTGACCGACGCGGAGGCCGCCGAGCTGATGGCGTTCACCCAGCAGGCGATCCGGGTGATCAAGAAGGTCTCCCGCCCGCACGGCTTCAATGTCGGGCTGAATCTCGGTGGCGTCGCGGGTGGTTCGCTCGCCGACCATCTGCACCAGCACATCGTGCCGCGCTGGGGCGGCGACGCGAACTTCATCACGGTCATCGGCGGTGCGAAGGTGATGCCGCAGCTGCTGCGGGAGACCCGCGCGCTGCTCGCGGCGGCCTGGAAGGAGACGTAGATGCGCCCGATCGAGCAGGAAGTCGGCTAACCGTGCTGAGCTTCTTCGGCCGCGAGACGTTCGCCAAGGCGACCGCGCCGCTCGGCAGAGCGCTGGTGAGCACCGGGCTCACCCCCGATGCGATGACGCTGATCGGCACCACCGCGTCGATCGTGGCCGCGGTCACCCTGTTCCCGACCGGACATCTGTTCTGGGGGACCATGGTGATCTGGCTGTTCGTCATGTTCGACATGCTCGATGGCGCGATGGCGCGGGCGCGCGGCGGCGGCACGAAATACGGTGCGGTGCTCGACGCCACCTGCGATCGCGTCGCCGATGGCGCGATCTTCGCCGGATTGGCCTGGTGGGCGGTGTATCACGAACACCATCGGCCGCTGTTCTTCGCGACGCTCGTCGTGCTGGTGACCTCGCAGGTGATCTCGTATGCGAAGGCGCGCGCCGAGGCCAGCGGGCTGTCCGCGGACGGCGGGATCATCGAGCGGCCGGACCGGTTGATCATCGTGCTGGTCGGCGCGGGATTCACCGGTATCGGCGGCTACTGGGGCATCGATTGGCTCACCTATGCGGTGCATGTGTCCATGTGGATCCTGGCGGTGCTGAGCATCGTCACCGTATTCCAGCGGGTGCTCGCGGTTCGTAATTCGCCCGGTGCGCGAGACGTGATCCCACCGGCACAGAACCCGCAGGAGGCGCGGTGAACCTGGGGGAGTGGGCCAGCGATCTGGCCTATGCGGCGGGCTGGCGGGTGGTGCGCGCGCTGCCGGAGCGGACGGCGCGCGGGCTCTTCGACTGGGGCGCCGACCGGTCCGTCCGCAATGGTGGCCCGATTCAATTGCGGCGCAACCTATCTCGGGTGCTGGGAGTGACGCCGGACGAGGTACCCGACGAGCTGATCCGGGCCAGCATGCGTTCGTACGCGCGCTACTGGCGGGAGGCGTTCCGGCTGCCGTCGATGGACCATTCGGCGATCGACTACTACGTCGGCGGGCTGGAACATCTGGACGCCGCATTGGCGCGGGGCCGGGGCGTCATCCTGTGCCTGCCGCATTCGGGCAACTGGGATATGGCCGGGGTCTGGCTGGTACAGCATTACGGCACCTTCTCGACGGTCACCGAGCGGCTGCGGCCGGAATCGCTGTTCAAGCGGTTCATGGCGTACCGGGAAAGCCTCGGCTTCGAGGTGTTCCCGCTCACCGGTGGTGAGCAGCCGCCCTTCGGTCAGCTCGCGGATCGGTTGCGGCAGAACAAGATTGTGTGTCTGATGGGGGAGCGCGATCTGACGGGTAAGGGGGTTCCGGTGACCTTCTTCGGCGAGCGCACCTGGATGCCCGCCGGTGCGGCCAGGCTGGCCGCGGAAACCGGCGCCGCACTGGTGCCGGTGCACGGCTGGTACATCGTCGAGGCCGACGGGCGGGAGAACTGGGGCCTGAAAACCGAATCGCCCATTGACGTTTCGGTCGGCGTCGCGGCGGCGACGCAGGCGCTGGCCGACCGCTTCGCCGCCAATATCGCCGAGCATCCGGCGGATTGGCATATGCTGCAACCACTTTGGGAGAGCGATCTGTCCGCCGAGCGGCTGGCCAGGATCGCCGCGGCGCAGGCCACCGTCGCGCACGACGGTGTCCGCGAGGGAGATATCGCGCCATGAAGATCGGCATGGTCTGCCCCTATTCGTTCGATGTCCCCGGCGGGGTGCAGGCACATGTGGTCGAGCTGGCGCGGGTGTTGATCGAACGCGGGCATCGGGTGAGCGTGCTCGCCCCCGCCTCGGACGGCACGCCGCTGCCCGATTTCGCGGTCTCGGCGGGCCGGGCCGTCGCCATCCCGTACAACGGCTCGGTGGCGCGGCTTTCGTTCGGGCCGACGGCATACACCAGGATTCGCCGCTGGATCGACGGCAACGATTTCGACGTGCTGCACATCCACGAGCCCAATGCGCCGAGCCTGTCGATGCTCGCGCTGAAGATCGCGGAGGGACCGATTGTCGCGACCTTCCACACCTCCACCACGAAATCGTTGGTGCTCAGCACATTTCAGGGCGTGCTGCGGCCGTATCACGAGAAGATCAGCGGCCGGATCGCGGTATCGGAGCTGGCGCGGCGCTGGCAGGTCGAGGCGCTCGGCTCGGATGCGGTGGAGATCCCCAACGGCGTCGACGTGCCCGCCTTCGCGCGTGCGCCGATGCTGCCGGGCTATCCGCGGCCGGGCCGCAGCGTTCTGTTCCTCGGCCGCTACGACGAACCGCGCAAGGGTATGCAGATCCTGCTGGCCGCGCTGCCGGATCTGGTGCGCAGGCATCCGGATATCGAGATCATGATCGTCGGCCGCGGCGATGAGGAGCGGTTGCGCCGAGAGGCGGGGGAGTACGCGGGGCGTCTGCGGTTCCTCGGGCAGGTGTCCGATGCGGAGAAGGCCTCGGCCATGCGCAGCGCCGACGTCTACGTCGCGCCCAATCTCGGCGGCGAAAGCTTCGGCATCATCCTGATCGAGGCCATGGCGGCCGGAACCGCCGTGGTGGCAAGCGAATTGGATGCCTTCCGCCGAGTGCTGCGCGACGGTGCGGCCGGAATGCTGGTGCCGGTGGGTGATTCGGCCGCGCTGGCGCGCGCGATCCACACCGTGCTCACCGATCGGGAACGCCGGGACACGTTGGTGCGCACGGCCACCCAGGTGGTGGGCGAGTACGACTGGCCGGTGGTGGCCGAGCAGATCCTGCGGGTGTACGAGACCGTCACCGTGGGCGATATCAGGGTGCGTGCCGTCGGATGATCACCTTCTCCGCCACCACGATCCTCGTTCTCGCGCTGCTCGCCGCGGTGATCGTCACCGTCGGTGTCTGGGCCTACTCCACCGCGAACCGGCTCGACCGCCTGCATGTGCGCTCCGATTTGTCCTGGCAGGCATTGGATTCCGCGCTGGCCCGGCGGGCGGTGGTCGCCCGCTCGGTGGCCATGGCACTCGGCGGGGAGCAGGGCAAACAGCTTTCCGGGTTGGCGGACCGGGCCGAGCGTGCCGCCCGCGCCGACCGGGAAACCGCCGAAAACCGGCTCGCCGCAGCGCTTTCCGCGGTCGATATCGAACAGTTGGCGCCGCAACTGGTGGCCGAGCTCGCCGATGCCGAGGCCAGGGTGTTGATCGCCCGGCGCTTCCACAACGACGCCGTCCGCGACACCCTCGCACTGCGCACCCGCCGGCCGGTGCGCGTGCTGCACCTGGGCGGAACTGCGCCGCTGCCAACGTATTTCGAGATCATCGAGCGGGCGACCCCGGCCGCGTCGACCGGTCTGGAGGTGGACACCACCCGCACCTCGGCCCGCGTCGTGCTGCTCGACGAAACCGACCGGGTGCTGCTCATGCGCGGTAACGACCCGAAGACGCCGGGGTCCTCGTTCTGGTTCACCGTCGGCGGCAGTGTCGAGCCCGGTGAATCCCTGCGCAACGCGGCGGTGCGCGAACTGCGTGAGGAGACCGGATTGCGCGCCGATGCGGACGGCCTGCGCGGCCCGATCTGGCGGCGGGTGGCCATCTTTCCGTTCGACGGTGAGCTGATCCGCTCGGAGGAACTATTTTTCGCGCTCAGGGTGCCGAATTACGATCCGGACGGCGGTAACCGCGCCTATTTGGAGAGCCGGTCCATCACCGCCCACAAGTGGTGCACGCCATCCGAAATCGTCGAATTGGACGCCTCCGGCGAGACCGTCTACCCGTACAACCTGGATCAGTTGATCCCCGAGGCCGCCGCCGCGGCATCGAGCGACTCCGATCCCGAGGTTCGCTCGATCCGCTGAAATCAGGCCGCGGCGCGCAGGCTGTCCAGCACCTGCGGCACCGGTTCCAGCACGAGATCCGTTGTCAGCTCACCCGCCTGATCCGCGGTGAGCCGGTGTTCGGTACCGCTCAGGTAACGGGTGCCGTCCCAGTGCATTTCGACATGGGTAAAGGTATTCGGTTGCGCCGCAGCGGGATCGCCGAAGTGGGCGAGCCAGGTGATCTGCTCCGGGGCCACCAGCAGCCTGCCCCGCCAAACGCGGTGGAAGGTCTCGGCCATCGCCGTGAAGTTGTCGGTGAAATCGGTCGTCGCGTGGGCGATGCCGCGCAGATCGGAGGCGATCAGCAGCAAGCTGCCCTTGGCTGGGCGGTAGCCGCGAACCAGGCAGCGGGCCGGGCCCCGGGTGGTGCTCCACTGCACGATCTGGGCCATGCGGTAGCGCGGCCTGCCCTCCGGCAGCGGGCTGTGATCGGGGGTCACCAATCTGGTGCGGCGGACCGCGCAGCAATTCCGCGTCGATTTGTTCCGATTACCCATCACAGCAGCCCCTCTGGCGTCACCCGACCCCTCATCGTTTTCGATTCGGCTTGCGCCGAACGACATTGGCGAGTCTAGGAAGTGAATCGATCGGGCAACCAAACACAGAAACCAGTGGCTTGAAAGGCGTTGTGGCCCATGGATTACTGGATCGCCGCAGGTGGGAACCGTCGCGACCGCATCCGCTCACACCCATCCCGACCAGCTTTTATGTGATGCTTTTCACCACCGTGATAGGGTCGCGACCGGGTTGTTACGCGGAAGTGAGTTGCACGTGATGTCGTATCTGCTGTTCGATTTCCTGGCACCGATCCTCGGCACGGATGCCGCCCAGTACTGGGCGCAGCTGCTGGTGGTGAACCCGATCTGAGGGCACGGCCCTGGGGAGTTGCCGACAATCAGCCCGGGGTCGATTGCGATCACCGTGGCACGTGATGGCCCTCCGGGTACCAGGCCAGTGGTGTCCGACTGGCTATCAAGTGGCCTGATGACGCCGCCTAGAATTGGGTCGATTCGAAATCTTGCCACCCGATTGGCGTCATGACCCAGGAGTTTGCCGTGACTACGCCCGAGACCACCAACACCGTCGGCACCGCCCGCGTCAAGCGCGGTATGGCCGAGATGCTCAAGGGCGGGGTGATCATGGACGTGGTCACCCCCGAGCAGGCGAAGATCGCCGAGGACGCGGGCGCCGTCGCGGTCATGGCGCTGGAGCGGGTGCCCGCCGATATCCGCGCCCAGGGCGGCGTGTCCCGGATGAGTGATCCGGACATGATCGACGGCATCATCAACGCCGTCTCCATCCCGGTGATGGCCAAGGCGCGCATCGGCCACTTCGTCGAGGCGCAGATCCTGCAGAGCCTCGGCGTCGACTACATCGACGAGTCCGAGGTGCTCACCCCGGCCGACTACGCCAACCACATCGACAAGTGGAACTTCACCGTGCCGTTCGTCTGCGGCGCCACCAACCTGGGTGAGGCGCTGCGCCGAATCACCGAGGGCGCGGCCATGATTCGCTCCAAGGGTGAGGCGGGCACCGGCGACGTCTCCAACGCGACCACCCATATGCGCCAGATCCGTCAGGAGATCCGCAAGCTGTCGTCGCTGCCCGAGGACGAGCTGTTCGTCGCCGCCAAGGAGCTGCAGGCGCCGTACGAACTGGTGCGCGAGGTCGCCGAGACCGGCAAGCTGCCGGTGGTGCTGTTCACCGCGGGCGGCATCGCCACACCCGCCGACGCCGCGATGATGATGCAGCTCGGCGCGGAGGGCGTCTTCGTCGGCTCCGGCATCTTCAAGTCGGGCAACCCGGCGCAGCGCGCCGCCGCCATCGTCAAGGCCACCACCTTCCACGACGATCCGGACGTGCTGGCCAAGGTGTCGCGTGGGCTCGGCGAGGCCATGGTCGGCATCAATGTCGAGGAGATCGCGCAGCCGCACCGCCTGGCCGAACGCGGTTGGTAATCCACTGATTTCGCGAGCAGGGGCGCATAGTCGCCCCTGTTCCCGGCCTAAGCGGACAATTTCGCGCGCCGATGACGATATTTCGTCGATATCGGACCGAAACTGTCCGCGTAGGCCGATTGATACATCCGAATCCAGGTATTCGTGCCGTCCGCACCACTGCTTGCTTCGGCTGTCCGGGTAACCGAAAGTCGAAGATAAGGCCGCAAAAATCGAGGACGCGATCGAGCAGCGGCTCGCCGATATCGAACGACGTGTCACCGGCCTGCACATCCAGTGGTCCGGCAAAGCCGCCACGGCACACAAAACCGCCCATGAGCAGTGGGCTCAGGCGCCCCGCGACCTGCACACCGCGCTATCCGAGTTGCGCGGCGGCACCGAGCGTGCCCGCGATATCTACAGCGGGGTGGTGCAGGATCTGCGGTTGACTCCGCAGGCGTTGCGGCTGGGCGAGGCGCGGCTGGCGCAGGTGCTGATGGAGACGGTGCAGCGCGCCGAAGCCGAGGCCGCGCAGAAGTTGAAGGAGGCTTGGCGGCCGTTGACCGGCGATCCGGCCGTCCGGGAGATCATGGCTTTCGGCCGTTCGATCGTCGATGCGAAGGCGGGGCCGCCGGTGGCGAACCGGTAGCGTCGGAATTGCGGAGGCACAGCGCTTGAGCGTCGTCGGCCGCCGAAATACCAACGGCCAGAGGGATTCCCGTGCGGTCGGCAGCTCGAGCGGCCGATTACCGTGGTGCGGTGTATGGCGTCGTCCACGGGGGCACACCGGGTTGGCCGGCGATCGGGGGCGGGGTCGGGAAGGTCTCGTTCGGTGTGCCCTGTAGCGCGCCGTCCATGGTGGCCTTCCAGATGTCGGCGGGCAGGCCCGAACCGTAGATCATGCCGCCGTTGGCATCTCGGAGGGGCGCGTTCTGATCGTTGCCGACCCAGACCGCGGTGGACAGTGACGGGGTGTAGCCGATCATCCAGGCGTCCTTGTTCTTACCGGTGTCGCCGAGATCGGTGGTGCCGGTCATGGCCGAGGATGCGCGCCCATCGGCCAGGTCGTGTCGGCGCGCCCAGGCGGCGATCGGCTTCATCGCGTCGGTCATATTGTCCGCGACCGCCGCGTCGACGCGTTTCTCGCCGACCGGCTCCGTACCGCGGTCCAGCAGCACCCGGCCGTCGGCGTCGACGACCTTCTGCACGAAGTGTGGCGCGTGGTACATGCCGGAGGCCGCCAATGTGGCGTAGGCCGAGGCCATGTCGAACGGACGGACCACGTACTGGCCGAGCACGATGCCGTTGTTCGGGCCGGAGCCGCCCGGTTCGGTGAGTGATTTGCCAACGCCGGGAACGGTTTCCGGGATGCCGAGTTTATATGCCATATCCGCGATCTTCCGCGGGCCGTCCTGCATGTCGAGTTCCATGCGGTAGAAACTGGTGGTCAGCGACCGTTTCAGCGCCTCGGCGATGGTGCAGGTGCCGCACTGCTCACCCTCGGTGTTGTCGATCTTGATGCCGTTCACCGACAGTGGCGAGCTGTCGTACATCGTCGACAGCGGTTTGCCGAGCTCCAGGTTCTCCGCGAGACCGAAGGCCCGGAACGACGATCCCGGCTGTTGCGGCGCGTTGGCGAAGTCGTAGCCGTGACCGTCGGCGCCGCCGTAGTAGGCGCGTACGGCGCCGGTGCGCGGATCCACCGAGACCACTGCGGTACGCAATCTCTCCGATTGACCCTGCATGCTTTTGGCGACCGCGTCGACCGCCGCCTGCTGCGCCTTCGGATCGATGGTCGTGGTGATCCGCAGACCGCCGGTGTTCAATTGGTCCTCACTGATGCCCGCGGCCGAAAGCTCCTTCAGCACTTGGCTTTCGATCAGCCCCTCCGGACCCGAGGCGTCTGTCTTGGCCCGCGGTGCTGGAATCACCTGCGGGAACCGCATTTTCGGACGGTCTGCCGCGGATAGGCTACCGGCGGTGACCATTTCGTCGAGCACATAGCCCCAGCGCTTCGTCGCGCCGTCCGGATTCGTCGCCGGATCCAGGCCGGAGGGCCGTTGGATAACCGCGGCGAGCAGCGCACCCTCCTCGGTGGACAGCTCCTGCACCGGTTTGCCGAAGTAGGCATTGGCGGCGGCCGCGATACCGTATGCGCCGCGACCGAAGTAGATGGTGTTCAGGTACGCGGTGAGGATGTCGTCCTTACTCCACTGCTCCGTCATCTTCGCCGAGATCGCCAGCTCACGCACCTTGCGGCTGAGCGAGCGCTCGCTGCCGACGAGTGCGTTGCGCACGTACTGCTGGGTGATCGTCGGACCATCACCGGTGTTTTCGCGGTCGAACAGGTTGTCGCGCAGCGCGCGGACGAGACCCGGGATCGAGAAGCCGGAATCGGTGCGGAATTCCCGGTCCTCGGCCGCGATCACCGCGTCGCGCACCCGGGGTGGGATCTGGTCGATCGTCACATCGGTCCGATTACCTTCTGGCGGAACGATTTTGCTCAGCACCGATGCGCCGTCGGCGGCGTAGATCACGGCGACCTGGTTGCGCCTCAGATCGCCGGGCTTGGGCACCGAGACCGTCGCGTACACGACCAGGAAGGTCCCGCTCGGCACGATGACGGTCAATGCCAGCAATAGGTAGAGAACACGGCGGACGATCCGCCACCGCGACCGCTTCCCGGCAGCCGGAGGTCTGTCCGGTTGCGTGTCACTCGGGGGCTGGCCGTCGATCAGTTCATCGTTGTCGGGCGAAGTCACAGCGTGGATCTCCATAAATCGAACGGTCCGGCAGCGGCCGGGGAGGCTCGGCCCGAGAACCAATATCCCCTCGCGCCCATCACTTTTCGATCACTTCGCGCTCACGGGCGTCGGAGCGGGCCGATCGTACTGCGCCCGAATTGAAGAGCGCCTATGGCGGTGACACCGTGCCTGGGAAGAATATCGACCGATCTGATTCAGATAGCCTGCATCGAAGCCGACGAGTGGTTGCGTCGCGGCCGCGCGGTCCCGTCCGAGGTCAGACGGATCCGGATCAGGGCATCGTGGGGCGACGGTGAGGTCGGGGTGATTATCGATCCGCAGGCGGAGCCGCCGGTGGTGAACCGGTAACGTCGGCGGTGTGGAATTGCGGCAGTTGCGGTACTTCGTCGTGCTGGCGGAGGAATTGCACTTTCGCCGTGCCGCGCAGCGACTGTTCATTTCCACGCCGACGTTGAGTCAGCAGATCAAAGGGTTGGAGCGCGAAATGGGTGGGCCGCTGCTCACCCGGGAGCCGCGGATCGAACTGACCCCGGCCGGGGAGGTGCTGCTGCGCAGCGGCCGCGATATCCTGCGGGCCGCCGACGCGGCCGTCCGCGAAACCCGCAGGGAGGCGGGCGCGGAAATTCCGACGCTGCGTTTCGGACTGTTGAACGGCATACCGCCGTGGCTGCCCACCCGGATCGGCGAATTGCTTTCGGCGCGGTTGCCGGGCGCTCGAATGGTGCTGACCGGTGGAACCACCGCCGATCAGCTGCGCCTGCTCGATGACGACGAGGTGGATCTCGCGATGGTCCGCGCGCCCGTGACGTTACCCGAGCGATTCGCCCAAATCCCGGTCGCCCGTGAGGAACTCGGCATCGTGATGGCCACCGGGCACCGGCTGGCCGGGCTGGCCGAGATCGGCGCCGCCGACCTGCGCGGGCAGGAACTTGTGTTGTTCGCCAGGGATTCGGCCGTCGGCTTACACGACGCGCTGCTGACCGAATTGCGCACCCGCGGCGCGGATATCCGGCTGAGCGAAAGCGCGATGGGGCACGCCCAGATGCTGAACGTGCTGCCGATGCGGACGGATATCGTCGGGCTGAGCTCGGACCGGGTGGCCGGACTGCCGGGGCTGCAATGGCGGCCGCTGGACCGGCCGCTCGAGGTGCGGTACGCGGCGGTGTGGCGGTCCGCCAACCGCAATCCGGCGGTCGCGGCGGTGGTTTCGGCGCTGCATGGACGGTTGCTCGACGCGTCGGTGAGCTGAGTCTCACGAACGCCGAACCGTCGCCTTATCGTTCGCACAATTCCGGTGGGTAATTTCGCCATTCGAATGCGCGGGGGAATTTCAACCCGGCACATCGAATGCGAAGGATGAGCAATTGAACTTACGTAGCACCGGACGTATCGCCGTCGCGGGCCTCGCGTTGACCGCGGCGCTCGGACTGACCGCGTGCGGCAGCGACAGCCCGAAGGAAACGCCCAAGAAAACCCCGGCGTCGACGAGCGCGAAACCGGATCCGAACCTGCCGCCGGTGCCGACCGCCGCCGATCTGAACGCGGAACTGAAGCGGGCGCTCGACCCGGCGGTGCCGAATTCGGAGAAGCTGGACATGGTGCAGGGCGCGCAGGCCGATCCGGACCTGCCGAACAAATTCGCCGAGGCGTACAAGCAGACCAACGCACAGGCGGAGGTCACGAAGGTGACGCCGTTCGGCGACACCCTCGACGCCCAGGTCAAATTCACCGTGAACGGCCAGGAGAACACCGGCGATATCACCTTCGTCGCCGAGAACGGCAAGTGGAAGGTCGCCCAGAGCTGGGTGTGCGCCGGGCTGAAGAACTTCAACGTGCAGTCTCCGGCCTGCCCATGAGCTACCGCTCGGCACTCTTGTCGTGAAATATGCTGTCATCTGCTGTGTTAGCCGCTGACTAACGCCAATTCGATGCTGCGACATGGACACTCGGCCCGGCCGCTGGTCGACTGGAGTCATGACAGCAAATATGAATGCGGCGCGCAGGGTGGTCATCTTCGGCGGCAGTTCGGGCATGGGGTTGGCGCTGGCCTCCGCACTGGTCGCGGACGGTGCGGAGGTGACCGTCGCGGCGCGTAACGCCGACCGGCTCGCCGCGGCGGAGCAGACGCTGGCGGGCGGTCCCGGCAAGGTTCGTACGGTCGTCGCCGATATCACCCGCGAGGCCGATATCGAGCGGGTTTTCGCCGAGGTGGGGGTGGTGGATCACGTGGTGACCACCGCCGTCGACGTCACCGGCGTCTACCAGCCGATCACCGAGCTGGATCCGGAAACCGCGCGAAAGACGTTGGACGCCAAACTGATCGGTCCGGCGCTGCTCGGCAAGCACGCCCGCCTCGCGCCCGGGGGCTCGCTCACCTTCACCTCCGGTATCGCCGCCTACCGGCCCGGTCCCGGTTCCAGCATCGTCGCCGCCGCGAACGGCGCCCTCGAATCCCTCGCCTACGCCCTGTCCATCGAACTGGCGCCGACCCGCGTCAACGTGGTCTCGCCCGGCTGGATCGACACCCCGATCTGGGACACCATCGCCGGTTCGGCCAAATCCGAACGCCACCAACAGCTGGCGACCCGCCTCCCGGTCGGCCGCATCGGCAGACCAGCCGAAATCGCCCAGGCCATAACGTCTCTCATGGACAACCCGTTCATCACCGGCACGGTCCTGCACGTCGACGGCGGCCACCGGTTGGTCTGACCTCCGGATACCGGCGAATCGCTCGACGCCGGTCGGCTCGCCGTGGCGGGTGCGGCATGATGGCGGGACGTGCGCCGCACCGGCATTTCTGGTCCGGGTATCCGCTGGGCATCACGCGGTGCGCAGGGCGGGGCGGGACGGATGATCCCAGCGGACGAGGATCGTTGGGGGATCCGGTGTTTCGTCCGCCTGCCGGAGTAGTGCGGGGACTGTCCAGCGGTCCTGTGCCGCGGTGTTGCGCAGCAGCGCGGCCTCGGACATGTCGAGGCGCACCGTGAGGTCGAAGGCGAGTCCGCGGCCGAGCAGCATCGGGCCCGCGACCAGAACGACGGTGCCGGGCAAGGCGGTTCGCACCGCGGCGCGGGCCGAGCGGTCGGTGCGCTCATCCCACAGCGCGGGCAGCCAACGGGATTCGGCGCGCAGCGCGTCGAGCACCTCGCGCCGCACCGCCGCGTAGTCGAACCACGCGGTGCGATAAGACATTTCGTCGGTCCGTCCGAATTCCATGCGCAGCGAGGCGGGCCGCACGTAGTCGTGCAGCGACACCACCTCGGCCGGGCGGCCGAGATCGCGCAGCGCCGCGGCGATCCTGGCGGCGAATCCGGCGGGGTCGGCCGCGTCGGACCCATCGATGCCGAGCACCGGATGACCCTCGAACTCGCGGACCCGGCCTACCACCAGGTCGATCAGGCCCTCCTGGGTGATCGGCACGAAACGCATGCCGTCCATCTTGCGCAACCGCGCGCGGGCCGACGAATCGGGCGAATGTCACACCCATGTTCGCGGTAGCCGGGATGTGTCCCGCACTACGGCCGGGATAATGTCGAGCGCATGGCGACAATCGAAGAGGCGCTGGAGATAGAGCGGCTCGAGCGGGATATCTTCCGTGGCGCGTCCACCAAGACCCAGCTTCCGCGCACATTCGGCGGTCAGGTTGCCGGCCAGGCGCTGGTCTCGGCGGTGCGCACGGTGGAACCGCGCTTCCAGGTGCATTCGCTGCACGGCTATTTCCTGCGGCCGGGCAATCCGGAGGAGCGGACGGTCTACCTGGTCGAACGCATCCGCGACGGCAGGTCGTTCTGCACCCGCCGGGTGACCGGTGTGCAGGACGGCGCGGCCATCTTCACCATGTCGGCCTCATTCCACATCGGCGATGAGGGTCCGCAGCATCAGGATGTGATGCCGCCGGTCCGTCGGCCGGAGGACCTGCCGGACGCCGAGACCACCATGACCCCGGAACGCCTGTGGGCCATGCGCGAATGGGAGCACTGGGATATCCGCACCGTGCCGCACGACGATATCGCCCGCCGCGACGGCGTCGTCTCCCAGCAGCAGGTGTGGTTCCGCTACCGGCATCCGCTGCCCGACGACCCGCTGTTCCATGTCTGCACCCTGGCCTACATGAGCGATATGACGCTGCTCGGCTCGTCCAAGGTCACCCATCCGGACGAGCGCACCCAGAACGCGTCGCTCGACCACGCCATGTGGTTCCTGCGCCCCTTCCGCGCCGACGATTGGCTGCTCTACGACCAGTCCTCCCCGTCGGCCGGCTTCGGCCGCGCCCTCACCGGCGGCAAGATCTTCAACCGGGAAGGTCATCTGGTGGCGGCGGTCGTCCAGGAGGGTCTGATCCGCACGCTGCGGGAGGACTGAACTCGACTCGTTCCGGATGGGTGCGAGTGGCCGTCGCACCCATCCGGAACCATCACGCCACCTGTACGCGCAGGTGGCAGACCACGGTGTCGGATAGTCGGCGCAGCTCGCGTTCCAGCTCGTCGCTGCGGTGACTGGGGATGACACGGTTCCAGCCGAGCGGCGGATCCACCTCGGCGACGACGACGACCTTGCGGCGGTCCGGATACTTCTCGCTGATGTAGCGGGCGACGGGCCCGCCGACGGTGGCGTCGTGATCGGGCAGCAGCACCAGCGGGACATCCGGGTGCCAGGCCTCCCACGCCTTGGTGAAGGCCCGCGTCGATTCGCCCGCGAGGCAGACATGAACGGCGACAACGTCTTTGCCGATGGACATGGCGGCCGACAGTGCCTCGCAACTCAATTCGGAGACCTCGGACACCGGGACGATCACCACCGAATCGCGCGGCTGCGGGGCGGGCGGCAGCTCGTCGGCGCGCCGGACGGCGCCGATCTTGGTGTAGGCGCCGCGGATTCGCTCCATCCCGTAGACCAGCAGCGGCAGCACCAGCACGATCAGCCAGGCGCCTGCGCCGAATTTCATGGCGGTGGTGACGATCGCCGCGACGAAGGTGAGCACCGCGCCGAATCCGTTGAGCGCCAGCCGCCACTGCCAGCCCGCGCCGTGCGCCAGCCGCCAGTGCCGCACCATCCCGACCTGGGCGATGGTGAAGCCGACGAACACTCCGATCGCGAAAAGCGGTACCAGCGCGTTCATCTCGCCGTTCGCGCCGATGAGCAGCGCGCCCGCGGCGATGGCGAGGGTCAGCACGCCGTACCGGTACACCTGCCGCGGCGAGGCCACCGCGAACCGGTGCGGCAGGCAGTTGTCGTCGGCGAGGATCTTGGTGAGCGTCGGCAGGCCGCCGTACGAGGTGTTGGCCGCCAGCGCCAGCAGCACCACGGTCGCGAATTGCACCACGTAGTAACCGATTCCGTGGCCCAGCGCGGCCTCGGTGAGCTGGGAGAGCACGGTGGTGCCGTCGACCGGGCGCACATCGAACTTCTGGATCAGCACCGCCAGCCCGATCAACATCACGCCGAGCAGGCCGCCGAGCGCGACCTCGGCGCGTTGCGCGCGAACAACTTTCGGCGCGGCGAAGCTGGGCACCGCGTTCGCGATCGCCTCGACGCCGGTCAGTGCGGCGCACCCGCTGGAAAACGCCTTGAGCACCAACAGGATTCCGATGGTGTGGTAGTCGAGCGCGGTCGCGGTGCCGGATGCGACGCTGGCCGGTTCGGAGCGCACCAGACCGGCGATGATCACGGTGAAGATGCCCGCGACGAAGATGACGGTCGGCACCATGAACGCCCGCGCGCTCTCGGTGATGCCGAGCAGGTTCAGCGCGGTGATGCCGACCAGCACGGCCAGGCAGATCCACAGCGTGTAGGGCAGTAGGGCGGGGAAGGCCGAGGTGAGCGCGGCGACACCGGCGGCGATCGATACCGCGACGTTCAGCACGTAGTCGACGATCAGCGAGGCCGCGGCGACGAGGCTGGTGCGGTGCCCGAGATGCTTCTTGGCGACCGCGTACGCGCCGCCGCCGTTCGGGAACGCGGCGATCACCTGTCGATAGGAGGCGGTCAGCACGGCGAGCAGCAGGGCGATGGCCAGGGTCACCGGCAGGGTCAGCCCGAGTCCGGCGCCGCCCGCCGCGGCGAGTACCAGCACGATCGCTTCCGGACCGTAGGAGACCGAGGCCATGGCGTCGAGGGAAAGTCCGGCCAAGCCGGTCAGGACCGTAAGTCCGCGATGGTCGGGCGCCGTCTTCTCCGGGCTGCCGAAGGCCGACCGAACTCGCGGTAACACATCTGTCACCAGCGCGAGTGTGCGCGCGAACCGTTCGGTCCGCCAGGGGCGTTGATGGAATGTTGACAGGTGAGCGCGCACACATTTCCGGTGTCCGTATTGTCGTAGCCGGACACGGGGAAAGGACGGGCATGGATTCGGTGGCTGCGGCACAGGTCCGGGATGCGGCGCGAACCGGGACGCCGCGCATCGGCGTGCTCGCGTTGCAGGGCGATGTGCGTGAACATTTCGCCGCGATCGAGCACTGCGGCGCGACACCGGTGAACGTGCGCCGCGCGGCCGAACTCGACGCGGTGGACGCGTTGATCCTGCCCGGCGGCGAATCGACCGCCATCAGCAAACTGCTCGAGGTCTTCGAACTGTTGGAGCCGCTGCGCGCCCGGCTGCGCGATGGCATGCCCGCCTTCGGATCCTGCGCCGGAATGATCCTGCTCGCCTCGGAGGTGCTCGACACCCGCCCCGATGCCAAACATCTCTACGGCATCGATATGACGGTGCGCCGCAACGCATTCGGCCGCCAGGTCGATTCGTTCGAAACCGACCTGGATTTCGCCGGACTGGACGATGCGCCCGTGCGGGCGGTGTTCATCAGGGCGCCGCTGGTCGAGCGGGTCGGGCCGGGCGTCGAAGTGCTGGCCACCATTCCGACCGGTCCGTTCCTGGGGCGGATCGTCGCGGTGCGGCAGGGCAATGTGCTCGCCACCTCCTTCCATCCCGAGGTCACCGGCGATCTGCGGGTGCACGAACTGTTCGTGGACCTGGTGCGCGGTCGCTGACGGCGCACCATGACACGCCGAGTAGGCTGGCTTGGTTGCCTGTCCGGCCGCGGGCATTACCGTCGGCGGGGCACGTCAGGTATCTCCGACCGAAGGAAGTAGGGCATGAGCGGCCACTCCAAATGGGCCACCACCAAGCACAAGAAGGCCGTGATCGACGCGAAGCGCGGCAAGATGTTCGCGAAGCTGATCAAGAACATCGAGGTTGCGGCTCGGACCGGCGGTGGCGACCCTGGCGGAAACCCGACGCTCTGGGATGCCATCCAGAAGGCGAAGAAGGCGTCGGTGCCCAACGACAACATCGAGCGCGCGCGCAAGCGCGGCGCCGGTGAGGAGGCGGGCGGCGCCGACTGGCAGACCATCATGTACGAGGGCTACGGCCCGAACGGCGTGGCGGTGCTGATCGAATGCCTCACCGACAACCGCAACCGCGCCGCCGGTGAGGTGCGCGTCGCGATGACCCGCAACGGCGGCAGCATGGCCGACCCGGGTTCGGTGTCCTACCTGTTCCACCGCAAGGGCATCGTCACCCTGGAGAAGAACGGACTGTCCGAGGACGATGTGCTCACCGCGGTGCTCGACGCGGGCGCCGAGGAGGTCAACGACCTGGGCGACTCGTTCGAGGTGATCAGCGAGCCCGGTGATCTGATCGCCGTGCGCACCGCGCTGCAGACCGCCGGAATCGATTACGACTCCGCCGAATCCGGCTTCCAGCCGTCGGTGTCGGTCGAGGCCGACGCGGATACGGCCCGCAAGGTGTTCAAGTTGGTCGACGCGCTGGAGGACAGCGACGACGTGCAGAACGTCTACACCAACGTGGATGTCTCCGACGAGGTGCTCGCGCAGCTCGAGGACTGAGCGCTCGAATATTTCGGGGCGGCCCACCGGAAGTGGGCCGCCCCGAGTCGTATTCGCCGGTGTCCCTTGGGATCAGGGGATCGTGATCACCAATTTGCCGACGGTGCGGTTGGTATCGCCGAGTTCGTGCGCCTTCGCGGCGTCGGCCAGCGGGAAGGCGCCCGCGATCGTCGGCCGCAGCGCACCGGATTCGGCGAGTCGGCGCAGTGCGTCCATACCGGCGTGGTCGGCCTCCACCAGCATGGCGACCGCGCGCAGGCCGCGCGATTTCGCCTGTGCCATAACCTCTTCCGGCTGGTCGCGCAGTAGCGACACCACGATTCCGCCGGGCCGCAGCGTATCCAGCGACCGAACGGTGGTGTCGCCGGAGATCGGATCGAGCACTACATCGACGTCGCGCACCGCCTCGGCGAAATCCGTTGTGCGGTAATCGATCGTCTCGTCCGCGCCGATCGAGCGCAGGAATTCGTGATTGCCCGCGCTCGCCGTGCCGATCACGTACGCGCCGAGGTGTTTCGCGATCTGCACCGCGAAGTGGCCGACGCCGCCAGCTGCCGCATGAACCAGGATCCTTTGCCCCGCTTGCAGATTCGCCGTATCCACCAGCGCCTGCCAGGCGGTGAGCGCGGCGAGCGGGATCGCGCCCGCCTCGGTATGGTCCAGGTTGGCGGGCTTGCGGGCGAACGCCCGGGTCGGGCCCACCGCGTATTCGGCGAAGGAGCCGACGCCGAACGGGTACGGCAGCATCCCGAACACCTCGTCACCCGGCCGGAACAGGGTGACGCCGAAGCCTACTGCCGCGACCTCGCCGGACACATCCCAGCCCAGCACGAACGGCGGCTCGGGCAGGAACAACCCTGTCCTGGCGCGGTGCTTCCAGTCGGTGGGGTTGACCCCGGCGGCGCGGACCCGGACCAGAATCTGGCTCGGCCCCGGGGTGGGCACCGGCAGCTCGACCTCGTGCAGCACCTCGGGACCGCCGAGGACGTCCTGGCTGATGGCGCGCATCGTATTCGGCACTTTGTTCATGGGAACCAGATTGCCGTCGCTCGCCGCCACAGAAAATGGCACGATTGCCATTATTCGATAGGATCGTGCCATGGCTGATATCACCGCGCACCGGGTTGTCGTGCTGGCGTTGGACGGCGTGTACCCCTTCGAACTCGGTATCCCGATGCGCGTATTCGGTTCGGCCGATGGCAGATACGAGGTGATCACCTGCTCGATCGGCGGTCGGCCGGTGCGTTCCATCGCCGATTTCGCGATCGCGGTCGAACACGACGAGTCCGTGCTCGCCACCGCCGACACGGTGATCATTCCGCCATGCGATATCGCACCCATGCTCGACGCGGCGGGCCGGGCGGACCAACTGCCGCAACCCATTTCGAATGCGCTCGCCCGGATCCGGCCGGGCGCCAGGATCGTGTCCATCTGCACCGGCGCGGTCGTGGTCGCCGCCGCGGGCCTGCTGGCCGGGCGGCCCGCCACCACGCACTGGGCGGTGGCCGACGAGTTCCGGCGCGCCTTCCCGGGGATCGACCTCGATCCCGACGTGCTGTACGTGGACGACGGCGAGGTGCTCACCTCGGCGGGCGCGGCCGCGGGCATCGATCTGTGCCTGCATCTGATTCGGAGCGACCATGGCAGCGAGGTGGCCAATGCCGTGGCCCGCCGCTGCGTCGTCCCGCCGTTCCGGGACGGCGGTCAGGCGCAGTACATCGAGCAGCCGGTGCCGCCGTCCGCATCGCAAGGGACCGCGGCCGCCCGCCAGTGGGCGCTGGAGAATCTGCGGCTACCGCTCACCATGGATGACTTGGCGGCCAAGGCCAGAATGAGTAAGCGAACCTTCGCGCGCCGCTTCCGCGACGAGGTGGGAATGAGTCCGGGCCGCTGGCTCATTCAGCAGCGGATGTTCGCGGCCCGGCGTCTGCTCGAATCCACCGACCTCCCGGTGGACCGGATCGCGGGCGAGGTCGGCTTCGCCACCGGCGCCTCACTGCGCCAGCATCTGCACGAGGCGATCGGTGTTGCGCCCCTTACCTATCGGCGTACTTTCCGCGCGGACACGACCGCGGGCGTGTGACGACACGCCCGCGGCCGATCACCGTCTCATTCCGCGATAGCGGTGCGGTAGGTCCACGCGTAAACGCGTAGTGGGCCCTCGGCGGTGTCCTGCAATCGCGGTGTCGCCTCGAAATGTTCGTAGCCGCCCTTGAATTGGACCTTGATCTCGGTGCCGGGCGGGGTGACGGTGACCACGCGGGTCGGCAAATCCGCCGGCCCGCCCTCCAAGACAGCTCGCGCAGCGTTACTCATCCCCCGATGGTAGGTGTGTCACAGCACACACCTACCCGTTTCGGTGACTACGCCTGATTCGGCACCGGCAGTCCGACGCGCGCGACCACCCACGGGAACGACGAGGTGAATGCCGCGGTGGCGAATTGCCAGGTATGCCCGCCCTTGGTGGTGTGGATCGTGCAGTCGATGCCCACCGCGTGCCCGGCGTCGCACAGCTTTTCGGCCGCACCGACCTCACCGGTGTCGTACACCCCGTCGTGTCCGCCGAAGCCGACCGCGTCCTCGTCCACCTTGGGCGGATGGAAGTTGCCGGGCCTACCCGGCCCGCCGCTGCGTTGCGGTGGGGTCAGATCGTCGAAAAGTCCTGCGACACCGGTGTATCGGCCATGTTTGGCCATTACGGTCAACGGATCGAATCGATCCCACTGTGCCGCGTCGCCGCCGTAGAGCCTCCGGATGGTCTGCTCCTTGTCACCGGAGGTCGGGCCGAGATCGCCCGCGATATCGACGAAGGTGTGGAACAGCTCCGGATGCATCACGGTGAGGTCGACCGCACAGGTGCCGCCCATCGACCAGCCGACGACCGCCCAGTTCGCCGGGTCGGCCGATGCGCCGAACCGGGATTCGAGATAACTCGGCACATCCCGGGTGAGATGGTCGGCCGCATCGCCGCGCGGGCCGTTCACGCATTCGGTGTCGTTGTTGAAGCTGCCGCTGGAATCGACGAATGCGAGAATCGGCGCGCGGCCACCATTGCTCGCGGTGAATTTGTCCACCGCGGGCATGATCTGGCCGCTGCGGACCCAGTCGGCGGGCGTATTGAATTCGCCCGCGATCATCATCACCACCGGCAGTTGCGGTGGTGTCGCTCCGGCGAACCAGGCGGGCGGCAGATAGACGTATTCGGTGCGATGCGGAAAGTTGCTGCCGGAGTCGGGAATCTGGACCGGCACGATTTTTCCGGACGTCACGTTCGTGCCGCGCAGCCCGGCCAGCGCGGATATATCGGTCTGATTCGGCAGCGGGCCCGCGGTGAGCGAACTCCAGGCGGACTGCCAGGTGGGGTAGTAGCCGACCCACTGGTTCAGCACCAGACCGGTGCTCAGCAGCGCCAGCGGCACCGCGAGCACGGATACCCCGCGCCGCCACCAGCGCGCGCCCCGCCAGCCGAGCACGGCGACCGCGATCGCGCAGAATGTCGCGGCGACGCACACCCACAGCAGCGGCGGCGCCGGATCCGAGGCAAGCCCTTGATCGTTCATGTACGCCCAGGCCGCGAGCGCGCCCGCGCCGCCGATCAGCACGCACACCGGCAGCCAGACCAGCCGCCAGCGGCGGGTCCGCCAGCCGATCGCCAGCACCAGCGCGGCCACCGCCAGCAATTCGACGGTGATCGGCAGCCAGCCGTGCAGCAGCGAGATGCCGTGGTGAAAGTTGTTCTGGAAGTTGGAGTTCAGCCCGGCGGGCGGCAACTGTGGCGCCGCAGGGGCCGGAGTCGCCGCCGGGGTGGGTAGCGGTGTCGTCGGCGGGGCTGGTGGCGGCGCGGCAAGGGGCGCTCGAAGAACGGGCACCTACGGCATTGTCGAGGCGATTCCTCGAGGCAACCTGTGAGCCCGCTCCAGCGAACCTGTGCGCGGCGAACAGGTAGCTATGTCGCGATATCGCGGGCGGCGATCACCCGGTCGATTCTCGCCTTGATCAAATACTCGCCGGGCACCGAGTTGCGCGCCCCGTATGCCTCGGCCCGGTCCGCGCCCATGTATCTGGCGCCGATCCGGGTCGCCCAGGTGCGCAATTCGGTTGGGTCGTCGGTGAATTCGGCGGTGCACTCCAACATGACGTAGCCGTAGGGCGGTTCCTGATCGTCGACGCAGAGCGCGAAATGCGGGTCACGGCGCAGTGCGCGGTATTTCAGCGAATCGTGCCAGGTGGTGAAAACCACACGGGGCGAATCGGATTCGTCGAGCAGGAACCACACCGGAGTCACGTGCGGGCGGCCGTCCCTGCGCTGGGTCGCCAGCTTCCCGGTGCGGGTCCCGGTGAGTGCGAAGGCGCGCCACTCGTGCTCGGACATCGTCGGCATCATTCGATCCTTTCCGGCGCCGTCAACTCGCGCAGAGTCGCGGTGAGCCAGTCCATTTCGGCCTTGGTGGTGGCACGGGCGATGCGCAGCATGCCGCGCCGGTACGGGTCGTCGACCTCTTCGGCGGGCAGCGGGCGAACGCCCTCGTAGAAGAAGCTGCTCGGTTCGGTGAGAAAGGCCTGGCGCCTGCGCAGTACGGCGGCGCGCTCGGCCGGATCCGGGAGGTGTCGCAGGAAGGCGAGCAGCATGAACCACCGGTTGGCGTCGGTGATGAACACCTCGGCGGGTGTGCGCAGCCGCTCCAGCAGGTCGACCCGGCCCGCCTCGGTCAGGGCCAGCATGTGTCGCGGGGCGGCGGCAGACCCGGGCTGCGCCGCTCTGGTGAGCAGGCCCGCGGTCTCCATTCGTTTGATGGCCGGATAGAGCGTGCCGTGGCTGATGGTGCTCGCATGTCCGGACAGCCGCGCGATGCGCACCCGCAGGTCGTATCCGTGCAGCGGTTCCTCGTAGAGGAAGCCGAGGATCGCGAGGGTCAGCGCGCTGGTCATGCCGATGACCATAGTGTCGATTAAAACATATGTCGAACCGACTTATGGCGATACGACCTACCGGCGTGGCCGACTGTCGGGTTTGCCCCGGTTCGGGTAGTGTTTTCCCAGTCCACACGGGGATTTCGGGAGGGGAATCGATGACCTATCAGCCGCCACCCGGCTCGGGGTATCCGCCGCCGCAGTACGGCTACTACCCGCCGCCGCAGTATCCGCCGCCCAAGTCGAAGCCGGTGTGGCCGTGGGTGCTCGGCGGCGTACTACTGGCGATCTTCCTGCTGGCAGGCGGCTGTTTCGCGATATTCGGCACGGTCGCGTGGCGGCTGAACAAGGATGCGAACCAGGAGATTTCGGTGACCTACCAGGTCACCGGCACCGCCTCCGCGGCGGATATCACCTACTACACCGACGATTTCGTCAGCCACGAGGAAAAGGGCGTCTCGCTGCCGTGGCGAAAAGACGTGAAGGTCAAGGGCATCGCCAAGTCGGCGAGCGTATCGGTGATCAGCTCCTCCGGCGGCACCGTCGGCTGCACGATCGTGCACGACGGCAAAACCATTGCCCAGCAGTCGTATTCGAGTAAGTACTCGGCATCGGCCAGCTGCTTCGGCACGGTGGACTGAGCCGAGTTGTCGGTGGGTGCTGGCATAGTCGCGCCCGTGGTGTTCAGTACCCGCATCGACATCCGGGTTTCCGATCTCGATGCTCAGTTGCACGTCGCCGGATACGCCTATCATCAGTTCGCGGATCAGGCGCGTTGGGCGTGCCTACAGGCCGCGGGTGTCTCGATTCCCGACATGATCGGCGCGGGTTTCGGTCCGGTGAATCTGGAGACCGTGCTGAAATTCCAGCGCGAGCTGCGCGGCGGCGAAACCGTCGAGGTCAGCTGCGCATGGATCTGGGGCGCGGGTAAGACCTACCGGCTCGAGCACGTCTTCACCCGATCCGACGGTGAAATCGCCGCTACGGTCGGTCACGTCAGCGGGGTGCTGGATCTGCGGCGGCGCAAACTGGTCGCCGATCCGGCGGCAGCCTGGCGCGAGCGCACCGGCCGGCCGGAGCTGCTCGGGCTGACCTGATCCGTGTCGCTGAAGCCGGGCTGTGTCGTTGGGATAACGAGGCTCCGGTCTCCGTTAGACTCTCGAACAGTTGTTCGTGTCTGGGAGAGGGGATTTCGTGCGGGTGATGGGCGTCGACCCCGGGCTCACCCGGTGCGGCCTCAGCGTCGTCGAGGGCGGGCTGGGCCGGAAGGTCACCGCACTGGACGTCGACGTGGTGCGCACCCCCACCGAACTCGACCTCGCACACCGGCTGCTGCGCGTCGCCGACGCCGCCGAGCACTGGATGGATACGCACAAACCGGAGGCGGTCGCCATCGAACGCGTCTTCGCCCAGCACAATGTGCGCACCGCCATGGGCACCGCGCAGGCGGGCGGCGTCATCGCGCTGGCCGCGGCGCGCCGGGGAATTCCGGTCGTCTTCCACACACCCAGTGAGGTGAAGGCCGCCGTCACCGGCAATGGTTCGGCCGACAAGGCGCAGGTGACGGCGATGGTCACCCGAATACTCGGCCTGCAGGTCGCGCCGAAACCCGCCGACGCGGCGGATGCGCTGGCACTGGCCATCTGTCATTGTTGGCGGGCGCCGCTGCTGGACCGGATGGCCAGGGCCGAGGCGCAGGCCGCCGAGGTGCGGCGGCGGTACACCGAAAAGCTTGCCGAACAACGAAAGGCGGTGCGCGGGTGATCGCGTCGGTACGCGGTGAAGTGCTGGAGATCGCGCTCGACCATGTGGTGCTGGAGGCGGCGGGCGTCGGCTACCGGCTCAACGCGACCCCGGCCACACTGGCCACCCTCACCCGCGGCGCGGAAACCCGGCTCTACACGGCGATGATCGTGCGCGAGGATTCGATGACGCTGTACGGCTTCGCCGATACCGAGGCCCGCGACCTCTTCGGTCTGCTGCAAACGGTTTCGGGCGTCGGACCGCGGCTGGCCATGGCGGTGCTTGCGGTGCTGGAACCCGAGGCACTGCGCAAGGCGCTGGCCGAGAGCAATGTCGCCGCGCTTACCCGAGTGCCCGGCATCGGCAAACGCGGCGCCGAGCGCATGGTCGTCGAACTGCGGGACAAGGTGAATCTCGTTCCGGTGCAGTCGGGTCCGCCCGGCGCGACGTCGGCGCCCGTGCTCACACCGGTGCGCGACCAGGTGGTGGAGGCGCTCACCGGGCTCGGATTCGCACTGAAACAGGCCGAGCCGGCGGTGGATTCGGTACTCGCCGAACAGCCCGCCGCCGACACCTCGACCGCGCTGCGGGCCGCGCTCGGCCTGCTCGGCAAGAATCGGTAGTACGTGATGGATCATCAGGACGAGGCCGAATCCCAGGTCACCGCAAGCTATCTGCGGTCCGACGGGGAGATCGAGGCCAGCCTGCGCCCGAAATCGCTGGACGACTTCATCGGCCAGCCGCGGGTGCGCGAACAGTTGGCGCTGGTGCTGCGCGGCGCGAAACAGCGCGGCGGCACACCGGATCACGTGCTGCTGTCCGGGCCACCCGGACTCGGCAAGACGAGTATGGCGATGATCATCGCCACGGAACTCGGTACGGCACTGCGCATCACGTCGGGCCCGGCGCTGGAGCGCGCCGGCGATCTGGCCGCCATGCTGAGCAACCTCGTCGAAGGCGATGTGCTGTTCATCGATGAAATCCACCGCATCGCACGGCCCGCCGAGGAGATGCTCTACCTCGCGATGGAGGACTTCCGGGTCGACGTAGTCGTCGGGAAAGGCCCTGGGGCGACGTCGATTCCGCTGGAAATCGCGCCGTTCACACTGGTAGGCGCGACAACCCGGTCCGGCGCGCTCACCGGCCCGCTGCGCGACCGCTTCGGCTTCACCGGGCATATGGATTTCTACGACCCGGACGAACTGCTGCACATTCTGCAGCGTTCCGCGCACATCCTCGGCGTCGCCATCGAACCGGATGCCGCCGGTGAGATCGCCGGCCGCTCCCGAGGTACGCCCCGGATCGCGAACCGGCTGCTGCGCCGGGTCCGCGACTATGCCGAGGTACGCGCCGACGGTCTCATCACCCGGCCCATCGCACAGGCCGCGCTCGAGGTCTACGACGTCGACGTGCTCGGCCTCGATCGGCTCGACCGCGCGGTGCTCGGCGCGCTCGTCCGCAGCTTCGGTGGTGGGCCCGTTGGCGTTTCGACGCTCGCCGTCGCGGTGGGGGAGGAGGCCGCCACCGTCGAGGAGGTGTGCGAACCCTTCCTGGTCCGCGCCGGGCTGGTCGCCCGCACCCCGCGCGGACGCGTCGCCACCGCCGCGGCCTGGGAACACCTCGGTCTCGTCCCGCCCCCCGACCTGGTATTCGGCTCGATCGAGGTGCGCGGCCGCGAACCGCAGCCCACCCTCGACCTGTTCGACACCTGATCAGAGTTTGCGGACGCTGGCGAAGATCTGGCGCGCCAGCTCCGGCGTCACCTCACCGTCGACCCCGCGATCCGCACCGATCGTCAACACCAGCATCGGATTCCGTGGGCCGGGAAAGGCGAAGGTGTACACCGAATATCGCGTTGTCGCGCAACCAGATTTGGCCGGATGCCAGCTCCCGGACGTCTCGACCATCTGCCCGCTGATCCCGCCACCCGCCGTGATCGGGGTAGGCGCCGAAGCCGAGCCGCCACTCGGATCGTCGTAACCGAGGGTGGCCGCGCTCTTCCCGACATTGGCGGCGGCCGCCGCGGGATCGGTCAGATCGGACCTGCTGACGAACGACATCGACCTGGTGCCCGAACCGGGGCAGTACTTCTCGCCGTCGGCAGCGGTTCCGGTTCCGGAGATTCGGTTGCCGCTCGCATCCTCATAACCGCGGATCACGCTCTCGGTATCGACCTTCCAGCCCGCGGGCACGTCATAGGCGATGCCGCGGGACGGTACCGCGACACCCTGGAATCCGGCGATCACGGGTGTGGTGGTGCTCGGCGCCTTCGATGTCGGGGTGGACGGTGCCGTCGATCTGGTCGGTGCACCGGTCGTCGGCGCGGCGGTGGTTGTCGCTGCGGCCTGCACCGGCGTCGACTTGTGGGTGAATGCCACCGCCGCGGTGATTCCCGCCCCTACCAGGACGATCACCACCACGATGATGCCGATGATCAGGCCGGTGTTGCGTTGCGGCGGGGTTTGGTACGGGGCTGGGTACTGGCTTTGGTACGGCTGCTGGGTCGGGTCTGGGTGTTGGCCTGGGTAGGGCTGCTGGGTCGGGTCTGGGTGTTGGCCTGGGTAGGGCTGCTGGATCGGGTCCGAGTGCTGGCCCAGGTAGGGCTGCTGGGCCGGGTCCGGCTGCGGGCTCTGGTACGGCTGCTGGGCCTGGTAGGGCGACTGGCTTTGGTATGGCTGCTGGCCTTGATAGGGCGGCTGGCCTTGGTGGGGTTGCTGGCTCTGATATGGCAGTTGCGCGTCGGTCGGCTGCTGACCGTGCGCCGCCTGCTGGCCGTCGAGCGGCGGATATTCATACGGCTGCTGCCCACCGTCCAACGGCGGATACTCGTACGCCTGCTGTGGCTGGATCCGAGTCGGATAGTCCCGTGGATACGGCTGCCCTGAATCGGGCCGCTGCCGCTGCTGATCATCTGTCACGCTGTTCCCCCTCGATACCTGTGGTCGCCGGAGCACGTCACCTCGCAACAGTCTGCCGTCCGACATATATGAAGGCCGCGCCGGGGCTGTGCTGCGCCGGTGCCGTCCCGAGGGATCGGTGCGTCGGCGAATGGGTCGCGTCGCTACGACGGCTGGATTGCCCCGGGCAGGCGCCGGAGCGCGTTGGCATGTGGCGGTGCGGTTTCGCATCCGGGGTGAGGCCGATATCCGTACCGGCGCTGTCGCATCCGGCCTGAACGGACAAAATCAGACGATTTCTGCGGGATTTCCGCATATCCCAGCTGATTTTGTCCACCTAGGCCGACTGAATCGCTCCCCGCCGCTGTTTTTACCTTTGATCCAGTAGGCAACACGTTCCGCATAGCAACTGGCTTCTCGCACAGGTAATCGCCTGCGCCAGAAGCTAATTGGTGCCTTGGAGCCAAGGTTGCGCGTGTCGGCGATATGCGCGACGGCTGATTCGGCTACCGCACCCCGTAGGCTTTTCGCGAGCAGACGCCTACAGGCTGCACTCCGATGGCCCGCGTCGCTCCACACGCCGGACCACTCGATTCGCGCACAGCAATCGGCTTCGTGCGCACGCTATTGCACGCGCGAGAAGCCGAAAGCTACTCGGGAACAACGTCGTCCATGGTGCGGAACCGGAACTCCGCATACCAATGCGCCACGCGCCCACCTCGGGCGATCCAGTCCGTCGTAGCGACGCGACCACGAACCCAAGGCGCCGATCCGTCCAAATCGAGCGGGAGACCGGAACTCCGCATACCAATGCACCACGCGCCCACCTCGGGCGATTCAGTCGTCGTAGCGACGCGACCACCAACCCAAGGCACCGATCCGTCCGAACCGAGGAGGAGAGGAACGCCGCACGCGAACACCACCCAGCTGGAACGGCCCGGTCGTGACAGCAACGCAACCGATCCGGTCGCAATGACCGGCAACCCCGCCCCGAAGCCCCCGGACGCGAAACCGCCCCTGCCGCAAACCTATTCGCGGTGTATCCACCGAAGATGATGATGCTGCTGATCGGCGTGTTCGATGGCGGTGACAACCAGGTCGAGGAACGCATCGACCTCCTCGCGGTGATATCCGCGGGTGCCCAATCGCGCCTCGGTGAAGCGGACCGATTTGACGTCGGCGATGGTCAGGCTGCCCGGCCCGTCGTGGGTGAGGGTGGCGGCGACCAGGTCGAGGAAGGCGTCGACCTCGTCGCGGTGGTAGCCGCGGTGGCCGACGGGCGCGGGGCTGAATCGCATGCGATGTACGTCGTCGGCGGTGAGCAGGGTGTGGCCGTTGCCGTTGACGCCCGCGGGCACCGGACGGCTGCCGAGCTGCCGGAACTCCAGCTCCACCCGCACCCGGTCCAGGAATTCGTCGACCTGTTCGGCCTCGTAGCCGCGGCCGCCGAAGCGTGGGGCGTCGAAGCTGACGTGACGGATATCGTCGGCGGTGAGGGCGCCGCGCCCGTCGAGGGTTGCGCAGACCGCTTCGAGGAAGGCATCCACCTCGTCGGCGTGATAGCCGCGATGCCCCACGGCAGGCATGCCGAAGTGGGTGCGACTCACATCTTCCGGTGTCACCCGCGACATTCTGTCAGGCCCTCCGTCGTGTTCCGGCCGAATATGCGAATCTCGTACCCGGCGGTCTGCAACCAGTATTCGAGCCCCCGACCCGCATGAGCATCACCTTACGCCGGGCGATTCGCGAAATGTTCGCTACCCGAGTGGAATTCCCGCGGGTTATCGCGGGGCGAGCGGAGAGCGAACCGGTCAGTCGCGCCGGACGCCGTCGATGAGCAATCGGCGAATCGCCTGGTTCAGCCCGGCGATGGCCGCCTCATCAGGTTCGCGCAGGCCGTGCACGATGGCGGCCAGCAGCATTCCGGTGACCGCGCGGGCGGTGTTCGCCGTATCGAGATCGGCACGCAGATAACCGAGTTCGACGCCGTGATCGAGATAGCCTGCGGTGAGCGCGTCGGCGGTGTCGAGCAGCCCGTAGAGCCGCGCGGTGAGTTCGTCGTCGATGCCGGGCGCGTGGAACAGGAGTAGCTGCGCGACGCGGCGGTCGTCGATCAGGATGCCGGTGAGCGCGCCGCCGATCCGGTCGATCTGGGCCCGGTATTCGTCCAGGGTGGTTGCCGCGTCGGGTGCGTTCTCGGTGCCGAGCGCGTCGACTATTCGGGCGGACAGATCGTCGATGACGTGGTCGATGATGTCGCGCTTATTGCTGAAGTAGCGGTAGAAGGTGCCGTGCCCGATGCCCAGTTGTCCTGCGATATCGGCGATTCCGGTGGCGTGGTAGCCCTTCTCGGCGAAGCACGCGAACGCGGTGTCGATGATTGCCTGGCGCAGTTCGGCCTTGCGGCGCTGCATGGCATTCCCGGTAGTGCGGGAGGTCCGCGTGGATGGCTTCGTCACGACCCCGATGATACAGTCGTCATAAACGGAATGATGTGTCATTCTGTGATGGACGGTTCAGCAAACCAGGAGGTTCGGCGTGGCGCCTCAGTTCGACGCGATCGTGGTCGGCGCGGGATTCGGTGGCATGGGGGCGGGCATCGAGCTCGACCGACTAGGCCTGAGCAACTACGTGATCCTGGAGCGCGAGGACGACCTCGGCGGCACCTGGCACGTCAATCACTACCCCGGCCTCGCCGTCGATATCGCCTCGGTGACCTACTCGTACTCGTTCGAACCGAACCCGCACTGGTCGCGGCTGTTCGCACCCGGCGCCGAACTGAAGAAGTACGCCGAACATGTTGCCGACAAATATGGTTTGCGCCGCCGCATGCGCTTCAACACCGTGGTGGACGGCGCCCGCTGGGACGCCGAACATCAGCAGTGGGTGGTCTCCGTCGCCGGCGGTGAAACCCTCACCGGCCGTTACCTGCTCGCCGCCACCGGCTTCCTGTCCCAGCCGTACACGCCGCCCTTCCCCGGCATAGATACCTTCGCGGGCAAGATCATTCACACCACCGCGTGGGAGGACGATTTCGACCTGACCGGCCGCCGCGCCGCCGTCATCGGCACCGGCGCCACCGCCGTCCAGCTGATTCCCGAGGTGGCCAAGAAGGCCGAGGCGCTCACCGTCTTTCAGCGCACCCCGATCTGGGTGGTGCCCAAGATCGATGCCGCGATCCCGCCCGCCGTCCAGCGGTTGTTCGCGAAAGTCCCTGTGACGCAAAAGGCCGCGCGCCTGGTGAATACGAGCCTGCTCGAGGCGTTGATGGTGGTCGGCGTGCTGCACTTCAAGCAGGCCAAACTGCTGAACCGGGGTGCGGGTGTGCTCGCCAAGGCGCATCTGCGAGCGCAGGTGCGGGACAAGGAGATTCGCAAGCAGCTCACCCCGCACTACGACTTCGGTTGCAAGCGCCCGACCTTCTCCAACACCTACTTCCGCACCTTCAACCAGCCGCACGTGCGCCTGGAGACCAACTCCATCGATCACGTCGAGGCCGACGGCATCGTCACCGCGGACGGCCACAAGACCGAGATCGACACCCTCATCCTGGCCACCGGCTTCAACCTGTGGGATGTGAACTTCCCGGCCATCGAGATCATCGGCCGCGACGGCGTGAACCTCGGAAAGTGGTGGCGCGACAACCGATTCCAGGCCTACGAGGGCATCACCGTGCCCAAGTTCCCGAACTTCCTGAGCCTCAACAGCCCGTACTCGTACAGCGGCCTGTCCTATTTCACCACCATCGAGGCGCAGATGAAGCATATGGGCAGGCTGTTCGGCGAGCTGTTCCGGCGCGGGGAAACGACTTTCGAGGTCACCGAGCGCGCGAACACCGAATTCCTGGACCGCGTCACCGAGAAGCTCGGCTCCTCGGTGTTCTACGGCGGCGATTGCTCCACCGCGCGCAGCTACTACTTCAACCAGCACGGTGAGGCCGCTCTGCTCCGCCCGACCAGCACGGTCAACGCCCACCGCGAGGCGGTCAGCTTCCCGCTCGACGACTACAGCTACGGCCCGGCTGCCGCCTGATCGCGGGCGTCGCCGCGCGAAGGTGCGGTGCGCGGATCTCCTTCCAGGAGAGGTGGATTCACCGCTCCCACCAGGTAACACGTGGTGCGCCACAGCATTTGGCCCGCTCCGCCCCCAGGTCGGGGCGGGTCTTTTTGTGATGCCGGTCACATTGGGGAACGCCGGGGCGATCCGATGCATCCAATCTTGTGAACGCACCGAAAGTCTTTGGAGCTCAGGACTATTGGGATTCGTCCGCGTGGCGGCCGAATGCCGCGGTGCGCTCGCCGGGGGGCTCGGCCGGGCGGCCGAATCCGCGTCACCAAAGTATTGGGGAAATGTGAAATGAAAGTGTTTATGAAGTCTGTCGCGCGTGCCGCGAGTGTGCTGGCGATCGCCGGTGTCGCGGCCGCCGCTCCGCTGGTGGCGAATTCCGACCTGCTGTCCGCGCCGTCCGCACAGGCGGGCTCGTGCGGCGGGCGGGCGTTCGCCGCACCGCTGAACAAGTGGGGACCGGTCGCCAATTCCAGCTGCAATGTGGCCGGGAGCCCCGGCCACCAGGTCTGCTACACGATCAACATCATCGGCAACGGCATACCGGTGGTGCAGGCGCGCGGTTACGACATCAACGGAAATGAGCAGTGGTACTCGATTCCGAACTCCACCGGCTGCGTCCCGTGGGGGAACGTCCTCGCGGTGCCCGGCATCCGGGCGACGACCCCGAACGTGACCGGTGTCCAGGTCACGTTCTCGCACTGAGACAACTTCCGGGAAGGGGAGGAATCATGGGTAATACGGTGCGTCGGCTGGCGGGTATCACCGGCCTGGCCGCGAGCGTCGGCGTGGTGATCGCGCTCGGTGCGGGAACGGCCAACGCGGAGGCGAATCTCATCTATCACAAGGTCACCACCCACGGGACCACGACGACGGAAGTCTGGGGCTACTCGGATCGGCAGAGCTGCGAGGCCCGGGTGACGGCGCAGTCCAAGATGATCTTCGCCAATATGGCGCATCTCGGCGGCGGTATCCAGCCGTGCGAGGAGATAAAGAAGGACAGGACGGGCGACCCGAACGGCAACCCGTACGGCTTCTACGCCATCCAGAACACCTGGCCACGCTAGGGCGACCAGCCGCGCCGGGGACGCTGTTTCGCCAAGCGTCCCCGGCGCATCGGCGTCTTCTGGGCCGGATGGCCGGATCTGGCGTGTCGAACCTGGCATGCCGGTGTGTCGATAACGACATGAACTGGCAGACTGTGTGGGTACTTGCCCGATCCGACCCACACACTAGGGACTGACTTCGACGATGGAACTCCTGTTACCGCTGCTGCTGGTAGCCCTGCTAGTGCCGATGTTCCTCGGCGTCCGCCGCCAGAAGCGGGAGGCCGAGAAGGTGGCCTCCATGCAGGACAACCTGAAAATCGGCGACCAAGTCATCACCACGTCGGGGCTCTACGGCACGGTGGTCGAAATCGACGAGACCACCGTCGACCTCGAAATCGCCGAGGATGTCGTGACCACCTGGCTGCGCCGCGCGATCAGCGAGGTGCGCGCCGAGGACACCGCCGCGGAGACCGCCGACGATGCCGCGACCGACGCGCCCGAGAGCGCTCCGGTCGAGGAGTCCGCGGAGCAGACCGAGACCCGGCTGACCAAGGACTGACACTCGCCACCATCAGGGCGCCCGGCGCAGGCCCGACCATATGCGGCCGGGCGCGCTCGCCTGTTCCACCGTCGACCTCCCGCCTAGGAGATACGTACTGTGCCACCTTCCAAGGGAACGGGGCATCCGTTCCGGTTGCTCGGCGTCTACGCCGCGCTGCTGGCCGTCATCTACGCACTGGTGTTCTTCACCGGTGACAAGGCCCCGACGCCGAAGCTCGGTATCGATCTGCAAGGCGGGACCCGGGTCACGCTGACCGCCCGCACCCCGGACGGCAGCAAACCGAGCCAAGACAGCCTGCATCGGGCGCAGTCGATCATCGAGAGCCGGGTGAACGGGCTCGGTGTGACGAACTCCGAGGTGGTCATCGATGGCGACAACATCGTCGTCACCGTCCCGGGCGATAACGGTCAGCAGGCCAGGAGCCTGGCGGTGACCGCCAAGCTCTACATCCGCCCGGTGATGCCGGGCGGTATCGCACCCGCGAAGGGCTCCAAGCAGGACACCGGCCCCGGCGCTCCGGCACCGTCGGCCCCGCCCGCACTCACTCCCGGCGAGAACCCGTCGACCGCGCCCGCTCCGGCACCCGCGTCCGCCCCGGCGCCCGCGGCTCCCGAGCAGCCCGCCCCGGAGCAGCAGCCCGCCCCGCAGAACCGAGTGTTCCCGGCACAGGGACCGACCGGCCAGGAGCAGCCGCCCACCTCGGCCCCCGCGACCCCGACGCCGACTCCGACGGAGACCCCGACCGGCGATCTGACCCCGCAGCAGAAGGCGGAGAAGGAGATCGCCGCCGCGAAGGCGCTGCGGCAGAGCACCGACCCGGCCGTGCAGCAGCAGGCGATGGCAACCCTCGACTGCTCCAAGCCCGATCCGCTGGCCGGCGCCGACGACCCGAACCTGCCGCTGGTGGCCTGCGGTTCGGACGGCAACGTCTACCTGCTGGACAAGAGCCGGATCAGCGGTGAGGAAATCGCCAACGCCACTTCGGGTTTCGACAAGATGGAAGCCCGCAACGTGGTCGACCTGACCTTCAAATCCACCGGCGCCGACCAGTGGACCGCGCTGACCAAGGAGTACCTGGGCAAGCAGATCGCGGTCGTGCTGGACACCAAGGTGATCACCGCGGCGACGGTGCAGGGCGTGCAGACCGACGGCCGCAGCCGCATCTCCGGTAACTTCACCGCCGCGAGCGCCCGCGACCTGGCCAATACGCTGAAGTACGGTTCGCTGCCGCTGTCGTTCCAGACCTCGGAGGCGGAATCGGTTTCGGCGACCCTCGGCCTGTCCTCACTGCGCGCCGGCCTGCTCGCGGGCGCTATCGGCCTGGCCGTGGTTCTCGTCTACTGCCTGCTCTACTACCGAATGCTCGGCTTCCTCGCCGGCTTCTCGCTGGTGGCCTCGGGTGTCGCGGTGTACGGCCTGATCGTGCTGCTCGGCAGATGGATCGGCTTCACCCTCGACCTGGCCGGTATCGCCGGTCTGATCATCGGTATCGGTCTGACCGCCGACTCGTTCGTCGTCTTCTTCGAACGCATCAAGGACGAGATGCGTGAGGGCCGCAGCTTCCGTTCGGCGGTGCCGCGCGGCTGGGCCCGCGCCCAGCGCACCAACCTGTCCGGTAAGACGGTCAGCCTCATCGCCTCGGTGGTGCTCTACATTCTGGCCGCCGGGCAGGTGAAGGGTTTCGCGTTCACCCTCGGCGTCACTACCGTGCTCGACGTGATCGTGCTCTACCTGGTGACCGCGCCCCTGATGATGCTGGCGTCCCGGTCGCAGTTCTGGGCCAAGCCGTCGGTCAACGGACTCGGCGCGATCCAGCAACTCGCCAGGGAACGCAAGGCGGGCAGCACCACGGTTAAGGAGACGGCACGACGATGAGCAACTCCAGCCCAACCATCGACCCGGCCACCTTGACCGACGAACTGGACTACGAGGCCACCGC
This sequence comes from Nocardia sp. JCM 34519.1, assembly GCF_020361265.1. Classification (NCBI taxonomy): domain Bacteria; kingdom Bacillati; phylum Actinomycetota; class Actinomycetes; order Mycobacteriales; family Nocardiaceae; genus Nocardia; species Nocardia sp. JCM 34519.1. The sequence goes on from NZ_JAIRBR010000005.1 coordinate 143,251, forward strand.
GCCGAAACATGGCTTCTTCGAACGCCTTTACACCGGCACCGGCGGATTCGAGATCGTCGGCAAGCGCAAGTTCTACTACGCGCTCACCGCGGCGTTCATCCTGATATCGGCGCTGAGCATCGGCATCAAGGGCTTCACCCTCGGCATCGATTTCGCGGGCGGTTCGCGCATCGCGCTGCCCGCCGCCGCGGGCGTCACCACCTCGAAGGTCGAGGACGTGTACGCCAATGCCATCGGCCACAAGCCGGTCTCGGTGCAGCAGGTCGGCTCCGGCGGCGCCGCATCGATCCAAATCCGTTCCGACACACTGGATCAGACGCAGACCGATAAACTGCAGACCGCGCTGTTCGACGCCTTCCACCCGAAGGACAGCAGCGGTAACCAGAGCCGCAACGCCATCTCGGTCGCGCAGATCAGCGAGACCTGGGGTGGGCAGATCACCCGCAAGGCGCTCATCGCGCTGGGCGTGTTCATCCTGCTGACCATGGTCTACATCGCGATCCGGTTCGAACGCGATATGTCCATCGCGGCCATCGCCTCGCTGTTCTTCAACATGATCGTCACGGCGGGTATCTACTCGCTGGTCGGTTTCGAGGTGACGCCCGCCGCCGTCATCGGTCTGCTCACCATCCTCGGTTACGTCCTCTACGACAATGTCGTCGTCTTCGACAAGGTGGAGGAAAACACCAGGGGCGTACTGCATTTGACCAAGCGAACCTACGGCGAGCAGGCGAATCTGGCGGCCAACCAGACGCTGATGCGGTCGATCAACACCACCGTCATCGGCATCCTGCCGATCGTCGGCATGCTGGTGATCGCGGTGTGGCTGCTCGGCGTCGGCACGCTGAAGGATCTGGCGCTGGTGCAGCTGGTCGGCATGATCGTCGGCGCGTACTCCTCGATCTTCTTCGCGGTGCCGCTGCTGGTCTCGATCAAGGAGCGCTGGGGTCCGGTGGCGCAGCACACCAAGAAGGTGCTGGCGCGGCGGAACGGGCAGGCCGGTGCGGCGGCGCGAGCCGCGGCCGATCGCCGGGTGCAGGCCGCGACCGGACGCAACTTCGACGAGCCGACCATGCAGATGCCGCGCCCCGCCGCCGGCGCCGGACCACGCCCAGGTGCGCGCCCGAGCGGAAAGCGGCAGAAGCGGCGGCACTGACCCGTCTGCCGGGCGACCCGCCGGGTGCGGGTCGCGGGGCCGAGTGAACCCCGCGGCCGGTTATCACTGAACGACGCGATTCAACTCGGAGGCAAAGGAATTCATGCGTAGGCCGGGTACGTCGGTGCGATTGATCGGGGCATTGGCCGCTGGTGTTCTTGCTGCCGGGCTCATGACAGGCTGTGGCAGCAAGAATCAGGTGCCATCGATCGGATACGCCGTCGACGCGGTGATCGCCAGCTATAACGGCGGTACCACGCTCGGCGCGAGCAGCGGCTCGTCCGCGGTGTTCGCGCGGGTGCTCACCGGATTCTTCTACACCGGGCCGGATGGTCAGCAGGTGGCCGACACCGATGTCGGCACCGCCAAGGAGGTGCCGGGTGAGGCGCAGACCATCCAGTACCGGCTCAACCCGGACGGGGTGTACTCCGACGGGGTGAAGACCACCTGCGACGACCTGGTGCTGGCCTGGGCCGCGCACAGCGGGCGATTCACCAAACCCGGCGACCGCGGCCCGATCCCGCTGTTCGACGCGGCGAGCACGGCCGGATACGCCGATATCGAGCGGGTGGATTGTCAGCCGGGGTCCAAGGACGCGACGGTGGTGTTCCGCCCGGACCGCCACTACCTGCCGTGGCGCAACCTGTTCACCGCGGGGGAGATGATGCCCGCGCACGTCGCCGCGCGGGTGGCGAATGTGCCGAATGTGTCGGCGGTGCTGCAATCCGGCGATCCGGGTGCGCTGCAGCGGCTGGCCGACTTCTGGAACAACGGCTGGACCATCGGATCCGGTTCGCTCGATATGAGCCGGTTCCCGTCATCGGGTCCCTACCGCATCGAATCATTCAGCGACAAGGACGGTTTGGTGCTGGTCGCCAACGAGCGCTGGTGGGGCAACAAGCCGCTCACCGGGCGCATCGTGGTGTTCCCGAAGACCGCCGACATCAAGAAGAAGGTGTCCGACAATGCCGTCGGCGTTGTCGATATCGGCGGCGGATCGGTGAAAGATCTGAACCTGGACGGTTTTTCGACGCAGACGGTGCCCGGCCGCGGCGCCGAGCAGCTGATACTGGCCACCGGCGGGGTATTCGGCTCGGCCGACGCGCGCCGCGCCTTCGCGCTGTGCACGCCGCGGCAGGACCTGTTCGACAAGCTGGGCAAGGCCAAGGACGCCCCGAAGACCGGACTCGGCACCGGCCCGCTGAACTCTCGCATCACCCAAGAGGATTCGCTCTTCTACGGGGCGTCCACCGGCGCGGCGGGCAAGTACCGCGGCGGTGACGCGCCCGCCGCGGCCGCGGCATTGAAGGCGGCGGGTTCGCCGAATATCACTGTGCGCGTCGGATATACGAAGCCCGACGAGCGGCGCACCCAGACCGTCGCGATGATCGCCGACGCCTGCAAGGCGGCCGGAATCACCGTGGTGGACGCGGGCGCAACGGATTTCACACCCACCCAGCTCACCGACGGCAAAGTCGACGCGGTGCTGGCCGGTACCGCATCGCGGCCGGGTCCGGCCGGATCGCTGTCCGGCGTCGCGGCCATGAGCGCGTTGCACACCGGTAGCGGGCTCGATTTCGGCCGGTACGGCAACGGCCGTTACGATGCGATCACCGATCAGCTTGCGGCCGATGACAACTCGACCAACACGCTGAATCTGCTCACCGAGGCCGAGAACCTGCTGTGGGCCGACATGCCGAGCATTCCCCTGTTCGCCACGCCGCGCACCATCGCCTTCGGCAGCGGTATGCAGAACGGTATCGCCGGGGCCACCCAGGCGGGCACCGGGTGGAATATGGATCGCTGGGTGCTGAAGCGGTGACAGGTGATGTGGGTGAATGTGACCATGGAGAGGTGTCGATGAGTAAGCACGCGGCGATCGAGTCCAGCGAATTGGCCGCCGAGCGGGTGGCGAAGGCCGCCGAACAGGTCGAGCGCCTCACCCGTTGGCGCGACGATTTCCCGTCGCCCGGCGTCCGCTTCGCGGATCTCACCCCGGTATTCGCCGATTCCGAGGGGTTCCGGGCCGTTGTCGAATGTCTGGCCGCGTGCGCGCCCGACGCCGACCTGGTGGCCGGTGTCGACGCCCGCGGCTTCCTGCTAGGCGCGGGTGTCGCCGCCACCCTGGGCACCGGCGTGCTGGCCGTGCGCAAGGCGGGCAAGCTACCCCCGCCCGTGCTCAAGCGCGAATACAGCCTCGAATACGGCACCGCCGCCCTGGAGATCCCGGGCGACGGTGTCGAACTGCGCGGCCGTCGCATCCTGCTGCTGGACGACGTCCTCGCCACCGGCGGCACCCTCGCCGCGGCCGCCGAACTCTTCCGCCAGGCCGGCGCCGAAATCATCTCCGCCGCAGTCGTTCTCGAACTCGAATTCCTCGGCGGCCGGGCCAACCAGGGCGACTACCCGCTCACCTCCATCGTCAAGGTGTAGGCCGCATCCCCGGAATCGGGGGATTGCCGTCGAATAGCGGTGTGCCGCACTATCGTCCGATGGACTCCGAGACGCCACTGCGGCAGATACGAGCGGCGTACGACGACGAAACGGTCACCGTTTACCAGGCGTATGCGCCAGGTATCGCGGATGCCGCGCTGGCGGCGGGCACCTTCGTCGCACCGTTCAAGCGGGAGCGGATGACGTGGATCAAACCGTCCTTCCTCTGGATGATGTACCGGTGTGGCTGGGCGGGTAAGCCCGGGCAGGAACGGGTGCTGGCGGTGACCGTCACCCGCACCGGATTCGAGTGGGCGTTGCGGCACGCATGCCTGAGTCACTTTGTGCCCGAAGTGTATTCGGATCATGACGAATGGCAGGCGCGGCTCGGGCGCAGTCCGGTCCGCATCCAATGGGATCCGGAGCGGGACCTGCACCATCGGCCGTTGCCGCATCGCTCGGTGCAGATCGGGTTGGGCGGAGTCGCGGTGGAACAGTATGTGGACCGGTGGATCACCGGCATTCGCGATGTCACCGCGACCGCGCACCGGATCGGGCGATGCGTCGCCGACGGCGAACTGGCGACGGCGGCGGCATTGCTGCCCGTTGAGCGACCGTATCCGCTGCCCGCCGAGATCGGCGCGGTGATCGGGGCGTCGGCGGGACTGTGATCTATTAATCACTGGCGTTCACGGCAGGGTTGTGGTTAACCTATTGCGGTCTTATTGCCGTTGATCGGAGTTACGCCATTGTTCCTGTGAGGTAGCCATTCGGGCGGCCCGTTGTTCGCGCGCCGCGTTCCGTCGCAACCTCTGTGGAGTTCACATGGCGAATATCTCTATTTCCGATCTCACCTTCGCGTGGCCGGACGGCACATCCGTATTCGATGGTCTCGCAACGATTCTCGGGCCCGGTCAGATCGGGCTGGTCGGCAGCAACGGCGCCGGTAAATCGACGCTGCTGCGGTTGATCGCGGGCGAGCTGACGCCCATGCGCGGCTCGATCGCGACACCGGGGCGGCTCGGCTACCTGCGCCAGGACCTGGGGCTGGCGCCAGGTCAGCGCGTCGACGCGGTGCTCGGCATCGATGGGATTCGAAAGTCGTTGCACCGCATCGAATCAGGCATCGGCGACGATGCCGATTTCGAGATCGTCGGCAGCGGCTGGGATGTCGAAGAACGGGCGCTCGCACTGCTCGGGCGGCTCGGCCTGCACTACGTCGCCGATTCGGCGCAGCAGCTGGATCGCAGGCTGGAAACCCTGTCCGGCGGCGAGACGACGCTGCTCGGCCTGGTGGCCGAACTGCTGCGCGAACCCGATGCGCTGCTGCTCGACGAGCCCACCAACAACCTGGATCGGGTTGCGCGACAACGGCTCTACGAAGTGGTGGGCCAATTCTCCGGCACCGTGCTCACGGTGAGCCACGACCGTGAGCTGCTGGACCTGATGGACACCATCGCGGAGCTGCGGCAGGGCGAAATCCGGTTGTTCGGCGGCAATTTCAGCGCCTACGAGCGGATCATCGCGGCCGAGCAGGAGGCGGCGCGGGCGGCCGTACGCGACGCCCGCGGCGATGTGCGCAGGCAGGCACGGGAATTGGTGGAGGCGCGGATCAAACTGGATCGCAGGCAGCGGTACGGGCAGAAGATGTGGGACACCAAGCGTGAGCCGAAAATCGTTATGGCCGAACGTAAAAGGCAGGCCCAGGTGTCGGCGGGCAAGCTGCGCAACAACCACATCGAGAAGCTCGACACGGCGAAGGAGCATTTGCAGCAGGCACAGGAGCTGGTGCGCGACGACCGGGAGATCCGGGTCGACCTGCCGGATACCCGGCTGTATCCGGGGCAGGAGGTGATCGAATTGGACGATGTCGAACTGGCCTGCGGCCCAACGGTTTCGTTGCGGGTCGCCGGTCCGGAGCGGATCGCGCTCACCGGCCGCAACGGCGTCGGCAAGACGACATTGCTGCGCCGGATCGCGGCGGCACGGCCGCAGGTGCCGTGGCGGATGCTGCCGCAGCGGCTCGACATTTTCGACGAGCGGCGGTCGGTATTCGAGAATGTGGCCGCTGCCGCGCCGCATGCCGAACCGGAGCGGATCCGGGCGCGGTTGGCGCGCTTCCTGTTTCGCGGCTCCGACGCCGATGTCGAGGCGTCGGCGCTATCCGGCGGTGAGCGGTTGCGTGCGGCGTTGGCCATGCTGCTGCTGTCGGAGCCCGCACCGAAGCTGCTCTTGCTCGACGAACCGACCAACAACCTCGACCTGCCGAGCCTGGACCATCTCACCCAGGCGCTGGCCGGATTCGAGGGCGCGCTGATCGTGGTGAGCCACGATCCACGGTTTCTCGCCGATATCGGGGTCACCCGCTATCTAGAGCTGACCTCAGAAGGAATCGAGGAAACCTTGGCGCGCTGAGTCGGTGGGGGACAGGGATATTCAGTCGAGTAATGCCGCGAGCTTCTTCGGCGCCACCACCCGGTACGCGTCGCGGATGATCGCGGCCAACTCGACCCAGTCCGGATCGACGTCGAGGCGGATGCCGAGCCAACCGCGGTGCCCGACATACGGGGGCCGGTAGAAACGCTTCGGCTCGGCGTCGATCAAATCGGCCTGGACACCGGGTGGCGCCGGACACCAGATGGTGGGGCCCGGCTCGTCGTAGTGTCCGCCGGTGAACATGGTGAAGGTGGTTTTGGTGCGGACGAAGAAGGTCGGCACGCCGTGGCTGAGCCGCTCACTGCTCTCCGGCAGCGCCAGGCAGATCTCCCTGATCCGCGTCAACGGGTCCACACCGGCAGTTTAGGCCCGGCTCAACCGCGCAGCAGCCCCTGCACGGCGCCGAAGTCGAGCCCGCCGGTCAGCGCCGAATACGTGCCCTTTTCGAGCAGTTCCCGGGCCGCATCGGCCGCCCGCGCGTAGGCCGCCTGAGTAAGCGCCGATCCGACGCTGACCCGGCGCACACCCGCCGCGGCGAGTTCGGCGACGCTCGGTCCGCCGGGCCCGGTCATCACGTTGATCGGCAGCGGCGACTTCGCGGCCAGGACGGTGAGCGTCCGCAGGTCGAGCAGGCCGGGGACGAACAAGCTGTCCGCGCCCGCCTCCGCATAGGCGACGGACCTGGCAAGCACATCATCGAAGCGGCCGGCTTCCGCACCGATGCCGAACAGGTAGACGTCGGTGCGCGCGTTGACGACCAATTCCGGCAGTCCGGCCGCCGCGGCGGCGGTGCGGGCCGCGCGCAGCCGTTCCGCCTGCGCGGCCGGTTCGTGCAGCGGACCGCCCGGCGCCAGCGAATCCTCCAGATTGACCCCGACGGCTCCGGCGTCGACAACGGCCGCTACGGTCGCCGCGACATCGGATGGCGTTGGGCCGTAACCACTTTCGATATCCGCCGTAACCGGCACCGATACCACGGATGTGATGCGGCGGATCAGGGCGACCATCTCCTCGCGGCTCAATCGTTCACCGTCGGTGCGGCCGAGCGCCCAGGAAGCGCCCGCGCTGGTGGTGGCGATGGCGGGCGCTCCGGCCTCGGCGATGACGGCCGCGCTGAGCGCGTCCCAGGCGTTGGGCAGGACGAAGACGCCCTCGGTGTGCAGATTGCGGAAGTTCTGTGCGGCGGCGCGTTGCGCGTCGTTCACCATCTCGGTTTCCCCGTGTTGTGGATGATTCGTCGAATACGCCGACCGTAATCCGGAAATCCGTGCTCACCAAGAGTTTTCGGGACAAAAAATGACAAGATCCGGTCAGGCGTCGATCGGTTCGCCCGCCGTGTTTCCGGTCGCCGGAACTGTCCGCGGCGCCGGGTTGCCCGGTATGCGCGAAAGCATGTGTGCGGCATGGCGGATCAGCGCCGCGATGGCGGCCATGGCGACCAGCGCGCAGACACCGCTCCAGCCGAACGCGTCGTACACCTGGACGCCTAGCCAGGAACCCAGGCTGCCGCCGAGGAAGGCGCACGTCATATATGCGGTGTTCAGGCGGCTGCGAATCTCGGGTGCCAGCGCGAAGATTCGCGCCTGGTTCGCGACCTGGCCGGCCTGTGTCGCGATATCGAGCAGCAGCATGCCCGCGGCGAGTCCGGCGATGCCCGCCACACCGTGCAGCCCGCCGGTCCACAGGATCGCGGCCGAGAGCAGTACGCCGAGGAAGGCCAGCAGGCTCACCCGGTCGCTGCCGCGCCGGTCGGCCAGTCGGCCCGCGCGCGGGGTCACGAAGACGCTGCCCGCGCCGACCAGCGCGATCAGCCCGACAACGCTGGTGCCCAAACGATATTCCGGACCGGTGAGGTAAAGCGCCAGGCTCGTCCACGCGGCGCTGAACGCCCCGAAGACGGTGAACTGGTAGAGCGCGGAGCGGCGCAGTTCGGTTTCGGTGCCGAGCAGCCGCAGCGACTGTCGCACCAGCACCGGATATTTCAGCCGCGACGCCGGTTCGTTCGCGGGCACCACCCGGCGCAGCATCAGGGTGAGCAGCAGAATCGCCACGGCCGCAACGACATACGGTACGCGCCAGCCCGCCCATTCGCCGATGGCACCGGAGAAGGTGCGGGCCAGCAGGATTCCGGCGATCAGCCCGCTCAGCAGCGTGCCGGTGATCGCGCCGCGCCGCTCGGGAGCCACCAGTCCCGCCGCCATCGGGATGATGAGTTGCGGGACGACGGTGGTGACCCCGACGAGCGCGGCGGCGGGCAGCAGGACCGCAGCCGTTGGCGCCGCCGCGGCGACGAGCAGGCCGGCGCAGGTGAGCAGCGGCAGCGCGGTGAGCAGTGAGCGGTACGGCAACCGGTCGCCCAGCGGTACGAGCAGGAATACGCCGACGGCGTAACCGATTTGGGTCGCCGTGACCACCAGCGCCGCGGTCCGCGGATCGATGTGCAGCTCGGTCGCGATGAGCGGCGCGAGCGCCTGCGGGAAGTAGACATCGGCCACCATGACGCCGCAGGCGAGGGCGAGCAGCAGGATGACGGCGCGTTTCGGCCCGGGCGCTGCCGAGGCGGGTATGGACATGCGTACCTCACGAGGAGAACCAGTTTGACTGGTTCACGAAGGTACCAGTAAAACCGGTTCTTCGATAGACTGGACGACGTGCCGACCGCGACCGAAAAATCAAGTGCGCCAAGTTCGTCCACCCCGCGATTCCGGCAGGGCGCGGGTCGGATCAGCCTCGATTTCGTGCGCACGCTGCGGTATCGGGGGGCGGCGACGGTGGTCGACGAACTGGCCGATCCCGCCGCACTGGCGGCCTGGGTGCGGCAGTGTGGCCCGATCCGGGCCGGGCGGATCGCTCCGCCCACGGCCGCCGCCCTCACCGAGGCGCGCGCCGTGCGCGAGGCGGCCTATGCGCTCATCGAGGCCGCACGCTCGGGTGCGGGAGCCGATGCCTGCCCGGGTTCGGCCCGCCGGATACTCAACAACGCGGCGCTCGGCGCACCGCCCGCGCCGCAGCTGTCGAACGGGCAATTGAGCTGGATCGCCGAGGATCCGGTGGCCGCCACCCTGGTGCTGATCGCGCGAGATGCGTTGGAACTGGCCACTTCCGAGCACGCCGACCGCATCCGGATCTGCGCGGGCGCGGACTGTCAAGCGCTGTTCCTCGACACCTCCCGCCCGGGCAGCCGCCGCTGGTGCTCGATGGGCACCTGCGGCAATCGCGCCAAGAAGGCGGCGCTGCGCGAGCGCACCGAGGGGCGCTGAGCCAGGCTGGATCCGTTCGCCGGATCCTTGACGGGATTAGTTTTGGTTATCTACACTAAAACTAGTTCACGAGAGGAAGTGATCCACAATGGGTTACGGACACTGGGATGACGGCGCATATCGCGCGGCCAAGACCTACCGCGCCAGCCGGGGACTCGACGATTTCGGATACACCGCCCGGCTGTGGTCCGAACCGCATACGAACTGGCGGGCGCATCCGTCGCTCGATCCGCTGGGGGTTTCCGCCCGGGAGAGCCGGGATTCGGCAGATCACGGCAATTCGCTGCCGATCGCGGTGCTGTTCGACGTCACCGGATCGATGGGGCGGGTGCCCCGAATCATGCAGGACAAACTCGGCAAATTGCACGGACTGTTGCAGCGCAAGGGATATGCCGAGGATCCGCAGATCCTCTTCGGCGCCATCGGCGATGCCGACAGCGACCGGGTGCCGCTGCAGATCGGGCAGTTCGAATCCGACAATCGGATGGACGACCAGCTGCGCAATATCTTCCTGGAGGGCAACGGCGGTGGCCAGAAGTCCGAAAGCTATGAGCTGGCAGCGTATTTCATGGCCACCCACGTGGTGACCGACGCATGGGAGAAGCGCCGCAAACGCGGTTACCTTTTCCTGATCGGCGACGAGCTGAACAAGCAGGGGCTGGCGGCGCGGCACATCCGCGATGTGATCGGCGACCAGGTGGCGCGCAACATTTCGGTCGAATCGATCTACCGCGAACTCGCCGAACGCTGGCACGTGTACTTCATCCTGCCCAACCAGTCCAGCCACTTCGACGATCCGGAGATCGCCGACCACTGGCGCGCGCTGCTCGGGCAGCGTTTCATGAAGCTCGACGATCCGGATGCGGTCTGCGAATTGATCGCGCTGACAATCGGTTTGGCGGAGGCCGCGGTGGACCTGCACACCGGCCTCGCCGACCTGCGCGACGTCGGCTCGGATCTGGAGGCGGCGTCGGTGGGCAAGGCGCTCGCGGCGCACGGCCCGCGGGCACTGCCCGGCGACTGATCACCTGCCTTGGAAAGGTAAGGGGCGCAAGATGTTCGACGATCACCTCATCGTCGTCGATCTCGGTTTCGGCGATGCCGGAAAGGGTGCGACGGTCGACTGGCTGTGCGCGCCGGAGGCCGGGCTCGGGGTCAGCGCGGTGGTGCGCTTCAACGGCGGGGCGCAGGCGGCGCACAATGTGCTCGCCCGCGGGCGGCACCACACCTTCGCGCAATTCGGCTCCGGCACGTTTTCCGGTGTGCCGACGCTGCTTTCGCGCCACATGCTGGTCGAGCCGATCGCGCTGGCAGGTGAGGTACGCGCGCTGGCCGCGCTGGGTGTGCGAGATCCGTTGTCGCTGTTGCGCATCGATGGGCGGGCGCTGCTCACCACGCCGATCCACATCGCCGCCAACCGTGCCCGCGAGGATGCGCGGGGTGCTTCGCGGCACGGTTCGTGCGGGCGCGGCATCGGCGAAACGGCCTGGTACGCACTCGAACACGATGCGCCGCGGGTGGCGGACTGCCTGCGTCCGGATGTCCTGCGCGCGAAACTGCGTGAGCTGGCCGCGCATTACGGTCCGCTGATCGCGCCCGGCCCGCACCGCTACGAGCCGATCGACGACCTGGTCGATATGTACCGGGAGTTCGCCGCCGCGATCGAATTCGCGGACGATCGGCTGTTCGCGGACCTCGCGCGGCGCGGCCGCCTGGTTTTCGAAGGGGCACAGGGCGTGCTGCTCGACGAGTGGCGCGGTTTCCATCCGCACACCACCTGGTCGACGGTGGAACCGCGCCATGCCCGCGCGATGCTGGCGTCGATCGGCGCGCGCGGCCGCGTCCTGGGGGTCACCCGCACGTATATGACCCGTCATGGCGCGGGCCCGTTCCCAACCGAGGATCCGGCGCTCGCGATCCCGGAGTCGCACAACATGATCGGGCCGTATCAGGGTGCGTTCCGGCTCGGTCACCTGGATCCGGTGTTGCTGTGGTACGCGATCGAGGTGTGCGGCGGCATCGACGGGCTGGTGGTCAACCATCTGGACGCGCCCGGAACACGGTGTGCGGCAGTCGGTTACCGCACTTCTGATGGTGTTCTGGATCGGCTGGTACCCGGAACGTGGCGGGATCTCTCGTACCAGCGGCGGCTGACCGCCCTGGTCGGCGATGCGCAACCGATTCTGACGGAACTGCCCGCCGATCCCGTCCCGTGGTTCGAACGCGAGCTCGGCGTTCCGGTGGTCCTCACCGCCGACGGTCCGGACCGCTCGAACCGTTCGCCGCATCGGATGCCCATGGCCGCGTGAAGAATCGGTGCGTCGGCATGGGTCCCCACCCTGGATACCGGTGTTCCCGCGTAGCTTTCGCTTCGTGCACTAGCCCGGCGCGCGCAGCGAATTGCCGCGCAGGACGCTGGCGGTGCGGTGTGTCGCGGGCACCCGAGATCCGAACCGGTTGGGCCGCTCGGGCAGGATGTGGCGTCGTGGAGCAATCGGTTGTCTCGGTGGACGTGGTTGCGCTGCGGTGTTGGCCCGACGATACCGCGGTGACCATCGGAATCGCGCGGCGCGAATGGGATCCGTTCGCGGGGCGGCTCGCGCTGCCCGGTGTGCTGCTCGGGCGGGGGGAGCGGTTGGCGGTGGCGGCGCGGCGCGCGGTGCACGCGAAACTCGGTGTGCCCGAGGCAGCGATCGGCGCGGTCGGGCAGCTGATCACCTTCGACGAACCGAATCGCGATCCGCGCGGCCCGACGCTGTCCATCGCCATGTGGGCCGTGGTCGGCCCGAATGATGCGCCAGCGCAATGGGTTTCGTTCGACGAGCTGCCGGAACTCGCGTTCGACCACAACCGGATCGTCGAGGCGGCGCGCGGACTGCTCGCCCGCCTGCTCTGGAAGGACGTGACCTTCACCCGCGCACTCACCGGCGCCGAATTCCCCGCCACCCGCGCCGTCGACTTGAGTACCTCCCTGCTCGGCGTCCGGCCGGACCCCGCCAACCTCAACCGCACCCTCTCCGCCATTCCCGGCCTGCACCGCACCGCCGAACGCCGCCGCACCAAGGCGACCGGCCGCCCCGCCGTCGTCTGGGCCTTCGACTCCGACGACTGAAAGCCGCGGTTCGCGATCAACCGCGCGGCGCGTACATGATGATGGCGACGCCGACGAGGCAGATGGCCGCGCCGAGGTAGTCCCAGCGGTCCGGATGGAATTTGTCGACGACCATGCCCCAGGCCAGCGAGCCCGCGACGAACACACCGCCGTAGGCCGCCAGAATCCGGCCGAAGTTGGGGTCCGGCTGGAAGGTCGCGACGAATCCGTACGCGCCGAGCGCGACGATGCCCGCCGCGATCCACAGGATTCCGCGATGCTCGCGCCAGCCCTGCCACACCAGCCAGGCGCCGCCGATCTCGGCCAGTGCGGCCAGCGCGAACAGCAGCAGCGAACGGGCAACCATCATGGGGTGACGGTAACCTGTCCGCCCGCGCGCACCTCGTACACCGCGTACTCCCGCCGCAGCACCGGGTAAGCGACGTTGCGCACCGGAACTCCGCCCGCGGTGGCGCCGAATTCCGTTCCGGCGTGCGCGTGTCCGTGGATCGCGAGCACCGCGCCGCCCGCGTCGACGGCCTCGCCCAACTCCCGGCAGCCGAGTCCGGGATAGATCTTCGGTGGTTCACCGACGATGGTGTCCAGGGTCGGTGCGAAATGCGTCAGCGCGACGCGTATTTCGCAGTCGAGGGTTTCCAGCGCCTGGCGCAGCCGCCCGGCGTCGACCGGTCCGCGCCGCATTCTGGCCCGATGCTCGAGGCTGCCATCATCGGGTGTTCCTGGGTAACCGGGAAATCCGCCGCCGCCACCCTGCACGCCCGCGATGCCGACCACGGTGTCGCGCACCGGCAGCATGACGGCCGTTCCGTCCAGCATGTGCACGCCGATGCCGCCGAGCATGGTCGCGATCCGGTAGCCGAGCCGTCGATCGTGGTCGTGGTTGCCGAGTACGCCGACCACCGGCACCGGCAGGTCCGCGATCTCGGCGCACAGCAGATCCGCCTGCCGCAGCGTCCCGCCCTCGGTGAGATCGCCTGCGAGCAAAAGGATGTCGGCATATTCGGCCAGGCGCAGTAAGGCCGGGCGGAAGCGACCTGCCACCGCGGTGCGCAGATGCAGATCCGCGACAGCGGCGATCCGGATCGCGGACCCGGCATTGTCCGATGACATGCGCACAGTCCGGCACGGCGATGGCGGTGCTGTCAACGGATATTCGTTCACCGATCGTCTATACGGTCGTGACCTGTATGAATAGCTATTGGCTATGGAAAGTTCAGCCGCTGTTCAGCGAGGCAACGAGCGATGGCGCGACCGGTGAAACATCCATGAACACTCGTGCGTCACCCTTTCGGACCTGGGCGAATGCCCGCATGGTTCAGTCATGAACCGCAGGCAACTGCTCGCGTCGGCCGTTGCCGCCACGGCCGCCACGGTCCTTCCGGGCACCGCCCGCGCCGCGGCGGACGCCGCCCGGCCTGGCACCACGAAGGTCCTGCTCATCGGCATCGACGGCCTGATGTGGCACAAGGCGGAACAGGTACGCGCCAGGAATCTGTTCCGGCTGTGCGCCGCCGGATTGCTCTCCCGCGGTTCGATCGCCCCGCACACCACCATCTCCGGCCCGTCCTGGGCCACCGTGCTCACCGGCGTATGGGATACCAAGCACGGCATCAAGGACAACGAATTCGACGCCACGCCCTTCACTCGCTATCCGACGGTGTTCACCCAGCTCGAACAACACGACCCGAATATCAGGACCAGGTCGATCACCAGCTGGGACAAACTCGCCCTGATGGCCGCCAGCGGTGACCGGCGCGCCGACGTCGTGATGGCGACACCCGAATGCCCGCACGACCCCAAAGAGATCAGCCTCGATGCGGACACCACCGACGGCGTCGTCACCGCCATCACCCGGTTCGCCCCCGATTTCCTCTTCACCCACCTGGATCAGGTCGACCGGGCCGGCCACCGCAGCGGCGGCGCGTCCGAGGACTATCTGGAGGCCGTCTGCCGGGTCGACGAGCACGTCGGCCGGATGATCGCCGCCGTCGACGCGCGGGCCGCCGCCAACCCGGCCGAGCGTTGGACGGTTCTGGTCACGGCCGATCACGGCCACCGCCCGGAGGGCGGCCACGGCGGCCAAACCGACGACGAGACAACGAATTTCGTCATCGCGCGCGGTCCCGACTTCACCCCGGGCAGCACCAGCGCCCGGCATACCCTCGTCGATCTCACCCCGACGATCCTCGACCTGCTCGGCGCGCCGCCCGCACCGTCGGCCGACGGTGTCTCCATGCGGTCCACCCAGGCCACCGTGCCCGTCGCCGCCCAGTTGGCCGCGGCGCCGCCCGCCGTGCGCTGAACCGCGAAACCGATCACCGCCGCCGTTCGTTGTCGAGGCATGGCCCGGCGAGTCGACGGGCGCATTCCGGGATGATTTCGCGGATGCGACGGGTTGATGCTCGGACGAGCTGGCGAAAGACGTCGGCGTCGGACCGGGACTAGAGTTGGGATTGGCGGTGGCAGCGGTCGGATAGGGTGATCCGACCGTCGCATTGAGAGGTGGTGGCATGACTCAGCACTTGGGCGAGGCGAATGTCGAGCAATCGGCCGGAGCCCCGCAGTCGAACGGTGCGCAGCCCACCTCGGGTGCGGATCCGTCGGCGCCGAGTACCCCGCAGGTCAGGCAGTCCGGCCCTGCGGCCGCGGTCCCGACCTCCGCGTCGCGCCGGGTCCGGGCCAGACTGGCCCGCAGGATGACCGGTCAGCGCGGTATCGCGGCGGTCAAACCGGTGCTGGAGCCGCTGGCGACGGTGCATCGCGAGCTGTATCCGAAGGCGAATCTCACGCTGCTGCAGCGCGCGTTCGACGTCGCCGACGAACGGCACAAGCACCAGTTCCGCAAATCCGGCGACCCGTACATCACCCACCCGCTCGCGGTCGCCAATATCCTCGCCGAACTGGGTATGGACACGACGACGCTGGTCGCGGCCCTGCTGCACGACACCGTCGAGGACACCGGCTACTCGCTCGAACAGCTCACCCTGGATTTCGGCGCCGAGGTGGCGCATCTGGTCGACGGTGTCACCAAGCTGGACAAGGTCAACCTCGGCGCGGCCGCGGAGGCCGAGACCATCCGCAAGATGATCATCGCGATGGCCCGCGACCCGCGCGTGCTGGTGATCAAGGTGGCCGACCGGCTGCACAACATGCGCACCATGCGCTTCCTGCCGCCGGAGAAGCAGGCGAAGAAGGCCAAGGAGACGCTGGAGGTGATCGCGCCGCTGGCGCACCGCCTCGGTATGGCGACCGTCAAGTGGGAGCTGGAGGATCTGGCCTTCGCGATCCTGCACCCGAAGAAGTACGACGAGATCGTCCGCCTGGTCGCCGATCGCGCGCCGTCTCGCGACACCTACCTGGCGAAGGTGCGCGCCGAAATCGTCAACACCCTGCTGGCATCGCGGATCAACGCGACCGTCGAGGGTCGTCCCAAGCACTACTGGTCGATCTATCAGAAGATGATCGTCAAGGGTAAGGACTTCGACGACATCCACGACCTGGTCGGCATCCGCATCCTCTGCGACGAGGTGCGCGACTGCTACGCGGCGGTCGGTGTCGTGCATTCGCTGTGGCAGCCGATGGCGGGCCGGTTCAAGGACTACATCGCCCAGCCGCGCTACGGCGTCTACCAATCGCTGCACACCACCGTCGTCGGGCCGGACGGCAAACCGCTCGAGGTGCAGATCCGCACCCAGGACATGCACCGCACCGCCGAATTCGGCATCGCCGCGCACTGGCGCTACAAGGAAACCAGGGGCAAGCACTCCAGTGACACCGCCGAGGTCGACGATATGGCGTGGATGCGCCAGCTGCTCGACTGGCAGCGGGAGGCGGCCGACCCGGCGGAATTCCTGGAATCGCTGCGCTTCGACCTGAAGTCGCCCGAGATCTTCGTATTCACACCGAAGGGCGATGTGATCACGCTGCCGCAGAAGTCGACACCGGTCGATTTCGCCTACGCGGTGCATACCGAGGTCGGGCACAAATGCATCGGCGCGCGGGTGAACGGCAGGCTGGTCGCGCTGGAGCGGCAGCTCGAAAACGGTGAGGTCGTCGAGGTTTTCACCTCGAAGGCGCAGAACGCCGGGCCGAGCCGGGACTGGCAGAACTTCGTGGTGTCCCCGCGCGCCAAGGCCAAGATCCGGCAGTGGTTCGCCAAGGAGCGCCGCGAGGAGGCGCTGGAGAACGGCAAGGATCAGATCTCCAAGGAGGTCCGCCGGGTCGGGCTGCCGCTGCAGCGGTTGATGAGCGTCGACGCGATGACCGCCGTCGCGCACGAACTGCACTACACCGATATCTCCAGCCTCTACACCGCGGTCGGTGAGCATCAGGTGTCCGCGCACCATGTGGTGCAGCGGTTGATGGCCCAGCTCGGCGGCATCGGTGACGTGGAGAACGAGCTGGCCGAGCGGTCGACCCCGTCGACGACGCCGAACCGTCAGCGCGTCACCGGGGATGCGGGCGTGCTGATTCCGGGTGCGCCGGGGACGGTGGCCAAGCTGGCCAAGTGCTGCACCCCGGTGCCCGGCGACGAGATCATGGGATTCGTGACCCGCGGCGGCGCGGTGAGCGTGCACCGCACCGACTGCACCAACGCCGGTTCGCTGCGCGAACAGGCCGAGCGCATCATCGAGGTGGCCTGGGCGCCGTCGCCGTCGTCGGTGTTCCTGGTGGCGATTCAGATCGAGGCATTGGACCGCACCCGGTTGCTGTCGGATGTTACGAAGGTGCTGGCGGACGAGAAGGTGAATATTCTGTCGGCCTCGGTAGCGACCCATGGCGATCGAGTGGCTATCAGTAAGTTCACCTTCGAGATGGGCGATCCGAAACACCTCGGCCACCTGCTGAATGTGGTCCGGAATGTGGAGGGCGTGTACGACGTGTATCGGGTGACTTCGGCGGCCTGAGTTTCCGCCGAGTTCATTGTTCCGGCGCGGACTGGACGCCCTGTAGCTTGAAATTAGCTGCTGCGCAAGATGATTTGGTTGCCCGACCAGTCGCTCACCGGTTGCCTATCCGAGGTTGCTTCGGAAACTTATCGGAATGCCCTGGTCGGCACGCGCTGATGTGTCATGGATCAATCGATGCCGCATGAAAGATTTTCGCCGCTACGACAGTAATAGCCGGAATCTGTTACGGTCTATTGCGTTTCGACGGGCGTGTGTTAACTGCGGCAATACGAACTGATTGCGGATCGCTATGGCAAGGTGCACGGGAAAGCTGGTGGGAATGCTCGTTGCGTTCACCGCCGGCGGGGCGACAGCCGTCGCCGATAGCGAATCCGGCACACCCTCCTCCGGCCTTTCGATCATCGCCTGTCCGGCACTGTACGCCTTGGGAATACGGCTCGTCGACGAATCGCCGACGAGCGCTGCGATACTGCCGAATGTGTCCATGCGCGCCGCCGCGCCGCTGCCCGGCCTGATCTATAAGCCTCCCGTTGTCTGTGCGTCCCGCACTGCTCGCGACTCCGAATTCGACAGCGGTACAACAGCTTTCGTGCGAGAGGTCGGGATGTGCGGACGAGGGGTCTCGGTTCGCGCGCACGAGGCCGGGGTTTGCGCACACGAGGCCGGAATTCGCTGGCGCGAGGCCGGGGTTCGCGCGCATGAGACCGGGGTTCGCGGGCGCGCAGCCGTGCATGCGGCGGAGGTCCGCCCGCGTCAGGTCCGTGGCGTCGCGTGTGCTGTCGGGGCGTCCATCCGAGACGTTGACGACAAGCGCGCCATCGATCCCGCGGATAGGGCCGTCGCCGGGTTCGGCGACCGAACCCGAAATTCGGGTGCGCCGCGATACGCCGCCTCGGGTCGGGCACGGGGCAGCGCCACTCGGCCCATGACGCCCCGGCATGGAATCGGTCCCGCCCGGAATGTCACCACCCGCAGCGAATCCACCGCAAGCCGCTGCGCCGCAGCCCATCTCGCCGTTCTCGCATCCATCGCGGAAGATCACCGCATTCCCGCCGCCATTTCCGGACCCGCGACGGCGAATCCGATCACGAGCCCGCAACTGTCCGGCAGCCAATTGGTCGGCGCGATTACCCAATTGCCGGAACCGCAAACGGCCGCCGTGACCGCGACCGAAAAATTCACGGGAGGTGTGGCCGCGCAGGGTAACGGAAACCCGCCGACATCGGTATTCTCGCCGCGTTCCGGCGCGTCGAGTACGCCGAATTCCTCCGGTACGGGACAATTTCCGTTCGGGACCGGTGCGATCATGATCACCGTTCCTGCCGATCGACCCGGCACCGACAACACCTACCCGTTCTCCACGAACTGAACGCCGAGAGGGTCCGACGATGCGACACCACGTGCCTCGCTCCGCGGGAATGGGGGAATGTTGAAGTCGTACAAAGAGTTGTCCGACCGCTGGTACACACCCCTGGAGCCGGAGCCCGCCGCACCGATGGGCCCGCATCCGACGGAGGCGACGACGGCGGCGCCGGTGGACCGCGGCGGTCCGGCCCGTTTCCCCAACTACATCCGCGAAGACGATGCGGCACACACCGAGGTGCCCACCGACCTACCCGCGCGCCGCGCCGAATTCACCGGCGGTTGGTCGGATTGGATCGGGCACGCGCCGGGTCCCGACGACGATTACGCCGCGCCGCGCGAAGGCGGCCTGGTCCGCTTCCCGTGGCCGGACGATGACGACGACCCGGTCGCGGCCGATCCGCTGCCATCGGGTCCGACGCGCGCGCTGCGACAGGAGGCGCGCTCCCGGCCCGCGGCGCGGCGGCTGCGGGTGCTCGTGGTCTTGATCGTGACGCTGGTGCTGTTCGCCGCGGCCGCCGCGGGGGTGGTGTTCCTGCTGACCTCCGGCAAGCCGAGGGCGACCGGTATCGCGCCCGCGACGATGCAGTTCGCCGCGGGCAGCGCCCCGGCCGATCTGGCGCCGGGCGCACTGCCGGGCAGCTGCCCCACCGAACGCTCCGACGGCGTGGTGCGCAGCGCCGAGGCGGGCGGCACCGATTCCGGGCCGGACGCCATCCTCGCCTTCCAATACGCCTACTACGTAACGCGTTCCGGTGCGAAGGCGCGCGAGGTGGTCGCGCCCGGCGCATCGGTCTCACCCGCGGAGGTGATCCAGCGCGGCATCGATACCTACCCGGCGGGCACGACGCACTGCGTGCGCATCATGACCGTCTCCGACAACAAATATTCGGTCGAGGTCACCGTCTACCGGCCCGGTGGCGAGCCGACCACATACAACAGGCAGATCGTCACCACCGGTGTGATCGGCGGCCGCACCCTCATCACGGGTATCGCGGCCGGATAGAGGAGAGCAGAGGCAATGGCAGAGGACTGGAGCCGCTGGCTCGACGAGGCGCCCCCGCAGGGCGATCCGTCGGGTCGCGACGTGCGCACCAAGGCTCCGGTGGTCCGGTTCCGGCGCGGCCGGGGCGCGGGCGACGGTTCGCCGCGGCCCCGGCCGATCCTGGTGGTCGGCGGCTGCGGCGGTGCCGGCACGACGACGACGGCGCTCGGGCTGGCGGGCGAACTCGCCGCGGCGGCGGCCCCGACGGTGGCGGTCGACGCGACGGCCGCGGGCAGCGATCTGGCGCTGCGCGGCGCCGACGAGCACCTGCACCCGGTGAGCCTGCAATCCTGGCTGTACGGGCGCGGCGACGACGAGCCCGCACCGCTGAAGGAGTGTTTATCCCGTGCCACTTCGGGTTTCGGCCTGCTGTGGCGCGACGCCGCGCCGCTGCGCAGGCGCGCGACATATCTGACCGTCGCGCGCGCGGTGCACGACGCCGGATACACGGCCGTCTACGACGGCGGGAATCCGATTGCCGGACGTCAGCTGCGCCCGCTGCTCGCCGACGCGGATGTCGCGCTGATCCTTGCCATCCCATCGCGCACCGATGCCGCGAACCGGCTGCGGGTGACCCTGGAATGGCTCGATGATCAGTTCGGCGATACCGCGGAGGGTCCGGGCGACGGCATCGTCGGCGATACGACGATCGTGGTGTCGCACCAGCATCCGGGCAGCGACTCCCGGATTGCGGATCATTTGCGCCAAAACCTGTCCGGCTGGGTCCGCGATATCAGGGAAATTCCGTACGATCCGCATCTGGCCCGCGGCGAACTGGTCCGGCACGCGGCGCTCGCGCCGGAGACGCGCCGGGCCTATGGGCTGCTGCTCGCCGGGGTGGCATCATGACCGCCGCCATGAAACTTCGCCGCCATTCCGAAGATCCGGCCCCGGCCGGTGTTGTCGCACCACCCGAATCCCGCCGCGCGCCGATCTGGGACCGCCCGGTCCCCGGGCTCGGCCGCGCCCCGCTGTTCTGGCTACTCGGCGTCCACGGCGGCGCCGGCGCCAGCACCCTGGCCCATGTGCTCGCGCCCGCCGCGGATTCGAGCCGCCGCTGGCCCGGTGTCTTCGACCGGGAATCCCCGTTCGTCGTGCTGGTGGCCAGGGAGACCATCTCGGGTCTTACTCGCGCGCACGACCTTCTGCGCCAACATCATTCGGGTTTCGCGGGCGCGGCCGAGGTGCTCGGCCTGGTCACGGTGGCCGCCCGGCCGGGCAGGCTGCCCGCCGAGATCCGCCGCTACCGGGATGTGGTCGGCTCGCTGGCCGGACAGCTGTGGCAGGTGCCGTGGGTGGAGGAGTGGACGCTGGTCGAGCCCGAGCAGCTACCGGTGTGGTCGCCGGGAGATCCGTTGCCGCCCAAGAAGCGCAGGCTCGATCCGCTCGACGAGGTACCCCTGGAGATTCGCGAACTCGGCGCCGATATCGTTGCGGCCGTGCGCGAAAATCTCAGTGCCGGAACGGCTTCGGGGGAGGAAGAAGGATGAGTAGACCGCGGTGCAGGTAGCGGCCGCAAGCAGATCGCAACGTTCGCCACATAGTTCACGTATCCAGAAAGGCACCCGATGAGCATGCTTCTCTTCGCCGTGCAGGACACGTACGGCACCGTTCTCGCGCAAGTCGGCAACCCCACGCCGGAGGCCCCGCCCGGATCGGAGAAGATCCTGCAGTTGGTGCGTTACCTCACCTGGTTCGTGTTGTTATCGGGCGTCAGCGGAATCACCTATGCGGGCGGCAAATTCGCTTGGGAGAAATGGACCGGCGGCGGCCTCGAGTCGCCGAAGATGGTTGCCGGGGCCATGATCGGCGGCGTGGTGGCCACCAGTGCAGGCACCATCATGAACGCGGTCATCGGCACCTGATCATGTCTGAGATAGGGGTACAAATGTCGGTCGGGCTGCTGGCGTATAAGCAGATGCCCGCCGAGGTCATCGAGCCGCTCATGCAGTTGCTGAATTGGTTGCTGTGGTTCGTGCTACTGGTGTGCCTGGCGTGGATGATCCTGTCGGCCGGAAAGCTGTGGCTGGTGTTCCGCAGCGATCTGGCCATGAATGATGCCTCACACGGTGTGCTGATGAGCCTGATCGGCGCCATCGTTGCCAGTTCGGCATCCGCCATCGCACTCGCGTTCCTTCCGTCATGAGCGGGTGGTCGGTGGCATGAGTGAGAAGGATTCGCCTGGGCGCGATCGTGTTTCGTTCGGCGCAGTCGCCTCGGGCGCGGTGCTGGCGCTCATCCTGATCGTCGGCATCGTGATGTACGTCAACCGTGATGATTCGAAACCGGCGGCGAGTTCGACCGTCGCGACCGGCGAGGCGGCCGGCACCGGTTTCGCCGCCCCGGAGGTCGATATCCTCGGTCGTCGCATCGATATTCCGAACAATCCTGCGGGACAACCCCTTCCGCAGGATCCGTCGCGTCAGCGCAAACCCGCCGACCCGGATTGGCTGACCGCAGCCCCGGAGGGCACCACCGCACCGCACGGCTGGCAGCGGGTATACGGCGCCTCCGTGCCGTTCTCCACCTCCGACGGCCCGGCCCGCATCGAGGACGGGCTCGCCGTCGGCTACGCGCACACCCCGCAGGGCGCGGCGCTGGCCGCGGCGCAGATCGCCTACCGGCTCAATGCCCGCCCGGCCGACCGTGACCTGTACGCGCGGCAGGTGCGGGCCAACGCCCAGCAGATCGCCGCATACGACAGGGCGCTGGCCGCCGACAAGCTGCCGAAGCAGCAGCCGGAGAAGATCACCCGCTACCTCGTCGCCTCGGATGCCTTCAAAATCGACGACTACGCCGACGATTTGGCGATTCTGCGGCTGGCCTCGCGCGGGCAGGTGCTGGACGGCAAACAGACCTGGTCCGCCGTTCGGCTGGTGATGGTGTGGGATGCCGGTGACTGGCGGCTCAAACCGACGAGTTCGACCGGCGCACAGGCCGAATCGGTCGAATCGCTGCAGGGGTGGACGCCATGGTGAAGACACGTAGGCGAATTCCGCTGACACTGCTCGGCGCGGGCGCGGTACTCGCGGTCGGCGTCGCGGTGGCGGTGACACTTGTCGCCGTGCACGGCAACGGATCTCACCCCGAGGCGATATCGAGGACCGGTTCCGATTCGGTGACACCGGCCGCGCCGGTCGCCGAATTCGGCGCTCCCGCAACCGATCTGTTCGGTCGCCGGGTCGATATCCCGAACAATCCGTCCGGTATTGCGCTGCAACAGGATTCGGCGCCGCAGCAGCCGGGTTCGCCGGGGTGGCTCACCCTGGCGCCGCTGCCCGCCGCGGGTGCGGGTGTCTGGCAGCGCGTATTCGACGGACCGGTGGTGCGCTTCTCCAGTTCCGACGGCCCGGCCAGGATCGATGGCCGCGCGGCGGTCGGATTCGCGCATACGCCGCAGGGCGCCGCGCTGGCCGCCGAACAGATCTTCTGGCGCACCAACGCCAACCCGCGCGACCGGGATCTGTTGCTGCGCTTGGTCGATGTCACCCCGAAGTATCTGGCCGACTACGACCGCCTCGTCGCCGCGGGCAAGGTGTCGGATCGGCTACCGGACAAGCTCAAACCCCTGCTGTTCGCTTCGGACGCGTTCCGGATCGAAGGCTATTCAGATGATTCGGCGAAGGTGCGGTTCGCGAGAAAGGCCCGAGAGACAGTTGATGGTCAACCAACCTGGGTGGGCATGCGTCTTGCCGTCGTGTGGCGCGACGGGGATTGGAAGCTCACGGCGGTGACGGGCGACGACCTGGTCCAGATCGAGTCCCTGCGAAGCATCGAGGGGTGGACACAATGGTGAGGCGGCTACTCACGATCCTCGCGGTCATCTTCACGGTGATGATCGCAACGCCGACGGTGGCGTTCGGCCAGGACAACCACTACGGCTTCGACCAGACCTGCGATCAAATCCACGACACGCTCGACAATGTCGGCCTGCCGGGTGTCTCGCTGGGCGATGCCGCATCGGCGGCGTGCAAGGCGGGCAATGCCGCATCCCATCCCGGTCAGGCCGCGACCGCGATCAAGGACAAGGCGTGGGATTCCACCTTCGGCAAGGTGGTGGATTCGCTGATGAACGGCCTCGGCCAGGCGATCGTGCTCGCGCTGACGTTCTGGATGAAGGTCCCCAACGAGGTGACCAGCAATTCGGGCGAATTGTTCACCAAGATAAACGATTACACGTATCAGGCGCAGATACTGCTGCTGATCGCCTCGGTGATCATCTCCGGCGCCAGACTGGCCGAGGCCAGACGCGGCGCGGTGATGAACGAGGCGGCCGAATCGTTCCGCATGTTCGCCAGAGTGATTTTCAGTTCCTGGATGCTCGGCGCGGTGATCGTCGCGGGCACCCAGGCCTCGGATCGCTTCGCCGAGTGGCTGATCAACGATTCGACCAACGGCAATGCCAAGGACCTGGCCGAGCTGATGATCAAAACCAGTAAGCTGCAGGCGTTTTCGCCCGGTCTGGTGCTGATCATCGCGATCGTCGGCCTGCTGGGCGCGCTCGCGCAGATCGTGCTCGCCATCGTGCGGCAGGGCCTGCTGGTGGTGGCCGCGGGCGCACTTCCCTTGGCGGCGGCCGCATCCGGGATGAATATCGGCAAACAGTCCTATCAGAAACTGATCGGTTGGATCATCGCGTTCATGCTGTGGAAGCCGGTCGCGGCGATCGTCTACATGATCGCCTTCACCACCGCGGGCCACGTCGACAACCTGACCACGACCGGCGGACTGCCGGAAGGTGAACAGGCGCAACGGATGTTGGTCGCGGTGGTCATGCTGTGCAGCGTCGCGTTCGTGCTGCCCGCGCTGATGCGCCTTATCGTGCCCGCGGTAGCGATCGTCGGTACCGGCGGCTCCGGTCTGACCGCGGCGGGCGGCACCCTGGTCGGTGTCGCGGCACTCGGTGCGATGGGGACCAAGGCGGTCGGCGTTCGCGCTGCGGCACAACCGGGTTCGGCCGGATACGTCAGCGGTTCGGGTTCCGGGCCGCGTCCGCCGGGCGGCGCCGGCGGCCGCGGCGGGCCACGCCCGGCGCCCCCGCCGCGCGGTGGTGGCGGCGGTGGTGGCGGGCAGCCCCCGCGCGCCTCCGGGCCGTCGGGCGCGAGCGGAGTACCGTCCGGTGCGGCCAGCAGGGTGGCGGGCCGGGTCAGCGCCGCGCGCGCCGCGACCAGCGGGCTCAGCCGGGCAGACCAAATCATGGGTGATGTGGCGGGCGACCGCTGGGCCAACCGTGCACCGGATCTCGGGAGGAGCACCATTCCACGATGACGACGAACGACACCTACGAGCGCCGCTCCTACGGGCTCTGGCAGAAGCCGCGCAGCGCGGGCCTTTTCGGTCTGCGCTGGGAGGAGACCGTGCTCGGCTTCGTCGTCGTGATCACGGCGCTGCTCACCGCCCTGGTCGGCGGATTCCAATGGGGCGCAACGGTCGGCGGCTTCGGCCTGGTGATCATGGTTCCACTGGTGTGGCGGACAGGGGGCCGCTCCGGCTACGAGAACGGACTGATGATGTTCAACTGGATGCGCTCGCGCAAGCGCGGCGAGCACGTGTACCGGGGCGGCCGCTTCTCGCGGATCCCCGGCGGCGTCACCCGCCTACCCGGCCTACTCGCTCCGTCCAAGCTCTACGAGGGCATAGATGCGGGCGGCTACAGCTTCGGCATGATCCACCTGCCGCAATTCGCCCAATACACAGTGGTTTTGCGGGCGTGGCCGCAGGGGCACGAGGCGGTGGACCAGCCGGTGATCGACCGCTGGGTCTCGGCCTGGGGCACCTTCCTGGCCTCGGTCGGCCAGACCAGTGACATCGTCGCCGTCGTTCCGGTCATCGATACCGTGCCGGAGACCGGAAACCGTTTGCTCACCGAGGTTTCCACGATCACTCGGCCGGACGCGCCGGAGCTGGCCCAGCAGGTGATGTACGAGCTGGCGACGGAATTGCCGCAGGAGCGGGTGCAGTTGCTGCCCCGGGTGGCCATCACCTTCAAGGCGACCACCGCCGAGCGGCGCAAGAATCCGGCGGAGGAGGCGGTCGAGATCGGTCGCCGCCTGCCCGGTATCTGCGCGGCGCTGGCCGAGGCGGGCGTGCGCGCCCAGCCGATGTCGGCCGATGAGGTGATCTCGTTCATCCGGCGCAGCTACGACCCGGCCTCGCAGGCCGATCTCGAGGTCGCGGCCTCCGAACCCGGTGGGCACGGCCTGGATTGGGCCGATGCCGGTCCGGTGTCGCACGACGAGAAGTGGGATCACCTGGTGCACGACGGCGGCCGCTCGGTGACCTGGGAGATGGACGCCGCACCGGAGGGCGCGGTGGACGAACGGGTGCTGCAGCGACTGCTTGCTCCCAATCCCGAGGTACCGCGGAAGCGAATCGCAATCGTGTACCGTCCGCACTCGGCCGCCGACGCCGCCGAAATCGTCGACGACGACTTCAAGAACGCGCTGGTGGCGCAGCAGAGCGAACGCGGTGTCGTCTCCGCGGCCGCCACCCTGCGGGTCGGCGCGACCCAGCAGGCGCGCGAGGAGCAGGCCAGGGGCCACGGTGTCACCCGCTTCGGGGCGCTGGTGACCATCACCGAACCCCTGCGCGGCGATCTGCCGCGCATCGAAGCCATCACGCGCGACCTGTCCACCCAGGCGCGGTTGAAGATCCGGCGGTGTTACCGCTACCAGGCGGCGGCCTTCGCGGCCTCGCTGGGCTGCGGGGTGATCCTGCCGGAACACGCGACAATTCCGAAAGCACTGGCGGGGTGAGCGAATCATGGCAGGTGAATTCGAGCCGCCCGTACGGGAGCGCGACGAGTCCGCGACCCGTCGCGGTTCGGCGGCCGACGGGGCGAGTGAGCGCCGGGGCAGGCGGGCCGAGGCGGAGTACGAGGAGTGGGGTGAGCGCCCACCGGCCGAGCGTCCGCGCCGCCCGGCCAGGGAACGTTCCGGTCTCGAGGATCTGCCCGACCGGCCGCGCCGCGGCGGGGACGCGGGGCGCGTGACGGGCGATCAACGTCCCGGTACCGATGAAAAGGACCGGCGGGCAAGGGATTCCGAACGCGGCCGAAGCAACGGCCGGGGCGAGGGCACGCGTTCGCGGACCCCGAGGCAGTCCACCGACGGCGCCCGCAAGTCCTCCGACGGCACCCGCAGGCCGCGCCCCGACCGGCTCGCCAAACGGCCCGCCCGCACGGAACGGGTCGACTACACGGCCGACCGCGCCATGGGCGCACCGCAGCACGATCCGGCCGCCCGGCGCGCGAAAGCCAAGGCGGACAAGCGAAAGCAAGCGGGCCCGCCGCTGCTCGACGACGCCACCCGGACCAAGCTGGAGCAGATCGCGCGCGAGCAGAACGGGTTGCGCGCGGCCTGGGCCTCTTTCCGCATCCGCACCGACGACATCCGCCGGCGCAACTACGCGGCGCGCGCCGAGGCCATTGTCGAGGACGGATTCGACCGCAGCACAGCGCAACTCACCGATCGCGGCTACGCGGGCGCGGGCGGCGGCCGGATGAACGTCATCGGCCGCTCCGTCGAATACCGGGCCACCACCGCACAGGTCGCCGGTCTGTGGCCGTGGTCGGTCGGCGCGGGCGCGCCGCTGATCGGCACCCCGCTCGGCTCGCACCTGCACACCGGCGCACCGGTCTGCTTCGATCCGATGAACTGGTTCATGCGCGGCAGCTTCATCACCGCGCCGAGCCTTTTCGTCTTGGGGCTCAACGGTTTCGGTAAATCCTCGCTGGTGCGCCGGATCGTGCTCGGCGGTATCGCGCAGGGCATCACCCCGCTGGTGCTCGCCGACGTCAAACCCGATTACCGCAGGCTCGTCGAACTCGTCGGCGGACAGGTGATCGATCTGGGCTACGGGCACGGCAAACTGAATCCGCTCGCCGCCGGTGTGCTCGGCGCGGTGGTGCCGCAGCTGGAAGCCTTTCCGGCACTGCAGATTCAGGTGCTGCAGGATCTGCGCGCCCGCCAGGTGACGCTGATCGCCGGCCTGGTGGAACTGGTCCGCGGCGCGCGGGTGCGCGACTACGAGGAGACGCTCATCGCCACCGCGCTGCGCATCCTCTACCAGCCGGGCAGCGGTTACACCCCGGAGAGCCCGCCGATCATGGAGAACCTGCTCGAGGTGATCGTCGCGGGCGGTGACGAACTGCAACTCGACGCGGGCGCCGACGACCCGGCCGAATACCAGGTCGCCATCAAGGGTTTGCGGCGTTCGCTGCGCGCGCTCACCCAGGGCCCGTTCGGCGCGGTGTTCAATGGCCAGACCTCGGTGCCGATCGATACCAGCGCCGTCGCGGTGTGCATGGACGTCTCGCACATCCCGACCGGCGACAAGAAGCTCAAGGCCGCCGTGATGCTGGCGTGCTGGGCCGACGGATTCGCCTCGGTGGAGGCCGCGCATGTGCTCGCCGACGCCGGACTCGGCCCGCAGCGCTACTTCCAGGTGGTGATGGACGAGCTGTGGCAGGTGCTCGGCCTCGGCGACTTCATGGTGGACCGGGTCGACGAGCTGACCCGATTGCAGCGCGGCATCGCCACCGCCCTGATCATGATCAGCCACACCATCAAGGATCTGCAGTCGCTCGGTTCGGAGGCCGCCATCGCCAAGGCGCTCGGCTTCCTCGAGCGGGCGCGCGCGAAGATCTTCGGCGCCCTCCCGAGCGAAGAGGTCAAACGCCTGGACAGCACGGTTCCTTTCACATCCGCCGAGGAGGAGATGGTGACCGGATGGTCTGCGCCGCAAGCGCTCACGGGTGAGGCGCTCAAACCGGGTCAGCAGCGGCCGTCCCCGCCGGGCACCGGCAAATTCCTGTTGAAGATCGGTGAGGACCGCAGGCCCGGCATCCCGTTCCACATGGAATTCACGCTGTCCGAGAAGGAGAGCGGTATCCACGACACCAACCAGCGGTTCAGCGAGTTCGTGGAATCGACTACGCGGGAACAGGATCCGCCGTCCGAGGGCGGGAGCGCGGCATGAGGGGAGCGGGTCAGGTGGGCAGATCGAGACCGGTTCGGCTATCCGGGAGGCCAGCATGATGCCGCATCGCTCATATCGCCGGGTCTCGCCGGAGGTGCGGCAGGCCGCCGTGGAACAGGTCATCGCGCTCACCGGGAAGTTGCGCAGCGAGTCCGAGGCGTGCCGGGTGGTCGCGGAACAGATCGGCGTGCACACGAATTCGGTGCGCAACTGGGTTCGGGCCGCCGAAGGCCCGAGCCTGGAACGCCTCGACGCGATCGCACTGCGCCGGAAAGTGGCGCTGCTGCAACAACAACTGGCCGCGGCCGCGGAAATGAACCGAACCCTGGCCGATACCCTCAACGAATCCCGACGCCAGACGTGACCGAAATATGAGTGCCAAGAGCATTCTCTGGGTGGCGCTGGGTGCTGTCCTCGGGCTGATGACGCTCGTGCTGGTGGTCGTGCTGCCCTCGGTGGACAACCCGTGCGATGGGTCGTCGGTGCTCGGGTCGAACACCGTGCTGCCCACCTTCGGCGGTCCGGTCATCGGCGCTCCGACGCCCGCCGCCGCCGCGAATCCTTCAGGCACCCAATCGATTCCGACCGTGACCGGAACGCCGTCGTTGGCCGCGGGCGCCGGTCCGGTCCGGCGCACCCTGCCCATCGAGGCCGGAAAGTTCACCGTGACGGACGGATTCGGCGCGCGCGGCGGCACCCACCTGGGGGTCGACCTGGCGGCGCCGGACGGCACCACCATCTACTCGGTGGCCGACGGCAAAGTGGTGGCCGCCGGTCCGGCATCGGGTTTCGGCAACTGGATCGTGATCGACTCGATCGATTTCAACGGCCGCACCTTCTCCGCGGTCTACGGGCATATGTGGGACAGCGGAATTCACGTCCGGGTCGGCGACACCGTCACCGCCGGACAGCCGATCGCCCAGGTGGGTTCGGCGGGCGAATCCTCCGGCCCGCACCTGCATTTCGAGATCGTGCCGGGCGGCCGCTTCACCGGTGGCCGCCAAATCGACCCGATCCCTTGGCTGGACGGCGCGCCGACCCCGGATGTCGGTGGTGCGAAGGCGTTTTCGATCGATCCGAACTGTGTGCTCGGCTTCGGCACCGCGGGCGGCGCGCTGGCGCCGGGCAAGGTGCCGCCGGAACTCGAAATCTGGTATCGCCGTGCGGGATCCATCTGCCCGGAGATCACCCCGTCGCTGCTCGCGGCCCAGGGCAGGCAGGAGTCCGGTTTCCAGCGCGGCCTCACCTCGCCCGCGGGCGCCGTCGGCCTCGCGCAGTTCCTGCCCGGCACCGCCGCCGCCATCGATCCCGAGGACGGCAAACCGTACGTCATCGATACCGGCGGCAAGGGCTATGCCAGCCTGTCCGACGACGGCGACTCCATCATCGGCCAGGGCCGCTACATGTGCGCCATCGCGCATCAGATCGAGCGCTGGATGGGCGAGGGCAAGGTGCAGGGCGATGTGGTCGCGCTGACCCTGGCCGCGTACAACGCGGGCGAGGGCGCGGTGCTCGCCTCCGGCGGTATGCCGAATCAGGTTGCGGCGCACTACTCCGAGACCCGCCCGTACGTCGCCAATATTCTCGCGATGGAGCCGCAGTACCGGGCGCAGGGTTCGCTCGGCCGGTTCCAACCGCAGCCGGGCGGTGGCAGCGGGCAGATCGTCGAGGCCGCGCGTCAGTGGCTCGGCACGCCGTATGTGTGGGGCGGCGGCGGTCCGCAGGGGCCGAGCGGCGGCGGTATGGACGGGCCGGGTCTGACCTCGGCCGCGGTATTCGCCGCGTCATCGGGTGCGGTGACGCTGCCGCGCACCGCCGAACAGCAGTGGGAGGCGGGCGTCGAGGTGCCGCTGAGCAAGGCGCAGCCGGGCGATCTGGTGTTCAGCTCGTTCGGGGTGCGCGGCCCGGCGCAGGTCGGAATATATTCCGGCCCGGGGACGATGATCGTCTCGGCGCCGACGTCGGGCGGTGTGGTCGAGGCCGCGGTGCCCGGTGACGCCAGGGTGCGGAGGGTGATGTGACCGCCCACCGCGAACACGCCGGAACTCGGGTGTCCGTTCGGCCACCGAACCGGCGGGGCGAACGACTAGCCTGGAAAGACAAGGCACAGGCACGCGCGAAACTGGTGGTGATGCTGGTGGTGAGCGTTGCGCTGCTCGGTGCGGGCTGTGGTTCCGGCTCCCGGGATGATGCGGGTTCCGGTGCGCCGCACCAGGCTACGTCCACGACTCGGCTGTTGGAGGCGGCTCCGGCGCCGGACCCGGTGACGCCGGACGGCGTCGCGGTGGCCGCGCTGAAGGAGATCTACACCTGGTACCCGGAGCGGGAGAGCCAGGGCGCGTCGCTGGCTCGTGCGCGAAAATGGCTGGGCCCCAGCCTGATTCGGGTCGTCGACAGCGCGCCGAGCAATGTGGAGACCCCGAAGGCGACGGTGCAGTGGGCGAATTGGGCCAAGGCCAAGGCCCGGGTCGACGCGTTCACCTTCGCATCCGGTGAGCGGCCGCCGACCAATCCCGATCCGAATACCCAGCAGTTCAAGATCGGGATCGAGCAGACGGTCGTCTACCCGGACGGGCGTAAGGAACAACTGGCGCCGATGACGGTGATCGCCACCGTCGTGCGCACGCCCGGCGGCTGGCGGCTGGACGCGTACCGCTGAGCATTTCACGTCCACCTGTTAAGGAGGCAGACATGGCGAAGAAGAAGGTGAAGGATCCGGCCGAGATCGGGCCGGATCTGCAGCTGCTCGCCGTCTACGCCGGTTTCGCCATCCTCGGCACGCTGTGGCTGGCGCTGCATATCGGCAACTGGTTGTCGGTGCATCCGCAGAACATCCCGCTCAACCCGATCGCCATCGTCGTCGACCTGGTGAAGGGCAAACTGCACTGGCCGCACGCGTCGACGGTGCTGGTGCTCGTCGTGGTCGCGTTGGTCCTCGCCTATGTGTTCGTCAAGCGAAATATGAAGGCGCGCAAGAGCAAAGGCCGCCTCGGCGTGGACGACAAGGCCGATGTCATGGGCAACGGCGGCGCGATCGCCGCGCTCACCGAGGCCGGGGTGCGGGAGAAGGCCGATCAGCTCGGCGTGCGGATGGATTCGCACGCCATCCTCGATCACGGCTGGAACCAGGATCCGGTGCCCGGCGTGCCGATCGGTATCGGTGTCGCCGACGGCACCATGCTGTACGGCTCCTTCGAGGATCTGCACCTGGACATCTGGGGTCCGCGTCAGGGCAAGTCGACCTCGCGGGTGATCCCGGCGATCCTGAGCGCCATCGGCCCGGTGCTGGCCACCTCGAACAAGCGCGATGTGGTCGACGCGACCCGAGATGTGCGGGAGTCCAAGGGAAGTCGCACCTATGTGTTCGACCCGCAGCGGGTGGCCGACGAGGATGCCACCTGGTACTGGGATCCGTTGGCTTGGGTGGATGCCCGGCGCGACGGCTGCGAAATGCGGGCGGCGCGGTTGGCGGGTCACTTCGCCGACGGTGACGACGGCTCCGACGCCAAGACCGACGCCTTCTTCGATCCGGAGGCCGAGGATCTGCTCGCCGGACTCTTCCTGGCGGCCGCGGTCGGACAGCGGCCGATCGTCCAGGTGTGGGAATGGGTGACCAACCCGCAAGACACCGAGCCCATCGAATTGCTGCGCACGGCCCGGCACCACTACACCGCCTCCGGCCTCGCCCAGCAGTACAACACCGATACCCGCACGAAGAGCGGCATTTTCGGCACCGCGAAGAAGATGATTCGCTGCCTGAAACTGTCCAACGTGCACCCGTGGATCACCCCCGGCGGCGACCGCAGACAATTCGACGAGCTGGAATTCATCGAACGCAACGGCACCCTCTACAGCCTTTCGCTCGAGGGCCGCGGCTCGGCCGGTCCGCTGGTCAGCGCGCTCACCGAGGCCGTGATCGATGTGGCCATGCGCAAGGCCGCGAGGTCACCGGGCGGTCGACTGCCGGTCCCGCTGCTCGCGGTGCTCGACGAGGCCGCCAACGTGGTCCGCTGGAAGGATCTGCCCAAGCAGTACAGTCACTTCGGCTCGCGCGGCATCGTGGTGATGACGGTGTTGCAGTCCTGGGCGCAGGGTGTGCGCTGCTGGGGTGAGGCGGGTATGGAGGCGCTGTGGGCCGCCGCCAACATCAAGGTGCTCGGCAGCGGTGTCGACGACACCAAATTCCTGCAGGCGCGTTCCGATGCCATCGGCGAGCACGAGGTCATCTCCCAGTCGATGTCGGAATCCAAAGGCGGCAAGAGTTATTCGCGTTCGCTGAGTTCGTCCAAGACGTTCAGCGTTCAGGCGCTGGCGCAGTTGCCGAGGGGGCGGGTGATCGTCTTCCCGTCCGGCGCGCCACCGGTGCTCGTGCGTACCGTCCCGTGGTGGGAGGGCGAGTACGCTGCCGAGGTGAAGCGGTCCATCACCCACCACGATCCGCAGCGCAAGACCGAGATCGCCGACATCGTCGGGTCGCCGAATCTGAGCAAAGCGCAGCCGCCCCAGGAGTACGGACAGGTCGAGGAGGTCCGGCCACTGTGACCGAACCACAGCAGCAACCCATGATCTACGCCAGCGTCGTGGAGTTCGTGGAGAACTACCTCAGCCTGGTGTACCGGCGTCAGGTCACCGACCTGAGCGATACCGTGTGGTGCCCGGAATGGTGGCAGCACGCCGAGGCGGTGGCCCGGTTGGACGCGCTATGGCGGGCCTGGGAGCACTATCGGCTGGACGGCCGAACAGGTTTGAGCGTGTGGTTCCTCGACCACGCCGATGCGCATATGGCCAAACTGTTCGACCCGAAGGGTCCGTTCAAGTACTGCAGCGTGCGCAACGGTCACAAGGATATGCTCAGCCCGCTGCCGTTGAAGTCCCCGCAGCACGGCATGTTCGGCGACCCGACCATCGGCGATTTCCGAATCTGACTGCGGCGCTGGGCGAATTGGCGCTGGGCGAATAACGAAACACCCGCTGAATCTCAGCGGGCGTTTTCGTCGATTACTGCCGGGTGCGTTCCAGGCCGCGGGCTTCCTGTTCTCGGGCTCGCTGGACGGCCGGCGCCTCGTCGGCCCGTTCGCGGACCGCCGCGCCCGGCGGCTGCGCCTGCCCGACCTCGATCAGCATGCGTACCGCGGCCAATTCGGGCGCCACACCGATCTTCGCGAGATGGTTGGCGATGGCCATACGGCGTTCGGGGGAGTCGTAGCGCAGCACCGGCTTGGCGTGTGCCGCCGCTGTCGCCGCCATCCGGGAGGCCTCCGCTTGCGCGGAGAAGCGGTCCTTCTCCAGCGAAACACCCTTGTCCGGCAGCGGCTTATCGATCAGTCGCGCCAGCTCGGTGTTGCGCGGATCCTTGGCCTTCACATCGCGGGCCTCGCGAATCTGCATTTCGCGAGCCTCTTTCATGCGGGCCTCGGTGACTTTGATGCGGGCTTCCGCCTCTTTTTGACCACGTTCCCGGGTGCGCAGTGCGACCAGCGTCGCAAGCTGCAACATAGTCCTCATCATGGCCGCGGCTTCCCGGCCGATGTCGTCCAGTTCCTCGGACATGGCTGCTCCCCGATGCTGCAGTGATCACTATGGATATTGTGGTGCTTCGTCACGGACATCGCCACGCGAACTGTAGTCCGGAGGGCGATGCCCCGCCTGCAAACGCGGACACCCAGAGGACTCGTCGCGCGGTATTCCCTTGCTCGGGGTTCGCCCTCACGAGGGTACGACTGCGCTACGGGAACTCCTTCTTACGAGATTACCCGAGAACGGTCCGGCACAATCGTACGGACGTGCCGCTTATCAGCATATATCGCACAATTCCGGCCAGGAGCCGATTGTTCAGGAGGAGTTCCGGTGTAAGCGCAGCCTAACCGGAGTATTAGGTACGCCTACCCTGGCTGAAGACGATGCGGGCCCGTCCACCGGATGTGGACGGGCCCGCGAAAAATCAGTCAACCCGGATGGAATTGATCGTCACCGGCTGCAGCGGCTTGCCGTCACCGGGACCATTCGAGTTGTCCTGTTTGTTCTTGGCGATCTTGTCCAGGGTGCCGAGGGTCTGCTCGTCCACCGTGCCGAAGATCGTGTACTGCGGCGGCAGCTGGGAATCGCCGTACACCAGGAAGAACTGGCTGCCGTTGGTGCCGGGACCCGCATTGGCCATGGCGACGACGCCGCGCTTGTAGGCGATGGGCTTCTTCTTGGCCGCCGGATCGTTCGGCTGGTACTGATCGGTCGGGTACTCGTTGTCGAATTCGTAGCCGGGGCCGCCCTCGCCGTTGCCCTCCGGATCGCCGCACTGCAGCACCTTCAGCGTCTCGGAGGCGGTCAGCCGGTGGCAGCTGGTGCCGTCGAAGAAGCCCTGCTGCGCCAGGCTCACGAAACTATTGACGGTGCAAGGGGATTCGGCGTTGTTGAGGGTCAGGCCGATCGGGCCCTGGGTGGTGTCGATGCTCAGGCTCACCGTCTGGGCCTTGTCGCCGGTGGTCGGCACCTCGGTCTTGGCCGGCTTGTTCACCGGCTTCGACGCCGGCTTCTGGGCGTCCTTATATGTACAGGTCACCATCGCCGGCTTGGCGTTCGGGCTGGGCGGCGGCGCGACGGTGGGGGAGCTGGACAGCGACGCGTCCTTGCCATCGGAGGCCTTGTCGTCACCGCGGGTGAGGAAGTAGATGCCGGTACCCGCGGCCGCCAGCAACACGACACCCAGGACAGATCCCGCGATGGTGAGTTGCTTGCGCCTGCGCGCCCGCTGGGCCCGGTTCGCCAGCTGCCGTTCGAGCTTGCGCTTGGCCGCTGCCCGTCGCTGTTCGTTGCTCGGCACTACCACGTTCCTCCGTGTTCGGTTTACGGCGCTCGGGGGCCTGGGCGGCCCGCCCGACGTTACGTTCGGCCTAAGAGTCTGCCATCAATTCCTGAGACAGCCCGGCACATGTTCCGACGCGGCATGATAATCCGGTTGGACTTGCCGGGCCATGGTGGTGGAAACTGGACCATCGTGACCAAGACCAGCAGCTTCTCCGCCCCGAAGGGGGTTCCCGACTACATCCCACCGGACTCCGCCGAGTTCGCCGCGGTTCGCGACGGCCTCGTCCGCGCCGCCCATCTGGCCGGGTACGGACTGCTGGAATTGCCGATATTCGAGGACACCGCCCTGTTCGCCAGGGGCGTCGGCGAATCGACCGATGTGGTCACCAAGGAGATGTGGACCTTCGAGGACCGCAGCGGAAACAGCTTCTCGCTGCGCCCGGAGTTGACCGCCGGCGCCATGCGCGCGGTGATCGAGCACAACCTCGATCGCGGGCAGCTGCCGGTGAAGATCTACTACTCGGGTCCCTGCTTCCGCTACGAACGTCCGCAGGCGGGCCGGTACCGGCAGTTCAATCAGGTCGGCATCGAGGCCATCGGCGTCGACGATCCGGCGCTGGACGCCGAGGTGATCTCGGTGGCCGATCAGGGTTACCGCGCCCTGGGGCTCACCGGGTTCCGGCTCGAGGTCACCTCGCTCGGCGACGAGACCTGCCGCCCGCAGTACCGAGAACTGTTGCAGGACTATCTGTTCAAGCTGCCGCTTGACGAGGAGACCATGCGGCGCGCCAGGATCAACCCGCTGCGGGTGCTCGACGACAAGCGCCCCGAGGTTCGCGAGCTGACCGCCGACGCGCCGCTGATGATCGATCACCTCTCCGAATCGGCCAAGGCCCACTTCGATCAGGTGCTCGGGCACCTGGACGCGATGGGCGTCGCCTATGTGGTGAATCCGCGCATGGTGCGCGGGCTGGACTACTACACCAAGACCACCTTCGAATTCGTGCACGACGGTCTCGGCGCGCAGTCCGGGATCGGCGGCGGCGGTCGCTACGACGGCCTGATGGCCGAGCTCGGCGGACAACCGTTGTCCGGCATCGGATTCGGGCTCGGCGTCGAGCGCACCATGCTCGCGCTGCGGGCCGAAGGTAAATCGGCGGGCGATCCGGCGCGCTGCCAGGTGTTCGGGGTTCCACTCGGCGATGCGGCCAAGCAGCGGCTCGTCGCACTCGGGTCGCAACTGCGCGCCGCGGGTGTGCGGGTCGACCTCGCCTACGGCGGCCGCGGCGTGAAGGGTGCGATGAAGGCGGCGGACAAATCCGGCGCGCGGTTCACCCTGGTGCTCGGCGACCGCGACCTGGCCGAGAACACCATCGGCCTGAAGGATATGTCGACTGGGGATCAGCGTCAGATCCCGCTGGACGAGGCCGCCGGTATCGTCCAAGCTGCATTGGCTGGCGAATAACCCTCCGCCGCAATCGATCTCGCGGGCACTCGCGCTCATTCGCGCGGGTGCCCGCGTGCGGTCGGCCCGGCGGATGCGAGATTATCCGAGGCGGTTGCGCTACCCGGACCGCGGCGCAGCTGCCGTGGCCGGTCAGCGCTGCACGGTGACGGGGGTGTCGTGGACGATGACGTCGGTGGCACCGTTGGCGCCGTAGAAGCGCCAGCTGATGGAGACCAGGCCTGGGCCGGGCCGGACTGGGCCGAACGGCGACGGTGAGACCAGGCTTGTGTAAGGGTGCGCGGCGCCGTCACAGGTCACCGATTGGAAAAGTACAGACGTGGAGCTGCGGGCTAGACCTTGTTCCAACGTAGTGCTCCAGTAGCTGTCGGTCAGATCGCTGCTGCAGGTGTAGGTGCCCGTGACGTCCACGAGGTCCGAGTTGGCTTCGATGTGCTGGATCTGATCGACCGTGACACTGGCGGACGGGGCCGCCAGAGTCGGGCCCGCCAGCACGGCCGTGCCGGCGAACCCCACCGTCGTGGCGGCAACCAGTTCGATGATCCGATTCCTGGATATGAGGGTCCGCCGTTCGGCGGGCCGGAGATATTCGACCATCACACGATCTCTCTATGCGGTGGGGCGCCCTCATCGCGCCGGGCGTCGGGCCCCCCATCACCGGCCTACTTCCCCGGCGCTCCGCAACCGTAGCAGCGCCACTGGGCCGAATCGCTCCCCAGTTATGTTCTGCGCCAAGCGAATACGTACCAGGCCGTGATCGAATTACAGTGTCCGCCAACCATAATCAGCCGGTCCCTGATCGAATCCCCAGACAACCCATCGGATCGGACTCGAGCCGACAGCATTCCGACGCGGACGCCGATTCGCTGGAGCACTCGTCGGCACCGTGAATGCCGTGTTTGTCGGCATCTTCAGCACCGCGCCACATCCGACGACGAACAGCGGCTGCGGGGACGCACCCGATCTGGTGATGTCTTCTGACTGTGGTGCGGGGCCACGTGAGTGAAGGTCGCGCGGGCACTGCCGGGGCTCGTCGCCTGTGTGCGAACAGCGGAATTGCCGACAAGCGCCGTGACGGGTCGGCGTGCGACGTATGCTTCGCCCAGATGACTTCCGAGCGGTGCGGGCGTGCCGCGGGGTGGTGGGAGAGAGGCGGAGCTGTGCAGTCGAATTCCGGTGACGACCAAGCAGTTTCGCCGGTGGGGCTGGATATCGTCGCGCCCGAGATGTACGCGCCGATGCTGCGGCGGCTGGCGCTCGCGGCCACCGGCGTGGGCATCGGGGCCGGGCTGCTGTCGGCCACCGTACTGTCCTGGCCGATCGCCGTTGTCGTCGGATTCGTCGTCGGCGCGCCGACGGTTGCCTACGCGCTCGCCCTGCGTCGGCGGCGAATGTGGCTGGTGGGCAATACGATCCATGCGCGCACCGTCTTGCACGAGCGGCTGGTCGAGCTGGGCGCCGCGACCGGCGTCGAGGTGCTGGTGTACCCGGGACGGCTGAGCCGGATCGTGCTCCGGGTGACCTCGGGAGCGGAGATGCAGCTCGTCCCGCTGGCCATGTACACCGACGCGGGCAGCGGGCGGGAACTGCACCTGCTGGGCCTGCGCCGCCTCGCCGACGCCCTCGCGACCTGCGAACTCGCTGCGGCCGTTGCGGTTTCGGCGCTGCTGGTGGAGCAGCTGCGGGCCGAGGCGCGGGATGCGACCCTGGAGCAGCGGCCGCTTTACCGGGCGACGCGTTTGGCCCGGGCGAAGGATTACGTCTCGCCCATCGTCCTCACCGATCGTGAAGTGGCCGAGCTGTACTGAACCGCATCCGCCGTGTGATTCGCTGGGCGGGATGTGCGCCGGAATGCTGAGGCGTATCTCACGACTCGGGTTCGCGGGACATGCGCGTGGCTAGGGTGAAAGGCGAAAGATCGGCCGATCGCAAGGAGTTCGCTGTGAGTGAGCCAGCCGCCCGGACCGCGCCCGTCACCGTCGCCGTGACCGGTGGCGCGGGCCAGATCGCCTACGGACTGCTGTTCCGGATCGCCTCCGGCGCGCTGCTCGGTCCGCAAACCCCGGTGCGCCTGCGGTTGT
Source organism: Nocardia sp. JCM 34519.1 (assembly GCF_020361265.1). Lineage (NCBI taxonomy): Bacteria > Bacillati > Actinomycetota > Actinomycetes > Mycobacteriales > Nocardiaceae > Nocardia > Nocardia sp. JCM 34519.1. The sequence goes on from NZ_JAIRBR010000005.1 coordinate 182,291, forward strand.
TGGAGATTCCGGCCGCGGTCGCCTCGCTGGAGGGTGTGGCGATGGAGCTGGAGGACGGCGCGTTCCCGCTGCTGGATTCGGTGGATATCAGCGACGATCCGTGGGCCGGTTTCGCGGGCGCGAATATTGCGGTGCTGGTCGGCGCCCGCCCGCGCACGGCCGGAATGGAACGGTCGGATCTGTTGGCCGCCAACGGCACCATCTTCACCGAACAGGGCGCGGCGCTCAACGCCAGCGCCGCCGACGACATCAAGGTGCTCGTCGTCGGCAATCCGGCCAACACCAACGCGTTCATCGCCATGAGCAACGCACCCGATGTGCCCGCCGAGCGTTTCACCGCGATGACCCGGCTCGACCACAACCGCGCCATCGCGCAATTGGCCAAGAAGACCGGCACGCCCGCCGCCGATATCGCGCGCGTCGCGATCTGGGGTAACCACTCCGCCACCCAGTATCCGGATATCGCGCATGCGACGGTGGCCGGCCGCCCAGCCCGCGACCTGGTCGAGAACTCTTGGCTCACCGACGATTTCATCCCGACGGTGCAGCAGCGCGGCACCGCGATCATCCACGCCCGCGGCGCGTCGTCGGCGGCGAGCGCGGCCAGCGCCGCCATTGATCACATCCACGACTGGGTACGCGGCACCCACGACGGTGACTGGGTGTCGATGGCGGTGCCCTCGGACGGCTCCTACGGCGTCCCCGAGGGTCTGATCAGCTCATTCCCCGTCACCTGCGCCGACGGCTCATACACCATCGTCCCCGATCTCGACATCGACGAATTCGCCCGCACCCGAATCGATCTCAGCGTCGCCGAACTGGTCCAGGAACGCGACGCCGTAATCGACCTCGGCTTCGCCAAGCGCGCGTAAGCGCTTCACCCGGCAGCAGGTCGTGGCACCGGAACGACGGTGACGATGTTCTCGGTTCCCCGGAAATCGTCCGGATTGGTTGTGAACAGGGGGAGTCGATTAGCGGCTGCGACCGCCGCGATCATCAGATCGGCCTCTCGCCTTCTCGGTTTGCGCCCAACCGCGACGACTCCGGCGGCGATCGCCCCATACTGGCGGGCGGCCTCGGCATCGAATGGCAGTGGATCGAACGTCGCTTCCACTCGCTGCAAACGGGCCATTCGGCCGCCGCGCTCCGCTGTGTCATCGGTCTGATGTATACCCGCCGATAATTCAGCCAATGTGACTGCGCTGGTGAGCAGTTCGGCCGGCAGATACTGGGTTGAGATCCGCTCGAGGTAGATGAGGATATTGGTGTCGCCGAGGCCGCGCAGATAGCGAGGACTCATTCGCCGTCCTCGCTACCGCTGCGGTTCACCCGCAGATAGGCGTCGAAATACGCGTCGCCATCGACGTACCGCGCTTGGTCGGCACGGAATTCGGCAGCATCCATCGGTGGCAAACCGCCGAATATCTCGTGCAGCTCGCTGACCGGCACCGCCTTTCGGCGATTTCGGGCATCCGGCTGGTTCACGTATGCGTCGATGGCGGCCAGCGCAACCTGCTGCATCGACCGGTGCTCCACCTCGGCGCGGCGACGCAGAGCTTCGGTCTGTTCGTCGGAGAGACGGAGAGTCATGGCCATACCTTCATGATACCGTGTGGTATCAGGTGTCGCCTCGCCAATTAGTCGGACGTTGGCCGCCCTGCGTCAGCCGACGGTCCAGGTTTCGGTGCCGCTGAGCAGTTTCTGCAGGGAATCCTGGTCGACGGGTTTGCGTTCCCTGGCCAGTTTCGCTTGGGCGCGGACGCCGTCGTCGTAGGTCGGGCGGGTGACGCTGCGGAAGATGCCGGTGGCGACGTGGTCCAGATCCTGATCGGAGAGCCGGGAGAGCGCGAAGGCGTATTCCGGATTGTCGGAGTAGGCGTCGTGCACCACGATGTCGGATTCGGCGACCTCGGCGGTGCGCACCACCTCCAGCCCGAAACCGCTTCGGACGACGGCGAATTCACCCTCGGCGCCGAAGGTGATCGGCAGGCCGTGCCGCAGCGGGATCAGGTGGTTCGCCGCATTGTCCCGGCGCAGCGCGTCGAAGGAGCCGTCGTTGAAGATCGGGCAGTCCTGCAGGATCTCCACGAAGGCGGTGCCGCGGTGTTCGGCGGCGGCGCGCAGCACCTCGGTGAGCCCGGCGCGGTCGGAGTCCAGCGCCCGCGCGGCGAAGGTGGCCTCGGCGCCGAGCGCCACCGACAGCGTGTTGAACGGGTGGTCCACCGAACCCATCGGCGTCGACTTGGTGACCTTGCCCTCTTCGGATGTCGGCGAGTATTGGCCCTTGGTCAGGCCGTAGATCCGGTTGTTGAACAGCAGAATGGTCAGATTCACGTTGCGGCGCAGGGCGTGGATGAGGTGATTGCCGCCGATGGACAGCGCGTCACCGTCGCCGGTCACCACCCACACCGACAGATCCGGCCTGGTCACCGCCAGTCCGGTGGCGATGGCGGGGGCGCGGCCGTGAATGGAGTGGATGCCGTAGGCCTCCAGGTAGTACGGGAACCGGCTGGAGCAGCCGATCCCGGAGACGAACATCAGGTTCTCCCTGCGCAATCCGAGTTCGGCGAGGAATCCGCGCACGGTGGCGAGGATGACGTAATCGCCGCAGCCGGGGCACCAGCGCACCTCCTGATCGGAGGTGAAGTCCTTGACCTTCTGCGGTCCGTCGGCCTTCGGCACCCCGGACAGCCCGGTGAGGCCGAGATCGGTTCGGACGAGCGAGGTTTCGGTGATCGTCATCGGTTGCCCCCTGCTGTGCGGTAAGTGGCCCGCGCGCGGGCGGCGAAGGCCTTGTCGTGTTCCATATCCTCGATGGAGCCGTCCAGCGCCGCATCGATGACGCCGACCAGTTCCTGCGCCGAGAACGCGGTGCCCGCGATCTTCGTCCAGGGTTGCACGTCGACGAGATACTTGCCGCGCAGCAGCATGGCCAGCTGCCCGTTGTTCATCTCCGGCGCGACCACCGTCCGGTAGCTGCGCAACACATCACCGAGGTTGGGCGGCAACGGATTCAGATGCCGCAGATGCGCCTGCGCCACCGGCACCCCGCGCCTGCGCGCCCGGCGGCACGCCTCGCCGATCGGCCCGAACGAACTGCCCCAGCCGATGAGCAGCAGTTCGGCCCGGCCGTCGGGATCGTCGACCTCGAGTTCGGGCACCGCGATACCGTCGATCTTGGCCTGCCGCAGCCGGACCATCAGCTCGTGATTGCCCGGTTCGTAGGAGATGTTGCCGGTGCCGTCGGCCTTCTCCAGGCCGCCGATGCGATGCGCGCGGCCCTTGGTCCCCGGCACCGCGAGCGGCCGCGCCAGGGTCTCCGGATCGCGGGCGTACGGCTGGAATCCGGACTCGTCGTCGGCGTCCGGTTCGAATCCGGGATCGATCGGCGCCAGCTCCGAGACGCGCGGAATCGACCACGGCTCAGAGCCGTTCGCGATCGCGCCGTCGGACAGCAGCAGCACCGGCGTGCGGTAGGTGAGCGCGATGCGGGCCGCCTCCACCGCGGTCGCGAAGCAGTCGGCGGGCGAGCGCGGCGCGATAACGGCGACCGGCGATTCGCCGTTGCGGCCGTAGAGCGCCTGCAGCAGATCGGCCTGCTCGGTCTTGGTCGGCAGACCGGTGGACGGGCCGCCGCGCTGCACATCGATGACCACCACCGGCAATTCGGTCATCACCGCCAGGCCGATCGTCTCGCTCTTCAGCGCGATACCGGGACCCGATGTGCTGGTGACGCCGAGCGCCCCGCCCAGCGAAGCGCCCAAAGCCGCACCGATACCGGCGATTTCGTCCTCGGCCTGGAAGGTGGTCACCCCGAAGTTCTTGTGCTTGCTCAGCTCGTGCAGGATGTCCGAGGCCGGGGTGATCGGATAGGTGCCGAGAAATACCGGCAGCCCGGCCAATTGGCCCGCGGTGACGAGTCCGTAGGCGAGCGCGGTGTTGCCGGTGATCTGGCGGTAGGTACCGGGCGGCAGCGCGGCGGGCGCTATCGAATAGGTGGTCGCGAAGCTCTCGGTGGTCTCGCCGTAGTTCCAGCCCGCGCGGAACGCGAGGATATTCGCCTGCGCGATCTCGGGTTTGGCGGCGAACTTCTCCCGCAGGAACTGCTCGGTGCCGCCGATCGGGCGACCGTACATCCAGGACAGCAGGCCGAGCGCGAACATATTCTTCGCGCGCTGGGCGTCCTTCTTGCCGACCCCGGTCGATTCGGTGGCGGTCAGCGTCAGGGTGGTCATCGGCACCCGGTGCACCACGAAATCGGAGAGGGTGTTGTCGTCGAGCGGATCGGCGGCGTAGCCGACCTTGGCCAGATTGCGCTTGCTGAACTCGTCGGTGTTGACGATCAGGGTCGCGCCGCGCGGCAGATCCTCCAGGTTCGCCTTCAACGCCGCCGGATTCATGGCCACCAGCACGTCGGGCTGGTCGCCAGCGGTGAGGATGTCGTAGTCGGCGATCTGGATCTGGAAGGACGAGACGCCCGGCAGCGTGCCCTGCGGCGCCCGGATCTCGGCGGGGAAGTTGGGCTGGGTGGCCAGGTCGTTGCCGAAGGCCGCCGCCTCGTGCGTGAAGCGGTCGCCGGTCAGCTGCATTCCGTCGCCGGAATCACCGGCGAACCGAATGACGACCTTTTCCAATTTCGCTGTGCCGACATCACTTTCGTGCGAAACCATGTACCTACTTCACTTTCCTCGTCGGTGAGAGGTGCCATTGGCCAAACTACTCCCCGGCACACGGGAAAAGCGTCCGATGCGGGGTCTTCGTACCAGAACCAACCGGGCGGTATCAGGTGAACAGGGCGAGCTGCGGATCCGTCGTGAGCGGACCCTGCGACCGCGGCTCCGGCTCCACCTGCGGCTTTCGCTTCAGGCCATGTCTTTCTAGCAATGGGTCCACCCGCTCGCGCAGCCAGGTCGCGTATTCGGGAGTCACGTACGCACCGCGCCCGTACAGCTGCCGGTAGCGGCGCAGCAGCGCGGGATGGTGTTCGGCCAGCCAGCCGAGGAACCAGCCGCGGGTCGCGCCGCGCAGATGCATCGCGAACGCGACGGCCGAATTCGCGCCCGCCGCCGCGATCGCGCCGAAGAGCTCGTCCAGGTGCGCGCGGCCGTCGGTGAGATACGGAATCACCGGGGCCACCATGACATTCACCGCGAATCCGGCATCGGCGAGCGCGCTCACCAGCTCCAAACGCGCTCTGGGCGATGGCGTTCCGGATTCCAGTCCCTGATACAGCGCCGGGTCCAGGATCGCGATCGATACCGCGACGCTCACGTGCACCTGCCGCGCCGCCTGGGTCAGCAGCGGCAGATCCCGGCGCAGCAGCGTGCCCTTGGTGAGAATCGAGAACGGCGTGCCGGAATCGGTCAGTGCGCCAATGATGCCCGGCATCAACCGGTATCGGCCCTCGGCTCGCTGATAGGGATCGGTGTTGGTGCCCAGCGCCACGGGTTCGCGATGCCAGGATCGCCGGTGCAACTCCTTGCGCAGCACCGCCGCGATATTGGTCTTCACCACGATCTGCGAATCGAAATCGCGGCCCGCGTCCAATTCCAGGTATTCGTGCGATGGCCGGGCGAAGCAGTACCGGCAGGCGTGCGAACAGCCGCGCATCGGATTGATCGTCCAGTGGAACGGCAGTCCGGAGCTTTCCGGCATCTTGTTCAGCGCGCTTTTGCACAGCACCTCGTGAAATGTGATGCCCTCGAATTCCGGCGTTTGCACGGTGCGCACGAACCCGGCCCGGTCGAGGCCGGGCAGGGCGCCGTCATCGGCGTCCAGGGTCTGGCTTTGCCACCGCACCCAATCAGTCGAACATTTGTTCTATCGAGTGTCAAGCAACCTCGGGCTCGATTTAGGTTAGGGTAACCTAAATCTCGGGTAGGGTGCCGGGTATGAAGAACATTCTGGTGATGGGTGCGACCGGCAAGGTCGGTCGCCATGTAGTCGTTCAGCTGCGTCAGCTGGGGCGCCCCCTGCGGGCCGTCTCCCGGACCAGCCCCGATCGCTTCGACTGGGCGGACCGGTCCACCTGGCGGCCCGCCCTGGCCGATGTCGACACGGTGTATCTGAATGTATGGGGCGTGGTGGGTGAGTGGTGGACCCGGCGGAGTTCACCGAGCTGGCCGTGCGGTCGGGGGTCCGGCGGATCGTCGCGCTGTCCGGGCGGGGCGACGACGGCGAGGATTACCTGCTGGAAACCCCGTACGGGCCATGGGCTCAGGCCGTGGCGGACGGGGAGCGCGCGGCCCGCGAGAGCGGTGCGGAGTGGACGATCGTGCGGCCGTGCTGGTTCGCGCAGACCTTCGAGGAGGATCCGAAGCTGTCCGATGTGCGCGACGGCGCGGTGGTGATACCCGCGGGCGATGGCACGGTGCCCTTCGTCGACGCCGTCGATATCGCCGCGGTAGCGGTCGCCGCGCTCACCGAGGACGGCCACCACGAACAGATATACGAGCTGTCCGGTCCGCAGGCGATGACCTTCGCCGATGCGGTCGCGCAGATCGCCGAGGCGACCGGTCGGCAGATCAGGTACGTGCCGGTGGAGGTGCCCGATTATGTGCGACATCTGATGGATCGGGGCTACGACCGACGGTCGGCGGAGATGCGGGCGGGTCCGTTCCAGTGGCTGCATCGCGGAAATACCGGTTTTCTGAGCGATGGGGTGCTGCGAGCCACCGGGCGTGAGCCGCGGGATTTCGCCGAGTACGCCCGGCGGGCGGCGGCCACCGGTGTGTGGTCGGCCGGATGATCCGCCGTGTCCGCGGGCATGGACCGACCGACGTGAGGCAACCTGATACCGCCGCATAATCGGCTACTCAGGGACTTGGGCTCGTTCCCGGCCGATCGGGTGGAGGCTCTCAAATCGGCCGCCCCCGAAAGGTTCCCATCGGCTTGCGTGAGACATCAGGCGATCCGGCGGGTATCGGGTGTCGGCAGGCAGTCCGGGTCGGCGAAGAATGCGACCAGATCGCGGACCGTATCCGCGGTGGGGCGCGGCCGGTAGCCGAGCTCGCGTTCGGCCTTGCCGTGGTCGACAACGGGAGCGGAGACCAGCGCGCCGAGCGCGGCCTTGGAGACGATATCGGTGCCGAACAGCTTGCCGATCGGCTCCAGCACAGGAATCAGGCCGGAGACGAGCCTGGGGGAGACGGCGAACCGCGGACCCTTCTTCGCGTTCTGCGCGGCGGCGATCCGGCACAGGTCCAGCATCGAGATCATCGATCCGCCGAGCAGGTAGTTCTCGCCGGTGCGGCCGTGTTCGCCGGCCAGGATCAGGCCGTCGGCCACGTCGCGCACGTCGACCAGGTCGAAGCCACCGCCGATCATGGCGGGGACGCGGCCGTGTGCGGCGTCGCGCAGTGTGCGGTTGATCCGGGAGAGCGGTTTGCAGAAGTCGAGCGGTCCGAAGACGCCGGTTGGATTGCAGATCACCGCGTCCAGGCCCTGTTCGATCACCTTGCGCAGTTCGACCTCGCCCGTCCACTTCGAGCGGTCGTAGACGGGCAGGCCGGAATCGGTGGAGCGGGGTGAGCTCTCGTCGATGCGGCCGCCGCAACAGTATTGGTTGAACGCGTGGATCGAGCTCGCGTGCACCATCCGGCGCACACCGGCCGCCCGGGCCGCCTCGGCGACGACGCGCACCCCTTCGGTGTTCACCTGCCAGGCCAAATCGTGTTTGTCGGCCAGCGTGATGACGGCGACCAGGTGGTAGACGACCTCGGCGCCCTCGAGCACCGAGCACATCGATGCCGGATCGAGCACATTGCCGTCCACCCAGGTGACCTTCGGGTCGGTGGGCCGCGTGGGAGTGACTCGATCTATCGCGATGACCTCGTCGCCGCGGCCGACCAGGCGGTGCAACAGATTCGTGCCAAGGTAGCCGGCGGCGCCGGTCACTGCGACCTTCATGGCACCGAGAATATAGAACTTGTTCTAATTTGCAACACGTTTCAGTTCCTTCGAGATCGGGTACGGGTCCGCCGGGAGTGTGATCGACTCGGGCTGCGCGATGGCTCGAAACTTGTCGCTACCGTGGGCTATATTGACCCCAACCGTAGCGGCCGCGACCTGATCAGGCGAGGTGCACCGACCGGGAGCGCGGCTCACCACACACGAGCCGACGACTATGTTCACAAAGATTGGGGGGCAGTACGCATGAGCGATGAACTATCGGTGGAAACTCAGGCGGTTCGCGCGTTCGCCGCGTCGAATGCCGGTATCGCGGGGGATATCGCCGGAGTGGCGAATATTGATGTCGTCAAGAACGTCACCGCGCTCACGCCGGTATTCGGTTTGATCGGGGCCGATTATCTGGCCATGTTCGCCGCGGCGCAGGTGCTGCAGGCGAAGGATATGAACGATCTGTCGGCCAAATACGCCAAGCTGTCCGATGCCGCGTTCAAATCGGCCAATGCCTACGACATCACCGACATGATCAATTCGGGGGCGATGGCCAGCAAGACCGCCGAGATCGCGGGAGGTCTGTGACCATGGTGCGTCACCTCGACACCAGCGGCGTCATCGCACCGTCCGTGGAACAGGTCGCGGCCACCGCGCATCACGCGGCGCCGACCGTGGTCGCCGCGCAGCAGGCGGCGGCGCCCGCCGCGCAGGCCATCCTCGATACCCCGCTGCCGCAGTTGCCCGCGGATCTGCCGCCCATCGAACCGCCCGCCTTCGTGCTGTCCCGCAAGATCTCCGAGGATCACGCCACCGGTACCGTGCCGGCCGGTCTGCCCGGATTCCCGGGTGGCCAGCAGCCCGACGCGCAGGACATTCTGACGGGCATCCACCACGACGTGAGCTCCGCGGTCGACAATGCGAGCTCCGCCATCCAGCATGCGGCGCAGCCGGTAGCCGATGCCGCCCAGCAGGTCGCGAGCCATGTGCAGAACGCGGTCAGCAGCATCGCGGGCACGCCGTCCACCGCGACCGCCGCCGCTGCCGCCGCGCCGTCCACGGCCGCCGCGGTTCCCGGCGCGACCATGCCTGCCGATCCGGTCGCCTCACTGCTGCAAGGTGTTTCGCTGCCCGCATTGCCGGGCATCGACCAGCTGATCCAGCCGATCCTGCAGTTGCTCAGCACCTTCGGCACCGGTGTGCTCGGCGCGATCAATCCGTCCACCCTGCTCAGCGAGGCGTCGAAGGTCATCGATGCGGCCATGCAGGTCGGCAAGGGCAGCCTGTCCACGGTGGAGGAGCTCTGGCAGGGCCAGGCCTCGCGCAGCGCCCAGACCTCCGGCCAGCAGGCGAACAACCACGGCCAGGAGACCAGCCAGCGCGGCACCCAAATGGCCGACCTCACCGAGAAGGCCGCCGCGGTCGTGCAGAAGGGCAATGCCCAACTGGTCGGTGTCGCAACATCTTTCGCGACGCAGGCCACCGCGCTCGCGCCGGTGATCCTCACCCCGCCCGCACAGGCGACGCTGCTCGCCTCGGCCACCGAACATCTCGGCCAGGCCGTCGGCATCGTCAACCTCACCCGCGGCGAATTGTCCGGGCAGACAGCCGAATTGACGGGCATCGTGCAGCAGATGGTCGGGCAGAGCGGACTGCCCGCACCGCAGGAGGTGGCCGCCGCGGTCGCCAAGAACATCGGCGAGCCGATCCTGAACCAGGCCAAGGACATCGCGCAGTCGGCCACCGACACCTCGACCCAGAGCGCCGGTCTGCAGGATCCGACCGGCACATTGAGCCCATCCACCTCGACCTCGCCGACCTCGGTCAGCCCGACCGGCACGCCCACCAGCCACGCGCCCGGCACGCCCAGCCTGTCCGGCGTCCCGTACCGGTCGACCAGCGGCACGCCGAGCACCCCCGGCACCCCGTCGACGCCGAAGCTCACCGGCGTACCCGGCACCACCGTCCCGCCGACGCTGCGTCCCGGCGTCACCCCCAACGAACCCGTGCTCACCCGCACCAGCCCGACCGGCACCGGCACCGGCGCGAACTCGTTCATGGGCGGCCCCGGCGCCGCAGGCACACAGCGCAGCAACGACGAAGAACATGCCCGCACGGTGCAGCCCTACCAGAGCCGCACCGGCAACGATGATCTGACCGGCCCCCTGGGCGAATCCACCCCGGACGTGATCGGTGCGACACATCCGGACGAGATCGTTTCGGATTACGAACAGGACCAGTTCTAGGTAGTTACGGGTGCGGGGTTCGCCTCCGGTGGGTGGGGGCCGGAGGTGGCCGGGGTCCGGGAGGCGGTGCGTTGGGGGCCGGGAAGTGGTCCGCTGGGAGCCCGGAGGCGGTGCGCTGGGAGCCCGGAGGCGGTGGCTGGGGTCCGGGAAGCGGTGCACTGGGTGTGCGGTTGCGTCGCTACGGCTGGATCGCCCGAAGTAGGTGCAGGGAGCAGTGTTCCGGTTGCGCATCACGGATGGCGTTGTTCCCGCGTAGGTTTCAGGTTCTCGCGTAGGCAATAGCGTGTGCGGGAAGCCGATTGCTGGGCGCGGACCGGTTACCTATGTGTTCAAAGGTGAATCCGGGGTGATCTCCGCACTGGTGCTGCGGCATCCGGCCTGAGCGGACAAAACCACGCGATTTCCGCCGGATTTCCGCCTATTCGCGCTGTTTTTGTCCGCTCAGGCCGAAATCGCCTTCCGAGAAGCCAGTTGCAGCATGGAACTGGAAGCCGCGGTCCCGCTCAGCGAGTTACCTACGCGCTCAAAGATAAAATAAGGCTGCCGCACCCCGGCTTCGAACCGCACATTCGATGTACGGGGTGTGCACCTTAGAGCCGAGGTGCGGTGTTACCGACACATGGATACCGGCCGACCCGGTCCCGCTCGGTGGGAACGAGACCCCGCCTGCCGACGCACCCCGCGCCTACCTCAGGCGATCCAGTCGTCGTAGCGACGCAACCACTTGCGTGACGTACCGATTCCTCCCCGAAGAGGCGAACCCGGAACACCACATGCAACGCACTCCGCCGCCTGGCTAGGCGGATTTCGTCGTACCGGCGCGATCAAGCACTCGGCGTACCGATCACCCCTGAACGAATGCGTCCACCAGTTTCCGGTACAGCTCGCTGAACCGTTTGCGGTTGGCTTGTTGTTCGGCGTTGAGGTTTTCGGTCGAATCCGGTGCGTACATGACCACATGCACATCCTGGTCGGGCGCCTGCGGCATGAGGTCGATGATCTGACTGCCCTGATCGGAATTCGACGGCATGCCGAGGTCGAGCGCGGCCACCGCCTTGGTTTCGCTCACCGCGGCGGACAGCACATCCGCCGGAATATGCCCGTCGACCCGCTTCGGCGCTTTGTCGGATCCGCGGTTCGGGTCCGCAGCATCGGGCGATTTCACCGCCCGCCCGTCCGCCGAAACCTCCAGAACGGGCCGCAGATCGGTCCGTCCCTGCCAACCGCCGGGCCATGTGGTCAGCGTGAGCAAGGCCACCGGAGCGGCGGGTGCCGCGGCGGCAATTCCTGATCCGTTCGTCAGCGGCGTCACGGCCAGTGCTGCGATCGTCGCGAACAGAACCGTCCTCGTCTTACCCATCCCGCCTCCATCATCGTTGTGCCGCAACAAAATTCCGCCGTAGATCATGGCAGTGCCGCACGCGGGCATCGCGCGCGGCTCACCTTGCCGTCTGTCGCGCGGGTGAGTCGATCCAGGTCATCGCTCGGCCGCATCCGGTCCGGCGGGCGTGCGCAACCTGACGGAGTCCATGCGGATGCGGCCGACGACCGCGCGAGTGGCCGCCCGCCGCGCCGAGGCTGACGAAAAGCCTTGCGAGACAAGGCGAAAGGTCAGCGCGGTGGGGGTGGGTTGTTCAGGTCCTGGGCCGAGAAGGTGTCGCAGGCGCTGATCTTGCCGGTCTTGTACCCGGACAGGAACCACTTCTGCCGCTCGGTGGAGGAGCCGTGTGTCCATGCCTCCGGGTTGACGCGGCCGGTGGACGACTTCTGGATCCGGTCGTCGCCGACCGCGGCCGCGGCCGACAGCGCGTCGTTGACATCCTTGTCCGACAACGGTTTCAGGAACGGCTGGTTGGTTCCGGGTGCGGGCAGCTTATCCGCGTAATAGGCCCAGATGCCCGCGTAGCAGTCGGCCTGGAGTTCGGTGCGGACCGATCCGGATTCGGGACCGCGCGGATCCTTCTGCGCCCGGCCGATATCGCCGAGCAGGTTCTGGATGTGATGGCCGATTTCGTGCGCCACCACATACTCCTGGGCAAGCGGCCCACCGCTGGAGCCGAAGCGATCGACCAGTTCCTGGAAGAAGCTGGTGTCGAAGTAGGCGACGCGATCGGCCGGGCAGTAGAAGGGGCCGACCGCGCTCGACGCCTGGCCGCAGCCGGTGCCGACGGCGGCGGAGAACAACCGGACGGTCGGCTTGGCGTAGTTCTTGTTGACCTGCTTGGGCAGTTCGGCGGCCCACACCGCGTTCAGGCTCTGCGCGGTCAGCGCGACCCGGCAGTCGACGTACTTGTTGGCATCGGCGCCGGTCTTGCAGTGCGCCGGCGTGCCCTGCAGGGCTTGCGACTGGCTCTGGTCCTGGCCCTTCGCGCCGGTGAACTGCCCGAGCAGGGAGCTGGGGTTTCCCCCGAGCAGCAGTGCGATCACCACCAGGATGAGTCCACCCGCACCGCCGCCGAGCGCGATCTTGCCGCCCATCCCGCCACCGGACTTGACCGCATCGGGGTCGATTTGCATGCCCTCGTTGAAGGTCATGGGTCGTCATCGCTTTCTGTGTTGTTCGGCAGCGCCTGGCGCTCGTTCGCGGACCGGGAGGAGTCTCGCATAGAGTCTGTATCCGATCCGCGGCCCGGAAAACCGTGTGGCAACCCGGGGCAGCTATAGCTTGGCATGTGCGGGCCGAGATCGGTTTTCACTCGGGGAATGTGTCTAACTACGATGGCTAGCGCACCGGGTGGGCATTCCGGTGTCACATCGTCGAAAGGAATCCCGTGCTGCGCACCCACTTGGCCGGTTCGCTGCGAAGCGAGCATGCCGGTCAGACCGTCACCCTCACCGGCTGGGTGGCCCGTCGTCGTGACCACGGTGGGGTGATCTTCATCGATCTGCGTGATGCGTCGGGCGTTGCGCAGGCGGTGTTCCGCGAGGGCGATCCGGCGGAGCAGGCGCACCGGTTGCGCGCCGAATTCTGCGTCCAGGTCACCGGTGTGGTGGAACAGCGCCCGGGCGGCAACGAGAATCCGGAGCTGCCCACCGGGCAGATCGAGGTGAACGTCACCGAGCTGGAGGTGCTGAACGAAAGCGCCCCGCTGCCGTTCCAACTCGACGAGCAGCCCGGTGAGGAGGCCCGGCTCAAGCACCGCTACCTGGATCTGCGCCGGGAGGGCCCGGCCCATGCGATCCGGCTGCGCTCGAAGGTGAACGCCGCGGCGCGGCAGGTGCTGGCCAAACATGAATTCGTCGAGGTGGAGACCCCGACGCTGACCAGGTCGACGCCCGAGGGCGCGCGCGACTTCCTGGTGCCCGCGCGGCTGCAGCCGGGCAGCTTCTACGCGCTGCCGCAGAGCCCGCAGCTGTTCAAGCAGCTACTCATGGTCGGCGGCATCGAGCGCTACTACCAGATCGCGCGCTGCTACCGCGACGAGGATTTCCGCGCCGACCGGCAGCCGGAGTTCACCCAGCTCGACATCGAGATGAGCTTCGTGCGCCAGGAGGATGTGATCCTGCTCGCCGAGGACGTCCTGAGCGCGCTGTGGGAGCTCATCGGTTACCGGATCCCGACGCCGATCCCGCATATGACCTACGCGGAGGCCATGCGGCGCTTCGGCTCGGATAAGCCGGATCTGCGGTTCGGCGTCGAAATCACCGAGCTCACCGACTATTTCAAGGACACGCCGTTCCGGGTTTTCCAGGCGCCGTATGTCGGCGCCGTCGTGATGCCGGGCGGTGCGAGCCAGCCGCGCCGTCAGCTGGACGCCTGGCAGGAGTGGGCGAAGCAGCGCGGCGCGAAGGGTTTGGCGTATGTGCTGGTGAACGAGGACGGCACGCTCGGCGGCCCGGTCGCCAAGAATCTGACCGAGGCCGAGCGCGACGGGCTGGCCAAGCAGGTCGGCGCGGAACCCGGCGACTGTGTGTTCTTCGCGGCCGGTGCGGTGAAGTCGAGCCGGGCGCTGCTCGGCGCGGCGCGCGGTGAGATCGCCCGCAAGTGCGGCCTGATCGACGAGAACGCCTGGGCCTTCGTCTGGATCGTCGACGCGCCGCTGTTCGAACCCGCCGCCGAGGCGACCGCGAGCGGCGATGTGGCGCTTGGCTATTCGGCGTGGACCGCGGTGCATCACGCGTTCACCTCGCCCAAGCCGGAGTCGCTCGACACCTTCGACACCGATCCGGGTTCGGCGCTGGCCTACGCCTACGACATCGTCTGCAACGGCAACGAGATCGGCGGCGGCTCCATCCGCATCCACCGGCGCGACGTGCAGGAGCGGGTGTTCAAGGTGATGGGCATCAGCCACGAGGAGGCGCAGGAGAAGTTCGGCTTCCTGTTGGACGCCTTCGCCTTCGGTGCGCCGCCGCACGGCGGCATCGCCTTCGGCTGGGACCGCATCACCGCCCTGCTCGCGGGCCTGGATTCCATCCGTGAGGTCATCGCCTTCCCGAAGACCGGTGGCGGCGTGGACCCGCTCACCGATGCGCCCGCGCCGATCACGGCGCAGCAGCGCAAGGAGGCCGGGCTGGACTTCAAGCCGGACAAGAAGGACGCGGCCGAGTAGGCCGCTCGGACACGAAATCCGCGGCGTCACCGAAAACCGGTGACGCCGCGGATTTTTCGTTCAGGCGACGACTCCGCCGCTGAGCACGCGATAGGCATAGGTGACCGCCATGACGCAGACCGGCCCGGCCGCCAGCAATCCGAGTCCGCACAGCAGCGCGGCCACGAAGGTGATCACCACCACCGCGATGGCCAGCAGCAATGTCTGCAGCAGATTGTTGAGCACCAGCACCGCACTGGCTTTCAGCGCCGCGAACGGGCCGAGGTCCTGATCGATGACGAAATGTATCGAGAACATGCACAGGAAGCCGATGACGATGCCGGGCAGGATGAAGAATCCGAATCCGATCGCGGTGGCGAGGAAGGCCAGCAGTGCGGTGAGCAATACGTTGCCCGCGTTGACGAATCGGAAGAACGAGCCGAAAGCCGGTCTGTTGCCGTCGGTTTCGTAGAGCGCGCCGCGCACCAACGCGGCCTGCAGCAGCCAGACCGCGACCATGACGGCCAGGAAGATCATGAACAGCGGCAGGATCGAATTCACCTCGGTGATCTGCACGACGATCACGAACGCGAGATAGATCAGCACGCCGAGCGCGGTCACCCCGATCCAGGCGGGCGCGTTGGCGCGGAACTTCTCCCAGCCGTAGCTCAGCGCGATTCCGACATCGAGACCGGTCGGTGCGGCGTATTGGTAGCCATACGGTTGCGGAACTCCGGGTGGCGGTGGCGGCGGCATCGCGCCGGGCGGCTGATAGGGCGGCTGATAGGCGCCGGGTGGCATGGTTCCGGTGGGCGGTGGCATCGCGGCGGTGGGTGGTGGCATGGTGCCGGGCGGACCGTAGGTCGGCTGCGGCGCGCCCGGGTGCGGGGGCATGGGCGGCGGCGGTTCGACCGGTTCACTGCCGTACTGCGGCGCGCCCGGACCCTCGAATTGCGGATATCCGGCCGAGCCCGCCATCTCGTGCCTGCCGTGGTCGGCGGCCGGACCCGGGGCGTGCTGGGCCGGACCCGGCTGCGCTGTGCGATGTTCCCCACCCCCGTGCCCGGGTGCGTCGCCACCCGGTTCGGCGGGTGTTGAGGCGGGCGGTTCGGTCATTGCCAAGACCTTTCGACGCAGCCGGTTTGCGGTGTGGCGCACTGCAGTTCACGATGAGAAAACCGCACGGGCACTTGCACTGTCAAGCAAATCAGCGCCCGTTCCGCAACCTCGAGCGAGACACGCCGAACGACGCGGAAAGGTTGTGCAACCGCTCGCTAGAAGTGACCCGATGCGAGTAACTTGAGAGGCGATGACCGCACTATTGGCCGAACGCGCCACCGAAGTCGTGTCCGCAGCGCAACAGTTGCTCACAAAGCGAATGGGTGCTCCGGTAAAGCTGAGCGATCCGATCGAACTCAGCGGCAGTGGTAGGACGACGGTCCTACGCGTGCGTGTCGCCGAGAACGCCTTCTCGTTGCCGAGGACCTTGATTCTCAAACAGGTCCGCGGCTCGGCGGCGGACCGCCGCACCGGAGGTCTCGCGCCGGGCGTCGCCAGCATCGATTCCGCATTCCTGCGTGAGGCGGTGTCGTATCAGTTCACCACCGCGCTCAGCCGGGAGCAGCGGCCCGGTGCCTACCTGATCGCGCACAGCCTGCCCGACCGGCTGCTGGTGCTGAGCGATCTCGGCGAGAACACCCGCCTCACCTCCGTGCTGCAGTCCGGCGCCGAACCGGCCACCCGCAATGCGTTGATGGCGTTCGCGCAGGCCATGGGCCGGATGCACGCCGCGACCGTCGGGCGCGAGGCGGATTTCGTCGCGCTGCTGCGCCGGGTGGATGTGGTGCACCGCGTCGACGGCATCGCCCAGCAGGCCGAATCGGCCATCGCCGAGGTGCCGCATCTGCTGCGCCGCGAACTCGGCATCGAGGTGCCGGGCGAGATCGCCGAGCGCATCGTTCGGGGCAACCGGCTGTTCTCGGCGGGGCGCCTGCGCGCGTTCAGCCCGTCGGACCTGTGCCCGGACAATGTGATCCTCAACAACGAGGGCGCACGCTTCCTCGACTACGAGTGGGGCGGATTCCGGGATGCCACATTGGATATCGCGTACGCGTTGGTCTCCTTCCCGGGCTGCCTGTGCGATTTCGAACTGTCCAGGGAGCGCGCCAGGCAGATGGTCGAGGCGTGGCGTTCCGAGGTGGTCGGTGTCTGGCCGGCGCTCGCGGACGACGCGGTGCTGGCCGAGCGGATCCTGGAGGCACGCCTCATCTGGGTCTGGTTGACCACCTACTGGTTCCTGCCCGCGGATCACACCCGGATCGCGGCGGCTCGCGAGCACGGGCTGTCGGTGCCGCGGTCGGAGGCGCTGATCAATCGGTGGGCCGCGCTCGCCGAGGACGCCCGCTGCACCGGCGACGACGCGGTCGGCGATTTCGCCGAGGACGTCTCCGCCATGCTGGAAGAGCGCTGGGCGGAATAGGTTTCGCAGCGGAGAATCGGAAGCCCTTCAGGGACAACCGAAATCGGCTAGTACCCTCATCGCATGGCTGTTCGACCGATTCTCATCGCCGGTGATCCCCGGCTGTCCGCGCCCGCGCTGCCCGTCACCGAGTTCGACGACGAGCTGGCCGCGTTCGTGGACGACCTGTTCGAGACGAATACCGCGGCGCACGGCGCGGGCCTGGCCGCCAACCAGGTGGGCGATCCGCGCGCCGTATTCGTATACGACCTGATCGATGATTCGGTGCGCCATCGCGGCTGCGTGATCAACCCGGTGCTGGAGACGTCCGAGGTGCCGGAGACCATGCCCGACCCTGACGACGACCTGGAGGGCTGCCTGTCGGTGCCCGGCGAATGGTTCCCCACCGGTCGCGCGGACTGGGCGCGGGTCACCGGCGTCGACGTGACCGGTGCACCGGTGACCGTCGAGGGCACCGGCTACCTGGCGCGCTGCCTGCAGCACGAGACCGATCACCTCCGCGGACGGCTCTACCTGTCCCGCCTCATCGGCCGGAATCAGCGGGCGGCTCGGCGGATGATCAAGGACCAGAACTGGACGGTGCCCGGCAATTCGTGGCTGCCCGACGGGACGCGGTGATCCGGGCCCGGGAGATGTCGCACCCGGACGATACGGTCGGGATATGAGCGATGGGCTGTTCGACATGCCGGGGCAGGTCGCGGCGGAGCCGGATGCGCGCGGCAGCGTCGAGTTCCGGGGCGCCGGGGATTTCGTGCCGCTGGCGGTGCGGATGCGGCCCGCGTCGTTGGACGAGGTGGTCGGCCAGGGGCATCTGCTCGGCCCGGGATCGCCGCTGCGGCGGCTGATCGAGGGGTCGGGCGCCGCATCGGTGCTGCTCTTCGGGCCGCCGGGCACCGGCAAGACCACGCTGGCCTCCCTCATCTCGCAAGCTACCGGGCGGCGGTTCGAGGCGCTGTCCGCGCTCTCGGCCGGGGTGAAGGAGGTGCGCGCGGTCATCGATCTGGCGCGGCGCAGGCTGGCCGCCGGCGAACAGACCGTGCTGTTCATCGATGAGGTGCACCGGTTCTCCAAGACGCAGCAGGACGCGCTGCTCGCCGCGGTGGAGAACCGGGTGGTGCTGCTGGTCGGCGCGACCACCGAGAACCCGTCCTTCTCGGTGGTATCCCCGTTGCTGTCGAGATCGCTTGTGCTGCAACTGCGTTCGCTCACCGAGGCGGATGTGCGGCAGGTGCTGACGCGTGCGGTCGAGGATCCGCGCGGATTCGGCGGCGAATACACCGTCACCGATGCGGCGCTCGATCACATCGTGCGCATCGCGGGCGGTGATGCCAGGCGCGCGCTCACCGCGCTGGAGGCGTCGGCCGAATCCTCACTGGACGGCGTCGTCGATGTGGATCTGGTCGAGGCCAGCGTGGACCGGGCGGCCGTCCGGTACGACCGGGCCGGTGATCAGCATTACGACGTGATCAGCGCGTTCATCAAATCCCTTCGCGGCTCCGATGTCGATGCCGCGCTGCACTACCTCGCCCGGATGATCAGCGCGGGCGAGGATCCGCGATTCATCGCCCGCCGGTTGATGATTCAGGCCAGTGAGGATGTCGGCATGGCCGATCCGACCGCGCTGCAGACCGCGGTCGCGGCCGCGCAGGTGGTGCAGTTGGTCGGCATGCCGGAGGCGCAGTTGGCGCTGGCCCACGCGACGATTCATATCGCCACCGCGCCGAAATCGGGTGCGGTGGCCGCCGCGATCGGTAAAGCGCTCGCCGATATCGGCGGGGGTAAGGCCGGTGCGGTGCCCGCACATCTGCGCGACGGGCATTACGCGGGTGCGGCTCGGCTCGGCAACGCGCAGGGGTACAAATACCCGCACGATCATCCGGATGGTGTTCTGGCGCAACAGTATCCGCCCGACGAGCTGGTGGGGTCGGATTATTACCATCCGACGGATCACGGGTATGAGCGTGAGGTCGGGCCGCGGGTCACCAAGTTGCGCCGGATCGTGCGGGGGGAATGAGGCGCGTCGAGATTC
Organism: Nocardia sp. JCM 34519.1; assembly: GCF_020361265.1. Taxonomy (NCBI): domain Bacteria; kingdom Bacillati; phylum Actinomycetota; class Actinomycetes; order Mycobacteriales; family Nocardiaceae; genus Nocardia; species Nocardia sp. JCM 34519.1. The sequence goes on from NZ_JAIRBR010000005.1 coordinate 201,473, forward strand.
AGCGCAGTTCGAGATCGACGCCGTCGGCCTGCTGCTGTCCGCCGGGCCCGTGGTCCCGAATGATCGCCACCACCTCGTCGAACAGCGTCCGCCCCTCGCGCCGCCGCGCGGCGGCGATTCGCGCGGCGAAATGCTCCCGATTATCCGGATGACAGGTGGTCGCGACCTGCCCTAGCCGAGCGATGGTCGCGGCCCACCCCAGCGCCTCCCGCGACCGTTCCGAATGCAGCCACTGCAGCACGAACCCGTCCTCCGGCGTCCCGAACCCACCCCGCAGAATGTCGTTGAACGCGTCGAGATTGCCGCGCCAGACGTAGTCGTCGAGCAGCTTCGAGAATTCCCGCGCGAACCCTTCGAAGTCGTCGAACGCCGATCCGTCGATGACCAGCACCGGTTTTGCCTCAGCAGACGTCACGGGGCAGGTGTACCACGTCTGACGAACCCGGTGCGCTGACCGGCGCGGATCACCGGCTACCGATGAAAACCCGATGGAGCCGCCCCGGTAGGCTGGATGGTTATGCAGACCCACGAGATTCGACGGCGTTTCCTGGACCATTTCGTCCGTGCCGGCCACACCGAGGTGCCGAGTGCCTCGCTGATCCTGGCCGACCCGAACCTGCTGTTCGTGAACGCGGGCATGGTGCAGTTCGTGCCGTATTTCCTCGGTCAGCAGACCCCGTCGTTCGCGACCGCGACCAGCGTGCAGAAATGCGTGCGGACCCTGGATATCGAGAACGTCGGCATCACCACCCGCCACAACACCTTCTTCCAGATGGCGGGCAATTTCTCCTTCGGCGACTACTTCAAGCGCGGCGCGATCGAGCTGGCCTGGTCGTTGCTCACCAATAGCGTCGAGGACGGCGGCTTCGGCTTCGATCCCGAACGGCTCTGGGCCACCGTCTATCTCGACGACGACGAGGCCGAGCAGATCTGGTTGAGCGTCGGCGTGCCGCCGGAGCGCATCCAGCGCCGCGGCATGGCCGACAACTACTGGTCGATGGGCATCCCCGGCCCGTGCGGCCCGTGTTCGGAGATCTACTTCGACCGCGGTCCGGAATACGGCCGCGAGGGCGGTCCGGAGGCCGACGAGGACCGCTACCTCGAAATCTGGAACCTCGTGTTCATGCAGAACGAGCGCGGCGAGGGGCGCGGCAAGGACGATTTCGAGATCCTCGGCCCGCTGCCCAAGAAGAACATCGACACCGGTATGGGTGTCGAGCGCGTCGCATTCCTGCTGCAGGGCGTGGAGAACGTCTACGAGACCGATCTGCTGCGCCCGATCATCGATAAGGCCGAACAGCTCACCGGCCGCTCCTACGGTGTCGAACACGTCGACGACGTGCGTTTCCGCGTCATCGCCGACCATGCGCGCACCGGCGCCATGCTGATCGCCGACGGGGTGAATCCGGGCAACGACGGCCGCGGCTACGTGCTGCGTCGCCTGCTGCGTCGCATCGTGCGCTCGGCCCGCCTGCTCGGCGCGGAGAAGCCGGTGATGGGCGAGTTCATGAAGGTCGTCAGCGAGCTGATGTCCCCGTCGTATCCGGAGCTGGCCACCGATTTCCAGCGCATCGAAACCGTCGCCGTCGGCGAGGAGACGGCGTTCCTGAAGACGCTGAACACCGGCTCCACCCTGTTCGACAATACGGTGGCGGCGCTGAAGTCCAAGGGCGGCAACACGATTGCCGGTTCGGACGCCTTCACCCTGCACGACACCTACGGCTTCCCGATCGATCTGACCCTGGAGATGGCCGCCGAGGCCGGGCTCACGGTGGACGAGGCGGGCTTCCGCTCGCTGATGGCCGAGCAGCGCCAGCGCGCCAAGGAGGATGCGCAGGCCCGCAAGCACGCCCACGCCGACCTTTCGATCTACAAGGAGTGGGTGGACCGCGGCCCCACCGAATTCACCGGCTTCGACGAGCTGACCTCCGAGGCCAATGTGCTCGCGCTCATCGCCGACGGCGTCCGGGTGCCGACCGCGACGGTCGGTCAGGATGTCGAGGTGATCCTGGACCGCAGCCCGCTGTACGCCGAGTCGGGCGGTCAGATCGCCGACCGTGGCAGCATCACGGCGGCCGGGTTGAAGTTGCGCGTCAACGATGTGCAGAAGATCGCCAAGACGCTGTGGGTGCACAAGTCCACCGTCGAGCAGGGCCAGATCACCGAGGGCGATGTGGTGCTGGCACAGGCGGATCCGGCGTGGCGGCGCGGCGCGACGCAGGGCCACTCGGGTACGCATATGGTGCACGCCGCGCTGCGTCAGGTGCTCGGACCCAATGCCGTGCAGGCGGGTTCGATGAACAAGCCGGGCTATCTGCGTTTCGACTTCAACTGGCAGGGGCAGCTGTCCGAGCGGCAGAAGGCCGATATCGAGGCCGTGTCGAACGATGCGGTCGGGGCGGACTTCCCGGTGAACACCTTCGTCACCGATCTGGACAAGGCCAAGCAGATGGGTGCGATGGCGCTGTTCGGTGAGAACTACGGCGACGAGGTCCGCGTGGTCGAGATCGGCGGCCCGTTCTCGATGGAGCTCTGCGGTGGTACGCACGTGCAGCATTCCTCCCAGATCGGCCCGATCACGCTGCTCGGCGAATCGGCCATCGGATCCGGTAAGCGGCGCGTCGAGGCCTTCGTCGGCCTGGACTCCTACAAGTACCTGGCCAGGGAGCGCGCGCTGCTGGCCGGTGTCGCGGCCTCGCTGAAGGTGCCGTCGGAGGAGGTGCCGGGGCGGGTCGAACAGCTCGTCGAGCGCCTCAAGGTGGCCGAAAAGGAGTTGGAGCGCACCAAGATTCAGTCCGTGCTGGCCTCGGCCGGCAAATTCGTCGAGGATGCCGAGCGGATTGGCGGCGTGCTGCTGGTGGCCGCCGCCGCGCCGGAAGGTGTTGCGGCGGGCGACCTTCGGACCCTGGCCACCGATATTCGCGGCCGCTTCGGCAGTCAGCCCGCGGTGGTCGTGCTGCTCGGCAATGCCGACGGCAAGGTGCCGTTCGTGGTCGCCGTGAACAAGGGCGCCCAGGATCTTGGCTTCAAGGCGGGCGATCTGGTCGGCAGCTTCGGCCCGAGCATCGCGGGCCGCGGCGGCGGTAAACCCGAGATGGCGCAGGGCGCCGGCTCGGATCCGTCCGGTATCGCGGCCGGACTGGCCGCGGTCCGCGCTCGGGTGGCCGAGCTGGCGAAGTAATGGAGGACCCCGCGAGTACATCTTCGCCGGACGCCGGACGCGGCGCCGACCGGCCCGACCCGGCCACCGATCCCGGCCGGGGCAGGCGGATCGGCGTCGATGTCGGCAGTGTCCGGATCGGCGTCGCGTCCAGCGATCCCGACGGCATCCTCGCCACACCCGTCGAAACCGTGCCGCGCGCCAAGCAATCCGGCCGCCGCGGTGATCAACCGGGCACGCCCGGTGGCGGCGCACCGGATATCAACCGAATTGCCGAAATTGTGCGGGAGTACGAGGCGGTCGAGGTTATCGTCGGCCTGCCCCGGACATTGCGGGGCGAAAAAGGCGTCGCGGCCGGGCTTGCCGCAGCGTTCGCCGACGATTTGCGGGTCGCGATCGCTCCGGTGCCCGTCCGACTTTCCGACGAACGTTTGACTACGGTGTCTGCTGCACGTGCATTGCGGGACAGTGGAGTTCGCGCGCGTGGCCAGCGGCAGGTGATCGATCAGGCGGCGGCCGTATCGATCCTGCAAGGATGGTTGGACGAACGGAGTGCGGTGTTGAGGTCGATCGGAATGGCTCGTCCAGTGCCAGGGGACGATGCATGACGGATCGATGGGCGCGGGCCGAGGAACGTTTCCGACAGCGCGAGGCTGAGCGGCGTTACCGGCGCGACGACCGAGCGTGGGGCCGGGAGGCGCGCGACAACCGGGAGTCGCGCGACCGGGTCGCCAGACCCGAACAGGACGCCTGGGCCGAATACGAGGACGACACCACCGTCATCCCCCGCTACACCGACGAGGACGAGGGCCATACCGGGCACCATCGTCGAAGCGGTCGACGCGAGCCCGATTACGACAGTCACCAGTACGACAGTCACGAATACGACGAGTACGGCGAGCCCGAATACGAGGAGCCGCCCGCGCGCAAGCAGCCGCGGCGCGGGCGCACGGAATCGCGTGCGGCACAACCGCGTAAGCGCTCCAGGATGGCTTCGCGCAAGGCGGCCGAGCGCAAACGCCGCCGCCGCAATCTGTGGATCGTCGGCGCGGTGTTCGTGCTGCTGTTCCTGGCCGCGGCCGGTTTCGCGGGCCTGAAACTGATGAAGCGGTTCAGCGCGCCGGAGGATTACGCCGGGGCGCCCGGACCGCTGGTGGTGGTGCAGGTGCATCCGGGCGACACTTCGGAGCAGATCGCCCAAACCATGCTGAATAAGGGCGTCGTCGCCAGCACCGGCGCGTTCTACGAAGCGGCGCTGCGCAATACGAATATGAACTCGGTGCAGCCCGGCTTCTACGCCGTCCCGAGCCACAGTCAGGGCGCCAAAGCGGTTGCGGCGCTGGTGAACAAGGAATCGCGGGTCGGCTACCTCGTCATCTCCGAGGGCAGGCAGCTGCACGATCAACACGACGTGAAGACCGGTGCACCCACCGAGGGCATCTATCGGAAGATCGCCGACGCCAGCTGCATCGGCACCGGCGCCGACAAGAAGTGCGTCACCTACGAACAGCTCGACGCGGCGGGCGCGAGCACCGATCTGGCCGCTCTCGGGGTGCCGAACTGGGCCGTCGCCGCAGTGCGCGCGGTACCCGATCGCAGTAGGCAGCTCGAGGGGCTGATCATGGCGGGCTCGCTGGATTTCGATCCGAGCAGTTCGCCGCAGGACATCCTGAAGCAGCTGATCACCGCGAGCGCCGCGAGATACGAGTCGACCGGGCTGCTGCAGTCCGGCGGCGACGCCAAACTGAACCCATACCAGATGCTCACCGGCGCCTCGATGATCCAGCGGGAGGTGCACCCGCAGTACATGGGCAAGGCGGCACGGGTGATCGTCAACCGGTTGAACGCCGACCAGAAGCTGGAGTTCGACTCGACCGTCAACTACGCGCTCGACCGCACCGAGGTCAGCACCAGCGGGACCGACCGGGCGAAGGAAACCCCCTGGAACACCTACGCGATGACCGGCCTACCCGCGACGCCGATCTCTTCACCGTCGATCGACGCACTGAAGGCCATGGAGAATCCGGAGCCGGGGAAGTGGCTGTACTTCGTGACCGTCGACCCCGTACAGGGCACCACCCTGTTCGCCGACAACTATGCCGAGCACATCCGTAATGTGCACCAGGCCGAGCAGAGCGGAATCCTCGACAGTGGCAGGTGATTCGTTGTCCCGCAAAGCGGCCGTCCTCGGTAAGCCGATCGCGCATTCGCGGTCACCGCAGCTGCACCTGGCGGCCTATCGGGCGCTCGGGCTCGACTGGACGTATGAGCGTATCGAATGTTCGGCCGAGGAGCTGCCCGCGCTGGTCGGCGGGCTCGGACCCGAATGGGTCGGGCTGTCGGTGACCATGCCCGGTAAGGAGGCCGCGCTCGCCTACGCGACCGAACGCTCCGAGCGGGCAGTCCTCGTCGGCTCGGCGAATACCCTGGTGCGGACCGAAAACGGTTGGCGCGCCGACTGTACCGACGTGGACGGGGTGATCGGCGCGCTGCGTGAGGCCGGTGTCGCCGAGCTGTCGGAGGCGGTGGTGCTCGGCGCGGGCGGCACCGCGCGGCCCGCGCTGCTCGCGCTGGCCGAACTCGGCGTCAAATCGGTTACCGTGGTCGCCCGTGACGCCGGAAGGGCAAGGGGCGCACTGGATTTGGCCGAGCGACTGGAGTTGACCGCCGAGGTCATCGGCTTCGACCCGTTCGCCATCACCGAGGCGTGCGCGAGCGCGGGAGCCGTGGTCAGCACCGTTCCGGCCGATGCGGCCGCTCCGTTCGCCGCCGCGATCGCGACCGCGCCGGTGGTGCTCGACGCGATCTACAACCCGTGGCCGACGCCGCTGGCGCAGGCCGTCGAGCGTGCGGGACATGTCGTGGTGAGCGGGCTGCGGATGCTGTTGAACCAGGCATACGGCCAGGTGGAGCAGTTCACCGGTCGGCCGGCGCCGCGCGCGGAAATGGCCGCGGCGCTGGATCTTTCGGCGTAACCGGCCTGAGCGGACAATAATCGGCGGCAATGCGGAAAATAGGGCCGTTTCGCGCCGGGATTGTCCGCGTGGGCCGGTGCTGACACAGGTTCTCGTTTGGATCCGCCGCGCTGCGGGTTATGGTGGTCGGCATGAATGCTTGGGTGTTGCGGGCCGTCGGGCTCGGGGCGCTGGTCGTCGTCCTGCGGGCCGTACTCGGTTTCGCGATGGTGTACTGGCCGACGCACGGTGCGTGGATGCGGGTGCTGTGCCTGATCCTGCTGCTCGCCGCGGTCGTGTACTGGGGCATCCTGGACGGCCGCCGCGACCGGGCCGTGCACGTCGACCCCGAGCACGGCTCCGACCTGACCATCCTGTGGCTGAAGGCGGCGGTCGGCGCCGGACTCGGCAGCGGACTGGTCGCCTGGCTGCTGGACTTCCTGCCCCGCTTCGACCTCGGCGACAACGGGCTGCTTTTCGAGCTGACCGCATCGGCTTCGGCCATCATCCTGGTGGTATTCCTGCCCGCCTTGCTCGGCGTCGCCATCGGTCGCTGGGTGGCGGGCCGAAAGCTCGACAACGGCGCGCAGGTGAACGAGGTCGACCCGCCTACCCAGCAGCTCCCCGCGGTGACGGCCTGACCGCGACATGAGTGGATCGGCGCACCTTTCGAGATGCGCAAGCGCCCGGTGGGAGCGATAGGTACGATCTCCGGGTTCCTGGCGACTGAGGCGTTCAGGCGAACCCAATAACTGTCAGTCGGATCGGCGCATCCGTTCGGATGCGCCGATCCGATTGTTCTACAACAGGATTGCGCTGCTTTGAGGGCCTTCCTCGCGGGCGATCGCGGAATAGGCGGCGGCCAGCAGCGCCGGGTCCGGACCCTCCAGGCGGCCCGGCTTGGCCAAGCCGTCCAGGACCACGAAACGCAATACGCCGGAACGGGTTTTCTTATCGGTTTGCATGGCGTCGAGCAGTTGGGGGAGTGCGTCGGCGTCGTAAGTTGTCGGCAGGCCGACGCTTTCGAGTACCGTGCGGTGCCGGTCCGCGGTCTCGTCATCGAGGCGGCCCGCGAGCCTGCCGAGTTCGGCGGCGAACACCAGCCCGACCGCGACCGCCGCGCCGTGCCGCCAGCGGTAGCGCTCCCTGCGCTCTAGCGCGTGACCCAGAGTGTGCCCGTAATTGAGGATTTCGCGCAGGCTGGCCTCTTTCAGATCGGCCGCGACCACGTCGGCCTTGACCTGGATGGCGCGCCGGATCAGCTCGGGCAGCACCTCGCCCTTCGGGTCGAGGGCGGCCTGCGGGTCGCGTTCGATCAAATCCAGGATCACCGGATCGGCGATGAAACCGGCCTTGATGATCTCGGCCATCCCGGCCACGATCTCGTTGCGCGGCACCGTCTCCAGCGTCACCAGGTCGACGAGTACCGCACTCGGTTCGTGGAAACTGCCGACCAGATTCTTACCCGCCTCGGTATTGATGCCGGTCTTACCGCCGACGGCCGCGTCGACCATGGCGAGCAGGGTGGTGGGCACGTGCACGATGCGCACCCCGCGCATCCAGGTGGCGGCCACGAAACCGGCCAGATCGGTCGCGGCGCCGCCGCCGAGGCTCACCACGACATCGTTGCGGGTCAGGCCGATCCGCCCGAGCACCTCCCAGCAGAAACCGGCGACCGCGAGATCCTTACCGGCCTCGGCATCCGGGATCTCCACCCGGTGCGCGTCGATCCCCTTGTCGGCCAACGCCTTCCGTACCGCCTCCGCGGTCTCCGCGAGCGGCGGTTGATGGAAGATGGCGACCGTGCGCACCCCGTCGGCGCCGGTGACCGCCTCCACCAGCTCGCCGAGCAGCCCGCGCCCGATGATCACCGGATACGGTTGCGCCGTCCGGACTTCGATACGAGTCGGCTCACTCACGACTGCCTCTCCGATCCTGTTGCTGCTGATTGCTTGTACTCGTATGCCATCCGGGACCACCCCTCACTGCGCACCCGGCCGCGCCGAGTCGGCCGACTGCTCTCGCGCGCCGAAACCCGTTGCGCCGAAGTGGTTTCGCTGACCCTCAGCGGCCGGGCCGCGATCTGGTCCGGAACTTCGGGCCGCCGCCGAGTTGTCGCCGGGTGCTGCCACCGACGGATTGTCCCGGCCGCCGAAAGCGGGGAAGCCGGTCGAACTGCCAGGCGACTCGGCGACATCATCGCTGGATGATCCCGCCGCCGAATTGCCGTGGTCGCAGGGGACGGCGGTCGAACCGCTCGCCGACATCCGGCTTCCGTCATCGGTGTGGCTGGCGAAATCCATTGCGTCGAAGTTCTTTTCACCTGTTACTCCGAACGGGATCGGCAGTGCCGTGACCACCGGATGGCGGATTCACAACCGGCATCGGTTGCCGCGGATCCGCTTCCATGCGTGTCGCAGCGCCTCGGGAACTCGCCGCTTCGGCATCGGACCGGCCCGATTCGACCGCCGTCGTACCCGGCCGCGCATCGGAGCCGGATACGGCGGGCGGTCGTTCCGGCGCACCGGCGGGCCGCGACGCGACCCTGCGCCGCCTTCGATCCCCCCTGCCGCCGGATTCAGCTGTGCCGGAGGCCTTTTCGGCGGGGCCAGCGTTGTGATCGGCCGCAATGCCGCTGCCGTCACGCCCGGGAGTCCCGGTGCTCCGACGAGCGGCGTCATCAGCGCCGGACGTCGGTGCCCCGGGTTCGTGTGAGGTGCTGGGCGTTGTGCGGCTATGGCTGCGGCTGGTAGTGAGGTCGGTTGTCTCAGGTTCGTGTGAGGTGCTGTTGTCGGTGCCGGGCGGTGGTGTGCGGCTATGGCTGCGGCTGGTGGTGAGGTCGGTTGTCTCGGGTTCGCGAGGGGCGCTGCTGTCGGCGCCGGGCCGCGAGTTGCCCGAGGTACGGCCGCGGGCGGGGGAGGTCGTGCGACGTTGCCGACGGCTTGCTTTCCCGCCGCTGCTGGGATCGGTGGTGCCGGTGCCGGTGCCGGTGCCGGTGCCGGTGCCGGTGCCGATGGCGGTTTCGGGTTCGGCGGCGTTGCCGGTGTCCGTATGCGGGTTGTCGGTCGTCGTTTCGCCGGTGGTGGTGCCGCCGGGTTCGCGGCGGGTGGTGCGGCGACGGCGGCGGCGTCGACGCGGGGCGGCGGGATCGGTTGCCGGGTTTGCGGGGGCGTCGGCGGTGGGGTTGCGGGCTTCGGTCGAATTGTCCTGGTTGCCAGCAGTTTTCGCGGTATCGGGCGTCGGGGCGGCGGATGCGGTACCGCTGCGCGCGGCCGGCTGATCGGCCGGGATCGCCGCGGCAGTCTGTCCGGCGGCCTCGGCGCGGCGGCGGGCGGCGGCGCGGGCCCTGGCGCGACGACGGGCACGGGACCGGCTGCTGCCCTGGGGGATTCCGTTGGATTCGGTGGGGGGTGCGGCGGGATTCGGCTCGGCCGGTTCGAGACCCAGTTTCGCCATGATCATCCGGACGACCCGGCCCGGGCTGCGCCCGTCGGTGCGCACCCGGACGGAGGCGACCTCCCGGTAGAGCGGCCGCCGGATGCGCATCAGCTCCCGATATTTTGCGCCCGGGTCGTCACCGTTGAGCAGCGGCCGGTTGGTGCTCGCCCCGGTGCGCCGAAGTCCTTCTCCGACACTGATTTCCAAATAGACCACGGTGCGGCCACGCAGCAGCGCCCTGGTCTCCTTGGACAGGACGGCGCCGCCGCCGAGCGAGACCACACCGCGTTCGGCCAGGATGGCGCGGCGCACGACCCGCTCCTCGATCCGGCGGAATTCCGGTTCACCGTCCTGGGCGAAGATCTCCGGAATGGTGCGGCCGGTCTCGCGTTCGATACCCGCGTCGGTGTCGTACAACTCGACGTCGAGTTCCTTGGCCAGCTTGCGGCCGATCGTCGATTTTCCCGCGCCGGGCGGCCCGACCAGCACAACGCGCGGTGTGCGCGGGTCGGTCTGCACGATCACTGCGGTGCCGGGATGTGGGGACGGCTGCCGATCCGCTTGACGTAGCTGGTGATGTTCTCCGCGGTCTCGGCCAGCGAATCGCCGCCGAACTTCTCCAGCGCGGCCTGCGCGACGACCAGCGCGACCATCGATTCGGCGACGACGCCCGCGGCGGGCACCGCGCACACGTCGGAGCGCTGGTGGATCGCGACGGCCTCGTCGCCGGTGGCCATATCGACGGTGGACAGCGCGCGCGGCACGGTGGAAATCGGCTTCATGGCGGCGCGCACCCGCAGCGCCTCGCCGTTGGTCATGCCGCCCTCCAGGCCGCCCGCGCGGTTGGTGGAGCGCAGCACACCGTCGGGGCCGGGTCGCATCTCGTCGTGCGCCTGGCTGCCACGGCGGCGCGCGGTTTCGAATCCGTCGCCGACCTCGACACCCTTGATGGCCTGAATTCCCATGAGCGCGGCCGCGAGTCGCGAGTCGAGCCGCTGCTCGCCGCTGGTGAACGAACCGAGGCCGACCGGAAGTCCCTCGATGATCACCTCGACGACGCCGCCGAGGGTGTCGCCGTCCTTCTTCGCGGCCTCGATCTCGGCGATCATCGCGGCCTCGGCGTCCTTGTCGAACGCACGCACCGGGCTCTCGTCGATGACGGCCAGATCGGCGGCGGTCGGCACGACGCCGGTGGTGTTGGCCGCGGCGCCGATCGAGACGACGTGCGAGACGACCTCGACGCCGAACGCCTGCCGCAGGAAGTTGCGGGCGACGGTGCCCGCGGCGACCCTGGCCGCGGTCTCCCGGGCGCTGGCCCGCTCCAACACATTTCGCGCGTCGTCGAAGCCGTACTTGAGCATGCCGGAGTAGTCGGCGTGGCCGGGGCGCGGCCGGGTGAGCGGCGCGTTGCGGGCCAGCTCGGCCAGTTCCGCGGGATCGACCGGATCGGCGGACATGACGGTGGTCCACTTGGGCCATTCGGAGTTGGCGACCTCGATGGCGACCGGACCGCCCATGGTGCGCCCGTGCCGGACGCCTCCGACGACGGTGACCTTGTCGGCCTCGAACTTCATCCGCGCGCCGCGCCCGTAACCCAGCCTGCGGCGGGCCAACTGGGCGGAGATCTCCTCCGACGTCACCTCGACCCCGGCGACCATTCCGTCGAGAATCGCGACGAGGGCGGGACCGTGGGATTCTCCGGCAGTTATCCAGCGCAACACGCCGTCCATCTTCCCATGTCGGCGCGCCCGCCCTCGTCCGCCCCTCCGCGCCTTTTCCGGCTCGGCCGCCCACCGGTCATCGGACCAGCAGTATCGCGGAGACCGTCGCCAGGCACATGGCGGGGCCGTGTGGGATCGGGCCGGGCGCCGCGCCGCCCGTGACGCGTCTTCGGATCAGCAGGATCGTGCCGATCAGGGCCGTCAGCACCGGTGCGGCAATCGCGGCGAGCGCCAACGCCCTGGCCCCGGCGAGCATCGCGGCGCCGCCGAGCCCGACGGCCAGTTTGACGTCGCCCGCCCCGAAACCCGTCGGCGTCACCAGATGGACGGCGAGGTATGGGAGGGCGAGCACTGCCGCACCGACCAGTGCGGCGGTGAATTGCGCCGAGTACAGCGCATATCCGAGGACGCCGAGCGCGCCGACGCCGGTGAGCGCGTTGGGCAGCCTGCGTTCCCGGATATCGATGACGCTCAGCACCGCACACCACAGCACGAGCGCGGCGAACGCGACGAAGGACATGCCTTCCAGCCTCGTCATCGGCTCGCTCGAAACAACCCCCGATGCGCCGATTGTGGATGGATTCCCGAAATGTGGAAATCTTGCGATCCGGACCGGCTGGGCCCCGTGTTACCTCCCGGCCAACGGCGTGTCAGCGGTAGTTTTGACACATGTGTGCTGATCACGCGGGCCTCGGGCCCGACTACGCGGCGCGGCGTGGCGCGTTGCGCAGTCTGCTGGTGGAGAACGAGGTAGACGCCCTGCTGGTGACGGATCTGGTGAACATTCGTTACCTCACCGGGTTCACCGGCTCCAACGCCGTACTGCTCGTGCACTGCTGGGATATGCGCAATGCCGAGGAGCGCACGGTGATCTGCACCGACGGCCGCTACCGCACCCAGGTCGCCGAACAGGTGCCGGATCTGCACGCCGAGATCGCCCGCGCCAGCGCGCGGCGCATCGTCGAGCTGGCCGGGGAGTGGCAGCTGGGCCGGGTCGGATTCGAAAGCCATGTGGTGACCGTCGACCAGCATCGCGGATTCGAGGATCAGAGCACCGGCCTGGAGCTGGTCCCGACCCCGGGCCTGACCGAGCAGCTGCGAATGGTGAAGGACGCGTACGAGGTGGAACAGCTGCGCGCCGCGTGCGCCGCGGGTGACGCCGGGCTCGCGGCCCTGCTGGAGCGCGGCGGCCTGCGTCCCGGCCGCACCGAACGCCAGGTGGCCAGGGATCTGGAATGGGCGATGTTCGAGGTCGGCGCCGAGGCGCTCGCCTTCGAGACGATCGTCGCGGCGGGCGCGAATTCGGCGGTGCCGCATCACCGTCCGACCGATGCGGTGCTGAAGACCGGCGATTTCGTGAAGCTCGACTTCGGCGCCATGGTCGGCGGCTACCACTCGGATATGACCCGCACCTTCGTGCTCGGTGCGGCCAGCGACTGGCAGCGCGAGGTGTACGCGCTGGTCCAGGCGGCGCAGCGGGCGGGCTGCGCGGCGCTGAAACCGGGTGCGTCGGTGACCGGCGTCGATGCGGCGGCCCGCGCGGTGATCGAGGAGGCGGGTCACGGCGCGCTGTTCGTACATGGTCTCGGGCACGGTGTCGGATTGCGCATCCACGAAGCGCCCGGACTCGCCAAAACCGGAACCGGTACACTTCTGTCTGGCGTGGCGGTGACCGTCGAACCAGGTGTGTACTTTCCCGGCCGCGGCGGGGTCCGGATCGAGGACACGCTCGTGGTGCGCGAAGGGGGCCCGGAGCTGCTCACCCACACCAGCAAAGACCTGACCGTCGTCGATTGACGTCGGTCGTGCCCTAGAACAGGAGATCCGAGGACAGTGGCGGACACCAGCGACTTCAAGAACGGCCTCGTGCTGAAGATCGAAGGTCAGCTCCAGCAGATCATCGAATTCCAGCACGTCAAGCCGGGCAAGGGCCCTGCGTTCGTGCGGACCAAGCTGAAGAACGTGGTGTCCGGCAAGGTCGTCGACAAGACGTTCAACGCGGGCGTCAAGGTGGAGACCGCGACGGTGGACCGCCGCGATATGACCTACCTGTACCACGACGGGTCGGACTACATCTTCATGGATGGCGAGACCTACGACCAGATGCACATCGGCGAGGCCACCATCGGCGAGGGCGCCCGCTTCCTGCTGGAGAATATGCCGGTGCAGGTCGCCGTGCACGAGGGCGAGCCGCTGTTCGTCGAGCTCCCGGTGTCGATCGAGCTGGTGGTCCAGCACACCGATATCGGCCTGCAGGGCGACCGGTCCACCGGCGGCACCAAGCCCGCCACCCTGGAGACCGGTGCCGAGGTCCAGGTCCCGCTGTTCATCAACACCGGCGACAAGCTGCGCATCGACTCGCGCGACGGCAGCTACCTCGGCCGGGTCAACAGCTGAGCGGCGTCGGCGGCGCCGGGAAATAATGTGACTGTGGCGGAACAGCCGGTGGACAAGAAGTCCACGTACAAGAAGCTCGGTGCCAGGCACAAGGCGCGCCGTCGCGCGGTGGATCTGCTCTTCGAGGCGGAGGCCCGGGATGTCGACGCGGCCGACCTGCTGGACGAGCGGGTCGCCTTGGCCGCGAGCGATCAGTCGGTCGCGCCGGTGCACGCGTATACCCGCACGCTGGTGGAGGGCGTCGCCGACGATCTGGATCGGGTGGACGGCACCATCGAGTCGTACCTGAAGGATTGGGAGCTGTCCCGGCTGCCCGCGGTGGATCGGGCCGTGCTGCGCGTCGCGGTGTGGGAGTTGTTCCACGCCAACGATGTTCCGCCGGTGGTCGCGGTGGACGAGGCGGTGGAGCTGGCCAAGGAGCTGTCCACCGACGATTCGCCGTCGTTCATCAACGGCGTGCTCGGCCAGGTGGTGCTGGTCGCGCCGCAGGTGCGGGCCGCGGCGGCGGCCACCCGCGCACCGCGCCGGGAGTCCGAGGACTGATTCGGCGTATATCGCACGGCCGCATCCGAAATCGGGTGCGGCCGTTGTGCTTTCCGGATTGCTCCCGCCGGTGGGTGTACTGGATTGTCCGGCGGGAGCTTTCCCGGAAACGAGGCCCGGACCCAGCTACCGGTTGTTTTTCCGTCCGGGCCTCGACTTCGATACTGGTATCTCAACTCGGGTTGAGGTCAATGCCCGCTCGGGTGAGCTGGGTCACTCGATGCTTTTCGCGAGTGAAATCCCTTGTCCAATAAGTGATCTCGGATTTATCTAGACTGAGCTGACAGAGTGTCCGCGACGGTGCTGCGAGAGGTAGATAGTGTTTATCTCGCATCGACGCGGCAAGGAGGCTCTCATGGACGGAAAATCGGCGGCGGACGAGCTGAGGGCTTTGCAGGCCGAGGGTTGTACGGCCGAAGCGGCGCAGGCGCTGTTCGATCGGCTGCCCGCGGCGCTCGTCACCGAGGTGACGAGCGGGCGGTGGCAGGGCGAGGAGTTCGACACCGGACATCCGTTCGCCGGGGCGCTGGCCGCCTCCGGCTGGTACGGCAAGCAATTCGACGGTCCCGAGGATGTGCATCCGCTGCTGTTCGCCGATGAGACCGGCGCGATCTTCGCGGTCGACCCGAGGCGGGTGCCGATGCGGTTGGCCGGTGTGTTGCCGCGGTCCGGGATGCGGCTGGTGCGTCGATCGCTGCGGTACCTCGCGCCCGCCCTGCGCACCACGACGCCGAAGGCCCGGCTGCGCGATATCGAATACCGCGGCACGGTGAGCGCCGCGATGATCTACGACCATCTGCCGGTGATCGACCATTTCCGCAAGGTCGACCCGGATACGCTGCTCGGCATCATGGATATGCGCGGCATGCGCGAGCCGTACTTCTTCGTGCTGCGCCGGGAAATATGATGCTGTCCGGTTTCCGATTCCCGTTGTCGCACAAATAATTTCGCTCGTCACGAGTCCGCGGTCCAATTACCATCGATGGCGGGTGCACATCGACGAATACCGAACAGCGGGCGCGGATCACCGCGCGCGCCTCGAGGGAGGACAGTCGGATGGAGCGGACAACCTGCCTGATCGCCGGTGGTGGACCAGCCGGAATCGTGCTCGGACTGCTGCTGGCCAGAGGCGGTGTCGATGTCACCGTGCTGGAGAAGCACAAGGATTTCCTGCGGGATTTCCGCGGCGATACCGTGCACCCCACCACCCTGGATCTGCTCGACGAACTCGGCCTCGGCGCCGAATTCGCGAAATTGCCGCAGCGGCGGGTGGAGACGGTTCTGCTGCCGGTCAACGGAACGCTCGGCACGGCGTTCGAGCTGCGGAACCTGCCCGGAAAACACAAATACATCGCGATGGTGCCGCAGTGGGATCTACTGGATCTGTTGGCGCGCAACGCCGAACAGGAACCGAGTTTCCACCTGCGGATGAATACCGAAGCGACGGACCTGATCCGGGACGACGGCCGCGTTATCGGCATCGCCTACCGGACCTCGAGTGGCGAAACCGGTGAGATCCGAGCCGATTTGACCGTCGCCTGTGACGGTCGCGGTTCGGTGCTGCGGGCCGCGGCGGGGCTGCCGTCGGTTACTTGGACGACGCCGATGGACGTCTGGTGGTTCCGCCTGCCACGCACCGAGATCGATCCGGCGGCCGCGGTACCGTTCGCCACCGGCAATCGGGCGGGCGTGATGCTGGACCGCGGGGATTACTGGCAGGTCGCGCTGCTCATAGCGAAGGGCACCGACGCGGCGGCGCGGCGGAATCCGGTCGGCGATATCGTGCGCGATATCGCGACGGTGGCGCCGTGGCTCGGCGATCGCGTCGACGCGCTGAGCGGCTGGGACGAGGTGAAGCTGCTCGACGTCAAGCTGGACCGGTTGCGGCGCTGGTACCGTGACGGCCTGCTCTGCCTCGGTGATGCCGCACATGCCATGTCGCCGGTCGGCGGCGTCGGCATCAACCTCGCGGTACAGGACGCGGTCGCCGCCGCGCGGATCCTGGCCGGACCGCTGCGTTCGGGTTCGGTGCGCACCGAGGACCTGGCGCGGGTGCAGCGCCGCCGGATGTACCCGACCGTCGCGACTCAGGCCATGCAGCGCCTATTGCACGACCGGGTGATCGAACCCGCCTTGTACGGCCGGATCAACCTGACCGGCCGCACCACGCTGCCACCCACACTCGGCATACTGCGTCGCATTCCGGTGCTGCGCAGCGCGCCGCCGTTCGTGGTGGCCCGCGGCTTCTTACCGGAACACGCGCCCGAATTCGCCAGGCGCACCGCCTGATCGGGGCGGCGGCGCCGGGGTGGGGGTGGCCACCCAGCCCGCCGTGACGGCGAGCCCGGACGGCCGATGCACCGCGAGAAACCCGAACGGCCGGTCGAATTCGACCGAGGCCGCTCGGACCGTATGCGTCGGCCGGGCCATTCCCGCCAGGACCATGCCCATCGCGGTGACCGCGGCCGATTCGAAGCCCTCCCTGGTGAAGCGCGCCAGGACATCCTGTGCGGCCTGGTTCACCGCGAGCGGGGCGGGGGAGATCCGGGGGAAGTGGCCGCGGGTGGTGTCGGTGGCCGCCCGCAGGCCGAAGACGTCGGGCAGCGCGAGCAGGTTGTGGAAGGAGCGAATATCGAAGGACGGCAACCGGATACCGAGCCGATCGTGGCGGTCGGTCGATTCGATGGTGGTCACCCTCAGCCCGGGACCCGTTGTCCCGGGCGGTAATTCGGTGTTCACCGGCACCGCGCCGGTGAGCGCGCCGAGACCGGTCCGCAGCACGATTCCCGGATCGCCGTCGCCGACCAGCAGGTGCACGTCCAAATCCGCGGTGCCCGTGACGATTACGCGGGTGACCGGGGTCGGCCCGTCGAGTATCGCGGCGGCGTCGATATCGTCGGTCGAGCGATAGAGACCGCTTATCCGAGCGCCCTGCCACGGCCCGTGCTCCGGTATCAGCAGGATTTCCTCGAAAGGCTTGCGCCACTTGGTCTTCGCAACCAGTGCGGTGGCCAGCACCAATACCGTCGCCGGATCCAGCTGGAGCGGGAATTTCTCGATCAGCCCGCCGGTGTGCTGTGCGGCCCAGCTGTCCAGCGCCGCCTGGTCGGTGAGCAGGTCGATCGTGCCCTTCGGCTGCTCGGCGACCCAATCGTCGTGCAGTGGAAGCTTTTTGCGCACCCAGATGCCGAGCGCGCCCGCGATGTCGACGGCGTCGTCGAGTATCCCGATCAATTGGACTGCGGCGGCCTGTGCGGTATCCGCCGGAATTCCGGCCGCGGCCGCCAATTCGGCGCGGGCCGGTCCGTCCGCCGCCGCGGCGAGCAGCGCCAGCAGCGGCCACACGCCCGCGCCGGAGAGGACGAAGTCCGCCTCGCCCGCGGCCGCGCACCAGCGCGCGGTCAACTCGTTGGCCGCGCCGACCTGTTGTTTCAGCGATGTGCCCACCAGCACAGCCTAGTGGGCCGGCTATGAAGCGTTGTCGAAGTCCGGTTCGGAATCCCTGGTGCGGATCGGGAGATCCATATGGTGCTTGGGTACCAGATCCTCGGTCACGCCGGAACGGTGCAGGGTGACCTTCGACAGGCGGAACCTGCGGTGCAGTTGCCTGATGAAATCGCTGGCGAGCAGGTTGCGGTCCGGATAGCGGCGGCTGCGCAGTTGCACCTGGAAACCGATGCTGTCGCCGAAGGTGTGGAAGCGCAGCTGCGGATCATGTTCGGGCGCGGCGGTTTCCGAATTGCCGACGATCTCCCGCGCCACCTCCATGGTGATCCGCTCGACATAGTCGAGGTCGTTCTCGCACCCGACGGCGATGTCGACGGTGACCTCGGAATCCGGCGATGGCCGGTTGTAGTTGGTCAGAATCGCCTCGGCGAACCGGGAATTCGGCACGATCACCAGATTGCCCGGCAGTTCCCGGATGGTGGTGTGATGCCAGTCGACATCGTGCAGCCAGCCCTGCTCACCGCTGTCGAGCCGGACGAAATCGCCCGGCTGGGCCATCTTCGTGGCCAGAATGTGCATGCCGGCAAAGATATTCGCGAGCGTGTCCTGCAGGGCGAGTGCGATCGCGAGACCGCCGATGCCGAGCGCACCGAGCAGCGGGGTGATCGAGATGCCCAAGCTGCTCATGCTGATCAGGATGCCGATCGCGAAGACGGCCACTCTGGTGATGGTGGCGAACAGGCTGGCCGAACCGCCGATCCCGCTGACCGCCATCACGATCGAGGTGATGATGTCGGCGGCCAGCCGGGCCACCGCGAAGGTGACCGCGATGATCAGCGCCGCGACGAGCGTATTGCGGGCCACATCGGTGGCCACCGGGAGTTTGTTCGGTATCGAAATGGCTATGAGCAGGCCCGTCAACGAGATCAACGGGACCGACAGATCACGTCCGAGGCGCAGGACGAGCGCCCGGAAGGTCCGGCTGCGCTCCTCGGGTTTGGCACCGAGGCGGTCGAAAACCTTGCGCAGTCCGAACCCCAGCGCGGGGGCAATGATGACGACCGCCGCGGCGGCTCCCCACGTAAGTGGCTGGTTCACGCAGAAATGGTGGCAGCAAAGCGAGGGCTCGGTACGAGTTTTCGCGCTGCGGCGATGTGGTTGTCCTGTTGTCCGCCTTGCGGTTTGCCAAGGGTTGGACTAGGGGCGCAGCACGATGCGGCCGAGTTGCGCACGCCGTTCGACGCGGCGGTGCGCCTCGGCGGCGTCGGCCAGCGGCAGCACCGAATCGACGAGCGGGTCGAGCGTTCCGCTCGCCGCACGGGTCAGGATGGCGCCGCGCGCGGCGGCGACGGTCGCCAGCCAGGCCGGGCCCGCACAGACCTGCAGGGTCAGGCCGGAACCGAGCAGGTCGGCGACCGACAGTTGCGTCGGTGCGCCGGAAAGCCAACCGTAGCTGAGGATCCGGCCGTGCAGCGGTGTCACGGCGGGCACCAGATCGTTGGCGCTGGTGCCGCCGATCGAATCGAAGACCACGTCGACGGTTGTGTCGCCGAGGATTTCGGGCAATCGCGCGGGCCAGTTCGGATCGGTGTGGTCGATCGTCGCGTCCGCGCCGAGTTTCCGTGCCTGGGCGGTCTTTTCGGGGCCGCCCGCGGTGGCGATGACGCGTGCCGCGCCGTACTCCTTGGCGAGCTGGGTGAGGAATGCGCCGACACCCGTTGCGGCGGCCTCGATCAGCACGGTTTCCGCGCCGGTGAGCAGTGCCCGTTCGAGCAGCGCGATGGCCGTCGATCCGCTCATCAGCACGGCCGCGGCGTCGGCCGATGCCAGGCCCTCCGGGATTTCGATGGCGGAAGCCGCAGGGGCGCAGACGAATTCGGCATACGATCCGGCGCCCGTCGTCGCGACGGCATAGCGCTTGCCGACCAGTGCCTGGTCGACATCGGCTCCGGTCTCGGTGACGACGCCGACCGCCTGGAATCCGAATACCGCGGGCAGTTCGGCGGCCATCGGGAAGATACCGGCCCGCACCACTGTCTCCGGGTAGAGGACCGGGATCGCCTCGGCCCGAATGACCAGTTCGCCGGGCCCCGGCCGCGGGGTCGGGACGTCCCGGGCGACCAGCACCTCGGGCCCGCCGACTCCGGTCATTACGATTGCTCGCATCAAAACTCCATAAGTTGACTGATGGTCCAGTTGCTTGCCCGACAATATGGACCGCCGGTCAACTTGTCAATGGGGTTGCCGCGCAACGAAAGTAGGTGAGATGCCCCCGAAAGAGCGGGCGGACGCCGCTCGCAACCGCCGAGCCATCCTCGACGCCACCAGGGCGATGCTCATCGAACACGGCGCCGAAGCGGTCACCATGGACCGGGTCGCCGCCGCGGCCGGGGTCGGCAAGGGGACCATCTTCCACCGCTTCGGCAGCCGGGCCGGGCTGCTGCACGAGCTGATCGGCGAACCGGCCGTCGAGCTCATGGCGGCGGTCCGGTCCGGTCCGCCGCCGCTCGGCCCCGGCGCCGCCGCGGGCGATCGCCTGGTGGCCTTCTTCGACGCCTTCACCCGCTTGGTTATCGCGAACGTCGAACTGGTCGTCGCCTACAACGCCATCCCGCCGCATCCGCGCCGCGATGAATTCCACGCCTTCTGGGCCGGCCACATCGCCGAATTGCTCCGTGAAGCCCGCCCGGATCTCGACGCCGACACCGTAGGCCAGCTGCTGCTATCTATTCTCGGCGGCGAAATGGTTCCCGCGATGGCCCGGGCCGGAAAGACCGAACCGCTACTGCACGCGGTCCGCGAAATCGTCGAATCCGTGCTACGCGCCCCGTAAGTCTCGAATGCCTTGTGGCGCAGGCGGTCAGCGCGCGCCGTTGGCCTCGACGGATTTCAGGTTCGCCGCGTTGGTCGTATCGATCTGCTCGAAACCCGCCGCGACGGAGCGAAGTTTGCCCGCATCATCGGTGAGGGCCTGCTGCGCGGTTTGCAGCGTCGTGACACCCTCGGACTCGATCGAGTCGAGAAATAGCGGCGGCAGGAATGCGCAGAGCTTGCCGAACGCATCGGTCGGCAGTGAAACCGCCTGCGCGGCCTCGACGGCCTGCGTCAGTGATCGACCAACCGATTCCACATTCGCCGCGTGCGTGCGGATCTTCTCCGGATCGACCGCGACCCCGGATGCGTCACTCATGGTCCACCCCTCGTATGCGCCGTATGCGATGTCAGCGTACGCGGATAGACCGGTTTTCCGGTCGATCGGATTCAGCTGCTGCGAGAGGCCGCACCGGACTACCGCGCGCCGAGGATGGCGTCGAAGCGTTCGTCGGCGCGGTCGAGTTGGTCGAGGATGTGCGATTTCACATGGTCGGCGAGTGGGGTGTCGGGGCGGTTGACGAGGTCGCGATAGACGTTGGTGAGTGGGCGGTATTTGGTGGCGAGGCGGTGCATCGCCGAACCGGTGGCGTAGAGGATGCCGACGCCGTTGTCGGTGAAGTCGGACAGCTTCACCACGCGTGCCCACGGTGCGCGGGCGAGATTCGCCGCGACGTGCTCGCGGTATTGCACATGCCGGTCGACGGCCGGATCCGGCGCCGGATTGGTCACGGCGGCAACGATTTCCGCGACCCGGGTGCCGAAGCGGGTGGACAGTTCGCCGAGTGCGGCGGCGGTGGCCGGGCCGGGGCGGTCGCCCGCCAACTCGGGGCCGTGATCTTCGACCGCGTCGTGCAGCAGGCCGGCCGCGACCACGTCCGGGTCGCGCACCTCGTAGTGGCTGACGATCCGGATGGCAACGCGCAGTAGATGATTCAGATACGGCTCGCGCCCGTAGCGGTCGTCGCGATGCAGTTCGGACGCGAGATCCAGCGCCGCTGCCGGCCCTTCGGGTTCCGGCAGTTCGGCGATTTCCAGGAGCAGTCGGTCCCGCAGGCCGGATTCGCCGTACACCTCACTGATCGCGTGCAGCGGCATAACCGCAAGTACACCCGCCCCCGGAATGGTCATATCGCCACTGTATCGGTGCCCGAGATGAACAGGTAAGCCGGTGTGGCGTCCGTCATGTGCCGTTCAACCGCGCGTCGTCACGGGCTCACCGCCGGGTGGGGTTCCGGGTCGATCGGCAGCTCCGCGGCGAGCGCGTCGAACGGAGTCATGGTGTGCCCGTTGGTGAATCCGAGTTCCAGCGTGCGAATGGGGTACGGAATGACGATCTTCTCCTGCTGGAATCGCTCGTGCAGCCGCTTGATGAACTCGCTCACCAGCAGGTACTGATCGGCGAAATGCCTGGTCCACAACACGACTCGGAAATCGATGCTGGATTCGCCGAAGGTGTGGAAGCGCACCCGGGGTTCGGCATGCGCGACGCCGACGTCGAGTTCGCACATCACCTCCCGGCCCACCTCCAGCGCGACCCGTTCCACCTGTTCGAGGTCGCTGCGATAGCTGACCCCGCATTCCACCACCACCGCCATACTCTGTTCGGGCTGGTGATAGTTGGTGAGGATGGCGTCGGCGAATTTGGCGTTCGGCACGATCACGTAGTTGCCCGGAATCTCCTTCAAAGTGGTGTTGCGCCAACCGATATCGTGAATCCAACCGGATTCGCCGGAGTCCAGGCGCACGAAATCGCCGTGCTGCACCATCTTCGAGGCGAGTATGTGGATGCCCGCGAAGAGGTTGGCCAGCGTCGCCTGCAGGGCCAGCGCGACGGCCAAACCGCCGATGCCGAGCGCGCCGAGCAGCGGGGTGATCTCGATTCCCAAGCTGCCCAGCGTGATCAGGATGCCGATGCCGAATACCAGCACCCGGGTCATGGTGGCGAACAGGCTCACCGAACCCTCGGCCCCGGTGACCGCGAGCACGATCGAGGCGATGATGTCGGCGGCGATCCGCGACACCGCGTACGAGATGACGATGATGAGCGCGACGAGCAGCGCGTTGTGCGCGGCGGTCGGCGCGATGGGCAGCGCGCCCGGCAGCGATAGCGCGACCATCAGCCCCACCAGCGCCGCGACCGGGATGGCGAGGTCGTGCGCCAGGCGCAGGCCGAGGGAGCGCAGCGAGCGCGGACCCTCGGTGGTGCGGTGTTCGAGCCGGATGACGAAGCGGCGGACCGCGATTCCGGCCAGCGGCCCGGCGATGACGAGTGCGGCCGCGACGGCCAGCAGCAGTGGCTTGTTCACGCGCGTGATCCTTCTGACGGGGGTCGAGGGAACAGCAGGTGGTGCACCGATAACAAACCAGCAGGTCGGAATTGTACGCCGCGCGTCGCGCTCGCTTAACGGACGCCGCGCGGCCGGAACTGGATGCTGATCCGCGGCCCGGCCGGCCTGCGCGTCTTCGGCACCGCATGCTCCCAGGTGCGCTGGCAGGAGCCACCCATCACCAGCAGATCGCCGTGTCCGGCCGGGAACCGCAGGCTCGGGCCGCCGCCGCGCGGCCGCAGCAGCAGGCTGCGCGCCGCGCCGACCGACACGATGGCGACCATGGTGTCGTGCGTCGCGCCGCGTCCCGACGTATCGCCGTGCCATGCGACGCTGTCGCGCCCGTCCCGGTAGTAGCACAGCCCCGCCGTGCGGAATGGTTCGCCGAGTTCGCGCAGATAGTGCGCGCTCAAGGCGTCCCGCGCCGCATCCAACACCGGATCGGGAAGTGTTTCGCGCTCCTCGTAGAAGCACAGCAGCCGCGGCACGTCCACCACCCGGTCGTACATCGGCCGCCGCTCGGCCTGCCACGGCACCTCGGCCGCGAGCCGGTCGAACAGCGCATCGGCCCCGGAAAGCCAGCCCGGCAACAAATCCACCCAGGCGCCCTGGCTCAACTCGGTCCGCCGGAGTCCGTCGAGCGACCCGAGTTCCGCCTCGCCGAACCCGTCGAGCAGCGATCCCTGCAGTGGTGTCGACATGATCGTGAGCGTACGCGTATTCGAACGTATGTGCTAGATCTTGGGGTGCCGGAATTCGCTGGACGGAACGGCCGAATGGCGGCGAGCATCATTCGGTGCCACAAGCCGAATTACATACCCCGCGCATCGCGCTGGTCCCATTGTCCGACGAGCACCTCGAGTACGAGATCGAACTGGATGCCGAGCCGCAGGTGATGCGCTACCTCGGCACCGGCCAGCCGCGTTCGCGCGCGGAGGTCGAGCGGTTCCACGGGCGGCGCATGGCGGTCGCCGATCGGGTGGACGGGCTCGGTTTCTGGGTCGGGTTCGTCGACGGCGATTTCGTGGGGTGGTGGCTGCTCGCGCCGCCCGATCGGCCGGATCAGGGACCGGTGGCGGGTCAGGGCGAACTCGGATATCGGCTGTTACCCCGTTACTGGCGAAAGGGTTTGGCGAGTGAGGGTGCGCGCGAACTGATCCGGCACGGGTTCGCCGATCTCGGGCTCGCCCGGATCTTCGCCGAGACCATGGCGGTGAACGCCGCGTCCCGCGCGACCATGAATTCGGTTGGCCTGGAATATGTTCGAACCTTCGAACAGCAGTGGGAGGAGCCGATTCCCGGATCGGAACACGGTGAGGTCGAGTACGCGATCACTCGCGAACGCTGGCTGGCCTTGCGCGACAAGGTAATCGGGTAGCGCCTCACATCCTGGCGAGTATGTCGGTCGCGATTGCCGCCGCCGCGGCGGCCTGCTCGTCCCGGTCGAGTTCCAGATCGCCCATCATGGTCAGGCTCCAGCTGATGGCCAGCAGCGCCTGTCGCGCGTGGAAGGCGGCGAGTGCGGCGTCATCGGGTTCGGTCATCAGGTCGGCCAGCACGCGGAACTTGTAGCGCAGGCTGGTGCCGAAGCCGAGATCGCGGAAGGCGGGCTGATTTTCGGCCCAGAAGCGGATCATGTCCCGGCCGAGCCCGTGCATCAGGACGCCGTAGCGCGTCAAGATGCCTTGCGCTCGCTCCCGGCCCGGCGGCTGGGCCTCGGCCCAGGTGACGATCTCGTCGATACCGCGGGTCAGCTCGTCGGCCAGGCTCGCGACGATGTCCTCTTTGGTGCGGAAATGGTAGTAGAGCGCGGCTTTGGTGACCCCGAGGCGTTCGGCGATCTCGCGCAGCGAGGTCTTGTCGTAGCCGCGTTCGGCGAACAGTTCCATGGCTACGGCCCGGATGCGTTCGCGGGTATCGCTTCGGCGCGCGTCCATCGATTCCTTCGTTTACTTGACGACCGGCTAGACGGAGCTTAGCGTCGCGACCGACGGCGGTTTACTAGCCGGTCGGCAAGTAAGGAACGATATGGGGAGTGTTCGAATGACGCAGGCGCGGGGATCTGTACCGATCGACGGTGTCGCGATGACGGCGGTCGGTGTCGCGGTGATCAGGGCGCGGGAATCGGAGCGGCCGGACCGGCTGTACGACGACCCGCTGGCGCGGGAATTCGTCGAGGCCGCGCGCGCCGGTTTCGCCGAAACCGAAGGGGGAGTCGACCGTTGGTCGCGCATCGAGGCGGTCGCCGACGCGTTCTACACCGGGCGGTCGGTGGCGGTGCGGCTGGTGGACGACGCGGTGCGCGCCGGTATCGAAAGCGGTTGCCGCCAAGTGGTGCTGATCGGCGCCGGACTCGACACCCGGGCCTTCCGGATGCCGTTGCCCGCGGGGACGCGCTGGTTCGAGATCGATCTGCCGGAACTGTTCGCGTTCAAGGAGCCGGTACTCGCGGCGGCCGGTGCGGTGCCGGGGTGCGTGCGCGCTGTCATCGCCCAGGACCTGCGCGGCGATTGGGCGAAACCCTTGCGGGAGCAGGGCTTCCGGCCGGATGAACCGACGCAGTGGGTCGACGAGGGCGCGATTCCCTATCTGCTGCACGAGGATGCGCTCCGGGTGGTGACCACCATCACCGAATTGTCCGCGCCCGGTAGCCGTTTCGGCGTCGCTCGATTGAAGGTGGACCCGAACCAACCGCACTACCGAGAGCTTGCCGAACTTGTCGGCGGCGACCCGGAGTGGACACCGCACGGCCTCGGCCCCGGCGCCGAGGACTGGTTGCGCGAGCACGGCTGGCGCACCGAATTCCGCGGCTGGGACGAGATGGTCGCCGAACTCGATCGCCCCGCGGCACTGAACGACCCCGACGTCGGCACCGTGCTCGCGATTCGCGAGTAGCGGCGAGGGGAGGACCGCCCGGTCGTCGCGGCCGGGCGATCCCCGTTCGCCGGTGGCCTGCCTCACACCCGGATATCCCTGGTGAAGGCCCTGTTTCGGGCACTGTTACGCTGCAAGCCGTAAGACATCCTTTAACGGACCGTCCCGTGAGGCGGGGAAGGAGGTCGGCATGGCTGTGCCCGAGGAACGGGCCGCCAAGTCCGGCGCTGCCGAGGTATCGCAGCGACACACACCCGAATGGGTGGCGGCGGGGCGGGAGCTGTTGTCGGCTTCCGATGTCGGCCGGACCATCGCGCGCATCGCGCACCAGATCATCGAGAAGACCGCCCTGGATTCGGGTGAACCGGATACCTCGCGGGTGGTGCTGATCGGCATTCCGACCCGCGGCACCACATTGGCGACGCGGTTGACCGACAAGATCGAGGAGTTCGCCGGCGTCCGCCCGGCCCTCGGCTCGCTCGACATCACCCTCTACCGCGACGATCTGCGCAGCCGTCCGCATCGCCCGCTCGAGCGCACCTCGGTGCCCGAGGGCGGTATCGAGGACGCGCTGGTGGTGCTGGTAGACGACGTCCTCTTCTCCGGGCGCACCGTGCGCTCCGCGCTGGACGGCCTGCGCGATCTCGGCCGCCCGCGCGCGGTACAGCTGGCCGTGCTGGTCGACCGCGGCCACCGCGAGCTGCCGATCCGCGCCGACTACGTCGGCAAGAACGTCCCCACCTCACGCTCGGAGGACATCTCGGTGCTGCTCACCGAAACCGATGGCCGCGACGGGGTTTACCTGCACCAGGGGGATGAAGCGTGAGGGAGCGCAGCGAGCGAACCAAAGACACAGCGGCCCTGTGCCGAACGGCACGACCGAGCGTCAGCGAGGTCGTGGCGTGAGGCATCTCTTGACGGTGACCGATTTGGATCGCGACACCGCCACGCAGCTGCTCGACGAGGCCGAACGCTTCGAACAGGCGCTGCTCGGCCGCGAGGTGAAGAAGCTGCCGACGCTGCGCGGGCGCACCGTGATGACGGTCTTCTACGAGAACTCCACCCGCACCAGGGTTTCGTTCGAGGTGGCGGGCAAGTGGATGAGCGCGGATGTGATCAATGTCAGCGCGAGCAGTTCGTCGGTGTCGAAGGGTGAATCGCTGCGCGATACCGCGCTCACCCTGCACGCGGCGGGCGCGGACGCGCTGATCGTCCGGCATCCGGCCTCCGGCGCGGCGCACCAGATCGCCCGCTGGATGGATGCCTGGGCGGTATCTTCCGGCCGCGCAACGGGTCCCGCGATCATCAACGCCGGCGACGGTACGCACGAGCATCCGACGCAGGCGCTGCTCGACGCGTTGACGCTGCGGCAGCGGCTCGGCGATATCGCGGGTAAGCGGGTGGTGATCGTCGGCGACATCCTGCACAGCCGGGTGGCCCGGTCGAATGTCTTCCTGCTGAATACGCTTGGCGCGGAAGTGGTTCTGGTCGCCCCGCGCACGCTGCTGCCGGTCGGCGTCGACGCATGGCCCGCCCGCGTCTCGCATGCGCTCGACGCCGAATTGCCCGGCGCCGACGCGGTTCTGATGCTGCGGGTGCAGGCGGAGCGGATGAACGGCGGGTTCTTCCCTTCGGCCCGTGAGTATTCGGTCAACTACGGACTGTCCGAGCGCAGGCTCGCGCTGCTCGACGAGCACGCGGTGGTGCTGCATCCAGGTCCGATGCTGCGCGGTATGGAGATCGCGCACGCGGTCGCCGATTCCTCGAAAGCGGCCATCCTGCAACAGGTTACGAACGGCGTGCATATGCGGATGGCGGTGCTGTTCCGGCTGCTGGTCGGGACGCAGGAGGCGATCGCATGAACTACATGAGGTATTCGACCGGAAAGGTGGTGCGGCATGGGTGAAGTGCTGATCAAGGGCGCCCGCCCGTATGGTGAGGAGCCGGTCGACGTACTGATCCGGGACGGTGTGATCGCGGCGATCGGCGCGGTCGAGGCGTCCGAGGACGCGGAGGTCATCGAGGCCGCCGGGCAGATCCTGCTCCCCGGATTCGTCGACCTGCACACGCATCTGCGTGAACCCGGCCGCGAGGATACCGAGACCATCGAAACCGGTTCCGCCGCAGCGGCATTGGGTGGCTACACGGCGGTTTTCGCGATGGCGAACACCAATCCGGTCGCCGATTCGGTGGTGGTCACCGATCATGTCTGGCGGCGCGGACAGGAGGTGGGCCTGGTCGACGTGTTCCCGGTCGGTGCGGTCACCGTCGGCCTCGCCGGTGAGCAACTCGCCGAAATGGGCACGATGGCCGCGGGTATCGGCCGGGTGCGGATGTTCTCCGACGACGGCCACTGCGTCTACGACCCGCTGATCATGCGCCGCGCGCTCGAATACGCGAATTCGCTCGGCGTGCTGATCGCCCAGCATGCCGAGGAGCCGCGACTGACCGTCGGCGCCGTCGCGCACGAGGGGCCGAATGCCGCCCGCCTCGGGTTGGCGGGTTGGCCGCGGGCCGCCGAGGAGTCGATCGTCGCCCGCGACGCGCTGCTGGCGCGGGACGCGGGTGCGCGGGTGCACATCTGCCACGCCTCCACCGAGGGCACCGTCGAGCTGGTGAAATGGGCCAAGGCGCAAGGTATTTCGATTACCGCCGAGGTCACCCCGCACCATCTGCTGCTGGACGATTCGCGCCTGGAGACCTACGACGCGGTGAACAAGGTGAATCCGCCGCTGCGCGAGGCCACCGATGCCGCCGCGCTGCGCCAGGCCCTGGCCGACGGCGTGATCGACTGTGTCGCAACGGATCACGCTCCGCATGCGGAGCAGGACAAGTGCTGCGAATTCGCCGCGGCCCGCCCCGGCATGCTCGGGCTGGAGACCGCGCTGTCGATCATCGTGCAGACCATGGTCCAGCCCGGCCTGCTGGACTGGCGCGGGGTGGCCAGGGTGATGAGCGAGCGCCCGGCCGAGATCGTCGGCCTCGACGAGCACGGCCGCCCGATCGCGGTGGGCGAACCGGCCAACCTGACACTGGTCGACCCGGAGGCCACCTGGACCGTCCGGGGGAACGAGCTGGCCAGCATCGCGAACAACACGCCGTTCGAGGCGATGACCTTCCCGGCACGGGTGACAGCGACGTTGCTGCGTGGCCGGGTGACCGCCCGCGAGGGCAAGGCGGTCGGGGATCGCAGATGGGACGCAGGAGGTCCGTAAGTGGAAAGAACGCTGTGGGTGCTCGGCCTGCTGCTGCTGTTCGCGCTGTGCCTGCTCCTGATGTACCTGGGGTGGCGCAACCGGGCGCGGCGACAGCTCGATCGCATCGGTGAATTGCCAACGGTGCCAGGCGATCTGGGCGCGCAACTGCTGGAGCCGACCACCGGCCTCTACCTCGGCAGCACCATCGCGCCGAGCTGGCAGGACCGGATCGCCGTCGGTGATCTGGGCTTCCGGGCCACAGCGGAACTCACGCGGTTCGAACGGGGAATTCTGCTCGAACGCGACGGGGCGACGGTGATCTGGATTCCCCAGGAATCCATCACGGCCGTGCGCACCGAACGCGGACACGCGGGCAAAGTGATGACGGAAAATGGTGTGCTGGTAATTCGCTGGAAACTGCCGACCGGAACCGAGATCGATACCGGTTTCCGGGGCGACGACAAAACGGTGTATCCGGCCTGGGTCGCGGACCACTCGACGGGTCCGGCCAGCACGACGACGGGAGACGACGAATGACACAGGAAGCCGCCTTGGTGCTGGAGGACGGCCGGGTGTTCCGCGGCACGGCCTTCGGCGCCGTCGGCGAGACACTCGGTGAGGCGGTGTTCTGCACCGCGATGACCGGATATCAGGAAACGCTGACCGATCCCAGCTACCACCGCCAGATCGTGGTGGCCGCGGCCCCGCAGATCGGCAACACCGGCTGGAACGACGAGGACGACGAGTCGCAGCGGATCTGGGTCGCGGGTTACGCGGTGCGCGATCCCGCGCGGCGCGCGTCGAACTGGCGCGCCACCGGCACGCTGCAGGACGAGCTGGAGCGTCAGCACGTCGTCGGGATCGCGGGCATCGACACCCGCGCGCTGGTCCGGCACCTGCACACCCGCGGTTCGATGAAGGCGGGCATCTTCTCCGGCGCCGCGCTGGCCGATGCCGATGAGTTGCTGGCCCGCGTCAACGGTCAGCCGTCGATGCTCGGCGCCGATCTGGCCGAGGAGGTCAGCACCAACGCGCTCTACACCATCGACCCGAAGGGCGAGCGCCGGTTCACCGTCGTCGCGGTGGACCTCGGCATCAAGACCAACACCCCGCGCATGTTCGCCGAGCGCGGCATGCGGGTGCACGTGGTGCCCTCGAACACCACGCTGGACCAGATCATGGAGTTGAAGCCGGACGGCGTCTTCCTCTCCAACGGTCCCGGCGACCCGGCCACCCAGGACGGCGCGGTCGCGCTCACCAAGGGCGTACTGGAAAAGGGCCTACCGCTGTTCGGCATCTGCTTCGGCAATCAGATCCTCGGCCGCGCCCTCGGCCGCGAGACCTACAAGATGAAGTTCGGCCACCGCGGCATCAATATCCCGGTGGTCGAACACGAGACCGGCCGCATCTCGATCACCGCGCAGAACCACGGGTTCGCGCTGCAGGGCGAGATGGGGGAGCGGTTCGACACCCCGTTCGGCAAGGCCGAGGTGAGCCACGTGTGTGCCAACGACGGCACCGTCGAGGGCGTGCGCCTGGTCGACGGGCGCGCCTTCTCGGTGCAGTACCACCCGGAGGCCGCCGCCGGACCACATGACGCCGCATATCTTTTCGACCGCTTCGCCGGTCTCATGGAGGGAGCCTGATGCCACGCCGCGAAGACCTGAAGCACATCCTCGTCATCGGCTCGGGCCCGATCGTCATCGGACAGGCCTGCGAGTTCGACTACTCCGGCACCCAGGCGTGCCGTGTGCTGCGCGCCGAGGGACTCCGTGTCTCCCTGGTGAATTCGAATCCGGCGACGATCATGACCGACCCGGAGTTCGCGGATTCCACCTACGTGGAACCGATTACGCCGGAATTCGTCGAGAAGGTCATCGAAAAGGAGCGTCCCGACGCTATTCTCGCCACCCTCGGCGGGCAGACCGCGCTGAACACCGCGGTCGCGCTGCACGAGCGCGGCGTGCTGGAGAAGTACAACGTCGAGCTGATCGGCGCCGACTTCGAGGCCATCCAGCGCGGTGAGGACCGGCAGAAGTTCAAGGACATCGTTGCCAAGGTGGGCGGCGAAAGCGCCCGCAGCCGTGTGTGTTTCACCATGGACGAGGTGCGCGAGACGGTCGCCGAACTGGGTTTCCCGGTGGTGGTGCGCCCGTCGTTCACCATGGGCGGCCTCGGTTCCGGCATGGCATACGACCACGACGACCTCGACCGCATCGCGGGCGGCGGCCTCGCCGCGTCGCCCACGGCGAACGTCCTGATCGAGGAATCGATCCTGGGCTGGAAGGAATACGAGCTCGAGCTGATGCGCGACGGCCGCGACAACGTCGTGGTGGTCTGCTCGATCGAGAACGTCGACCCGATGGGCGTGCACACCGGTGATTCGGTCACCGTCGCCCCCGCCATGACCCTCACCGACCGGGAATACCAGCGGCTGCGTGATCTCGGCATCGCCATCCTGCGCGAGGTCGGCGTCGACACCGGTGGCTGCAACATTCAGTTCGCGGTGAATCCCGCGGACGGCCGCCTGATCGTCATCGAGATGAACCCGCGTGTCTCGCGTTCGTCCGCATTGGCCTCCAAGGCAACGGGTTTCCCGATCGCCAAGATCGCGGCGAAGCTGGCCATCGGCTACACGCTGGACGAGATCGTCAACGATATCACCAAGGAAACCCCGGCCTGTTTCGAGCCGACGCTGGACTACGTGGTGGTGAAGGCGCCGCGGTTCGCGTTCGAGAAATTCCCGGGCGCCGACGCGACCCTGACCACCACGATGAAGTCGGTCGGCGAGGCGATGTCGCTGGGCCGCAACTTCGCCGAGGCGCTCGGCAAGGTGCTGCGCTCGCTGGAGACCAAGGCAGCGAGCTTCTGGACGCTGTCCGACGGCGCCTGGGCGCCGTCGAATCCCGATGACCCGCAGTCGGTTTCGGCCGCCGTCGAGGCGATTCTGGCGGATCTGCGGGTGCCGACCGAGGGGCGTATCTATCAGGTCGAGCGGGCGCTGCGCTACGGCGCGAGCATTCCCGACGTCGCGGCCGCCTCGGGTATCGACCCGTGGTTCGTCGCCGAGATCGCCGGTCTGGTCGAGCTGCGCCGGGAGGTGATCGACGCGCCGGTGCTGGACGAGCCGCTGTTGCGTCGCGCCAAGCATCACGGCCTGTCCGACCGTCAGATCGCCGCGCTGCGACCGGAACTCGCCGGCGAGAGCGGGGTGCGGGCGCTGCGGCACCGGCTCGGTGTGCGGCCGGTCTTCAAGACCGTCGACACCTGCGCCGCCGAATTCGAGGCCAAGACCCCGTACCACTACTCGGCCTACGAACTCGACCCCGCCGCGGAATCCGAAGTGGCGGAACAGAAGGAGCGAGCCAAGGTCATCATCCTGGGCTCGGGGCCCAACCGGATCGGCCAGGGCATCGAGTTCGACTACTCGTGTGTCCATGCGGCGCAGACGCTTTCGCGCGCCGGATACGAGACGGTGATGGTCAACTGCAATCCGGAGACCGTCTCCACCGACTACGACACCGCCGACCGCCTCTACTTCGAGCCGCTCACCTTCGAGGATGTGCTCGAGGTCTACCACGCGGAATGCGAATCCGGCACCGTCGCGGGCGTTATCGTGCAGCTCGGCGGCCAGACCCCGCTCGGGCTCGCGCAGCGGCTCACCGATGCCGGCGTCCCGGTGGTCGGCACCAGCGCCGCCGCCATCGACCTGGCCGAGGACCGCGGCGAATTCGGTGACGTGCTGGTCGCGGCCGGGCTGCCCGCGCCGAAATACGGCACCGCGACCACTTTCGAGCAGGCCAGGAAGATCGCCGGGAATATCGGTTACCCGGTGCTGGTGCGCCCGTCCTACGTGCTCGGCGGCCGCGGCATGGAGATCGTCTACGACGAAAAGTCCTTGGAGGGCTACATCTCTCGCGCCACCGAGCTGAGCCCGGAACATCCGGTGCTGGTGGACCGGTTCCTGGAGGACGCCATCGAAATCGATGTCGACGCGTTGTGCGACGGCGTCGAGGTCTACCTCGGCGGTGTGATGGAACACATCGAGGAGGCCGGTATCCACTCCGGCGACTCCGCCTGCGCGCTGCCGCCGATCACGTTGGGCCGCAGCGATATCGAGGCCGTCCGGCGCTCGACCGTCGCACTGGCCAAGGGCATCGGCGTCAAGGGTCTGCTGAACGTGCAGTACGCGCTCAAGGACGACATCCTCTACGTGCTGGAGGCGAATCCGCGTGCCAGCCGGACGGTTCCGTTCGTGTCCAAGGCCACCGCGGTGCCGCTGGCCAAGGCCGCGGCCCGGATCATGCTGGGCGCCACCATCGCCGAACTCCGCAAGGAGGGCATGCTGCCGGGTGAGGGCGACGGCGGGCACGTCGCGCTCGACGCACCGGTCGCGGTGAAGGAGGCCGTGCTGCCCTTCCACCGGTTCCGCCGCGCGGACGGCACCGGGGTGGATTCGCTGCTCTCCCCGGAGATGAAGTCCACCGGTGAGGTCATGGGCATCGACGCCGATTTCGGCACCGCCTTCGCCAAGAGCCAGTCCGCCGCCTACGGATCGCTGCCCACCGAGGGCACCGTCTTCGTCTCGATCGCGAACCGGGACAAGCGGGCCATGGTGTTCCCGGTGAAGCGGCTGCACGACCTCGGGTTCCGCATCCTGGCCACCGAGGGCACCGCGGAAATGCTGCGCCGCAACGGAATTCCGTGCGAGCGGGTGCGCAAGCACTCCGAGGACGGTCCGGCCGACGAGCCGACCATCGTCGAGCAGATCCGCGACGGCGAGATCGATATGGTCTTCAACACCCCATACGGCAACTCGGGCCCGCGCGTCGACGGTTACGAGATTCGCACCGCCGCTGTCGCCACCAACATCCCGTGCATCACGACGGTGCAGGGCGCGGCCGCCGCGGTGCAGGGCATCGAGGCGACCATCAACGGCGGCATCGGGGTGCGCTCGCTGCAGGAACTGCATTCGGTGCTGCGTGGCTGACGGGGTGGCGGTGCACACGTTCGGCGGCCGATTGCGCGGTGCCATGCGGCATTTCGGCCCGCTGTGCGTCGGCATCGACCCGCATCCCGGTCTGCTGCGCGCCTGGGATCTCACCGAGGACGTCGACGGTCTGGAGGCGTTCGCGGAGATCTGCGTCGAGGCCTTCGACGGGCGGGTGGCGCTGATCAAACCGCAGGTGGCCTTTTTCGAGACGTACGGTTCCGGCGGTATCGCGGTGCTGGAGCGCACGATCGAGGTGTTGCGCGGCTCGGGCACCCTGGTGCTGGCCGATGCCAAACGCGGCGATATCGGCTCCACCATGGACGCGTACGCGCGCGCCTGGCTCGGTGACGGACCGCTCGGCTCCGACGCATTGACGGTGTCGCCGTATCTCGGGTTCGGTTCCCTCGCACCGGCACTCGATCTGGCGGATGCCAACGGGCGCGGACTGTTCGTGCTCGCCGCCACCTCGAATCCCGAAGGGGCACAGGTGCAGCGGGGGCTGGCCGTGGATGGACACACCATCGCGCAGACGATGGTCGACGCCGCAGCGGCGCACAACGCGGGCCAGGAGTTCGGCTCGGTGGGCGTCGTCGTCGGCGCGACGCTGACCGATGCCCCCGACCTGTCGGCGCTCAACGGCCCGATCCTCATGCCGGGCGTCGGGGCACAGGGCGGCGGCCCGGAGACCATCCGCAGGCTGCTGCCCGAGTCGATGCTGTCTGCGGCCGTGCCGAACGTCTCGCGTGAGGTGCTCGCCGCCGGACCGTCGGTTCCGGCATTGCGCGCGAAGCTCGACGAGCTGCGCGACCAGTTCGCGTTCCTGCAGAGCTGATCGTCGACCGTAGAACGGGCCCGCGCACACCGCGCGGGCCCGTTCTGGTTCGGCGGGCATCGCTGAACGCGTGTGCGAAGGCCCGTGTAAGGCCGCTGTGCGCCCTGCTGCGCCGATTTCCGGCCGCACACGTGTTCGGGCGCGGATCCGTGGCCCGCGTCGGCGCAGCGCGGCGATCCCGGGGCATTCGTCGTCGCCGATTTCCGGGCCGGATCGTGCGCTCGGCTGACGTCGAGGTTGTCGAGTTCGGTGGATGACGCGCCGATTCTCGGCCTTGGGGACGACCAGGTGGCGCGTCGAATCGGACCGATCGGTGTCGAATTGGCAAACCGCGGGTATCGAATCGCCGAACCGTGTCGAATCACTCCGTGCGCCCCATCGCGGACCTGCCCGGCGGCCGAATGTGGCCCACGACACGCGCATGAGGCGTACGACACGCGGGAAATCCCGAGAAACTTCCATGCCGGATTCGCCATGGGTTGCTGCGGGCGCGCCCGGTCGTCTGGCAACCCTCCCGCTAACTGTCCAGGTGACTGAAAAATCCCTGCTGAGGCGGCATTTCGCGATTTCGGCGGTACTATCGCCGCAGCGATCGGGTCCGTGCGCGGATCCGGCCCACCACGCCGGTACGCCATGCGGAATCATGCGCTGACCTGGGGGGTGGGTTCGCAATCGGCGGACGTCGTGGGTACGGTCGCTGAGACTGCCGGGTTACCGGCAGGAGTTGATGCAATGAACGATGAGACGGAGGAACCGTGGCCCTTCCCCAGCTGACTGACGAGCAGCGCGCCGCTGCTTTGGAGAAGGCGGCTGCCGCTCGCCGCGCTCGGGCGGAGCTCAAGGAGCGCTTGAAGCGTGGCGGCACCAACCTGAAGCAGGTCCTCACCGACGCCGAGACCGACGAAATCCTCGGCAAGATGAAGGTGTCGGCGCTGCTCGAGGCCCTGCCGAAGGTTGGCAAGGTCAAGGCGGCGGAAATCATGACGGAGCTGGAGATCGCTCCCACCCGGCGGCTGCGGGGTCTCGGCGATCGGCAGCGCAAGGCGCTGCTCAAGCGCTTCGACTTCGACGCCTCCTAACCGGAGTGGTCGAACACACGCGGAAGGGTCGGCTGGTAGTGCTGGTCGGCCCCTCGGCCGTCGGGAAATCGACGGTCGTCCGGTGCGTGCGGGAACGCCTGCCCCACCTGGTTTTCAGCGTGTCGGCAACGACCCGGGCCCCAAGGCCCGGGGAGGTCGACGGGGTTGATTACCACTTCGTCCCCCGAGACAAGTTTGACGCCATGATCGAGGCGGGTGAACTGCTCGAGTGGGCGGATATCCACGGCGGACTGCAACGCTCCGGAACCCCCGCACGTCCGGTGCGGGAGGCCCTGGCGAAGGGCAAACCGGTATTGATCGAGGTGGACCTGAACGGCGCCCGATCGATCCGCGAAGCCATCCCCGAGGCGCTGCTGGTATTCCTGGCTCCACCGAGCTGGGACGAACTGGTCGCCCGGCTCACCGCCCGCGGCACCGAATCGCCCGAGGTGATCGAGCGGCGGCTGGAGACCGCGAGAACCGAATTGGCCGCATGTGACGAGTTCGACATCGTCATCGTGAACGACGAGGTGACCAGCGCCTGTAAGCAGTTGGTATCGTTGTTCGTTAGCACAAATTCGAGTTCGTGACCCCCTAATCCCGCAGGAGCCCCCCTAGTGAGCAGTACGGACATCAAGACCGCGCCCGCATACGACACTCCGGTCGGCCTCACCAACCCGCCGATCGACGAGCTGCTGGAGCGCACCTCGTCCAAGTACGCCCTGGTCATTTACGCCGCCAAGCGGGCCCGCCAGATCAACGACTACTACAACCAGCTCGGCGACGGCATCCTCGAGTACGTCGGCCCGCTGGTCGAGCCGGGTTTGCAGGAGAAGCCGCTGTCGGTGGCGATGCGCGAGATCCACGCCGACCTGCTCGAGCACTCCGAAGGCGAGTAATCCGGGATCCCGGTGAACCCCATCTAGCCCGGAGGCGTAGTGACAACCAGTGGCGCCGCAGGCGCGGCAACAAGGATCGTGGTCGGCGTCAGCGGGGGCATTGCCGCGTACAAGGCATGTTCCATCGTCCGCCGGTTCACCGAGACCGGGCATTCGGTCCGGGTGATTCCCACCGAGTCGGCGCTGCAGTTCGTCGGTAAGGCGACCTTCGAGGCGCTGTCCGGAAATCCGGTGCACACCGAGGTTTTCGCGGATGTGCCCGAGGTGCCGCACGTGCGGCTGGGCCAGGAGGCGGACCTGGTGGTCATCGCTCCGGCCACCGCCGACCTGATGGCTCGCGCCGCGAGCGGTCGCGCCGACGACCTGTTGACGGCGACGCTGCTCACCGCGCGATGTCCGGTGCTGTTCGCGCCCGCCATGCACACCGAGATGTGGGAGCATCCGGCGACGCGCGCCAATGTGGCGACGCTGCGCGCGCACGGCGCCATCGTCATGGAACCGGCGTCCGGTCGGCTCACCGGCACCGATACCGGTCCGGGCCGGCTGCCGGAACCCGAGGAGATCTTCGGGCTGGCCACGCTGCTGCTCGAACGCGCCGACGCGATCCCGCGCGACCTGGAGGGCCGCCGGATCGTCATCACCGCGGGCGGCACCAGGGAGCCGCTGGATCCGGTGCGTTTCCTCGGTAACCGAAGCTCCGGCAAACAGGGCTACGCACTGGCCAGGGTCGCCGCGCAGCGCGGCGCCCACGTCACGCTCATCGCGGGCAACACGATCGAGATGGCGGCTCCCGCCGCGGTCGACCTGGTGCACATCACCACCGCCGAACAGCTCAAGACGGCGGTGGACAAGCACGCGGTCGGCGCGGACGCGGTGATCATGGCGGCCGCGGTGGCCGATTTCCGGCCCACCAACGTGGCCGCCGCCAAGATCAAGAAGGGCGCGGGCGAACCGGACACCATTCCGCTCACCAAAACCACCGACATCCTGGCCGGCTTGGTCCAGGCCAGACGCGATGGTCACCTGACGGGCACCGCCATCGTCGGCTTCGCCGCCGAAACCGGGGACGAGCACGGCGACGTGCTCACCCACGCGCGCGCGAAACTGGCCAGGAAGGGCTGCGACCTATTGGTGGTCAACGCGGTCGGCGAGGGCAAGGCATTCGAGGTCGACAACAACGACGGCTGGCTACTCGGGGCCGACGGCACCGAACAGGCGCTCGATCACGGGTCGAAGGCATTGCTGGCGAGTCGCGTTCTCGACGCGCTCGGACCGCTACTGAGCTGAAATATGTTGCGGTTCGCGCCTTCTCGGCATTATCCGGAATGTCCGGTGGCGGTGATCGCCGATCGGTGGTATCCGTGATACTTATACCTGGTCGCCGGGGTGTGCCGGGGTCCGCTTGGGGTCCCATCGCCCGTCACACCGCATTGCCCGAATAGTCTGAGACGGCGGCCTTACGACCACCTATGTCGTCGGTGGTTTGGAATAGTCTGATTCGAAGGGTTGCGCGGTGAATGCGTCGCATTACTGTCGCAGCTCGGTACGAGCAACCCGTTGAGGGAGAGGGAAATACTGTGCGCACGTCTGGCAGCCGCCTATTCACCAGTGAGTCCGTGACCGAAGGTCATCCGGACAAAATCTGTGACGCCATCAGCGATTCCATCCTCGACGCGCTGCTCGCGGCGGATCCGCACAGCCGGGTCGCGGTGGAGACGCTGGTCACCACCGGCCAGGTGCACGTGGCCGGTGAGGTGACCACCTCGGCGTACGCCGATATCCCGAAGATCGTTCGCGAGAAGGTCCTCGAGATCGGATACGACTCCTCCGCAAAGGGTTTCGACGGCAATTCGTGCGGCGTGAACATCGCGATCGGCGCGCAGTCGCCGGATATCGCGCAGGGTGTCGACGTTTCGCACGAGGCGCGGGTCGGCGGCTCGGACGATGAGGTCGAGAAGCAGGGCGCGGGCGACCAGGGCCTGATGTTCGGCTACGCCAACTCCGACACCCCCGAGCTGATGCCGCTGCCGATCGCGCTGGCGCACCGGCTGTCGCGGCGGCTCACCGAGGTGCGCAAATCCGGCGTGCTGCCGTACCTGCGCCCGGACGGCAAAACCCAGGTCACCATCGAATACGACGGCGACAAGCCGGTCCGGCTCGACACCGTCGTCGTCTCCACCCAGCACGCCGCCGATATCGACCTGGACAACCTGCTCACCCCGGATATCCGGGAAAAGGTCGTCGACGCGGTGCTGGCCGACCTGGACGTGCCGAGTTTGGACACCTCCAACATCCGCCTGCTGGTCAACCCGACCGGCAAGTTCGTGCTCGGCGGCCCGATGGGTGACGCGGGCCTGACCGGTCGCAAGATCATCGTCGACACCTACGGCGGTATGGCGCGGCACGGCGGTGGCGCCTTCTCCGGCAAGGACCCGTCGAAGGTGGACCGCTCGGCCGCGTACGCCATGCGCTGGGTCGCCAAGAACGTCGTCGCGGCCGGATTGGCCGAGCGCGTCGAGGTTCAGGTGGCCTACGCGATCGGCAAGGCCGCGCCGGTCGGCCTGTTCGTCGAGACCTTCGGCACCGAGAAGGTGGATCCGGCCAAGATCTCGGCCGCCATCACCGAGGTGTTCGACCTGCGGCCCGGCGCGATCATCCGCGACCTGGACCTGCTGCGTCCGATCTACGCGCCGACCGCGGCGTACGGCCACTTCGGCCGCACCGATGTCGATCTGCCGTGGGAACACACCGACCGTGCCGACAAACTGCGCGCGGCCATCGGGCTGTGAGGACGGGTGGATGTGTCGATCTGCCGTGGGAGGCTGCATCTGATGCGTGCCGACAAGCCGTGCGCGGCCATCGGGCTGTGACGTGGTCGCGGCTGATGCCGTGCGCCTGCGGCCGTTAAGGTTCGCATGAGCCGACCGGCGGCAGGTCAGGCCGCTCCTCCCGGGGAGGTTATCTCCCTGGGGGACAACGCAATACCGACAACAGCAGCGGGACACCCCATCGCACGGGTGCTCCCGCTGCTGTCGCCCGCGCACCTGGATCGCGACTTCGACTATCTGGTGCCGCCCGAACTCGACGAGATCGCCAAACCCGGTGTCCGGGTCCGTATCCGTTTCGCGGGCCGCCTCGTCGACGGCTACCTGCTCGAGCGCCGAACCCGCAGCGATCACACCGGCAAACTCGTCAAATTGGAGCGCGTCGTCTCACCCGAGCGCGTGCTCACCCCAGAAATCATGAAGCTGGTCGTAGCGGTCGCCGCCCGCTACGCGGGGACCCGAGCCGACGTCCTCCGCCTCGCCATCCC
This sequence comes from Nocardia sp. JCM 34519.1, assembly GCF_020361265.1. NCBI lineage: Bacteria > Bacillati > Actinomycetota > Actinomycetes > Mycobacteriales > Nocardiaceae > Nocardia > Nocardia sp. JCM 34519.1. Next base: position 241,521 of record NZ_JAIRBR010000005.1, read on the forward strand.
ACCCCGCCACGCCCGCACCGAATCCGGTGGTTCGAGGAAATCCGCTGGCCCGCAGGGTGATTCGGATGATTCATCGAATGCGTCGCAGGATTTCGAGCGCGATCCGTCCGCTGCCGCGTCCGACGAGGTCGCGTCCGCGGCGCAACGGGATTCCGACAGTTCACGCCATTCTTCGGCAACGACGAGCGCACTGCCGGTCCCCCGAAGTGCTCGTAGCCCGTCCGTGACGCCTGCAGCGGCGAATCCGGATCAGGTATCGACACACACGGATCCGGTTGCGGCGCAACGTGTCTCCAGTCATTCACCCGATCCTGTTCCGCATGCGGCGGTACCGCAAGCCCCCCCCGAGATGAGTCCGCAGGGACCTGCGGGCGACCCTTCCGCGCTCCCATCCGGATCCAACACCAACGACGAGGTAGCACGACCCTCCGATCCGCCTCTGCTACAAGGCGAACTCGACGATGCGACCAGACCAACCCGGTCCGGATCGCATCCGCTTGCGGCCCAGCTCGTTCCGCCCCAGATAAGGGAATCCGACACTCCGGAGCCAGGCGGCGATGCGCGGCTGCCCCAGGCCATCCCGGCAACTGCTGGGGGAGAACCGGTCTCGACGCAGAATGACCGGGACCCAGTAGGCGGGCAAGCGCGAGTCGCCCGACTGGGTCAAGAGCCGACACAGCCTGTTGCAGCGCAATCCGAAGCCGGAGCATCGATCAGCATTCGGCGTTGCGGGGACGATTCGGGAGCCACCGCGAGCGGGCAGGTTCCGGCGCGCGGCGATGGTGACGAGGTGGGTCGTCCGTTGTCGGCCGAGTCGCTGGCTCATGATGTGACGCACCCTATTTCGTCTGCTGCGGCGCAACCTGAAGTGCCGGTACCGGGTGACGCCGGGGATGCATCGTCTGATGCGGGGCGGCACAGTGCGGATTCGGCAACTGCTGGGGGAGAACCGGCCTCGGCACAGAATGAGCGCGGCGCAGCAAATGGGCCAGCGCGATTCGAGCGGCGGGACCGAGGTTCGGCGCGGCTTGCTTCTCCTGATGCGGCGCAACCCGAGGTTGGGGCGTCGGTCGGCGGTGTCGGGCGGCACGGGTATACACCAGGAGCGGCTGCGGGCGAGTCGGTTGCGATGGGATGCGATCGCGCCGAATCAAGTCAGCCGGTCGGGGCTGAACGGCTGAATCAAGTGGAGACGCAGACTGTTTCACCTGATGCGGCGCAGTCGAGGGGCCGGGCAACGGATGATGATGCTGGGCTGGATGATTCGGGAGCTGGTGGGGAGCAACCGGTTTCGGTACAGAGCGCTCGTGGTGAGGTGGGCCGGCCGTTGCGGGCCGAGCCGCTGAGTTCAGGTGCGGCGGAGGCTGTTTGTCCTGAACCAGTGCAATCCGAGACCGGGGCATTGGATGGCGGTGCCGGGCGGCACGGGGATGGTCCGGGCATTGGTGTGGGGGAACAGGTTTCGGCTGGGGGAGGTCGTCAGGTGGGGCGGCCGTTGCGGGCCGATCTGAGTTCGGGTGTGGTGGAGGCTGTTTCGTCTGATGGGGTGGAATCCGAGGGGGGAGCGGGTGGGGTGCCGGTTGATGTGGCGGGGTGGGGGCGGTATGTGCATGGGGAGGGGTTTGTGGGGGCGTTGTGGGCGGGGCGGGGGCCGCGGGCGGCGTGGCAGGCGTTGCCGGGGGAGGATTGGGCGCGGCGGTTGGCGGAGTTGGCGGCCGTGGTTGTGGCGCGGGGGCGCAGTGCGATCCTGATGGTGCCCGATCAGCGGGATTTGGATCGGGTGTTGGCGGAATGTGTTCGGCTGGTGGGGGATTCGGCGGTCGGGCTGGCGGCGGGGTTGGGGCCGGCCGCCCGGTACCGGCGGTGGCTCGCGGTATTGCGCGGGACGGCCCGGGTGGTGGTCGGCACCCGCAGCGCCGTATTCGCGCCGGCGCGGGATCTCGGGTTGATCGCGATCTGGGATGACGGCGACGACACCTTCGCGGAGCCGAGGGCGCCCTATCCGCATGCGCGGGAGGTCGCCATGCTGCGCGCGCACGAGACCGGCGCCGCGTTCGTCGCGGCCGGTTTCGCGCGGACCGCGGAAGTCCAGGCGGTGGTCGAATCCGGTTGGGCGCACGATCTTTTGGCCGATCGTGCGGTATTGCGCAAAGCCATGCCGCGGATCAGCGCGCCCGGCGACACCGATGCGGCGCTGGAGCGCGACCCGATCGCGCGGGCGATCCGGATACCCGGTGCGGCGTTCGCGGCGGCACGGGCCGCCTTGAAGGAGGGCGCGCCGGTATTGGTGCAGGTGCCGCGGCGCGGCTACATCCCGGCGCTGGCGTGCGCGAAATGCCGGACACCGGCACGCTGCCGCCACTGCAACGGACCGCTGGCGCTGCCGGAGGGAAACACCAAGGGGCGCAATGAGATCGCACACAGCCCTAGCTGCCGGTGGTGCGGTATCACCGAGAGCGCCTTCCGCTGCACGTCCTGCGGCTCCCGCGTATTGCGTGCCGTGGTGATCGGTGCGGTCCGCACCGCGGAGGAACTCGGCCGCGCCTTTCCCGGTGTGCCGATCCGCGGATCCGGTGGCGGTGCGGTGCTCGATTCGGTGGAGCCGGGGCCGCAGGTGGTCGTCGCGACCGTCGGCGCGGAACCGGTGGTTCCCGGCGGTTACGGTGTCGCGCTGCTGCTCGATGGTTGGGCGCTGCTCGGCCGCGCCGACCTGCGCGCCGCCGAGGACGCGCTGCGCCGTTGGCTGTGCGCCGCCGCGCTGGTCCGCGCGCACGGTCAGGTGATCGTCATGGCGGATCCGGCGATCCCGACGGTGCAGGCACTGGTCCGCTGGGATCCCGTCGGACATGCCGCGGCCGAGCTCGCCGCCCGCGCCGAGGTCGGTTTCCCGCCCGCCGTCCGGATGGCCGCGATCGACGGCTCCGCCGATGCCATCGCCGAATTACTCACCGCCGCAAACCTTCCCGGTTCGGTCGCGGTACTCGGCCCGGTCCCGCTGCCCCCCGGCGCCCGCAAGCCCTTCAGCAGCGGCGACTCCCCGCCCGAGGTGGAACGCACCATCCTGCGCGTCGACCGCTCCGCAGGCTCCGCCCTGGCCCGCGCCCTCAGCACCGCCCTCGCGATCCGCAGCACCCACCGCTCCGACGCCCCCCTCCGAGTCCAGATCGACCCGATTGACATCGGCTGACCCGCAGCATCGCCGCAGCCCATCATGCCTAGTGCTAAGTCGCACCCGGGTGCGCACCTAACACCCCTATATTGTGTGCACGGTTCGAAGCCGGGGTGCGGCAGCCTTCATTCACGTTTGAACTCGTTAGGTAACCGGTTCGCGCACAGCAATCGGCGGCCCGCACGAGCTACTGCACACGCGAGAAACTGAAACCCATGCGGGTACTACCAACCCCGGCGTCATTGTTCTTGTCCGCCTAGGGAACCCGTTCGCGCCCCGTCCACGAAACCTACGCCCCCTGCCTCGTGGGCACGCCATCGCCGCGTGAGGCAGAATCAGAGTGCCAAACCGGAACGCCGCCTACCAGCGCACCCCACGCATATCTCAGGCGATTCAGCCGTCGTAGCGACGCGACCACTCGTCCGGCGCATCGCTTTCTCCCTAGCTGTTGATTGCCACCGTTGAGACCACCGTGTTGCCAGTTGATTCCGTAGGTCGGCACCGGCTGCTCAGCGGGCGCTGCCCGCGACGTTTGTATTGTGTACCGAGCAGACCCGCCAGCTGTCGTCTTGTTTCGTGAAAACCCATGTGCCGCGGTTGGTTAACGAGAAGTCCGGTGTTTGCAGCGTCTGCTCGACGTTGACGATCGCGTGGCCACCCGACAGCAGCCGCACGGCCAGAATTTTGTAGTGCGCCTCGACGTCGGGGCTGTTCCGCATCGCGGTCAGGTGGTAGGTGTGTACCTCGTCCCGGTTCAGGAAGATCGAGCCCGCTGGGTTGATGAAGACCACGTCTTCAGTGAAGACGCTGTCGAATGCGGTGGCGTCCTTCGCCGCGAGCGCTGCTTCGAGATGTCTGAACACCTCGGTGATCGCGGCTGGGACGTCCACACCTGTGGCGAGGGCGGTCACCTTCGGCTGCAAACCCTGTGTATCGGCAGTCATCGTTTCACCATACGGTTACCGGTCGTCACCGATGAGATCTCATTGGCTCCACCGATCCGCATGTCCGGATATGCTGCACCGCCGTCGATCTCGGCGGACGAACCGTGTGCCTGCCGCATTGCCGAGCACATGTCTGATGTCACCGCGACAGGATGGGCAACGCGACCACTCGCCTGACTCACTCCACCCGAATGCCATCGGACCGCTCGACATCGTCTCCGGCGCAACCCGTTACCAGGCACACGGTTGTGCGGAGCGCGCCAGCGGAACCTAACCAATTCTTTAACTGGTTGATCAGTTAATGATAGGGTAGGTGAGTGGCCAGAAGCGTTGACCCCAATCGTGTGGCAGAGCGACGCGCGGCGATCGTGCGGGCGGCGGCGGATCTGTTCGCGACGCACGGATATGACCGGACCACGGCCGCGCAGATCGCGAAGGCGGCCGGGCTCAGTTCGGGCAGCGTGTTCTATTACTTCCAGGACAAGGCCGCGGTGTTCCGGGCCATCTTCGAATCGTCGATTCCCGAACATGCGCAACTGATTTCGCGACATATCGACCGAATCGATTGTGTCGCCGCAATACTCGACCTCGTCGAGGAACTCGCCGCGGAGGCGCTCGACCCGGCCGCGCCCGGACTGATGGTCGAGCTGCTGCGGCGCGTGGATCACGACCCGGACCTGACCGCCGTTGTCCTGGAGGACGCCCGGCGCAGTGCCGAGGCGCTGACCGCGCTGTTGCGCCGCGGGAGCGAGCAGGGGCAACTCGATCCCGGATTCCCGCCGGAGGAAACGGCGCGCTGGATTCTCGCCGTGGTCGACGCGGCCTTCCTGAACGCCGACCCCGCACGCCCGCACGACCCCCGCCCGCTCGTGCGGGCCACCGTATCCCGCCTGTTGCGTCCGATCGGAACGGAGGACCGATGACGACATCGACCGCACCGACCACCCTGCGCCTGCCCAGGGTCTGGGCCTGGGTTTTCACATCGGCCGGGCTGGTGCTCGGCATCGGCGTCGGAGCGGTGCTCCCGCCGGTCGGGCACTGGCTGGTCGATACGGTCCAAATCGCGCCTGGCTGGCTGCATTTGGTGCTCACCGTGCCGCCGGTCTGGCTGATGCCGATCGGCGCGGCCGTCGGACTGATCGGCGGGTTGGTCGTGGCGGGCATCGCCCACGAGGAGAGTCTGGTGCTGACGGTTTCCCCCGTCCACGTCGAGCTGTCCCAGAACGGGCGCGAGCGATTCGTCCCGCGCGATCGGGTGGCGGCCGTATTCCGCGAGGACGACGATCTGGTGCTGGTCGACCGAAACCGAATGCGGTTGGCCCGCTTCGGCGCAGGCGACCTCGGCCGCCGCGATGTCGAAACCGCCTTCCGCCTGCACGGCTATCCGTGGGTGAGTGAGAACGACCCGTACGCAACGGAATTCACCCGCTGGATGGACGGCAGGCCCGAGATCGACGACGCGGCCCACTGCCTGCTGCGCGCCCGCCGCCGCGCCATCGCCGACAAGAAACCCCTCGAGGTGGAGGCGCTCGACGAGAAGCTCGCCGAGCACGGTGTCGACGTCCGGGACCGCAAGGGCGTCCAGCAGATTCGCCTCATCGCCGACCGGCCCTGAGCGGATCCAAGCCGGTGCCGCGCCCATCCAGGCCCCGGTCCGGTAGTGGTTCGCGGCCCTCTGCTCCGGCGGCAAGCATTACCCGCCATCACCGATCAATGAAGTGATCGACACATGCTGCCCCGCTGACCAGGCCTGCGAATCAGGTTGATTTTCAGGCGAATACGGCGCGGTCCGACGTGCCTATTCGATCTCATCTCCGAATCCGCCCACGCCGCACAGATTTCCGCCGACATATACGGCCGCAACCACGACGGCGACGGACTGTCTACCTTGCTCACCGGCTTCGACCGAACCGGGCCGGGTAGCCCGAATCCCACCGATATCCGGCCCGGAGCATCACGCGAACGCCGCGCGATTCCGGCGCGCCCACTCCGCGTAGCCGGTGGCGGGGCGGCCGAGGATTCGCTCGATATCGGCGCTCACCGCCAGTTCTTCCGGCGTCGGCTCACCGAGGATGGACAGGGTGTGCTCGACGACGGCGGCGGGCATGAACTGCCGCATGCCCGTGCGGGCCTGGTCGCGGGTGAGCTCGACGAAGCGCACCGAATCATCCAGTGCCGCACCGAGATCGACGGCCTGCTCGCGCGGGGTGACGACCGCGGGGCCGGTCAAGGTGTATGTCCGTCCCGCGTGGTCGTCGGTACGCAGTGCCACGGCCGCCACCGCCGCGATATCGGCGGGATCGACGGACGGCAACCCGATATCGCCGAAGGGCGCGGCAACGGTCCGTGCGGTGCGCACCGATTCGGCCCAGGCGTACGTATTGGTGTAGAAACCGCCCGGCCGCAGGATCGTCCAGGTGAAATCGCTTGCCCGCAGGGCTTTTTCGAAGGCCGCGAGCCGGGCGTAGCCCTCCGCGTCCGGCCGGGTCACCACGCCGAGCGAGGATACGAACACCACCCGCCGCACCCCGCCGGCCCGCGCGAGATCGAGCAGCTGCTCCGGCGCTGGGCCATCGATCAGCTGGTCGCCGCTGATGAGCACGAATAGCGCCTCGGCGCCGTCCAGGGCGGGGGCAAGGGTTTGCGGCTCGGCCAGATCGGCGGTGTGGTGGCGCACACCGTCCGGCAGCCGGAAATCCTTGCTGCCGCGGGAGATTGCCGTCACCTGCGCGCCGGATCCGGCGAGGATGCGGACGAGGTTCGAGCCGATATTGCCGGTTGCTCCGGTCACCACGATCATTGTGTACTCCATTTAGTTAGTTGGCTGACTTACTGAACGTAGCCGAACGCCACCGCGCTTGTCTAGAGTGAGTTGTATGGCTAACTCAGCGGCGTCGAAGGTGGGCAAGCGCGAGCGGTTGGCGGCCGCGGCCGCCGAGGTGTTCCATCGGCAGGGTGTAGAGAAGACCACCATCGCCGATATCGCGCGCGCCGCCGAGGTGCCGGTCGGCAACGTCTACTACTACTTCAAGACCAAGGACCAGCTCGTCCAGGCGGCGATCGGCACACACGAGCGCACCATCCGCGGGATCATCGCGGAGCTGGAAAAGCATGCGACGCCGCGGGATCGGTTGCGGGCGCTGGTGCGCGGGTGGGTGGAGCAGCGGGAGCTGGCCGTCGAATTCGGTTGTCCGTCCGGAACTCTGGCCACCGAACTGGATAAGCGCGCCGACGGTCTGGACCGGGAACTGGCCGAGGTGATGCGGGTGCTCGTCGATTGGGCCGAGGAGCAGTTCGCCGCGATGGGCCGGGCCGACGCACGGGAGCTCGCTGTCGCACTTGTCGCCGCCTACCAAGGAATCTCGCTGCTCACCAACACTTTTCGCGATCCGGAGCTGATGCGCACGGAGGGTGCGCGGCTGGAGCGTTGGATCGATTCGCTGGCGGCGTGAGGCGCGGACTCACGCCAATGCGGATCGCAGCGACCGCTCGACGCGGGCGCGCTCGTCGCCCATGCCGACGAACAGGTCGGCGAACGCGGGCCCGAGGATCTGCCCGAAGGTGTTTCCGCCAGTGCCGAAGTACCCGGTGATCTCCAAGGTGACGACGCCGTGGGTGAGGCTCCACAGCCGCCCCGCGACATCGAGCGCCGGATCCGCGCGGATGCGGCCCGCCGCGATCATCCGCTCGATCAGCTCGATGAGTTGCCCGAAAGCGGGGTCGCGCAACGGATTCGGTGTCTGTGCCGTGGTGAGGTCGACGCCGGGGCGATAGACGGCGCCCGGTGCGGCGGGTCCGAACATCAGTCGATAGCGCTGCGGGTTGGCGAGGGCGTATTCGCGATACGCCCGGCCGACGCGGAAGAGGTCCGCCATCGGATCGTCGCTGCGGGGGACCGCGGCCATAGCCGCCGAGAAGCGCGAGAACGCTTCCTCGGCAACCGATTCCAGCAGACCGGTCATCCCGCCGAAGTGGGTGTATACGGCCATCGTCGACGCGCCGATCTCGGCCGCGACCCGGCGGGCCTGCAAGGCTTCCGGGCCGGCGTCCTCCAGCAGCCGGAGCCCGGCCGCCAGCAGCCGTTCCCGTGTATTCGTTTGCCGCGAAGCATGTTTCACCATTGCCGACCTCTCATAACAGGGTTATCCTAGTCGACATAACAACGTTATGAAATTTGGGGATGTGATGGGCAATCGGTATCTGGAGGGCGCGTTCGCGCCTATCAGCGACGAATACACGTTGACCGATCTGGAGGTCACCGGAACGATTCCGGGCTACCTGGACGGCCGCTATCTGCGCAACGGGCCCAATCCCGTCGGCGACCTGGATCCCGCGCTGTACCACTGGTTCGCGGGCGACGGCATGGTCCACGGCATCCGGATCCGGGACGGCAAGGCGGAGTGGTATCGCAATCGCTTCGTGCGCGGCCCGGTGACGTCGAAGGCGCTGGGCGAGGATTTCGTCGTCGATCCGACCACCACCTCGGGCGTGGGTGCGAACACCAACGTAATCGGCCACGCCGGAAAGACTTTGGCGCTGGTCGAGGCGGGATTCGCCCCCTACGAGCTGGACGAGGAACTGAATACGCTCGGCATCTGTGATTTCGACGGCACGCTGACCGGCGGATATACCGCGCACCCGAAGCGCGATCCGGGCACTGGCGAACTGCATGCGGTTTCTTATTCGTTCGGGCGCCGGAATCTGGTTCAGTACACGGTGATCGGCGCCGACGGGCGGGCTCGGCGGGCCGTCGACGTCGAGGTCACCGGTAATCCGATGATGCACGATTTCTCGCTGACCGAGAAGTACGTCGTCTTCTACGATCTGCCGGTCACCTTCGATACGGGCCTCATCGTCGAACGGATGAATGTGCCACGCGCCCTTCGCCTACCGGCCAGGTTGCTGCTGTCGGCGCTGATCGGGCGGGTGAAGTTGCCGAATCCACCCGGGTCGGCGGAGGTCACGGTTCCGCGCGATCGTCGGGTGCCCTTCGGCTGGAACCCGAAATACCCTGCGCGCGTGGGTGTTATGCCGCGCGCGGGCGGCAATGCCGATGTGCGCTGGTTCGATGTCGACCCCTGTTTCGTCTTCCATCCGATGAACGCCTACGACGACGGTGAGACGGTCGTACTGGACGTGGTGCGCTATCCGAAGATGTTCGACGTGGATCGCCTCGGCCCGAACGACGGTGCGCCGTCACTGGATCGCTGGATCGTCGATCTCGCCGACGGCAAGGTGCGCCAGACTCGGCTGGACGATCGGCCGCAGGAATTCCCGCGGATCGATGAGCGTCTGGTGGGCATGCGACACCGCTACGGGTACTCCATCGGCGTGACCGAGGGGGTCGCACCCGATTCCGTACTGCTCAAGCACGATCTGCGCGGCGGCACCGCGGTGAAATCGTTCGGAGAAGGAAAGCAATTGGGGGAGTTCGTCTTCCAGCCTTCCGCGCCCGACGCCGCGGAGGACGACGGCGTGCTCATGGGCTACGTATACGACGCGACGACCGATCGCAGCGATCTAGCCATTCTCGATGCCGCGACGCTGGAGACGGTCGCGAGCATCCATCTGCCGCACCGCGTCCCCGCCGGATTCCACGGGAACTGGGTGCCGACGGGTTCCTGACCTGCGCCGTAGCGAAATTCTCCGCCAGGCCCTTGTGTTCGATCTATTGTCGATATATCGTCGATAGCATGATACGAACACGAGGGCCCAAGGAGGCTTTTATGGAGAACAAGGAATACCCGGATTTCGGACGCCGCGGACGGCGTCGTGGCCCGGGACATGAGGAATGGGAACGGATCGCCCGGCATCGGCACGGACGCCGCGGCTTCGGCCCCGAATTCGGTCCGGGCTTCGGTCCAGGATTCGGACCCGGCTTCGGTCCGCACTTCGGTCGCGGCCGTGGTCGCGGCGGGCGGGGCCGGCGCGGCGACGTGCGGGCGGCGGTCCTGCTGCTGCTCGCCGAGCGCCCGATGCACGGCTACGAGCTCATCCAGCAGATTCGCGAGCGCAGCGAGGACATCTGGCGGCCGAGCCCCGGATCGATCTACCCCGCCCTGGCGCAACTCGAGGACGAGGGGCTGGTGCTCATCGAGAAGGTGGCGGGTCGCAAGACCGCCCAATTGACCGACGCCGGAACCGAATACGTCGAGGCGCACCGGGAAGAATTGGGCGATCCGTGGGCCGATGTCACCCAGGACGTCGGCGCGCAGGCCATCGACCTGCGCGGATTGATCGGCCAGCTGATGGGCGCGGTCGCGCAGGTCGCGGCGGCGGGCACCCCCGAGCAGGCGGAGAAGGCGGCCGAGGTGCTCACCGAGGCGCGGCGCTCGCTCTACCGAATTCTCGCCGAGGACGACACCCCCGAAAATTGAGGGCGTTTGAAAACGCCGACCCGAGTACGCGTTTCGCACCGCCGCGGTAGATCATTGGTGACATGCGACAAATGGGTGGCGCCCGGAATTGGAGCGTCTCACAGTTCCGAAGAGCGGTGTTGGCGTGCGCGCTGGCCGGAGCCGTCATCGGCTCCGGCGCGGCGACCGGTAGTGCGGATCCGGCCGGGTACCGGCCGCCGATGATCCCCACCGAGGCCGCGCCGCCGCAGGGCGACCACCTGGCCGCCGCCGTCTACATCAAGGCGCATCCGCAGGCCGTGCCCGCGGGCACCAACGATTTCGACTGCAAGCCGACCCGCGAGCACCCCCGTCCGGTGGTGCTCGCGCACGGTACCGATTCGACCGTCTACTCCGATTGGTCCGGTATCGCGCCGCAGCTCACCGCCGCTGGCTTCTGTGTTTTCGCCCTCAATTACGGCGGTGCCGAGGGGAATCCGAAAACCTATGGTACGGAACACATGTCGTTGGGCGCGCAGCAGCTCAGCGCTTTCGTGGATCAGGTGCTCGCGGCCACCCATGCGGAAAAGGTCGACATGGTCGGATTTTCCCAGGGCGCCAACGTGACTCGGATGTACATCAACAAGATGGGTGGCGCGCCCAAGGTGGATCAGTGGATCGGCCTCGCCTCGCCGACCTACGGCGGCGTGATGTACGACTTGGTGCCGGTGGTGCAGGCGGTCCCCGGCGGGCTCGAGGTATTCGAGAAGCTGACCTCGACCGCCGCGGTGGAGCAGGCGCAGGGCTCGCCGGTGATGGTCGAGCTGAACCGCGGCGGCGACACCGTGCCCGGCGTGCGATACGTCACCGTCGGCAGCAAGGTCGACGAGATGATCCAGCCGTTCGGCAATATCGCGCTGCGCGGGCCGGGCGCGCGCAATATCGCGCTGCAGGACCTGTGCCCCGAGGATCAGACCGGGCACTTCAACATGGTCTACGACCCGTTTGTCCAGCAATTGTTGCTGCAGCTGCTCGACCCGGAGCACGCGTCGGCGCCGGTATGTAAACCGGTCGCGCTCGGCACCGGGATCCCGCAGGTGATCATCGCCGGACACTCCTGACGGCGAACCAGACGGCCGGGCGGGGGAAGTTCTGCACCCCGCCCGGACCGCATTGGATTTCTACCAGCTTCCGGCCCGCCGATTGGTGTGATCCGAGGTAACCGGGCATCTCACTAGAATGAGACGACCGTGTTCGACCGCTTCCGGGAGCAAACCGTGACCATTCAGCCCGTACGCCTGTTCGGCGATCCCATTCTGCGTGCCCGCGCCGCGGAGGTCACCGAGTTCGATCGCGAGCTGCGTCAGCTGGTCACGGACCTACTCGACACGATGTACGACGACGGCGGGGTCGGGATGGCCGCACCGCAGATCGGGATCGGCCTGCGCGTCTTCGTCTACGACACCGGCGACGCGCAGGGGCATCTGGTGAACCCGCGCTACGAGGTGGTGGGCGCCGAGGAGCAGATCGGGCCCGAGGGCTGTCTGTCGATACCCGGCGTGCGCTACGACACCAGACGGGCGTTACGGGTCCGGGTGGCCGGGGTCGATATGCACGGTGCGCCGGTCGAATTCGACGCCGAGGGGCTGCTCGCGCGCTGCGTACAGCACGAAACCGATCACCTGGACGGTGTGCTGTTCATCGATCGGCTCGATCCCGCGGACCGCAAGGCCGCGATGCGCACCATCCGCGAATCCGACTGGTTCGGCGCGGGTATCACCGTCCGCGGTTCGCGTGCGATCGGCGCCGCGCAGGGCCCGTTCGGACGGGGCCGCTGATGCGCGTCGTCTTCGCGGGTACGCCAGAACCGGCGGTGCCGTCGCTGCGCAGGCTGCTCGAATCCGAGCGTCACCAGGTGATCGCCGTGGTCACCAGGCCCGATGCGGTGGCCGGGCGCGGGCGCAAGGTGATGCGCTCACCGGTCGGCCGCCTCGCCGACGAATACGGCGTCCCGGTGCTGACACCCCGGAAACCGGCCGAACCCGAATTCGTGGCCCAGCTCACCGAATTGGCGCCCGACTGCTGTCCGGTGGTGGCATACGGTGCGCTGCTGCCGCAGCGGGTGCTCGACATACCTCGGTACGGCTGGATCAACCTGCACTTCTCGCTGCTGCCCGCCTGGCGCGGCGCGGCGCCGGTGCAGGCGGCCATCGACGCGGGCGACGAGATCACCGGCGCGTCCACCTTCCAGATCGAGGCGGGCCTGGACACCGGGCCGGTCTTCGGCGTGGTGACCGAGAAGGTCGCGGTCACCGATACCGCGGGCACCCTGCTCGACCGGCTCGCCGAAACCGGCGCCCGGCTGCTGGAAACCACCCTCGACGGTGTGGAAGATGGTTCGCTGCAAGCGATTCCGCAGTCCACCGAGGGAGTTTCCTACGCGCCCAAGGTGAATCCGGAAGATGGCCATATCCGCTGGGATCTACCCGCTCTCGCCATCTGCCGCCGCATCCGCGCGGTCACCCCCGCGCCCGGCGCATGGACCGAGATCAACGGCGCCCGCCTGAAGCTCGGCCCGGTCGAAATGGTGCCCGAGGCGCTGCCGGATCGCGTCATCGAGGTGCGCAAATCCGGCGTATACATCGGCACGGCGACCACCGCCGTCCGACTGAATCAAGTTCAGCCCCAAGGTAAGCGGATGATGTCCGCACTGGACTGGGCGCGCGGCGCCCGTCTCCAGCCGGGCGCGGTCGTCGAATGACGCATTGCCGCCGGACCCCGGCCGTCTGCGGCGCGGTCCGCCCGACGACGCCGGTTCCGCCGCGGGTGGCGTCCGACGGACCGTCGTGGAGTCGTGGGGCAGCAATATTCGGCGCGGCGCGGTCGACGGGGCGCGCCGCCCGCCCGCGTGATGGCCGGGAGCATCGAAAAATGTTGTGCATCACCATGTCTCGGCGACAAGCCGCCGGTGCGGCCGGAAACGGGACGCCAGATTCGCTGATCGGGCTGCACGGGTGAAACGGCAGCGGCCGGTAGATGAGTCGAACGGGCGGCTGCGCCGTCCGGTGAACGTGGGTCGGTCGAACGGCGATCGTGTCGACGCGGGCGTGTCGTGTCGACGCATCGAATGCCGGTGCGGCGCAGGGAAATCCAATGCGAGTTGGCAGCGAGGATGTGGTGCCCGGTGAGCAAGGGTTCCGGCAGTCGATTGGATCGCGCTACCGAGTCCGGTGCGGATCGCTCGGTGCGAGGTCGTGCCGAGCGATACGGCGGCGGGCGGCTCCGCGCAGAGCTGTGGCGAGCGGTTCGATGTGCGAGGTTCGAGTGGCGATCGGTCGAGTCGAACTCGGCGGGTCGCCAGGACGAGTGATTGTGTGGCGCGGGCGGTTTCCGCGCGTGGTGAGTGGAGGTCCGGCGGCGAACTGTCGTCATGGCCTTGACAGGATGTCGAGTCGGACAATGAGGTGGCGCAGGTGAATTCAGGGCGTGGCGAGCGAGGATCCGAGCGTTCCGGCGGCGGCCGGTCGTCGGGGTCGAGCAGCGGTAACCGGTCGAAAGGCGGTGCGTCGGTGCGCGGCGCGGGCGGAACCGGCCCCGCCGGCAATGGCGGGTCGCGTGGTTCGAGCGGTGGCAGTTCGCCGAAGGATGGTGCGTCGCGGGCGGATTCGGTGCGTGGATCCGGCCGCGCCGGCAATGGTGGGTCGCCTGGTTCGAGCGGTGGTAATTGGGCGAAGGAGTCGCGGGCGGGCTCGGCGCGTGGTGCGGGCGGAACCGGCCGTTCCGGTGCTGGCGGTTCGTCTGATTCGGGTGCTGGTCGACGGTCGAAAGATGGAGCGCCGCAGGCTGGTTTCGGGCGTGGTGCGGGTGGAACCGGTCGTTCCGGTGATGGTCGGTCGTCGGGCGTGGGTCGTGGTGACCGGTCGAAAGACAGTGGGGTGCGGGGAAATTCGGGGCGCGATGGCACGGACCGGACGGGGCGCGGTAGGCGCGTGGAGGCGGGGGATCCGGTGCGGCTGGCGGCGCGGGATGTGTTGCGGGCGGTGCGGGAGCGGGACGCGTACGCGAATCTCGTATTGCCCGCGCTGCTTCGGGAGCGGCGGATCGCCGGGCGGGATGCGGCGCTGGCCACCGAATTGGCGTATGGGGCGTGCCGGTCGCTCGGTCTGCTCGACGCGGTGATCGCGGCGGGGGCGGGGCGGCCGGTCGCGGAGATCGATGGTCCGCTGCTGGATGTGCTGCGACTCGGTGTGTATCAGCTGCTGCGCACCCGGATCGGCGCGCATGCCGCGGTGGATACCTCGGTGGCGCTGGCACGGACCGAATTCGGTTCGGGCAAGGCGGGTTTCGTGAACGCGGTGCTGCGGAGGGCGGGGGAGAAATCGGTCGAGGAATGGGTGGATGAGCTCGCGCCGAGCGATCCGGTCGGGCGGCTGGCATTCGAATTCGCGCATCCGGCGTGGATCGCACAGGCCTTCGCGGACGCGCTCGGCGCGCGGGCCGGTGAGCTGCGCGAGGTACTCGCGGCCGACGATGCTCGCCCGGCAGTGCATTTGGTGGCCCGGCCGGGCGATATCACCGCGGAGGAGCTCGCGCTGGTGACCGGCGGCGAGGAGGGCCGCTGGTCACCGTACGCGGTGTACCTGGACGGCGGCGATCCCGGCAAGCTGGAACCGGTCCGCGAGGGTATGGCCGCCGTACAGGACGAGGGCAGCCAGCTGGTGGCGCTCGCGCTGACCCGCGCCCCGCTGCTCGGGCCGGACAACGGTCGCTGGCTGGATCTGTGCGCCGGACCCGGCGGTAAGGCGGCGCTGCTCGGCGCGCTCGCCGCGATCGACGGATTCCGTATCGACGCGGTCGAACCCGCGGAGCATCGCGCGGAATTGGTTCGCCGGGCCGCCGCCGACCTACCCGTCACGGTGCATGTGGCCGACGGCCGCGACAGCGGGCTCACCCCCGGCTACGACCGCGTCCTGGTGGACGCGCCGTGCACCGGTTTGGGTGCGCTGCGCCGCAGGCCGGAGGCCCGCTGGCGGCGCACCCCGGCCGATGTCGCCGAGCTGGTCCGGTTGCAGCGCGAATTGCTTTCCGCCGCATGGGATCTGCTGCGGCCCGGCGGCGTCGTCCTGTACTCGACCTGTTCGCCGCATCTATCGGAAACCGTTTCGGTGGTGGCCGATGCGGTCCGCCGCACCGGCGCCGAACAGCTCGACACCCGCGAATATCTGCCCGGTGTTCCGGATCTCGGCGACGGACCGGCCGCGCAGCTGTGGCCGCACCGGCACGGCACCGACGCGATGTTCCTGGCGGCGCTGCGTAAACCGCAGTAGCGGCCCTCACTCCCTGCGGGACTGTTCCCGCAGGCGTGCAAGGGTTTTCGACAGGATGCGGGAGACGTGCATCTGCGAGATGCCCATCTGCTGTGCGATCTGGGTCTGCGTCATGGATTCGAAGAAGCGCATGGTGAGGATGCGGCGTTCCCGTTCGGGCAGTCCGGCCAGCAGCGGACGGATCGCGACATACTCCTCCACCCGGTCGAATTGGGATTCCTCCTCGCCGAGGGTGTCCAGCAGGGAGGCCTCGGTGTCGCGGCCCGCCGATGCCGCGTCGATCGAACTCGGCTGGTAGGCGTTGCCGGCGATCACCGCCTGCATCACCTCGTCCGGGTCGACACCGAGTTCGGCGGCGATCTCCTTCGCGGTCGGCGAGCGGCCGAGGGTCTGCGACAGCGCGTCGATGGCGGCGCCGATGCGCAGGTGGGTTTCCTTCACCCGGCGCGGGACCCGCATGGCCCAGGTGTTGTCCCGGAAGTACCTGCGGACCTCGCCCATGATGGTGGGCACCGCGAAAGAGAGGAAATTCGAGCCGCGTTCGACATCGAAGCGATCCACCGCGTGCACGAGACCGACCCGGGCCACCTGGGTGAGGTCGTCGAACGGTTCGCCGCGCCCGCTGAACTTGCGCGCGATGTGATCGGCCAGCGGTATGCACCGACTGATCAGTTCGTCACGGATGGTGGCCCGCTCGGCCGAGCCGTCTTCGGCCGCGGCCATCCGGCCGAAGAGCACGCCGACATCGTCGTAACCGGGCACCGCGCTTGCCGCTTCGAGGGTTTCGGCCTCCTCGACGGTCTCGTCGGTCTCGGTGCCGTCCTCTTCCTGTTCGGAGTCGTACACGCTGTCGTCGTTCTGCTGGGTGTCCGCCACTACGCTTTCCCCCGGACCCGCCGGAATTCAACGGTCGTCGGGTATCCGGATGCCGTGGCGTCGAACGGTTCCTGTGCCGCCGCCACCTGATCGGTGAGCGTGCGCAGCACATGCCAGCCGAAACTGTGCTCGTCGGGTAGCCCCTCGGTGGCGGCGACTCCGTCCACCCGCACCAGCAATTCTTTCTCGCCGATGGTGAACCGGCACTGTAGGAAACTGCCCGGTAGGGCGACAGCGATGAGCGTCGAGCAGACCTCATCCACCGCCAGCCTGATGTCGGCGACCTCGTCCAGCGTGAAATCGCTGAGTAAGACCAGGGTTTCGGCAAGTCCGCGCACGATGGGCAGCTGAGGTACCGCCGCTGCGACCCTGATCTCCACCGGGGTGCTGTAAAGCCCCTGTTCCGCCGATATGTTGATCACTCTATGCAGGCTACCCACTCTCGGCCTCGGCAACCCACGCTACCGATAGACTGCCGCGTTGTGTCCAACCCGAGTTTCACGCGCCCGGCCGCGCCGATGATCGCCCCGTCCATACTCTCCGCCGATTTCGCGCGCCTCGCGGACGAGGCGGCGGCCGTCGCCGGCTCCGAGTGGTTGCACGTCGACGTGATGGACGCGCACTTCGTCCCGAACCTGACGCTCGGACTCCCGGTGGTGCAAAGCCTGTTGAAGGCCACGGACATTCCGCTGGACTGCCACCTGATGATCGATGACCCGGGCCGCTGGGCGCCGCCGTATGCCGAGGCGGGCGCGCACAATGTGACCTTCCACGCGGAGGCCACCGACGATCCGGTCGCGGTGGCCCGCGATATCCGTGCGGCGGGTGCGAAGGCGGGACTGTCGGTGAAGCCGAATACGCCGATCGAGCCGTATCTGGAGATCCTGCGCGAATTCGACACGCTGCTGGTGATGAGCGTCGAACCGGGTTTCGGTGGGCAGTCGTTCATTCCGCACGTGCTGGACAAGGCGCGCACGGTGCGCAGGCTGGTCGACGCCGGTGAGCTGCGACTGCTGGTGGAGATCGATGGCGGGATCAACGCCGACACCATCGAGCAGGCGGCGGAGGCCGGTGTGGACTGCTTCGTCGCGGGGTCGGCGGTGTACAGCGCGGCCGATCCCGGTGCGGCGGTGCGGGCACTGCGGGCGCAGGCGGCCGCGGCGCGCGTGCACTGAATCGTCTTGCGCCGATAGGTGATCAGGGCCGGTGCGTTGCGTTTGCGCCGGTTCATCGCGTCGGCATCGAATTATGTTGCGGCGCTTCGGTTGCCGTATATGGCGGAGGTCGCTAGGACACCCGCGCGGTGGTGCTGCCGAGGGCCCGGGTGGCCTCTATCACCGCGGTCAGCGGGGGTAGGGTGACCACGGTTTCCGGCGGTTGAATCCAGGTGCGATAGCCGGTGCGCTCGTCATCGGGGGAGGGGAGCACGACCTGGCTGCCCGTGCAGGCGACGGTTGCGTACAGCCGGAACAATTCTGCGGATACGGCCGCGGTCAGGGTTTCCGGCCGGGCCGGTCCGGTGATGAAGGTCCAGCGCCGGGCCCTCGGGTGATGCACAACGGATCCGGCGATACCGTCCAGTTCCAGTTTTCGTTGGACGCGTTCACCGAGATCCGCCGGCATCGTGATGGCACCGTAATGGGTGCCGATCCGGAGGAGAATCCGGCGCGACGTCGGGTCGATCGATGCGGGCATATGAAATTCGCGGCGATACTGCACGCAGCGAACTTCGAGCGTCGAATCGAGAAGTGTGGTCACGCCGAACCCCCAATTGTGTCGAACTTTGATTGACCCACAGTGCTGTGCTTACTTCCTCGAGTGGTGGACTTCCTGGTCGAACTACGCAGGCCGGACGGCGGCCCCATGGTCGAACCGTTCACTTCGAACTGCTCGGCGGGAAGTTTAACGTCAGGAATCAGCTGCATAACAATTTTGCTTCCATTCCGGCTGTCGCGCAAGCAAACGGTATAAGCGTGTTTCTTTCGGGTACGCACCGGGAACAAAGACTACGCGCCGCAGATGAACGCCGCCGAAATTCATTCCCGTGGTATCGAAAGCGCAATGGAACGACTATCACCGATTGGTAAACGGTGAAAATTCAGCACGCTCGTGCATAACTCCCCTCGCAACGGTCATGGATGTTTGCCGGCGGGCAAACTTTCCGGCCCGGCGGTCCGATTCGGCCCACCCGACCACCCGGCGTCCGCCGTCCGCCGCCGTCGTTACGCTGAGGGGGACACCGACCGGTGGGAATAGCGCCCGGTGCGCGGCGTGTTCCGCATCCGGTACCGAATACGCGACAGGGAGTCATGGCATGTTCACAGGCATCGTCGAGGAACTCGGCGAGATCGTCGGCACCGAACAGTTGGTCGATGCCGCTCGATTGACCATCCGCGGTCCGCTGGTGACTTCCGATGCGGGACACGGTGATTCGATCGCCGTCAACGGCGTCTGCCTCACCGTTGTCGAGGTGGTGAACGGCGATTGCTTCACCGTGGACGTGATGGCCGAAACGCTGAACCGCTCCGGCATCGGCAAACTGGACACCGGCGCGAAGGTGAACCTGGAACGCGCCGCCGCGCTGAACAGCCGCCTCGGCGGTCATCTCGTGCAGGGCCACGTCGACGGCACCGGCACCGTGCTGTCCCGCAAGCCGTCGGAGAACTGGGATGTCGTGCGCATCTCGCTGCCCGACTCGATCGCCCGCTATGTGGTGGAGAAGGGATCGATCACCGTCGACGGCGTCTCGCTCACCGTCTCCGGACTCGGCGTCAGCGAGGCGGCCGAACCGGGTGCGCGCGACTGGTTCGAGGTCTCGCTCATCCCGACCACCCTCGCGCTCACCACCCTCGGCTTCGCCACCGTCGGCACCACCGTCAATCTCGAGGCGGACGTCATCGCCAAGTATGTGGAGCGGCTCCAGCAGCGTGGTGCTTGATCCGTCGCTCGTGGGACGCGGCGCGAAGTCGGCCCCGGATGGGGTCGACTACTGTAAGTGGGGCACCTTTTCGAGATGGAGCACAACAGACGTGACCAGGTTCGACACCATCGAGCGCGCAGTCGCCGATATCGCCGCCGGTAAGGCGGTCGTCGTCGTCGACGACGAGGACCGCGAGAACGAGGGTGACCTCATCTTCGCGGCCGAGAAGGCAACACCCGAACTGGTGGCCTTCATGATCCGCTACACCTCCGGTTACATCTGTGTGCCGCTCACCGGCGATGCCTGCGACCGTCTCGGCCTGCCGCCGATGTACGGGGTGAACCAGGACAAGCACGGCACCGCCTACACGGTGACGGTCGACGCGCGCGAGGGCGTCAGCACCGGTATCTCGGGTGCCGATCGCGCCGTCACCATGCGGCTGCTCGCCGATCCGGATGCGAAGGCCGACGATTTCACCCGGCCCGGGCACGTGGTTCCGTTGCGCGCCAAGGAGGGTGGCGTGCTGCGCCGCCCCGGCCACACCGAGGCCGCCGTCGACCTGGCCAGGATGGCCGGGTTGAGTCCGGCCGGTGTGATCTGCGAGATCGTCAGCCAGAAGGACGAGGGCCATATGGCCCGCACCGAGGAGTTGCGGGTCTTCGCCGACGAACACGATCTCGCGCTGATCTCCATCGCCGACATGATCGCCTGGCGGCGCAAGCACGAGCAGCAGGTGCTGCGGGTGGCCGAGGCCAGAATCCCAACTGCGCACGGCGAATTCACCGCGGTCGGCTACCAGAGCATCTACGACGATGTCGAACATGTGGCGCTGGTGCGCGGCGACCTCGGCGACGGTGAGGGCGTGCTGGTGCGGGTGCATTCGGAATGCCTGACCGGTGACGTATTCGGTTCGCTGCGCTGCGATTGCGGTCCGCAACTCGATGCCGCGCTCGAGATGGTCGCGCAGGAGGGCCGCGGTGTCGTGCTGTACATGCGCGGGCACGAGGGGCGCGGCATCGGCCTGATGCACAAGTTGCAGGCCTACCAGTTGCAGGACAACGGGCACGACACCGTCGACGCGAACCTGCAACTCGGCCTGCCCGCCGACGCCCGCGACTACGGCACCGGCGCGCAGATCCTGGTGGACCTGGGAATTCGCTCGATGCGGTTGCTCACCAACAACCCGGCCAAGCGGGTCGGGCTGGACGGGTACGGGCTGCGGATCACCGAGCGGGTGCCGATGCCGTTGCGCGCCAACGCCGAAAACCTACGTTACCTGCGCACCAAGCGGGATCGGATGGGCCACGACCTGGTCGGGCTCGACGAACTCGACCTCGGCGAGACGGCGCAGTGAACCCATCCTCGAAAGGAATCCATCGATGAGTGGTACGGGCGTACCGTCCTTCGCGCTCGCGGACGCCAAGGATCTGCGGCTCGGCATCGTCGCGTCGCGCTGGCACACCCGGATCTGCGACAACCTGGTGGCGAACGCCGAGCGGGTGGCCAAGGCCGCGGGCGTCGCGAACATCACCGTGGTGCGCTGCGCCGGCGCGATGGAACTGCCCGTCGTCGCACAGGAATTGGCGCGCGGCCACGACGCGGTCGTCGCGCTCGGTGTGGTGATCCGCGGCGGCACACCGCATTTCGAGTACGTGTGCGATGCGGTGACGGCCGGGCTCACCCGGGTTTCGCTCGATGCGGCAACGCCGGTGACCAACGGCGTGCTCACCACGAACAATGAACAGGAAGCCCTGGACCGGGCCGGATTCCCGGATTCCGTCGAGGACAAGGGTGAACAGGCGTGTGCGGCGGCCTTGGACGCCGCGCTGACCCTGCGCGCCCTGCGGCAGTCCGTCTGAGAGGTGCGTATCGCCATGCCGGATGTTCGCGGGAGGGCCGAAACGAAAACCGGTGCGCCCCAAACCGAATGGGAACTGGAGGTGCGGCCGCGCCGCGCCGTGCGCACCGCGTGGGTGTGCGCGGTCGTGGTGGCCGCCGCATTCATCGTCGGCGGCATCTGGATGCGCACCTCGTCCACCGGCGTGAATTTCCGGGTGGCCGACCAGATCGCGATCATCGGCATCGGGTTGCTGCTCGGCGGGGCGATCCTGATGTTGACCCGGCCGCGCCTACGGGTCGGCGCGCGCGGTGTCTCGGTGCGGAATGTGCTCGGCGACAACGAATTCGCGTGGGAGCATATCCGCGGCGTCTCGTTCCCGGACGGCAAATCATGGGCCCGCCTGGAACTGGTGAACGACGATTACGTGCCGATGTTGGCGATCCGCTCCAACGACAAGGAGCATGCGGCGCGGGCGATGGATCGGTTGCGCGAGTTGGGCGCGAAATATACTGCTGCGGAAGCGGATCCGGCCGCCGAGTAGTCGGCGGCCGGAACCGGACCTATCGCACGTCGCCGAGGACGATGCCCTCGCGGCGGGGGTCGGCGCCGCCGATCCAGCCGTCGCCATCGCGTTGTAGGGCGCTCAAGCCGCTCGACTGCTCATCGACCGAAACCTGGTGCCCCAGTTCACGAAGGCGCAGCACCAGCGGATCGTGATCGCCCTTGTCGGTGGCGTTGATGGCCGGATGCTCACCGCCGATACCGGTGACCGGGGTGTTCGCCGCACCGAAGGCGACCTGGGAGACCGACTGTTGCGGATCCAGGCCCCAATCAAGCAGGCCGACAAGGGTTTTGACGACGAACTGGATGATCACCGCGCCGCCGGGCGAGCCGAGCACATCGACCAGTTGGCCGCGGGAGCCGTCGGGGGCGCTGTCGAAGACCAGTGTGGGGCTCATCGAGCTGCGCGGGCGTTTACCGGGCTGCACGCGGTTCGCGACCGGTGTGCCGTCGGCGGCGACCGGGCTGGCGTTGAAGTCGGTGAGCTGGTTGTTGAGCACGAAGCCGTCGACGATGTGGAAGGACCCGAAGGCCGATTCGACGGTGGTGGTCATGCTCGCCGCGTTGCCGTATTTGTCGACGACCGAGATGTGGCTGGTGCCGTGCTCCGGCGGCTGCGGGCCGGTGCCGAGCGGGACCGGGCCGAAGTCGCCGGGCTGGGCGGTGCCCATGCTGTGGTTGCGGTCGATCAGCGCGGCGCGCTTCTTCAGATAGTCCTTGTTGAGCAGGGTCTGCTGCACGTCACCGGGTAGCGGGATGAAATCCGGGTCGGCGATGTACTTGTCCCGGTCGGCGTAGGCGAGCCGCTCGGCCTCCGAGATCAGGTGCACCGCATCGGCTTTCGGCTTACCGCCGTTGCGGTCGATATTGTCCGGCTTCAGCGCGGACAGATCGAAATTCTCCAGTATGCCGAGTGTCGCGGCGACGGTGATGCCGCCGGAGGACGGACCGGGCATGCCGCAGATCTGATGCGTCCGGTAGGTGCTGCACACCGCGGTGCGCTTCTTGGCCTGGTACTTCGCCAGATCGTCGGTGGTCATGACGCTCGGCGTGCGCCCGCCGGAGGCGGTGGTGGCCGCCGCGACGACATCCTTCGCGATCGCCCCGGTATAGAAGGCGTCGGCGCCGTCGGTGGCGATGGCGCCGAGCGTCTTCGCCATGGCCGGATTGGTGAGCACGGTGCCCGCCTTCTTGGCGGTGCCGTCCGGGTTCAGGAAGTAGGCCTTGGCATTGTCGTCGACCGCGAGATCCTTTGCCGAGTCGGCGATTTGGCTCGCCATCCGCGGGCTGATCGGGAATCCGCCGTCGGCCAGCTTGATGGCCGGATCGAACAGATCCTTCCAGGCCGTCTTGCCGTGATCGCGGTGTGCGAGTTCCAGCATGCGCAGCACGCCGGGGATGCCGATGGATCGGCCGCTGGCCCGGGCATTCGGCTTCGGCACGGTTTGGTCGGCGTCGCTGACCCAACGCAGATAGTTCTCGGTGGCGGCGGCCGGTGCGACCTCGCGGCCGTCGTACGCGTCGATGTTCTTGGTATTCGCGTCGTAGTAGAGCATGAACGAACCGCCGCCGATCCCGGAGGCCTGCGGTTCCACCAACCCCAGCACCATCTGCGCGGCGACCAGCGCGTCCGCCGCGGTACCGCCGTTGCTCAGCACCTCGCAGGCGGCCTTGGTGGACACCGGGTTCGCGGTGGATACCGCATAGGTCTTGGTGCGCACCGCGGTCATGCCGGAGCGGTAGCCGGTGGCGATCTCCGGGTTGGTGCTCAAATCCTTCGTCGGGCCCGCGCCGGCCGAGGCGGCGGCCACCGGCGTTCCGTTGGACACCACGGCGCAGGAATCCGCCTTGGCCTGATCGGATGAACAGCCGGTCACCGTTCCCGCCGTGAGCAATAGCACCGCCGCGGCGCCGATCCAGGGTATTCGTGTCCTTCTCATGGACGCCGACTTTAGCCCGGCTCCGCGACACTCCGAGCGATTATTCCGGTTGCCGCATACTGTGGCCGAACCGTCAAAAACCCTCGCGCGTAGTCCTTCTCGACGGACCGGCGCGGGGATTGTACCGTGAGGGTAGCTGCTCGAGAGGAGGGGCGGGGGTTGATGCGACGGGCTTCGCGAGCATCGCTGGTTGCCGCGCTACTGGTTGGTTTGCTGACTGGATGCGGAGGCGTCAGGGGGACGCCGAGGGCGGCCGAGGTGGATGTGCGGAAATTCGATGTCGGCAGTTTCGCGGTCGATCGCTACCACTACAAACAGGATGGTGGCGATAAGAGCGCGCTGCTGGAGGGCATGCGGATGTCCGAGGCGGTCGCGCCGTCGGTGGCCATCGATCCGTCGCTGGTGGTCGGCCGCGGCAGCAGTGTGCTGATCGACCCGAAGGACGCGGTCGCCACGGGTGCGCTGTCGAATTCGGCGGAGCCGGTGCTGCGCAATCGCGGCATGGTGGTCGGTTACGCGGTGAGCGGTGCGGACAAACCCGATCCGCCCGGCAAGGATGTGCCGGGCCCGGATGCCACCGCGCTCACCATCCGGGTGCTGCGCTTCCCGGACGAATCCGTCGCCAAGGTGGCCGCCCGCGAGGTGAACGAGGCCGACTTCGATGTCGCCTCCGGCCAGAACCGCAGGCTCAGCCTCACCCAATACCCGGACGCCTACATCCACTACCGGCCGGGCGTGCCGAATGTCGGATTCTTCATGGCCTACAAGCAATTCGTGCTGGTCGGCTTTATCGCGCGGCCGACGGCGGTGGAGAACGACCTCACCGATTGGGTGCGCAAGGCGCTGGACGCGGAGACCGCGACGTTGAGCAAATTCCAGCCGACGCCGATCGACAAGATCAAACAGCTGAAGCAGGATCCGGATAATCTGCTCGCGCGGCTGGTGGTGGACAAGCGCCGCGACCGCGAGCCGGACCTGACCCGCTTCGCCGTATACGGGCCGAGCTGGCTCACCTTCGTCGCGCCCGATCAGGCGGCCCGCCGCAAACTGGAGAGCGATACCGGCGTTGACGCGATCGGCCTCGTCGACAACGGGACCATCATCAGGGTGCGCGACGAACAGGCGGGCCAGCAACTGGTTTCCGGGCTGGCCGCGCAGCTCACCGACTACCAACCGTCCGCGACTCCGCAGAACGCGCCCGGCACGAAGTGCCTGACGTTGAGCGCGAACGCCAACGATTGGAAGACGCGCTGCTACGTCGCCTACAAGCGGTATGTGGTGCTGATCAACAGCGATGACGACGGCGAGGTGCGCACCAAGGTGCCCGCAGAGTACGCCCTACTGGCAAACAGCCTATGAAACGATGACTTTCGGTACGCTGGCCGCGTGACGATCGAGGCGGTGCTATTCGACTTCTCCGGCACGGTATTCCGATTGGAGGAGGACGAATCCTGGGACGTGGATATGACGGCGGCCGACGGCCGCGCCTTCGATCTGCACGAGAAGGCCGAGCTGATGCGCCGGATGACCACGCCGGTCGGCCAACTGGTCGAATTCGACGAGCGCGGCCAATATGCCTGGGAGAACCGGGATCTCGATCCGGAACTGCACCGGCATGCCTATATACAGGTGTTGCGTAAGTCCGGTGTTCCTTCGCTGGAGCAGGCGGAGCGGCTCTATCGGCGCTCCATCGATCCGAATTCCTGGAAGCCGTATCCGGATCTCGGCGAGACCTTGGAACTGCTTGCGGCGCAGGACATTCCGGTCGGCATCGTGAGCAATATCGCATTCGACATCCGACCGGCCTTCGCGGCCCGCGGCTGGGATTCGCTGGTGCGGATGTTCGCGCTCTCGTTCGAACTCGGTGCGGTGAAACCGGATCCGCGCATCTTCCGCGCCGCCCTCGACAAGCTCGCCGTCGATCCGGAGGCCGCCCTCATGGTCGGCGACAGCGCCGAGGCCGACGGCGGCGCGACCGCGCTCGGCTGCGCCTTCGCGCTCGTCGACCCGCTGCCGACCGCTGAGCGACCCGACGGCCTGCTGCGGGCGCTGCGCGCGCACGGACTCACCGGCCGAACCGGCTGAGCCGGAAGGCTTGTCGGACCGCCGCACTAGTCTGGACGGGTGGCAGATCCAGCGACGTACCGGCCCAAGCCGGGCACGATTCCGGTCGAACCCGGCGTGTACAAGTTCCGCGACGCGCATCGGCAGGTCATCTACGTCGGTAAGGCGAAGAGCCTGCGCAGCAGGCTGAACTCGTATTTCGCCGATGTGGCCGGGTTGCATCCGCGCACCAGGCAGATGGTGACCACCGCGGCCAGCGTCGAATGGACCGTCGTCTCCACCGAGGTGGAGGCGCTGCAGCTGGAATACAACTGGATCAAGGAGTTCGATCCCCGGTTCAACGTCCGGTATCGCGACGACAAGTCGTATCCGGTGCTCGCGGTCACCCTGAACGAGGAGTATCCGCGGCTGTTCGTCTATCGCGGGGCGCGCAAGAAGGGCGTGCGATACTTCGGCCCGTACGCGCATGCCTGGGCGATCAGGGAAACCCTCGATCTGCTGCTGCGCGTCTTCCCGGCGCGCACCTGTTCCAACGGAGTCTTCAAGCGGCACAGCCAGATCGGGCGGCCGTGCCTGCTCGGCTATATCGATAAGTGTTCGGCGCCGTGCATCGGCCGGGTGTCCGCCGAGGAGCATCGCCGCATCGTCGAGGATTTCTGCGACTTCCTGGCCGGGCGCACCGATCGCATGGTGCGTGAGCTGGAGCGGCGCATGCACGAAGCCGCCGACGATCTCGATTTCGAGACCGCGGCCCGGCTGCGCGACGATGTGCAGGCGCTGCGCCGGGCGCTGGAGAAGCAGGCCGTCGTGCTCGGCACCGGCACCGATGCCGACGTAATCGCCTTCGCCACCGACGAATTGGAGGTGGCGGTGCAGATCTTCCACGTCCGCGACGGCCGGGTGCGCGGGCAGCGCGGCTGGGTGGTGGACAAATCCGGTGACGCCGTCGACGATCCGGAGGCGGGTGGCGAACTGCCCGCGCTGGTCGAACAGTTCCTCACCCAGTTCTACGGCGAACAGGTCGCGGTGGCCGTACAGAGCGCCGATGAGCAGCCCGCGACCGTCGTTCCGCGCGAGGTGCTGGTGCCGGAGCTGCCCGCCGACGCCGAACAGGTCCAGCAGTGGCTTTCGGCGTTGCGCGGTTCGGCGGTGCAGCTGCGGGTGCCGCAGCGCGGGGACAAGAAGGCGCTCGCCGAAACCGTGCAGCGCAACGCGCTGGAGGCGCTGGCGCAGCACAAACTCAAGCGGGCGGGCGACCTCACCTCCAGATCGGCCGCGCTGCAAGACATTCAGGACGCGCTGGAGCTGGACAGCGCGCCGCTGCGCATCGAATGCGTCGATATCAGCCACGTGCAGGGCACCGATGTGGTCGCCTCGCTGGTGGTGTTCGAGGACGGGTTGCCGCGCAAGTCCGAATACCGGCACTACGCCATCAAGGAGGCCGCGGGCGACGGCCGCTCCGACGATGTCGCGAGCATCGCGGAGGTGACCCGCCGCCGATTCCTGCGGCTGCGCCGCGACCGCGACGCGCTGGAGGCCGCCGAACTCGCCGAATCCGCGGGCGACACCATCGAATCCGGTGCTGACACCGCGGAACTCACCTCGCGCCCCGGTATCGATCCGCGCACCGGGCGGCCGCGTAAATTCGCCTACCCGCCGAATCTGTATGTGGTGGACGGCGGCGCCCCGCAGGTCGCCGCCGCCGCGGAGGTGCTCGACGAACTCGGCATCACCGATGTCGCCGTGATCGGCCTGGCGAAGCGACTCGAAGAGGTGTGGGTGCCGGGCGAAAGCGATCCGGTGATCATGCCGCGCAACAGCGAGGCGCTTTTCCTGTTGCAGCGGGTGCGCGACGAGGCGCATCGTTTCGCCATCACCTTCCACCGCAGCAAACGATCGCGCCGGATGACCGCGTCCGCACTGGATTCGGTGCCCGGCCTCGGCGCGACCCGCCGGACCGCGCTCGTCACGCATTTCGGTTCGGTCGCGAAGCTGAAGGAGGCGACGGTGGAGCAGATCATCGAGGTGCCCGGCATCGGCGTGGCAACGGCGAAGGCCGTGCTCGCCGCGCTACACGGTGAATGAGGCGAAGCAATTCGGCAGTGGCTTCGCCTATCGGCGCACCTGAGGTTTCGGTTTCGCGTACGTTGTGTGTCTGCGCCCGATACCGGAACCGGTGCGGGATGATCGAGAGGCACCTCAGACACGGATCCGGTAGGACATGACACGCGTCGAATCGAACAAAAGTGCGGGAAGTCCGCGCCCGACCACCCCGGGAGGTGGACTGAACTCGCAGGTCGAAGTGGTGATCGTGACCGGGCTCTCCGGTGCGGGTCGCGGCACGGCGGCCAGGGTGCTGGAGGATCTCGGCTGGTACGTCACCGACAATCTGCCACCGGAGCTGATCGGCAGGCTGATCGAACTCGGCGCCGCCACCGAACCGCCGATCCGGCGGCTCGCGCTGGTGATGGATGTGCGCAGCCGCTTCTTCACCGGTGATTTCTCGGTGGTCACCGAACAGTTGCGCGCACAGGGCGTCTCGACGCGCGTCCTGTTCCTGGAGGCGTCCGACGACGTACTGGTGAAACGCTACGGTTTCGCCCGGCGCAGGCATCCGCTGCAGAGCGAGAGCGCCGACGGCACGCTGGTCGCCGGCATCGCCGCCGAACGGGTGCGCCTGTCCGCCGTGCGCAAGGCGGCCGATCTGGTCATCGATACCACCGAACTGTCCATCCATCAGCTGCACCGGAAATTGGAGGAGGCGTACGGCGGCGGCGCACCTGCCGCGCTGCAGCTGACCATCCAATCATTCGGTTTCAAACACGGAGTTCCCTTGGACGCCGACATGGTGTTGGATGTGCGTTTTCTACCGAATCCGCATTGGATTCCGGAACTTCGGGAACATACCGGTCAGGAGTCGGTGGTCAGCGAGTACGTATTGTCCCGCACCGGCGCGGACGACTATCTGCGTACCGCGCATCACCTGGTCGACCTGACGACGAGCGGGTACCGCCAAGAGGGGAAGCGATACATGACGGTGGCAGTCGGCTGCACCGGAGGCAGACATCGCAGCGTGGCGATCGCCGAGGCGCTCGGTGAATTGATCGGCGCGGATATCGGCGAGGGCGTCGTCGATGTGGTGCGGGTGGTCCACCGGGATCTGGGGCGCGAATGACCGGCTGGGAAGCGAATCCCGCCATCGTCGCACTCGGTGGTGGGCACGGGCTGTACGCCACGCTCACCGCGGTGCGCCGGTTGACGCGGAAAATCGTTGCGGTGGTTACGGTTGCCGACGACGGCGGCTCATCCGGCAGATTGCGCGCCGAACTCGGCGTGCTACCGCCCGGCGATCTACGGATGGCGCTGGCCGCGCTCGCCGCGGATTCGGAAGGCGTCTGGACGACGACGGTGCAGCATCGCTTCGGCGGCACCGGCGCGCTGGCGGGCCATTCGGTCGGCAATCTGATTCTGGCCGGGCTCACCGAGGTGCTCGGCGATCCGGTCGCCGCGCTCGACGAGGTCGCCAAGATGTTGCGGATCACCGGACGCGTACTCCCGATGTCGCCCATCGCCCTGGATATAGAGGCGGATGTGTCCGGGCTGGAGGCCGATCCTCGCGTGAGCCGCTGCATTCGCGGTCAGGTTGCGGTGGCGACGACGCCGGGCAAGGTGCGGCGTGTGCGGCTGATTCCGTCCGATCCGCCGGCCAGTCCCGAGGCCACCTCGGCGATCGAGCACGCGGATGTCGTCGTGCTCGGCCCAGGTTCGTGGTTCACCAGCGTGATCCCGCACGTCCTGGTGCCGGAACTGCGCGACGCGCTGGTGTATACCAGGGCACGCAAGGTGCTCGTGCTGAATCTGGCCGCGGAACCCGGCGAGACGGCGGGGTTCTCCGCCGAACGACACCTGCATGTATTGTCCCAGCACGCACCGGAATTCGCGGTCGACGACGTACTGGTCGATTCCGGGTCGGTGCCGGAGGGACGCGAAAGAGAACATGTGGCCAGGGCTGCCGAACAGTTGCGGGCGCGAGTAACCTTCTCCGATGTCGCCGAAGCGGGTACGGCCCGGCATCATCCCGGAAAGCTTGCCGCCGCACTGGATCAACTGATCCGGCAACCTCGGCCACACATGGCAGGGCTTCGAGTCGAGGGACGGCACATGGGTCAGGATGTGCGTTCCGGGTTGGGTGGAAAGGAGCGCGTCTCGTGGCGATGACAGCCGATGTGAAAGACGAGCTGAGCAGGCTCACCGTATCGCAGGTGAGTTCTCGCAAGGCGGAACTGTCCGCGCTGCTGCGGTTCGCGGGCGGCCTGCACATCGTCGGCGGCCGAGTGATCGTCGAGGCCGAGGTGGACATGGGTTCCATCGCACGGCGGCTGCGTCGGGAGATCTTCGAGCTATACGGCTATGGCTCCGATGTACACGTGCTCGGCGCGGGCGGTCTGCGCAAGACCTCCCGCTACGTGGTGCGTGTATCCAAGGAGGGGGAGGCGCTCGCCCGGCAGACCGGTCTGCTGGACGTGCGTGGGCGGCCGGTGCGCGGGCTGCCCGCCCAGGTGGTCGGCGGCAGCATCGCCGACGCCGAAGCCGCTTGGCGCGGTGCGTTTTTGGCGCACGGTTCGCTCACCGAACCCGGACGTTCGTCGGCACTGGAGGTGAGTTGCCCCGGCCCGGAGGCGGCGCTCGCGCTCGTCGGCGCGGCCCGGCGGCTCGGCATCACCGCCAAGGCGCGTGAGGTGCGTGGCACCGACCGCGTCGTGGTGCGCGACGGCGAGGCCATCGGCGCCCTGCTCACCAGGATGGGCGCCCACGGCACCCGCTTGACCTGGGAGGACCGCCGCATGCGCCGCGAGGTGCGGGCGACGGCCAACCGGCTCGCCAACTTCGACGACGCGAACCTGCGCCGTTCCGCACGGGCCGCGGTCGCCGCGGCCGCCAGGGTGGAGCGCGCGCTGGAAATCCTCGGCGAAGACGTGCCGGACCATTTGGCCGCCGCGGGCAAGTTGCGCGTCCAACACCGGCAGGCGTCACTGGAGGAACTCGGCCAACTCGCCGACCCGCCGATGACGAAAGACGCTGTGGCGGGAAGGATTCGGCGACTGCTGTCGATGGCCGACCGGCGCGCGAAGGAACTGGGGGTTCCGGATACGGAGTCGGCGGTGACCGCGGAGTTGTTGGACGAGGCGTAGGGGTTTGCGAGCGGTCCGGTCGGGATCGGTTGGCCGGGATGTCGTGAAAGCCGGGGCGCGGCTGGGCAATTCGTTGTCCGGTTCGCGCCCCGGTTCCGTTCAAGGCCGGGGCGATTTCGGCCTGAGCGGACAAAATCAGCGCGAATAGGCGGAAATCCGGCGGAAATCGCGTGGTTTTGTCCGCTCAGGCCGGATGCCGCAGCGCCAGTGCGGAGATCAGCCCGGATTCACCTTTGAACACGTAGGTAACGGGTTCGCGCGCAGCAATTGGCTCCCCGCACAAGCTATTGCTTGCGCGAGAACCTGAAACCTACGCGGGAACAACGCCATCCGAGGCGGGGAACCGGAACGCCGCTCGCCGACGTACCGCGCACCCACCTCGGGCGATTCAGCCGTCGTAGCGGCGCGACCATTTGCTCGGCGTACCGATTAGTCCGATCAGCCCTGACAACCGTCCGGTTCGGCGGCGCGATGTGGCCGCGTCTGGGGAGACATTTACCCAGACGCCCACCCCTAGACCCCTACCCCGGCCTGTATAACAGGTTCTCATTAGCAGTTAGTGGGAACCTCAAATGAATAACGAAAACGTCCACAGGACAAGCGGATACACCGCATTCAATCGCCGTCGATTCATAGCAGGAACAGGTGTCACCCTAGCGGCGCTAGCACTCTCGGCTCGTCGGCTGGCGGCAGCGCATGCGGATATCCCGCCGGGGGCGCACGTACCGGCGCTGATCATCGGCAGCGGGTACGGCGGTGCGGTCGCGGCATTGCGGCTGACTCAGGCCGGGATCGACACCCATATCGTCGAGATGGGGCAGAGTTGGACGACGCCGGGCTCCGACGGCAAGATTTTCTGCTGCATGTTGCAGCCCGACCGTCGGTCGTTCTGGTTCCGCACCCGCACCGACCAACCCGTCGGCTGGTTTCTCGGCGGCGATGTCAACAAAGACATCGAATCCTATGCGGGAGTGCTGGATTCGGAGAATTTCGGTGCCATGCGGATATATCAGGGGCGCGGTGTCGGCGGCGGCTCGCTGGTCAATGGCGGTATGGCCGTGATTCCGAAGCGTTCGTACTTCGAGCAGATCCTGCCTTCGGTGAATTCCGACGAAATGTACGGCACCTATTTTCCGCGTGCGACGGCCGCGCTCGGGGTGAACACCATGGACAGCGCGTGGTTCGAGAGCACCGACTGGTATCAGTTCGCGCGGGTCGGCCGCGACGACGCCGAGGTGGCCGGATTCGCGACCACATTCGTGCCGAACGTCTACGACTTCGACTATATGAAGCGGGAGGCGGCCGGAACCGCGACCAAATCGGCGTTGGCCAGTGAGGTGATCTACGGCAACAACTACGGCAAGAAGAGCCTGGACAAGACTTATCT
The DNA here is from genome assembly GCF_020361265.1 of Nocardia sp. JCM 34519.1. NCBI lineage: Bacteria > Bacillati > Actinomycetota > Actinomycetes > Mycobacteriales > Nocardiaceae > Nocardia > Nocardia sp. JCM 34519.1. The sequence continues at coordinate 274,076 of NZ_JAIRBR010000005.1, forward strand.
GGCCGACGCGGCCCGCACCGGAAAACTCACCATTTCCCCGCTGCACACCGTCACCGGCGTGGTTCCGGCGCAGGGGAGTGGTTACACCGTCACGATGACGCAGATCGACACCTCGGGTGCGACGGTGGCGACGAAATCCGTGACCGCCGACCGGGTGTTCTTCGCGGCGGGCAGCGTCGGCACCAGCAAACTGTTGGTGGCGATGAAGGCGACGGGCAAATTGCCGAATCTGAGCGACGCCGTCGGCGCCGGATGGGGTAACAACGGCAATGTGATGGTCGCGCGGGCGAATTCGGCGTTGACGGGTGCCGACCAGTCGGCCATTCCGGCGATGGGCATCGATAACTGGGACGATCCGGCGGGTCCGGTTTTCGCGGAGATCGCGCCGTTTCCGGCGGGCACCGAACTGTGGATCAGCCTGTATCTGGCGATCACCAAGAATCCGAACCGGGCGAAGTTCACCTTCGATACCGGTACCGGCAAGGTCGGCCTCGATTGGACGGCGGCGCAGGCCCAGCCGTCGATCGACGCCGCGAAGCGGGTTTTCGACAAGATCAACAGCGCGGCCTGGACCACCTATCGGACGGATCTGTTCGGGCCGTACAAGATCTGGGGCGACGACTTCTGCTACCACCCGCTCGGCGGATGCCTGCTCGGCGCGGCCACCGACGACTACGGTCGGCTGAACGGATATCCGGGCCTCTACGTCGTCGACGGTTCGCTCGTTCCCGGCAGCGTCGGGGTGAATCCGTTCGTCACCATCACCGCGCTTGCCGAGCGCAATATGGCCACCATCGTCGCAACGGACCTGCGCTGATTGCGACAGATTGTCCGTACTGCCCGATTCCGGGCGGCCATGTGCGGCATTGCATTTCCCGCGTCACGGCGGTGAATCCGACCGGTCTCGCTATTTCGGAGCCATCCGGTGATTGATCCGAAAGTCCTTGGCGTGCTGAGGTTTCCGGCAGAAACGGACAAATCACCCCATGGTGGGCCGCCGCGGGCCCGCATCGGCACTGGGCGTCTGACCAGGCATCGAGGCCTCACTAAGGCGAGGTGCGTGTCGGAGAGGTCGCGCCCGGGCACTAGTGTGAGTGATGCATCGGAATGATCCGCTGGAAAGCTGAGGAGCGATAACGTGACTGTCCGGGTAGGCATCAACGGCTTCGGTCGTATCGGACGTAACTTCTTCCGGGCGGTGGAGGCGCAGAAGGCGCTCGGCACCACCGATATCGAGATCGTCGCGGTCAACGACCTCACCGACAACGCGACACTGGCCACCCTGCTCAAGTACGACTCGATCCTCGGCCGCCTGCCGCAGGACGTGTCGCTGGACGGCGACGACACCATCGTCGTCGGCGAGCAGCGGATCAAGGCGCTGGCCATCAAGGAAGGCCCGGCCGCCCTGCCGTGGGGCGACCTCGGCGTCGACGTGGTCGTCGAATCCACCGGTATCTTCACCGACGCCACCAAGGCCAAGGGGCACATCGCCGCGGGCGCCAAGAAGGTCGTCATCTCCGCGCCGGCCAAGGGCGAGGACATCACCATCGTGATGGGCGTCAACGACGACAAGTACGACGGCAGCCAGAACATCATCTCCAACGCCTCCTGCACCACCAACTGCCTCGGCCCGCTGGCCAAGGTGCTGAACGACGAATTCGGCATCGTCAAGGGCCTGATGACCACGATCCACGCCTACACCCAGGATCAGAACCTGCAGGACGGCCCGCACAAGGATCTGCGCCGCGCCCGCGCCGCCGCGCTGAACATCGTGCCGACCAGCACCGGTGCGGCCAAGGCCATCGGCCTGGTGCTGCCCGAGCTGAACGGCAAGCTCGACGGCTACTCGCTGCGCGTGCCGGTCCCCACCGGCTCGATCACCGACCTGACCGCCGACCTGGCGAAGAAGGCGACCGTCGAGGAGATCAACGCCGCGTTCAAGGCCGCGGCCGAGGGTCCGCTGAAGGGCATCCTGAAGTACAACGTGGATCCGATCGTCTCCAGCGATATCGTCACCGATCCGCACTCCTCGATCTTCGACGCGCCGCTGACCAAGGTCATCGACGACCAGGTGAAGGTGTACTCCTGGTACGACAACGAGTGGGGCTACTCGAACCGCCTCGCCGACCTCATCGGCCTCGTCGGCAAGTCGCTGTAAGCATGGCGGTCAAGACACTTCAGGATCTGCTGTCCGAGGGTGTCGAGGGTCGGGGCGTACTCGTGCGCTCCGACCTGAACGTCCCCCTCGATAACGGCACGATCACCGACCCGGGCCGGATCATCGCCTCGGTGCCGACCATCAAGACGCTGGTCGAGGCCGGTGCGAAGGTGGTCGTCACGGCACATCTCGGCCGCCCCGACGGCGCGCCGGACCCGAAGTACTCGCTGGCGCCGGTCGCCGCGCGGCTGGCCGAGGAACTGGGCCGCAACGTCCAGCTCGCCGGTGATGTGGTCGGCCAGGACGCGCTGGCCCGCTCCGAGGGCCTCACCGACGGCGATGTGCTGCTGCTGGAGAACATTCGCTTCGATCCGCGCGAGACCAGCAAGGACGAGGCCGAGCGCGGCAAGCTGGCGCGTGCGCTCGTCGAATTGGTCGGCGAGGACGGCGCTTTCGTCTCCGACGGCTTCGGCGTGGTGCACCGCAAGCAGGCCTCGGTGTACGACGTGGCCAAGCTGCTGCCGCACTACGCGGGCAATCTGGTCGCGGCCGAGGTGGAGGTGCTGCGCACGCTGACGACCGATCCTGAGCGGCCGTACGCGGTGGTGCTCGGCGGATCGAAGGTTTCGGACAAGCTCGCGGTCATCGAATCGCTGGCGCCGAAGGTCGACACGCTGGTGATCGGCGGCGGCATGTGCTTCACCTTCCTTGCGGCACAGGGCCTTTCGGTCGGCTCCTCGCTGCTGCAGCAGGAGATGATCGACACCTGCAAGGATCTGCTGGAGCGCTACGGCGATGTGATCCACCTGCCGAGGGATATCGTTGTCGCGGACAAGTTCTCCGCCGACGCCGAGTCGAAGGTGGTGCCCGCCAACGAGATTCCGGACGGCTGGCTCGGCCTCGACGTCGGTCCCGAATCGGTGGACCGGTTCGCGGCGCTGCTCACCGAGGCGAAGACCATCTTCTGGAACGGCCCGATGGGCGTATTCGAGTTCGAGAAGTTCGCCGCGGGCACCCGCGGGGTCGCCGAGGCGATCGTGACGGCGACCGGCAAGGGCGCGTACACCGTTGTCGGCGGCGGCGATTCGGCCGCGGCCGTGCGCGCGCTCGGCCTCCCCGAGGACGGTTTCACCCACATCTCCACCGGTGGCGGCGCCTCCCTCGAATACCTCGAGGGTAAGGAACTGCCGGGCATCGCGGTGTTGGAGGACTGATCCGTGGCACGTAAACCGCTCATCGCGGGCAACTGGAAGATGAATCTGAACCACCTCGAGGCGCTGGCCCTGGTGCAGAAGATCGCCTTCGCATTGCCGGAGAAGTATTTCGACCGGGTCGACGTCACGGTCGTCCCGCCGTTCACCGACCTGCGCAGCGTGCAGACCTTGGTCGAGGGCGACAAACTGCTCATCACCTATGGCGCGCAGGATGTTTCGACGCACGACGAGGGCGCGTACACCGGCGAGATCAGCGGCTCGATGCTGGCCAAGCTGGGTTGCAGCTATGTGGTTGTCGGCCACTCGGAGCGGCGGCAGTACCACAACGAGGACGACGCCACCGTGCTGGCCAAGGCCAAGCAGGCGCTGAAATACGGCATCACGCCGATCGTCTGCATCGGCGAGGGGCTGAACGTCCGCGAGGCGCGGACCCACGTCGAATACAACCTGGAACAGCTGCGCGGTTCGCTCAAAGGCCTGACGGCGGAAGAGATTTCGAAGGTCGTCATCGCCTACGAGCCGGTCTGGGCGATCGGCACCGGCAAGGTCGCCACGCCCGCCGACGCGCAGGAGGTGTGCGGTGCGATCCGCGCCGAGCTGGCGCAGCTGGCCTCCGCCGAGGTCGCCGCGAACGTCCGGGTGCTGTACGGCGGCTCGGTGAACGCGAAGAACGTCGGCGAGCTGGTCGCGCAGACCGATATCGACGGCGCGCTGGTCGGCGGGGCATCGCTCAAGGGCGACGAATTCGCCACCCTTTCCGCGATCGCCGCCGGTGGTCCGATGCTCTGAGCCTCGGGCTCCGAAAGCGAAGCCCGGCAGCACCTTTCGGGATGCTGCCGGGCTTTACTGTTCGGCCTGCAAGGTCAGACCGTTGCCGTTGGTGTTGCGGAGGGTGAGTTCGTCCGCGTCGACGGTGGCGGATGTCTTGCCATCCAAGGCCTTCAGCACATCCCGCTCGACCTCCATCACCTCCGGGGAACACATCATCTTGGTGGTGCCCACCTGAAATGTGATGTCGGAGCCGGAGATATCGGCATGTCCGATGAGCCGGTTGCAGCCCGCGGTGCCGGAGACCGCGCCGTCCTGTCCGATGGTGAGTGTCGGCTTCACCTCGTCGATGGCCTGGGAGCGGATGAGCGCGTCGGGGGTGATCAGCGCGGTGACGATCCAGGTGGTGCCCTGTAACGGTTTATCGGGCGCGGCGACCTTCTTGTCCAGCAGGGTGATGGTGCGATTGTCGGTCTTCAGCACCAGCGTCGCATTGTCGAGCCGCCAGGACGGGTGCGAATTCAGCAGTCCGCTCAACCATTCGTCCGCGCCGTCGCGGTCGCCGGGGCAGGCCATGAGCGTGCTGGCCAAACCGGTGACGTGCACCTTGTGATCGTCGAGCGCGACCGCGCCGGAATGGGTGTTGCAGCCCGCGCTCGCGGAGATCCGCCCGTCCTTGAAGGTGACGGTGAGCGGGCCGCCGCCCGGTATCGGCGTGCCGTCGACGCCGGTGGAGACGAAGGTGCGGCCCATTGGTGTCGGCTCGGGATTCGCCGATCCGGAGCCGCCGCGCGAACACGCGGTGAGCGCGCATAGCGCCAACAGGACGACCGGGCCGAACCGCAGAAAGTTAGCCGACATGCCGCGAATGGTACTGACCTCGCGCGTTTCGGCCCGGTAGACACGTCTCAGACCGGCAGGCCGAATGCCGAGGCGAGGGTTTGCCCGATGGTGTTGGCGAAGGCGGCGAGCGCGCCCGGATCGAGCAGTTCGGTCGGCACGTCGCGATTGTGGCAGCCCGCAGGGGCGGGTATGCCGTTGAGGCGGTCATTGAGCCAGATGGCGGCCGATGCGGTGCCGGTGAAGGCGGCGCTGCCGTGTTCGCTCAGCAGGTCGCGGGTGTAGAAGACCCGGGCGTTGGGGTCCTTGCAGTAGGTGTCGTAGGTCTTGTCGACGGCGTTGATCGGCATCACTTCGTCGAGCGGGGCCTCGTAGATGTAGAGCGGGGCGGTGGGGGTGCCGCGGTTGCCGAGGGTCAATTCGTCGAGCACCGGCTGCATTTCCGGCGCCTGCATCGGATCGCCGGGATAATCGAAGAGTCCCTTGATGTTGACGAATGGGAATCCGGCGAATTGCAGTGCGACGCACTGTCCTTCATGCACCACCCGGACGGCCTTGCCGAGCGGATTCATATACCGCTGGATGAACTGGTCGACCTGCGGGTATTCCCTTGCGACGCCGAACAATCCGCCGAGCACCGCGCCGCCGAAGGTGGAGGTGCCGTTGTTGTAGTCGATGGCGGTGCGGATATCGGCGAGCAGTCCGCCGGTCGCCGAGCCGACCAGGTTCAGCTCCGGCGCGTACTCGGGTTGTAGCTCAGCAGCGTGCGCCGTGGGTATGGCGCCGCCGGAGTAACCCCACATGGCCGCCCGGGTCGCGGGGCCGGAAAGCCCTGCGGGCTCGAAGTTTTCGGCGGCGCGGATGCCGTCCAGGGTGATCCGGCCGCCGAGCGGGCCGACGGCGTACGCGGCATTCGGCCCCTGATGATCGGGGATGACGACGGCGTGCCCGAGCTGCAGCATGGCCTGCACCTCGACGAACTCCGCCTCCATCACCGGATTCAGCGGATTCGGCAGCGAACCCATCTGCAGTGTGTACGAGGGTGCGCAGTTCTGCGAGAGCGAATCCTCGGCCATCTGGAAGGAGACCAGTGCGCGCTGATCGGTCGGCGCCGGCCGGTACGGCACGATCAGGGTGGCGACCGCCGGTATCGCCTCGCCGCGGGTGTTGGTGCTGCGGTAGGAGAGCTGCCAGGCGCGGACGTTCAGCGGAATCAGCCACAGGTTGGCCAGATTCACCTGGCGGGCCGCCAGGATCTCGCCCGGTTGCGCCGCGGCGACCCGGGCCGGATCCGGTTGGTAGAACGCGGGATCCAGATACGGCGGCGCGGGCGGCTGCGGGAAGGGGAGTGGCGGTTGCACGGGGACCGGATCGGCCGCGGCTACCGTGCCGACGGCCGGGGTGACCGCGACGGTCAGTCCCGCGGTGACAGCCAGGCAGGTGTAGCCGATTCCGGTGCGTTTACGCCGACGCGGCACGGTCATGGTGGAGCTCCTCATCGGGCCAAAAAGAGAGCAAACATTTCCTAACTGACGTCGCAGACTGTAAGGTGTTGTGCGGCAATGTGTCAACGATCACGTCCACCACTTCGATCGGCCTGCCCGGCCACCCGGCAGGATGGTCAGCCATGACCGCCGAACCCGCCCATCGCCCGCGCCGCACCCAGCAGGAACGCCGGGCCGCGACCGTCGCCAAACTGGTCGACGCCACCATCGCGGCCATCGGCGAGGTCGGCTATCAGCATGCGACCGTGCAGGAGATCTGCGGGCGCGCCGGACTTTCCGTCGGCGCGATGTTCCGCCAGTTCGACAGCAGGCTGGACCTCATCGTGCGCACCGTCGGCGAGGTGCTGACCCGGCAGACCGCCGGATTCCGGATGGTGATGGAACAGCTTGGCGACCAAGGGAATTCGATCGATGCCGCGCTGCGGTTCCTGCGGTCGGCGCAGGCCGACAACATCACGCACGCGCTGCGCGAGATCTATCTGGCGGCGCGCTCGGATGCCGAATTGCGCGCCAGGATCGCGCCATCCATCGAGAGTTACTATGCCGAGATCGTCGCGGAGGTGGAGCGGACCGCCGTGCTGGAACGGTTCCCCGAACGGGTGCGGCGGCCGCTGTTCTTCCTTGTGCTGCACCTGTTCTCGGGGCAGGCGGTGGTGCGCGGCGTGATACCCGATCCGGCGATGGACGATTCGGTGCTGGAGCTGATCGAGGATCTGCTCGGCACCTATGTCGCCGCCAAAGGCATTGAGCGGTAACGTTTCTAGAGTTTGAAGACGCGGCGGGCGTTGCCGTCCAGGTAGAGTTCGCGCACCTCGTCGTCCAAGCCGAGTTCGTCCAGGCCCGCCAGCGCGTGCTGCGGCACGATCATCGGAAAGTTCGTGCCGAACAGCACCTTGTGCCGTCCGCTACCCGATTTCAGATACGAGATCAGTTCCGGCGGAAGGCGTTTCGTGGTGTAGGCGGAGGTATCGATGACGACGTTCGGATGTTTGCGCGCCACCGCGATCATCTCCTCGGTCCACGGGTAGCCGACATGTCCGCAGACGATGGTCAGCTCCGGGAAATCGATCGCGATCTGATCGATATACGGGATGGGCCTTCCGGTTTCGGACGGGCGCAGCGGGCCGGTGTGCCCGACCTGGGTGCAGAACGGCACCCCCAATTCGACGCAGGCCGCGAACAGCGGATAGAAACGCCGGTCCGTCGGCGGCGTCTCCCACAGCCAGGGCAGCACCCGCAGCCCCTTGAAACCGTCGTCCAGCACGCGGCGGCGCAGTTCCCGGATGCCCGCCATCGGATCGCGCAGGTCCACCGATGCGATCCCGGCCAACCGATCCGGCGCCTCGGCGACCCACGCGGCCACCTCGTCGTTGGAGATCAGCACCCCTTGCGGCCCATGCCATGCCGAGATCAACGCCTTGTCGACACCGCCCGCGTCGAGTGCGGCGATGGTGACCGACAGGGGGATTTCACCCTCCGGAATCGCACCGCCGGTCCAGCGCCGCAGCGACGCGAACATATCCTGCGCCAGGAAGTGGGCGGTGGGATGTTGGGCCCAGACGTCGATGGTCATGGGGCAGAAGTCCTTTCAGCGACGCGGCGGGTGCGTACCGGCCGATCCGGATTCGAGCATAAAGGGAGTGACCATCCCGCGGTGCGGCGATTGGCGGCGGGCAGTAGTATCGGGTCCGTGCATCGACTCTTTCCGATCACTCCGCCCCCGGCCTCCTGAGCGAGGTGTATTGGGTAGCGCGCCACCGCGATTGGTGAGCGTGCTCTTCAGGCGTACTTCCTGCCTCGGCTCTGGCTGTGTGTTGGCGTTCGTGCCTGTTTCGCGTACTTTCGGTGCACCTCGCTTCCGCGATCTCGATCATTGATCCGATCCGCGACGTCCGCGGGTGATTCGTGATGGCCCGATGCGGCCATCCGGCCCGGCGCCGGCGTCGCGGTCCCATCGCAGGAGCGCGAACTTTTCATGTCCACAGTTGTGTCGACGGCCCGGCGTTCCGGGCTCATATCCCTTGTCGCGGCCGGAATCCTCTGGGGCACCGGCGGTTTGCTCGGTGCGCTGCTCGGCCGGGCCACCGGCCTCGCCCCGATCGCGGTCGCCGCGTGCCGACTCGGTGCCGGAGGTCTGCTACTGATCGTGATGTTGATCGTCACCAGGCGGCCGATGCCTCGAAATCGGTTGGCGTGGCGCAGAATCGGTGCGATCGCCGCACTCGCGGGCTGGTTCCAGATGTGCTACTTCGGCGCGGTGGCCGCATCGTCGGTGAGCCTGGCGACCCTGATCACGATCGGAATGTCACCGGTATTCGTCGCGGTACTGGAACAGCTCACCGGCAGGCGGGCACTGGACCGCCGCCGTGTCGTCACGATCGGTCTCGCCCTGTCCGGTCTGACGCTGCTGGTCGGCGGCCCGGCCACGGGCTCGGCCGCCGGACTGCTGCTCGGCGCCGCGCTGGCCGCCGCTGCCGCCGCAGGCTTCGCCACCATGACGCTGATCAGCGCGAATCCCATCGACGGTCTCGAACCGATGACCACTACCGCGCTCGGTTTCACCGGCGGCGCGGTGCTCCTCGCCCCCTTGGCCGCGAGCACCGGCCTCACTTTCGTCGTTACACCGACCAGCATCGCCCTGCTACTGGCACTCGGCCTCTTCCCGACCGCCGCCGCCTACTCGCTGTACTTCCACGGCCTGCCCGCCGCAGGCCCCGGAACCACCGCGGCCATGGCCCTGCTGGAACCGCTCACCGGCACCATCCTCGCCGCCGTCATCCTCGGCGACCGCCTGCGCCCCCTCGCACTGGTCGGCGCGGCCCTGCTGGTAGCGGCCCTACTCCTCGCCGCGCGTGCGTCCAGCGATATCGAAGTACTCCGGAACCCAACGCCGTTGGAGCCCCAAGCGACGCAGGCCGATTGGCCGTTTCATGATCGTGAGCGACGAAATGATCGAAAAATTACGCGAGCAGGTAACGGGCCACGCACAGCTCTCGATCAGACCTAGCGGTCCGTACGAGCGGACCGAAAACCCGTGCGCACCTACGTTAGGCCGTGATGACAGACCAACCGTTCACCCATTCCACGCCCGGTGACCAACCGCAGACAAACCAGCGCAATGCCAGCGGGTGGCCGGTGGTCGTTCTGGTGGCGGTTTCGACTGTTGTTTCGGAGATGATGCCCTTGGGGTCGCAGCGGTGGATCACGCTGTCCGACCTGCTCACGGGATTAATTCTGTATGGTCCCGCCCCGGAGATGTGGACTGCGCTGCCCGAGGTGCTCATGGGATTAATTCTCTGCGGTTCCGCCCCGCTGCTGATTCGGGAGGTCGTGCGCCGCCGCGGCGGTGGCTGGCCATCCCTGATGTTGTTCGGGGCCGGTTATGGGGCGTTCGAGTACGGCTTGCTGGGGCAGGATTGGCTGCAGCACGGTCTCTTCGATCCCTACGATCTGCGCTACGCGGCACTCGGCGTTCTCTGGACCACCGCGGCCGGGAAGGTCGTATTCACTGCGGTGTGGGCGATCACTTTGCCAATTCTGTTGACCGAGTTGGTGTTCCGTGATCGACGCAGCCAACCGTGGTTGCGGCGTACCGGAATGGTGGCCTGGGGGGCTGTTCTGGCACTGGGTTCCGTTGCGTTGTGGGGATTCACGTGGGCCGACTGGTCGCACCGCTACTATGCCCACGGGCACATCCGGCGCGTGTCCGTTCTCGGTGTGGCAGTTGTGGCGGCGGCGCTGCTGGCGGCGGGGTGGTGGAGCACGACAGCGCTGCGCGGGCGCGCCGAATCGGTCGCTGCGCCTGCGCCGGGCGCGGCGTTTGCGGGCCTGGTCGCGCTGGCCGGTTCCGCGGCATGGATGGGTACCGGCTACTCCATCGACGATGCTCTGCCGACCGCAGGGGTGTTGCTCTGGTACCTTCTCCTGCTCACGGGCAGTGTGCTGCTGATACGGGTATGGCTGAGCCGACCCGGATTCGACGATTGGCATCGCCTGGCCTGCTATGCGGGCGCATTGGCGGCCTGTTCCATCTACCTATTCCTGTTCGACAGGCCAACCGGCGCCGATCTGGTGCATCGCGTGGTCGTATGCGTGGTTGTGGCAATCCTGCTGGGGCTGCTTGCCCGTCAACTTTCACAATCGGCGCAAGCCACGGACTCACGCGGAAAATGAAGACGGCTTGGGGTCGGTTTGTCTGCCGACTACGGGCCTGCGCAACGTCTCTATGTCCGGCGCGGCTACCTCCCCGACGGCCGCGGAGTCGTCTACGACAACGAGCTGGCGTCTTGCCGTGCCTGCGGTCACCGCCGTGAAGGTGGAACCACCCACGCCTCGCGACGTTACGGGGTGGGTGATGCGTCCGGCCGCCGAACTCGCCAACGACGAAACCGCCCGGCTACAGGAGATTCTCGGCCGCTGAGATACGTTGCGCGAGGTCAACAGGCTCGTCGGCGACTTTGCCGGAATGGCCCGTGAGCGTGGCGGCAGGCATCTCGACTTCTGGATCGCCACCGCCGAATCCAGCGGCATCAGCCAACTGGCCAGCTTCGCCGCTCAGCGACTACGACGCCGTCCGAAACGGACTCACCCTGGAATGGTCCAGCGGCGCTGTCGAAGGCAAGCATCAAAATGATCAAGAGAACCATGTACGGGCGTGCCGAATTTGACCTCCTCGGACGACGAGTCCTGTTGTCCGACCAGCACATCCGTCACTGAAACTGCGCCAGAGCCCATTCCGGCTGACTGCTGACAGTGGATCGCTCTCGCGTTGTCCCTCGGATCGGTGATTGCGGTAGTGGCGGTCTGACCGGATGGGTAGTTGTCGTCTAACTTTGAGCGACAATGTCGGTCCACTCGGGATTTGTCGCTCAGAGTTGGACGACGACATATATGTCGGGCTGCTGCGGGACGGCTCCCTTGGGTCGGCTACGCCTCTGAGGGTGGACGGTGGCGTTGGTCCCGATCGGCCCTCGTCCGGCGGGGTGGAGGTCTGCTTGCGAGCCCAATGGAGCCACCGGTAACGTCGCAGGAACTGTCAGACGCTTCAGGGGGCGGAGAGGCCGGTCCGGTCCTGGGGTAGCGTGCGCACCGGCTTATGGGGAATCGATGACGAGCAGGCCGAAGTCGTTGTGTTTGACCGTCTTCGCCGTAGGAGTTGTCTGCGTCCTCGCGGGATGCGGGTCGTCTACGGGCGGTACCGCCGAGCCGTCGAGTAGCACCAAAACGCCCTCATCGACAGGTCCTGCTACGGACGTGCCGACCGGCTTCGATGGTTGTAATCTCCCACAGAGTTTCCTGGATTCCGAGAAGCTCGAGAATCGCGGCCCAGATGAGTCGGACCTCGGCGGCGGACTCAAATTACGCGGCTGTCGGTATCTGCGGACCGATGATGGCTACGGCGGATATATCAGGACGACCAATCTCACGGTGGATATGGTGCGGGCTAAACAGTTCCCAGAAACCAAAGAGTTGACGGTCGATGGGCGACGAGCGATCTCTTCCCGTCAGTTTCTAGGCCCCAATATCAAAGATTCGTGCACAGTGGATGTGGAGATGAAGGGCGGTAGCCTCGACATCAATGTAAACAATCCGCCCAGCAGGAAAGACACCGGCAAGCTCGACTCGTGCGACATCGCGAAATCTTTAGCGGACAAGATTGCTCCGATGATACCGGCCGGAGCCTGATCGTCATCTACGTCGGGAGGGAAACAAATGAGCGACGATGCAACTCAATCACCTCGGCCAATGGCCAACCTACTCAAAGAGGTGAAGGATGGAAATCTGACGATAAGGCTATCGGCTGACGATTTCATCAATATCGATCGCGACTGCGAATCCTTCAAAAGGACAATTAAAGACATGCAAACAGTCGCGCAAGATATTGCAAGCCAGCAGGCTTGGGGCTGTGGAGAATCCCCCATGTACTGCCAGGTCGACCTTCGTACGTTGGTCTCGGGGGAAACCGTTGTCAATCGCTTTCGGAAAAAGGCGCAGGACGACCCGAATAGCATTTACAAGATACTGGACCAGCACCTCCAGATCGTCGAAGATATCCAAGAAGCCCACCGCATAGTCCGAGACCGCCTCGTCCAGTCCGACGCCGAATTCGCAGCCGCATTCAACAGCAAGAAGGACGTACCAGACACACGTCCGCAGGTCAAAGCCCCTGATCTCTCATCGAGGCCGAAATGAACGCATACGAGGCACCGGGTATCCCGAGCGGCGGTGAGAACCCGAATAACTGGAGTCACAAGGAGATCCTGCACACCTTCGAGGTGCAGAAGCCGGAAAACGCGGCCCCCGCGAGCCAGAAGTATGGTCAACTCTGGCAAATGTGGGAGCAGGGGCTGGAAACCTTCAACCGCTCGATCCAGAAATCGATCTCGGACGCATGGTCCGGCGGAAAAGCCGCGCCGCTGGCGATGGATGCGATTCGCAATTACGTCAAGAACGCCCATGAATTGAGCGGCCCGATTTCGGAGATGCAATCCCGGGTCGAGGAGGCATCGGCCGCTGTCGGCATGACAAAGAGCGGGATTCCGGGTCTGGTGGAGGGTGACCAGCACTGGTACAACCCCTTCAGCTGGGGCAAGAACGGCGAGAAGTCGGAGAAACTGCAAGAGGCTCGCGAGGCCATGGAGAAGGACTTCGTGAAGCCCATGGGCGTCATCGACGCCAAAATCCCGGTGTTCCCCACGCCGAATAATCCGACGAACCCGGTCGATATCCCGCAGGCCCCGCCCGGCGGATGGGACTGGCAGTCCGGCGTTCCGGGCAACGGTGTCCCCGGCAATGGCGTTCCGGGCAATGGCGTTCCCGGCGTGAAACCGGGCGGCGACGACACCGGCAAAGACACCGGCAAAGATAAGGACAAGAACAAGGACCAGCCGGGCACCGAGCCCAAGACCGGGCAGCCGACCGGAACGAACCCGACCTCCACCAATCCGACCTCGACAAACCCGAGCCCCAAGCAACCGACCACCCCGACCGGACTCGATCCGACCAAGACGAACCCGACGGGCCTCAACCCCAGCACGCCCATCCCGAGCACCCCCGGCCTGCCCCGCAGCACCCCGGGAGTCCCGAGCACCCCCGGCAACACCCCGAAGACCGCGGCTCCGCGCCAAAGCCTGCCCGGCCTGGCGGGCACCGCGGCCGCCGCCAATCAAGCGGCAGCCGCCGCCCGCGGCGCGACCGGCGCCCAGGGCGCGTTCGGCGGCATGCCCGGCGCGGCCGGAAAGGGCAAGGGCGACGAGGATTCCGAGCACAAAATCCCCGACTGGCTCATCAACCAGGAGAACACCGACGAACTCCTCGGCGAACAACCGAAAACCCTCCCCGGCGGTGTGATCGGCACCAACCCGGAGTTCAAGGATTCCTGACCACCCTCCGCCGCGGGCCCGGCACGCATCCGGACTGCCGGGCCGAGTGCGAGCTTGCCGCGGCAGCGTGCGGCGGCCGATCATGTGCAAGTGCGATTGTGGACGTTGCAGGCGCCCGAGGTGGTTGCCGCGCTCCACGCCGAGGGGGAGTACCTGGCCGAATGGGCAACTGCGCCGGGCGATTACGGCCCGGCGTATCGGGCGGTGGTCGCCGAGATGGCTCGGCGCGGGATCGATTCGGCTGGGGCGCCGCCGATTTGGTGCTGGACGTGGCGGAGTCCGCTGCGCCTGACCGCGAATCTCTTGCTGAGCGACCAGGATTGGGCGCACGGGCGGTGGCTGCTCGCACTCGACGCGCCGGACCGGCTGACGCTGTCCACATCCTATGCCGGATGGAACGACTACCTGTGCTACACAATGGGTTTCGCCGATGAACCGGTCGAGATGGACTGGTCCGGCCGCCTGCTCTCCCCGGTGGATCAGCCGCAGGTCACCCTCCCCGGGCTGCGGGCCGAATGGGTGCTGTGGGCACGGGAATTCCCACCCGACGCGGAGACCGCGGCCCGGATCGCGGTGAACCCGATCACGATCGCCGGAGACGTCGGATGAGCGGATCAGCGGCACTAAGCTCAGGGTAATGAGCACCGTGACCGCATCGACCCCGACCATTTCCACCTGGGCGCCGATGCGGTCGCGAATCTACCGGGCGCTGTGGATCGCGCAACTGGTCTCGAACCTCGGCACCTGGATGCAGACGGTCGGCGCGCAATGGATCCTGGTGGACGAACCGAACGCCGCCGCGCTGGTTTCCTTCGTGCAAACCGCGCTCACCCTGCCGGTCATGATGCTGGCGATACCGTCCGGCGTGATCGCCGACCTGGTCGACCGGCGCAGGCTGCTGCTGAGCGCGCAGTCGACGATGGCAGTGCTCGCCGCGGTGCTGGCGGTATTCACCGCGACCGGGCACACCACCCCGGCCGTACTGCTGACACTGCTCTTCCTGCTCGGCTGCGGTCAGGCGCTCACCGCACCGGCTTGGCAGGCGATCCAACCGGAACTGGTTGCGCGCGAACAGATTCCGGCGGCATCCGCGCTCGGCAGCATGAATTTCAATATCGGCCGCGCGGTGGGGCCCGCACTGGCCGGTGTGCTGGTCTCGCTGTTCGGGCCGACGCTGGTGTTCATCTTGAACGCGATCTCGTTCGGCGGCATCGTCGCGGTGCTGGCGATCTGGCGCCGCCCGCCGAAGAAACGCAAACTGCCCAGCGAGCGGCCGCTGGCCGCGGTGCAGGCGGGCACCCGATTCGTCCGCTCGGCGCCGGCGATCAGGAAGGTGCTGTATCGCACGATCCTGTTCGTCGGCCCGGGTAGCGCGGTGTGGGCGCTGCTGCCGGTGATCGCCCGCGACCAGCTCGGCCTCACCTCGTCGGGTTACGGTCTGATGCTCGGCGCGCTCGGTGTCGGCGCGGTGTGCGGCGCGCTGTCGCTGTCCCGGATTCGAGTGCTGCTCACCCCGACCCAGCGGCTCGCCGCCGCGGCGGTGATCTTCGGCGTCGCCAGCGCGGGCGTCGCCGTCGTACCCAATCTGCCGGTGGTGCTGGCGCTGCTGGTCGGCGCCGGACTGGCCTGGATGCTGTCCATGTCGACGCTGAATTCGACGGTGCAGCTCTTGCTGCCCGCGTGGGTGCGTGCGCGCGGGTTGTCGGTGTATCTGCTGGTGTTCATGGCGGGTCAGGCGGTCGGATCGCTGATCTGGGGTCTGGTGGCGGGTGCGTTCGGTCCGGTGCGCGCGCTGCTCGCCGCCGCGGTGCTGCTGGGGGGCTGCGCGGTGAGCACGCTGTGGCTGAAGATCCGGCACAACGCCGAGGAGGTCGATCTGACGCCGACGCCGTTCTGGCCGGATCCGGAACTCGCCGTCGAACCGGATCCGTCCGACGGCCCGGTGCTGGTGATGCGCCGCTACGACGTGCCGGAGGACCGCATCGACGATTTCCTCGCCGCGATGGCCTACGTCGGCCGATCCATGCAGCGGACGGGTGCGATGGAGTGGCGGCTGTACCGCGATGTCGGCGAAATCGACCGGTACGTGGAGGCTTTCGTGGTGCGATCGTGGGCCGAGCATATGCATCAGCATCAGGTGCGGCTCACCGCACAGGATCAGGCGCACGAGCAGGCGGTGGCGGAATTCGCGACGGGCGAGGCACAGACACACCTCGTCGCTGTGCAGCCGCACTAGGCGTCGGCATTCGCTCGGCCGTGCGCAAACTGAGCGCGGCCTCGCCGTCGGCGTCCATAAGGCCTTCATTCGGCCGCGCGCGGGCCGGGGCGGCCTCGCCGACAGCGCCTTTCCGGCGTACCTCAGCGTTCGTTCCGGCCGTGCGCGATCTGAGGCGGCTTCGCCGATAACGCCTGTAGGCGGGGCGGCGCACAGGAGCGGCGACTAGGCCGGTAGGAACCGCCGGTTGAATCCCAGTGCGAGCCAAGGCTTTCGGCCCCAGGCCAGCACCTTGCCGGTCAGCGCCGGTTTCCACGGTGCGAGCCTGCCGTAGTTCAACAGCAGCAGCGTGACCGGTTCGGCGCTGATGTGCACGTCGACCGGTCCCGGCTCGCCGATGGTCACCTGTCCGGCGGTGAATCGGAAGAAGTAGCGGTTGAGGCCGCGCAGTCGCAGTTCGTAGCCGGCGGTGTGGTCGCTGGACCGCGCCGGATCCACCCAGCCGGGTATCACCTGGGTGAGTCCGTCCATGACGATCGGTACATGCGCCGGATCGATCGGCCACGGCCTGCCGAGCGTGGCCGCGATGTCGTGGCCGTGCACGATGAACTCCGCCAGCAGCGTTCCGCGCGCCCGGTCGGCCCTGATGCGCTGATCGCCGTCGAACATCATCGTCAGGCCGGGCCCGCCCGCGGCAACGGTTTCCAGGAAGTCGTCGGTGTCGGCGATGAGCCGCGCCGCCAGCTTCTCCGGATCGCGGGTCGGCAGCGTGCGGATCTGTTCGGCATTGAAGGCGGGCAATTCGGCCGCGCGGGCGGGCCATTCGCCGCGGCCGAGCGCCAGCTCGCGGTAGCGCGACGGTTCCATCGCGACGTGACCGAGTACGTCGCCGATCGACCAGCCCGGTGTGGCCGCCACCGATCGGTTCTGATCCGGGGCCGTGGCCGCCAGCTCGGCGAAGCGGCGGGCCATCGTCCGAACGGCATCGGCGACTGGATCCATCTCACGCACTCCTCGTATGTGGTTGTCGAGCACCACGGTACCGGCCGGGCGGTTCGCGCCGCTGGAGCTGGTAAAACGGCGGGTGAGCGCGCGTAAGCGTGCCTGATTCGGTGTGATTCGGACGACCGCATAGACTGATCGGCATGCGGATGTTCCTGGATATCCTCCTGATCATCACCAGCGTGCTGCTGGTGCTGCTGGTGCTGCTGCACCGCGCCAAGGGTGGAGGTCTGTCCAGCCTGTTCGGCGGCGGCGTCCAGTCCAGCCTGTCGGGTTCGACGGTGGTGGAGAAGAACCTCGACCGGATCACCATCTTCACCGGGCTGATCTGGCTCATCTGCATTCTCGGCATCGGGTTGGAAATCAAGTTCTCCTGACCGATGCGGCCGGGTGCGCCCGGCGCAGCGTGATCTTCGCGGCCGGGCCCGGCGTGGTCCGGCCGCTTTGCGCTGTCATTCGGTGCGCGGCACCCGGCCGTCGATATCGGTGAAGCCGTAATGTTCGGCGAGATCGGCCACCGGCCACGGTGATCCGGTTCGCACCCGGCGCTCCGGATCGGCGGCCAGTGCCACCACGGCGCGGCCGGCGAAGCGCGGGGTTTCGGCCTCGTCGAGGTCGAAGGTGCCCTCGCCGGGCAGGGTGATGCGGCGGCGACCGCTGGCGTCGGCCGGAACCAGTTGCAGCAGTTCGGTATTCACGATGCCGGGCCAGATGGATACCACGGTGACCCCGGTATCGGCCAGATCATGCGCCAGATCGGCGGTGAGGCGGTCGAGTGCGGTCTTGGCGACACCGTATACGGCGTTGTGCAGATAGCGCCGCGAACCCGGCGAGGACACGTTGACGATCAGGCCGTCCGCGGCCAGCAGCAGCGGTGCGGCGAAATGACTTGCCACGTAATGGGATCGGACGCCGATATCGAAGGTCTCGTCCCAGGCGTGCGGCGGCACCGCCCAGAACGGCCTGCCGAGCCAGCGGGCGCTCGCGGGGGAGTCGTAGACGTTGTTGACCAGAATGTCCAAGCGGCCGTTGGTATCCCGGATCTGTTCGAACAGGTCGCGCACCGCGTCGTCGTCGCGATGATCGCAGACTACGGGCACGCCCAACCCGCCCGCCTCGTCGATGGCGGCCGCGGTCTCGCCGACCGATCCGGGCAGTTTTCCCGGTGTGGCGGACCGGCCCGTGACGTAGACCGTCGCGCCCGCCGCGCCGAGTTCCAGCGCGATACCCTTCCCGATACCGCGGCTGCCGCCGGTGACGACCGCGACGCGGTCGGATAGCTTGCCAGGTGTTGCGTCCATGACCTCGGTACACTACCGACCATTAGAAACGTGTTCTAGTTATGGAGTTGGTCGTGCAGGTAGCCCATCGGTTCGTGACCACCAACGATATTCGCCTGCACGTGGCCGAACAGGGCACCGGTGACCCGGTTATTTTCTGCCACGGGTTCCCGCACACCTGGTTCATCTGGCACCGCCAGCTGGCGGCCGTGGCGGCGGCCGGATATCGGGCCATCGCGCCGGATCTGCGCGGCTACGGCCGCACCGAGTCGCCCGCGGATCCGGCGGCGTACACGAACCGCGCGGTGATCGGCGATCTGCTCGGCCTGCTCGACGAGATCGGTTCCGAGCGAGCGGTTTTCGTCGGACTCGATTTCGGCGCGGCCCTGGTGTGGGAGTTGGCGCTGCGTGCGCCGGAGCGGGTGCGCGCGGTGATGGTGCTGAACAATCCGTACGCGCCGCGGCCGCCGCGCCGCCCGAGCGAACTGTGGGCCAAGGCCGCGCGGCGACATTTCCTGCACCTGGACTATTTTCAGCGGCCCGGCGTCGCCGATGCCGAGCTCGACGCGCACCCAAGGGATTTCCTTGCTCGCGTCTACTACGCGCTGAGCGCGGAGTACAACTACTTCGACGTCTGGCGGTATCCGGCCGAGAACCACGGCTACCTCGACGTGCTGCCGCAGGCGCCCGCGCTGCCGTGGCCGTGGCTCGACAAGGACGAATTCGATACGCTGGCAGCGGATTTCGTCCGCACCGGCTTCACCGGCGGGCTCAACTGGTACCGCTGCCTGGACCGCAACTGGGAGCTCACCGCCGAGCTGCCGACCACGGTCATCGTGCCCGCGTTCTTCCTGTACGGTGCGAAGGATCTGGATATGGCCGGGTTCAGCGGCCGGGATCCGTTGGCCACCATGCGTTCCCACGTGCCCGACCTGCGCGCCGTCACCGAGGTGTCCGGTGCGGGACATCTGGTCCAACTGGAACGCGCCGACCAGGTGAACGCGCTGCTCACCGCCCATCTCGGCGCCCTGCGGCGGGAGGCCGCGCGGAGGTAGGCGTCAACCGGTGGACGGCAACCCGTCGCCGCGCAGATCGCGCACCAGGCCGAGAAATTTCTGATGTAGCTCCCGGTACTGGGTCGAATCCACCGCGCCCGCCTCGAATATGGCCTCGGCCTCATCCAATTTGCCCAGCCGGAGCAGGCATTCACCGCTGGAGAAGTAGGCGGCCTCACCGTCGGGGTGAATTTGTAGGGAGTGCTCGAAATCGTCCAGGGCCGAACGGTAGTCGCCGATGTTCATATAGCTGAAGCCGCGGTTGTCGATGGCCTCGTAGAAGAGCGGGAAAAGGTCGGCGGCCCTGGTGTATTCCTCGATGGCCTCGCGGTGCCGCTGCTGATCGTTCAGCGCGCCGCCCGCCGCGAAATGCGAATTGGCTCTGGCGACAACGGTTTCCAGGTTCTGCCCGGTCTCCGCGAGATAGCGGCGGAAGTCCACCCGTTTGAGGTACTCGTGGAACCCGACCAGATCCGCCGGGGCCACCGCACAGGTGCCGAGCACCTCCCACGCGCCGCGAAAGGCCGTGGCGCGCAACGGCGCATGGTAGGCCAGCACCTCGAGCCCGGCCACCACGTCCGGGGTCGGTCGTTCACTGGTGGAGCGATACATCAGGCAGTGCAGCAGCTCACCGCCATCCGGCCACACATCCACCACGAGCACCTTCACCACGGCCCACTCGCCCGAATCCTCGCGTTTGACCAGCACGTCGCCAACCTGCAAAGCCGCCTCCACCTGTCCATCGGCCGAACCGATCCACACTACACGCTGTGAAAGACTCACCGCCCGTACGCAGTTCGGGCGGGGTGCCGATCAGTGGTACTCGTCGGTCAGCTTCGGATAATCCGACCAGCGCGGCAGCTGCTCACCCTGGAGATAGGCGGTGAGCCGGTCGAGGATGTACTGCCAGCGCGGCCCCATCGCGGCCGCGGCGGCGGGCGAGAGATGACGGCGGACGAGTTCCACCGTCGTGACGACGCCGACCTGGTTGAACGCGAGCTCGACAAGGCCGCCGTCCACATGCAACACCAGTTCGTACGGCGCGCGGCAGTGGTCGATCCGGATGGCCAGCGCCCCCGGCACCGGTCCGTCCGACGGCTCGATGGTCAGATTTCCGCCGCCACCGGTGACGGCGCCGAGCCAGCGCGACAACTGGTTTCGATCCGTGCAGGCCGACCACACCTCGAGCACCGGCAACCGGAACGACCGCAGGTAGTGCAGTAACACCAGAGCTCCATCCGGTGTGTGCCGGTGCTCCGGCCGCACCTCGCCGAGCATGGACATCCCCGTCATGACCATCCCCTTCCGCCGCAGGTCACCGCTGCCTCTACTGTATTCGGCCGGGTGCGGGCCGACTCAGATTCGCCCGAACCTGCGCTGCTGTACCGAATCGGGCGAATCGGTACCCGGATCGGGCGCGGTGTGCTGCGCGGGTCAGCGGTCGGCGAGGAGTTTGTCGGCTGCGGCCTCGATTGTGGTCTCGTCGAGCAGGACGGTATCGGCGGCCGGTCCGAGCGGGATGAAGCTGTCCTCGCTGGTGGCGCGGGCGATTCGGCCGTCGAATCCGGCGTCGAGGAGGGCGGCGCAGACGGATTCGGAGACGCCGCCGCTGTACCGGGTTTCGTCGGCGATCAGCACCCGGCCGGTGGCATTGGCGTGCCGCAGCAGATCGTCGGTGGGCAGCGGGGTGAGCCAGCGCAGGTCGAGCACCCGGGCGTGGACGCCGCGTTCGGCGAGCCGGGCCGCGACGCGCAGGCTCATCGGGACGCCGTTGGCGAAGCTGACGATGGTGAGATCGGCGCCGTCGCCGTAGCAGCGGGCCCGCCCGATGGGCACATGCTCGCCGGAAGGCGTTGCCAGCCAGCCGTTGTCGCCGGGGCTGTACAAATCGCGGGTGTGGTATAGCGCGATCGGCTCCAGGAAGACGCAGACGCGCCCGTCCACCCTGGCCGCGGAGACGCAGGTGCGCAGCAGGGCGGCGGCATCGTCGGCGCGTGATGGGGATGCCACCACCAGCCCGGGGATATCCCGCAGCGCCGCAACGGAATTGTCGTTGTGGAAGTGGCCGCCGAAACCCTTCTGATACGCGTAGCCGGCGATCCGGACCACCATCGGGTTGCGATAGTGGCCGTGCGAGAAGAACTGCAGGGTCGCCGCCTCGCCGCGCAGTTGGTCGGCGGCATTGTGCAGGTAGGCGAGGTATTGGATCTCCGGCACCGGCACGAATCCGGTGAGCGCCGTACCCAGTGCGGTGCCGAGGACGCTCTGTTCGTCGAGCAGGGTGTCGAAGACGCGGCGCGCGCCGAACAGTTTGCGCAGGCCCTTCGTGACGCCGTAGACGCCGCCTTTACGGCCGACGTCCTCGCCGAATACCAGCACGTCGCGGTCGCGCACCATGATGTCGGCGAGGGTGCCGTTGATCGCCTGCGCGAGCGTCAGCGGATCGCCCTGTGCCGCTGCCTGATTCGGCGCGGAAGCGGCATCCGTCGCGGGGGCGGCGCTGCCCGATGCCGTGGTGCCGGAAGTGGTTTCGACGGCGGTCCACGACCCGCGCAGCACATCCTCGCGCACCGCGTCCGGATGCGCGGGAGCCAGCGGTGCCATGACGGCCGCCGCGGAGGTCAATTTGGGTTCCCGCCAGACCACTTCGGCCATGAACGCGACCCGGCCGCCGATTTCGTCGTACCGGTCGATCACCTCGTCGGGCCGGGCGACGCCGGATTCGGCGAGCAGGCGTCCGGTCGCCAGTACGGGATCGTGCACCAGATCGGCCGCGATATCGGCGGGGCGGCGGTAGGCGGCCTCCATATCCGAACCCGCGTGGCCCATCAGCCGGATGGTGCGCAACCGCAGAAACGCGGGTTTGCGCTGCTCACGCACCCAGTCGGCGGCCTGCCGCGAAACCGTCAGCGCCGCAAGGGGATCGCAGCCGTCGGCGGTGAAATAGCGTAGTCCCGGCCTGCTGCCGTACGCGTATTCGATCCAGTCCGGCGGCGTCGGCACGCTGATGCCGATCCCGTTGTCCTCGCAGACGAACAGCAGCGGTAGCGGAACTCCTTGGTGGGCCGTGTGAATCGCGGCGTTGATGGCGCCGACCGCGGTCGAATGATTCGCCGACGCGTCACCGAAACTGCACAGCACCACCGCATCCGACGGCCACTCCGACGGAACACCCAGGCGCTGTGCGCGTTCGATGCCGAAGGCCAGCCCGACCGCGCGCGGCAGATGGGAGGCGATGGTGGAGGTCATCGGGATGATCGAGGCCGGTTTGCTGCCGAAAACCTTGTGCCTGCCACCGGATATCGGGTCGGCGGCCGCCGCGACGACGCCGAGCAGCACGTCCCGGATCGGGTCGAGCCCGCCGACCCGGCGGCAGCGCTGCACGAAGAACGCGCCCGAACGATAGTGCAGCAGTGCGGGATCGGTGGTGCGCAGCGCCATCGCCAGCGCGGCATTGCCCTCGTGACCGGACGAACCGATGCTGTAGTACCCGCGCTTGGCGCTGCCGAGGCGGCGCGCGGCCAAGTCGAGATGCCTACTGGTGGCCTGGGATTCGAACAGCTCCAGGCATTGTGCTCCGGTGATGCCCGGCGCGATCTCCTCGGTCGGCGGCCGGTGCGGCCGGGGTGTCAGCGCGGAGATCTCCGCCCGGAACCGTTCGTCGAGATCAACGTCCGTCATCGCGCCCTCACGGCCAGGAGCCTACGGCTCGAACAACCTGTCGCACAGCATTTTCCGGAATATTGTCGATCACGGTGCGCGATCGGCGTAGATCTTGCGCGAAGCAGGCCCGGAAAGCCGAACCCTGCCGACTCAGCTCAGCCGGGCCGCCGCGGCCTTGTCCAGCAGCCAGGTGGTCGATTCCGAACCGATCGCGCCCGCGGCCGGGACGTCGACCGGATCGGCTCCGCCCATCGCCGCCGCGACGGCCTCCGCCTTCCCGGCTCCGCCGACCACCAGCACCACATGCCGGGCCCGCCGCACCGCGGGCAGCGTCAGCGTCACCCGCACCGGCGGCGGCTTCGGCGAATCGCTCACCGCGACAACGAGTTCGTGCTCCTCGCGGACCGCGGCGGTGTGCGGGAACAGCGAATTCACATGTCCCTCACCGCCCATGCCGAGCAGATGCAGATCGAAGGCGCCGTACTCGGCCAGGTGAGCGTGTACGGCGGCGCCGTACTCCGCGGCCGCCTCGACCGGATCCGGATACTCGCCGTCCGAGGTGGACACCGGATGCACCCGGGCCGGATTCACCGGAACGTGGTCCAGCAGCGCCTGCCGGGCCTGCAGGTCGTTGCGCTCGGGATCGCCCGCGGGCACGAACCTTTCGTCGCCCCAGAAGACGTCGAGCCGCGACCAGTCGATGGCGCCCGGCTCCCGGCGCACCAGCTCCAGCAGCGCGATCCCGGTGCCGCCGCCGGTCAGCACCACCGACGCCGAGCCGCGCGCCCGCTGTGCGGCCACGATCACGTCCACGAACCGCGCCGCGGCCGCCGCCACCAGTCCGTCGGTATCGCTCAGCACTTCGTACTCACTCATAGGTGACCTTCTCGATTCCGGCGAGCGCCTCGGCGTAGATCTCGTCGGCGTCCAACCGGCGCAGCTCCTCGGCCAGGCACTCGTTGGTTTCCCTGCGCGCCAACGCGATTCGCTGATCCGGATCCCCGGTCCTGGTCAGCGTCGCGGTGCGCCCGGTCTGCGGGCGTTCGATCGCGATCGAGGCCGACGGGCGGTGCACCTCCACCCGCAGCGCGCCCGTGCGCCGCATCACCGGACAGTCCAGCCGGGCGGCGAACCAGCCCGCCAGCATGTCCAGCGCCGGTTCGTCGCGCAACCCGGACACCGTCACCGAGCTGACCGGCTCGTACGGCGGTTCGTCCATGGCGGCGGCGAGCAGGGCCCGCCAGTAGGTGATCCGGCTCCAGGCCAGATCCGTGTCGCCGGTGGCGTATGAGGCGCGCCGCCGCTTGATGGCGGACAGCGGATCCGGCGCGAAGGTGGCGTCGGTGATGCGGCGGGTCGCCAGGCGGCCCACCGAATCCTTGGACGGGAACTCCGGCGCGCCCCGCGGCCACCAGGCCACCACCGGGGTGTCGGGCAGCAGGAACGGGATCACCACGCTGCTCTCGTGACTCACCAGCTCACCCTGCAGCCGCAGCACTATCACCTCGGCCGCGCCCGCGTCGCCGCCGACCCGGATCTGCGCGTCGAGCCGGGTCTGCGCCTCGCGGTCGCCACGCGCCAAAACGACCACCCGGCAAGGGTGTTCGCGGCTGGCGTCGTTGGCGGCGTCGATGGCGTCCTCGGCCTCGGAGCTGTCCAGCGTGCACACCACCAGGGTGAGCACCCGGCCCATGGTGATGACGCCATTGCTTTCCCGCAGCTGCACAAGGCGTTTCGTGACGTCGCCGGTCGTCGTGTCCGGCATGTCGATGATCACGGCCGCCGCCATTCCCGCCCGGTGCGGGCGAGCATCTCGTCGGCCGACGCGGGACCCCAGGTGCCCGCCTCGTACTGCTCCGGTTTGCCGTTGGCGGCCCAGTGCTCGAGCACCGGATCCAGGATGCGCCAGGACAATTCGACCTCCGCGTTCACCGGGAACAGCGACGGCACCCCGAGCAGCACATCGAGGATCAGGCGCTCGTATGCCTCGGGGGAGGATTCGGTGAATGCCTCGCCGTAGCTGAAATCCATATTGACGTCGCGCACTTCCATGCCGGAACCGGGCACCTTGGAGCCGAAGCGCATGGTGATGCCCTCATCCGGCTGCACCCGGATCACCAGCGCGTTCTGCCCCAGCTCCTCGGTCATGGTCTGGTCGAACGGCAGATGCGGGGCGCGCTTGAACACCACGGCGATTTCGGTCACCCGGCGGCCCAAGCGTTTTCCGGTGCGCAGATAGAACGGGACGCCGGCCCAGCGCCGGGTGTCCACCTCGAGCGTGATCGCGGCGTACGTCTCGGTCTTCGACTGCGGGTCGAAACCCTCCTCGTCGAGCAGGCCGACCACGTGCTCGCCACCCTGCCAGCCCTCCGCGTACTGTCCGCGCGCGGTGGTCTCATCAAGGGGCTCAACAAGTTTGGTGGCCGAGAGCACCTTGATCTTCTCCAGCTGCAGCTGGGTCGGCTGGAAGCTGATCGGCTCCTCCATGGCGGTGAGCGCGAGCAGCTGCAGCAGATGATTCTGGATCACGTCGCGGGCGGCGCCGATGCCGTCGTAATACCCTGCGCGCCCGCCCAATCCGATGTCCTCGGCCATGGTGATCTGGACGTGGTCGACGAAGTTGGCGTTCCAGATCGGGTCGAACAGCTGGTTCGCGAAGCGCAGCGCCAGGACGTTCTGCACCGTCTCCTTGCCGAGGTAGTGGTCGATCCGGAAGACCGTCTCCTCCGGAAAGACCCGGTTGACAAGGGCGTTGAGCTCCTGGGCGCTTTCCAGATCGTGCCCGAACGGCTTCTCGATCACCACCCGCCGCCACGGATTGCGGCCGTTGACCGCCTCCGGTTTGGCCAGCCCGTGCTGGGACAGCTGGTCGAGCACCACCGGGAACATATTCGGCGGAATCGACAGGTAGAAGGCGTGATTGCCGCCGGTGCCGCGGTCCTTGTCCAGCTTGGCCAGCGTATCGGCGAGCCGGGTGAATGCGTCGTTGTCGTCGAAGGTGCCCTGTACGAAGCGAATTCCCTCGGCGAGGTGGTCCCAGACCTCCTGCCGGAACGGGGTGCGCGCATGCGCCTTCACCGCGTCGAGCACCACCTGCGCGAAATCCTCGTCCGCATAGTCGCGCCGGGCGAAGCCGACCAGCGCGAAGCCCGGGGGCAGCAGCCCCCGGTTCGCCAGGTCGTAGATGGCCGGCATCAGCTTCTTGCGGGAGAGGTCGCCGGTGACGCCGAAGATCACCATGCTGCACGGGCCCGCGATGCGGGGGAGCCGCTTGTCCCGCTCGTCGCGCAGCGGGTTCTGCCAGATTTGTGTCCTGCCGGCCATCTGGGTCAGTTGCTTCCGGCCAATTCAGCGGTGGTCGCGGAAAGCAGCTCGCCCCAAGACTTTTCGAACTTGTCGACGCCCTCGCGCTCCAGCACGTCGAAGACGTCGGCCAGATCGATGCCGACGGCGGTGAGCCGGTCGAAGACCTCCTGCGCGGCGGCCGCGGTGCCGGACATGGTGTCGCCGCGGATCTCGCCGTGGTCGGCCACCGCCTCGATCGTCTTCTCCGGCAACGTGTTCACGGTGTTCGGGGCGGTCAGCTCGGTGACGTACATGGTGTCCGGGTAGTCCGGATTCTTAACGCCGGTCGAAGCCCACAGTGCCCGTTGCCGATTCGCGCCGGACGAGGCGAGGACGGCGTAGGTGGAGGTGTGCGCGCCGCCGTCGAATACGTCCTGGTATTCGGCGTATGCCAAGCGCGCGTTGGCGATTCCGGCCTTGCCGCGCAGCTCCAGCGCCTCCGGCGTGCCGATGGCCTCCAGCCGCTTATCGATTTCGGTATCCACCCGGGATACGAAGAACGATGCGACGGAATGGATCCGGGCCAGATCGTGCCCGGCGGCCTTGGCATTGCGCAGCCCGTCCAGGTAGGCGCCCATCACCGAGCGGTAGCGCTGCACCGAGAAGATCAGCGTGACGTTCACGCTGATGCCCTCGGCGATCACCTTGGTGATCGCGGGCAGACCCGCCTCGGTGGCCGGAATCTTGATGAACAGGTTCGGCCGGTCGACCGTCTTCCACAGGTCGATGGCCTGCGCGACGGTCTTTTCGGTGTCGAAGGCCAGCCGCGGGTCCACCTCGATGGACACCCGGCCGTCGACACCGCCCGACGCCTCGTACACCCCGGCCAGCACATCGCAGGCCGAGCGGACATCGTCGGTGGTGATGGTGCGGATCGCGGCGTCGGCGTCCGCGCCCTGGGCGGCGAGCTCCTTCACCTGCGCGTCGTAGGCGTGGCCCTTGCTGAGCGCGCCCTGGAAGATGGTCGGGTTGGTGGTGACTCCGACGACGCTGCGGGTTTCGATCAGCTCGGCCAGATTCCCGGACTGGATCCGGTCCCTGGACAGGTCGTCGAGCCAGACGGATACGCCGGCCGCGGAGAGGGCGGCGAGATTCTCGTTCTGTGCCATGGGTTCTATCCCTTCACGTTCTCGATCGTGCGCTGCGCGGCAGCCACGACGGCGTCGGCGGTGATACCGAATTCGCGGAACAGGGTCTTGTAGTCGGCGGACGCGCCGAAGTGCTCGATCGACACGATCTCGCCCCGGTCACCGGTGAAGCGGTGCCACGGCATCGCGATACCGGCCTCGACGGCCACGCGAGCGGCGATGCCGGGCGGCAGCACTTCGTCACGGTAAGCCTTGTCCTGTGCGTCGAACCACTCGATGCACGGCATCGAGACGACCCGGGTCGCGATGCCCTGCTCCTCCAGCGTAGTGCGGGCGGCGACGGCAAGCTGCAGCTCCGAACCGGTCGCGATCAGGATCACCCGCGGGGTGCCGGTGGAGGCCTCGGCCAAGATGTAGCCGCCCTTCGAAACGCCCTCGAAGCTGGTGCCCGCCAGCACCGGGACGTCCTGGCGGGTGAGCGCGAGCGCCGACGGGCCGTCCTGATGCGGCGGCTCGGAAACCGAGAAGTGCGAGCGATGTTCGCTGCTGTCGCGTTCCAGGATGGTCCGCCAGGCGAAGGCGGTCTCGTTGGCATCGCCCGGACGGACCACGTTCAGGCCCGGGATGGCACGCAGCGCGGCCAGGTGCTCGATCGGCTGATGGGTCGGGCCGTCCTCGCCGAGACCGATGGAGTCGTGCGTCCAGACGTACACCGACGGCACCCGCATGAGCGCGGCCAACCGCACCGCCGGGCGCATGTAGTCGCTGAACACCAGGAAGGTGCCGCCGTACGGACGGGTCGGGCCGTGCAGCGCGATGCCGTTCAGGATGGCGCCCATCGCGTGTTCGCGGACGCCGAAGTGCAGGGTGCGGCCGTACGGGTCGGCCTTCCACATACCGGTCGAGATGGCCTCGGGGCCGAAGCTCGGCTCGCCCGGCATCGTGGTGTTGTTGGATTCGGCCAGGTCGGCCGAGCCGCCCCACAGTTCGGGCAGCACCGAGGCCAGCGACGCAAGCACCTTGCCGGAGGCCTTGCGGGTGGAGACGCCCTTCGGATCCTCCTCGTACGTCGGCAGATTCGCGGCCCAGCCCTCGGGCAGGCGCCGCTCCTGCAGCCGGTCGAACAGTGCCTTGCGCTCCGGATTCGCCTGTGCCCACGCGTCGAAACCGGTCTGCCACTGCTGATGCGCCGCCGCGCCGCGCTCGATTGCCTTGCGGGTGTGCGCGATCACGGCGTCGTCCACCTGGAAGGACTGTTCCGGATCGAAGCCGAGCACCTTCTTGGTGGCCGCGACCTCGTCCGCGCCCAGCGCCGCGCCGTGCGAGGCGCCGGTGTTCATCTTGTTCGGCGCCGGGTAGCCGATCACGGTGCGCAGCACGATGATCGACGGCCTGCGCAGCTCCGCCTTGGCCGCCGCGATGGCGGTCTCGATGGCGGTGACGTCCTCGCCGCCCTCCACGGTCTGCACATGCCAGCCGTACGCCCGGTACCGCGCGGCGACATCCTCGGTGAACGCGATGGTGGTGTCGTCCTCGATGGAGATCCGGTTGTCGTCGTAGATCACCACCAGATTGCCCAGCTGCTGGGTGCCCGCCAGCGAGGACGCCTCGGAGGTGACGCCCTCCTCCATATCGCCGTCGGAGGCGACGACGAAGATGTGGTGGTCGAACGGGCTGTTGCCCGGGGCGGCATCCGGATCGAAGAGGCCGCGCTCGCGGCGCGCCGCCATCGCCATGCCGACCGCGGAGGCCAGACCCTGACCCAGTGGGCCCGTGGTGATCTCGACGCCGTCGGTGTGCCGGAACTCCGGATGACCCGGGGTGAGCGAACCCCACTTGCGCAGGTTCTTCAGATCGTCCAGCTCCAGGCCGAATCCGGCCAGGTACAGCTGGATGTACTGGGTGAGGCTGGAATGTCCGCAGGACAGCACGAACCGGTCGCGGCCGACCCAGCTCGGATCGCGCGGGTCGAGCCGAAGCACGCGCTGGTAGAGGGTGTAGGCCAGCGGCGCGAGGCTCATCGCGGTGCCCGGATGGCCGTTACCGGCGGCCTGCACCGCGTCGGCGGCGAGCACCCGCACCGTGTCGACGGCCTTGGTGTCCAGATCCGTCCAGTCGTCCGGGTAGTTCGGCTGAGTGAGGGCGCGGATGGCGTCTGTGACTGACACGACCGAGGTTCTCCTGACATTGGTTTCGTCGACGGACTCGCGTACTCGCGGCGTACTCATTCCACCCTAGATGTGCCGCGTGAGCATGATGTCGGGAACCCGGCTTACGGCGGCGCCGTGTCGGGCGATCCGGTCGGTTCGTCCCGTATGGATGTCCGCGCCGCGAGGGGGCGCTGGCGAAAGCGGTGCCGCAGAGGGTCTACCATCCTCTGTAGTAGTAGCCGCGCCGCACTGGGCTAGCACTGCCGAGCAGCAGGGCAGAGCGCGCTGCTGTTCCAATGCCGGATGCGATGCACAGTGTGCGAGGAGAAACAGTGCGGATCGGTGATCAGCCGGGTGGCCATGGTGCGCACGGCTCCTCCGCGACAGCGCTGGCCGACCGTTTGAACGGTGACGGCCTGCTGTCGCGACTACTGCGGCGACCACTCGCCTATATCGCGCTCACCAAACCGCGCGTCATCGAATTGCTGCTGGTCGCAACGATTCCCACGATGCTGCTGGCCGACCGGGGTCACATCGATATCCGCCTGATCCTGGCCACCCTGTTCGGTGGCTGGATGGGCGCGGCCAGCGCCAACACGCTGAACTGTGTCGCCGACGCCGATATCGACAAGGTGATGAAGCGCACCGCCAAGCGCCCGCTGGCCAGGGATGCGGTGTCCACCCGCCAGGCGTTCGTCTTCGGCGTCGTGCTCGGCATCGCGTCGTTCGCCTGGCTCTGGTGGCAGGCGAACCTGCTCAGCGGCGCCCTGGTGGTCGCGACGATCCTGTTCTACGTCTTCGTCTACACCCTCGGCCTCAAGCGCCGCACCTCGCAGAACGTGGTGTGGGGCGGTGCGGCCGGATGTATGCCCGCGCTGGTCGGCTGGTCGGCGGTGACCGGAAGCATCGGCTGGCCCGCCATCGCGCTGTTCGGCGTCATCTTCTTCTGGACGCCGCCGCACACCTGGGCGCTGGCCATGCGCTACAAGGAGGATTACCGCGCGGCCGGGGTGCCGATGCTGCCGGTGGTGGCGACGGAGCAGAAGGTCACCAAGCTGATCGTCGTCTACACCTGGCTGACCGTGCTCACCACGCTGGCGTTGATCCCGGCCACCGGTGTGGTCTACGCCGCGGTGGCGCTGGTGGCCGGGGCCTGGTTCCTGCTCATGGCGCATCAGCTCTACGCGGGCGTGCGGCGCGGCGAATCGGTCAAACCACTGCGGTTGTTCCTACAGTCGAACAACTATCTGGCCGTTGTCTTCTGCGGCTTGGCCGTCGATTCCGTGCTCGGCTGGGACACGATCGGCAGTTTCTTCAGCTGAGGTAGCCGTCCGGCCGGAATCGGTACCGGCGCCCACGGTGGCGAGCCAGTGCTTTTCGGCCGCGCGGAGGATGTCGTCGCCGAGTAGTTCGAGGAATCGGCCCGCGCTGGCGAGCCGGATTCCCACGGTGGTGTCGGTGCCGAAGATTTCGGCGCCGCGCAGGGCGGTGCTGGCGAATCGCTGGTTGGCGCGGACGCCGATCACGGCGGAGTGCAGGCCCGCGTTTTCGTCGAGCGAATACCGGTGGCGTCTGCTCCGGCCATCCCGGTCGCGGCGGATCAGCCCGTGTTGTTGCAGCAGACCGACCGCTTTCGAGATGGTGGCCGCGCTGACCCGCAGATATTGCGCCAGTTCGGCGGCGGTGCGGCTGCTGGTCTCCGAGGTGAACAGGCACGCCATCACGCCGGCGGCGGTGCGCGGCATACCGGTCTCGACCAGGATCGCGGCGAGGTCGGCCATATACGCGGCCGCCGCGTCGGGGTCGGGGCCGCCGCGTTCGACGGCCCGCTTCGTCGTCGCCTGGGGGCGGGGGCTGCGCCGGGCCCGGTGGGTGGTGGCCAGTTGCGCCAGGTCCGCGCGGTAGCGGCCCGGCCCGCCGTTGCGCGCGACCTCGCGGCTCACCGTCGAGGCGGGTCGGCCCAGGCAGCGCGCGATTCCGGCGTAGTCCAGGCCCTGTGCCAAGCCCGCGGCGATCTGCCGTCGGTCGGCCCCGGTCAGCCTGCGTCCTGGCATTCGGTCGGCTCCTCCGCTTCGGTCGAATTCGACGTCAGTATGCGAGCCGGTCGTAATCCATTGCAACAGAAGCCCTCCGGCGTGCATTAGTCGGCAGTGTCATTGCAATCGGTGATCGGGGCAGTGATCAGCGAAGACGGCCCCGATCCTGGGCCGGTTTCGTTGACCGGTGTTTCGTGCCCTGCCTAACGTTCGGATCCGGCGGCAGGACAACAACATTCGGTAAGGAGCGATGACATGCGTGCCAAGGGCATTACCTACGACACCGGTTTCACACCCGGCGGGCGAAATTCGCGGCCCGTCTTCGACGCGGACGCGGTGCGGCGGGAGATCCGGATCATCGCCGATGACCTGCACTGCGACGCCGTGCGGATCACCGGCGGCGACCCCGAACGGCTGGCCATCGCCGCCGGGCACGCCGTCGATGCCGGGCTGGAGGTCTGGTTCTCCCCGTTCCCCTGTGAACTGTCCGCCGCGGAGCTGGTGCCGTTCTTCGCCGACTGCGCGGACCGCGCCCGGGAGGTGGGGGCGGACGTCTTCGTCACAGGCTGTGAGCTGAGCCTGTTCGCCCCGGGTTTCCTCCCCGGCGCGGACAGTTTCGCCAGGATCAAGGCCGTGACCGACGGCGACCCCGCGGCGCTGGCCGCGATCGAGGAGACCGGCAAGCGGCTGGACGTCGTGCTGGCCGATATCGCGGCGGCGGTACGCGAACGGTTCCGGGGCAAACTGACCTACGCCTCCGGCATCTGGGAGCAGATCGACTGGACGCCCTTCGATATCGTCAGCGCCGACGCCTACGGCGATGACAGCGATGCCTTTCGCGAAGGTCTTCGAACATACTTCCGGCACGGTAAGCCGCTCGCGGCCACCGAATTCGGCTGCTGCACGTACCGGGGCGCGGCGGCCCGCGGCGGCCTCGGCTGGACCATTGTCGACAATCCGGCGAACCCGACTCGGCTCGACGGCGTCTATATCCGAGACGAGGACGAGCAGATCCGCTACCTGCACGAGATGCTGGCGGTCTTCGATGAGGAAGGCGTGGACACCGCGTTCTGGTTCACCTTCGCCTGCTACGAGTTCCCCCATCGCGCGGACCCGCTGGTTGACCTCGACATGGCGTCCTACGGGGTATACAAGGTGATGCCGGATGGCGGCCTCGCCCCTAAGAAGTCCTTCCACGCCATGGCGAAGGCATACGAATGAAGTGCCGGAGAACTACCCGGTGATCTCGCGAGATCAGTTGTCTGCGAGCTCGTTTCGTGTGCTGTACTCGGCCAGGTAGCCGTCCGGGCGGATCAGTACATGTGTGCCGACCTCGGCGTGGTAAGCGGCGAAGGCGTGGCCGTCCACGTCGACGACGTAGCGGCCGGGGGCGGTGCCGCCCGGACGGACCACCGTGTAGGCCTCGACGCCCTGTTGGGTTGGCGGCGTTGGTGTTTCGCCGAAGCAGAGCAGTGTCGCGTGCGGGCCGCGGAACAGGTCGAAGAGGCGGATCGGCTGTCCGGCTTCGTCTTTCAGCGGGGCATCGGGTGCGCGATCGCCGGTGACCAGCGGGCCGTCCGCGGCCGGATCGCGATAGGTGATGTCGAGTTGGCGGGTGGTCTCGCCGCGTTCCATCGCCTTCGGATCGCCCGCCTGCGTCCGGTCCATCAGGTCGCTGCTGATGCCGAGCACCCTGGCGGCGACGGCGCGGCGCTCGCGCTCGTAGCTGCCGAGCAGGTCGGTGCCGTCGAGGGCGGCGGCCAGCTTCCAGCCGAGGTTGTACGCGTCCTGGATGCCGGTGTTCATGCCCTGGCCGCCGGTGGGCGGATGGGTATGCGCGGCATCACCGGCGAGGAAGACGCGGCCGTCCCGGAACCGTTGGGCCAGGCGGGTATTCGGACGCCAGACGGTGACCCAGGTGAGGTCGGACAGCGTGATTCCGGTGCCGCCGTACCGGTTCAGGTAGCGCTGTAGCACGTCGAGCGTCGGTTCGGCGGCCGGTTCCAGCGGGGCCGCGAATTGGAAGTGCGGCCGTCCAGGCAAGGGCGAGAGCATGATTCCGTCCATCGGCTGTTCCGCCGTGGCGAACCAGTAGCCGAAATCGTGGTCGAGCGCGTCCGCCCGGACATCGCCGAGCAGCATGCGCAGCGATTCGTCGGTGGTGCCCTCGAAGGGGATGCCGAGGGTTTTGCGCACCGTGCTGCGGCCGCCGTCGGCGCCGACGAGGTAGGCCGCGCGAACGGATTGCGGGCCGGACGGGCCGGTGAGCCGGGCGGTGACACCGGTCTCGTCCTGTGTGAAATCGACAAGGGCGGTGGACAGTTCGACGGACACGCCGAGCGCGGCCAGGCGGTCGCGCAGGATCGCCTCGGTATCGGACTGGCCGAGCATCCGCACGTTGGGGTACGGGACAGCCGGTGTCGGGGCCTGCGGTTCGGCCATCCGGCGCTCGCCGACGTGGTCGCCGTCGATGACGATCCGCATCACGGGCATGGGGATGCTCGCGGACATGATCGCGTCGAGCACGCCGAGGTCGTCGAAAACCTCCAGCGTGCGCGGCTGGATGCCGTCGCCGCGCGATCCGGCGAAATGCGATCCGGCCTGTTCGACGATGCGTACCGGCACGCCGCGGCGGGCCAGGTCGATGGCCAGGGTGAGTCCGGTGGGTCCGGCGCCCGCGATGAGTACCTGCTGTGGCATGACAACTCCCTTTGCTGAAATAAAATTCAGTGAATGTCAGTTCAGTATTGGAGTTGATACCTTTCGTTGTCAAGGAGGTGGTGCGGGTGTCCATGAGTCGCAAGGAACGATCGGCGGAAACCGAGCGGGCGCTCAAGGCCGCGGCCCGGCGGCTGTTCGTCGAGCGCGGGTATCTCAACACCAAGATCACCGACATCACCATGGCGGCGGGCCGGGCCGCGGGCTCGTTCTACAACCACTTCACCAGTAAGGAGCAGCTGCTCCGGGAACTGCTGAACGATGTTGCGGCGGAAGAGGATCGACACGTCGAGACGGGTGCGCACAATCCGGACTTCACCGATCCGGCGGCGGTCCGCTTCCACGTCGAGGTGTTCTGGCGGTCATCGCGCAAGCACTGGCCGGTCTATCGATCGGTGCAGCAGGCCGCTCTGGTCGACGACGAATTCGCCAGGCAGGCATGGCAATTCGGGAAACAGCAGCGCGACGACATCATCGACCACCTGGACGCGTTCGACGAGCGCGGCCTGAAGCTGCCCGCCCAACCCGACGCCAGCCTCGCCATGATGTTCCTGCTCGTCACCGGGCTGTTGCAGGCGGTCGAGGACGGCGCCGTGGAAATGTCCGACGAGCAGGCCATCGATGCGCTCACCCGCTTCGTCTATCGCGGACTCACCGGCCGCGACTACTGAATTCGGAGAACATGATTCGGCCCCGGGGCGGTGGAAGATCGCCCCAGGGCCGATTACTCGAGTATCGAATTACTCAGGGCCGCAGCACGATCGAGCCCGTGGTCTTGCGCGCCTCCAGGTCGCGGTGCGCCTGTGCGGCCTCGGCCAACGGGTAGCTCGCGCCGGTGCGAACCCGCAGTGTGCCGTCGGCGATGGCATTGAAGACATCGCTTGCGCGCCAGACCAATTCGGCGCGGTCGCGGGTGTAGTGGGCGAGCGTCGGCCGGGTGACGAACACCGATCCCGCCGTATTCAGCCGCTGCAGATCGAACGGCGGCACCGGACCGCTGGCCGCGCCGAACAGCGCCAGCATGCCGCGCACCCGCAGCGAAGCGAGGCTGGCCTCGAAGGTGGACGCGCCGACGCCGTCGTATACCGCGGCGACGCCGACACCGTCGGTGAGTTTGCGCACCCGCTCGGCCAGATCGTCGCCGTAGCGCAGCACCTCGGCCGCGCCCGCCTCCCTCGACAGCGCCTCCTTCTCGTCGGACGATACGGTGGTGATCACCCTGGCGCCCTTGGCGACCGCCAGCTGGGTGAGGAACAGTCCGGTGCCGCCGGCGCCCGCATGGACGAGCACCGACTCGCCGGGTTGCGGTTCGTAGATCGAATTGAGCAGGTAGTGCGCGGTCATGCCCTGCAGCAGCACCGAGGCGGCGGCCTCGGGCGCCACCCCGTCCGGCACCCGGATCGCGACGGCGGCGTTCACCGCGACGCGTTCGGCGTAGCTGCCCGGCGCCGCGGCCCACGCGACGCGGTCGCCGACGGCGAATTCGGTCACCGCCGAGCCGACCTCGGCCACCACGCCCGTACCCTCCGAACCGGGGATGTAGGGCAGCGGCTGCGGGTATCGGCCGATCCGGAAGTAGACGTCGATGTAGTTGACGCCGCTCGCGTCGACGTCGACGAGGAGCTGCTCCGGTCCGATCCGCGGATCCGGCACCTCCACATACTTCAGGACCTCGGGACCACCGTTTTCGGAAACCTGTATGGAGCGCATAGCTCCCATTAACCCACCCGGCTGCCGGAACAATTCCCTACTGGCCGGTAAACTTCCGCTCATGAGTGCTCACGCAGCCCCGGCCCCGCTGAAGTTGTCGGGTTCCTTGGTGGAGTCCGTCGCAGGTTTCGTCGCCGAGCACGGCGGCTCCGCGACCGTCGTCCCGCAGCCGATCGGCCGCGTCGGCGTGCGGCTCACGTTGATCGGCGCCGACGGCGTCCTCGGCGACCGCGTCGTGCCCGACCGGGAAACGGTCGCCGAACTCGTCACCACCGTCGACGGCCTCACCGAGGCCGACGAATGGGACCGCGAACTCACCTCGATCGTCACCCCGCGCGAGGGTCACTGGGCCAAGATGGCGGGCTGGGTCGCCCGGCAGACCCGTTTCCCCAAGGCGCGCAACGAATAACGGTTCTCCGGCGGCTGCCCGCCGCCGGGATATCTTCCGGCCCGACGCGAGTCAGTCAATCGGCCCGCCGAGCATTTCGTCGATGCCCCAGCGCAGCAGGCCACCGGCCAGCGCCAGATGCAGCACGACGGCCATGGCGATGAGGGTGGCGCCGCAGTCGTGCGCCCAGCCCGGAATGCGGGGCAGCGCGATCAGCAGTCCGCCGAGCATCACGATGGCGACGCCGATCGCGATCGGGCCGAGCGGCGCTGTGCCGTAATCGATCTCGCCGCGGTCATCTCGAATTGTCATCGGGGTTGGTCCTCTCCGGCCGAGGGTCGGCTCCGGCAGACGAGCACCGGGCAGGGGGGTTTGATGCAGTAACTCGCGGCTCGTCGATCCGGACAGGGCCGCGCCGAACATGGCTGTCACTTTCCCTGTGCCGCAATGCGTTCCGGATTCACGCCGGCTGCCTGCAGACGATGATCGGGCACGGGGCGTGGTGCAGCAGGTTCTGGCTGGTCGACCCGACAAGCAGGCCCGCGACCCGGTTGTGGCCGTGACTGCCGGTGAACACCAGCTGGGCATCGGCGGCATTGGTCAGCAGCGAGGATGCCGCGGGCGCGCGTTCGGTCACTCGGGTGACCGTCACGTCCGGGTATTTCTCCCGCCAGCCCGCCAGCCGCTCCGCCAGCAATTCGTTCTCCTGCGCCGCCAGATCCGGCCAGCTTTCCGGAAGTACGGTCCAGCGCAACAGATCCGGGTCCTCCCACGCGTGCAATGCGACGATATCGACCTCGAGCAACGAGGCCGTTTCGAACGCGTGAGCCAGCGCATCCTCGGCATCCGGGCTGCCGTCGACGCCCACCAGCACCGGCCGCCGATCCGGCAGCGGGTGCTCGATATCGCCGCGCCACACCGCGACCGGGCAGGTCGCCTTATTGGCCACCCGCAATGCGGTGGAGCCGAGCAGGAGGGTGGTGAGCCGGTTGCCAGGGGTCGCGGCGACCACCAGCAGGCGGGCCGCGGCGGACGCCTGAACCAGCGCGTGCGCCGCATCGCCGTCGACGACGAGCGGGCGGATCTCCAACTCGGGTTGATCCTGCCGGACGGCGGCCGCCGCGGCCGCGACATTGCGTTCGGCGGCGGCCCGCATGCTGGGCAGGATGTCGAGCTCCGCCCAGGCGGAGGCGGTGATCCGGTAATCGACCAGGGGAACGACCCCTAGGACGACGAGCGGCACGTGTTGACGGGCGGCCAGCGCGCCCGCCCATCGGGCCGCCGCGAGAGCGGTTGTGCTGCCATCGATCCCGACGACGATGGACTGCTGATTGGCGAGGGTGGTCATGGATCGACCCTCGCAGTAGCGGGGGCCGCGACAACCGGGTCGCCGGTCCTCGGCCGCAGTGACCTATGTCATCGGTCCGGCGGCCGGATGGTTCAGGTGGCCAGCGCCACCGGCTCCGGCGCGGACACTTTCTCCCGGGTGCGCAGCGACGCCCACAGTATCGCGGTGCCGATGATGCACAGGGTGGCGCCGCCGACGTGGCAGACCACGAGGGCCGCGGGCACGTGGGTGAAGTACTGGACCACGCCGAGCAGTGCCTGTGCGCAGACGGTCGCGATCACCGCGAACAGCCGGATGCGGACGGGACGGGTGATGCCGACGGCGAACAGCCCGAAACCGAGTCCGATCAGCAGCGAGAGGTAGGCGACGAGCAGTTCGGCGTGCAGGTGGACCAGGGTGGTGATATCCACCTCCAACCGCCGCACCGGCCGCGTGATGCTCTTGTCGCCCGCATGCGGTCCGGCGCCGGTGACCAGGGTGCCCGCCACCAGCACCGCGGCCATCACCACCGCGGTGAGTCCGGTGAGCCAGCGCAAAGGCGTTGGCGCCTGGACGGTTTCGATGCCGTCGTCGGGCTCGCCGACCTTCGCGAACAGGACGGTCGCCAGCCAGACCATGAGCATCGAGGCGAGCAGATGCACCGAGACGGTCCACCAGAGCAGCCCGGCCCGCACGGTGATGCCGCCGATCACGGCCTGCAGCACGGTGCCGCCCGGCATCAGCCAGGCGTACACCAGCACCTCGCGGCGGCGGCGGGCGCGGACCACCGCGAGCACGATGAGCCCGGCGCACAGGGAGACGACGAAGGTGAGCATCCGGTTGCTGAATTCGACGGCCTGATGCAACACCGGCACCTCGGACACGCCGACCGGGGTGAAGCTGCCCGGGAAGCACTCCGGCCAGGTCGGGCAGCCGAGCCCGGACGCGGTGACGCGGACGATCGCACCGGTGACGCAGATCCCGGCCTGCGAAATGATGACCGCGAGGGCGAGCGCCCGCTGCACCCGGAGGGAGGGCAGCGGCAGCAGATCGACGAGTCGCAGGAATGCGCGATACAGCACGCAACGATGGTAGCGAGCGCCTCGGCGACGCCCGCACCCGGACTACTACATGTCGTCGTTGAGGTTCGAATATCCGCTACTGGAAACGGAAACAGCGCGTCGCGAGCGCGCCGGAAACCCCGCCCCACACCAGCAGCACCGCCAGCCCGAACCAGTCGACGCTGCTGCGCATCGCCTCCTCCAGACACACCGCGAGCGCGCCCGACGGCGCCAGCCTGGCGAGGATGTTCACCACCGTGGGCAGATGGTCGGTGGCGAAAACCACACTGGCGATGCCGAGCAGGATGAACCAGAGGATATTCGCAAGCGCCAGTACCACTTCCGCCTTCAGCGTGCCGCCCAGCAGCAGTCCCATCGCCGCGAAGGTCGCGGTGCCGAGCGCGATCACCACCGCGCCGAGCGCCAGCCCGGCGAGCCCGGGCCGCCAGCCGAGCGCGAATCCGATGGCGCCCAACAGGATCGCCTGCAACACCACGACGATCAGCACCGCGGCGCTCTTGCCCGCGATAATGCCCCAGCGCGGAAGCGCGGTCGCGCCAAGGCGTTTCAGCGCGCCGTAGCGGCGGTCGAAGCCGACCGCGATGGCCTGGCCGGTGAACGCGGTCGACATCACCGCGACCATCATCACTGCGGGCACGATCTTGTCCACCCGGTGCGATCCGAGATCGCCGAACGGCAGCAGCGTCATCCCGATCAGCAGCGTGATCGGGATGAACATGGTGAGCAGCAACTGTTCCCCGTTGCGCAGCAACAGGATCAACTCCAGCCGGGTCTGCGCGGCCAGCATGGCCGGGCGCGAATTCGGCCGCGGGTCGGGGGAGAAGGTGCCGGGCGCGAAGCGCGCGGCCGGTGCCGACTGGTTCATCCGCGTAGGTCCCGTCCGGTGAGTTCCAGGAAGACGTCCTCCAGCCTGCGCTGGTCG
The DNA here is from genome assembly GCF_020361265.1 of Nocardia sp. JCM 34519.1. NCBI lineage: Bacteria > Bacillati > Actinomycetota > Actinomycetes > Mycobacteriales > Nocardiaceae > Nocardia > Nocardia sp. JCM 34519.1. The sequence goes on from NZ_JAIRBR010000005.1 coordinate 313,924, forward strand.
ATCCGGATATCGCTGGGCAGCACGTCGATTCGCGCGCACCACGCGGTCACCGTCGCCAGCACCTGCGGGCTGATCTCGCCCTCCACCAGATACGCGCCCGGCGCGGTCTCGCGCGGCGAGAAACCTTCCGGCAGCGCGGCTTTCAACAGTTCGAGATCGAGTTTCGGTGGGGCGGTGAAACGCAACTGTCCTGCGGCGCCGTGCGCGGTCACCTCGGCGGGCGTGCCCGCCGCGACGATCCGGCCGTGATCGATGATCACCAGCTGGTCGGCCAGTTGCTCGGCCTCGTCCATCATGTGCGTGGTGAGCAGCACCGAAACACCGTCGCGGCGCAGCGAATCGATCAGTTCCCAGACGATGAGCCGCGCCTGCGCGTCCAGGCCCGCGGTCGGTTCGTCGAGGAAGACGATCTCCGGCCGCCCGACGAGCGCACAGGCCAGCGCCAACCGCTGCTGCTGGCCGCCGGACAACCGCCGGTAGGGGGTGCGGCGATTGTCCTGCAGTCCGAGCGTGCGCAGCAGCCACTCCGGATCCAGCGGATCGGCCGAATAGGCGGCCACCAGGTCGAGCATTTCCCCGGCTCGCGCACCCGGATACGCGCCGCCGCCCTGCAACATCACGCCGATGCGCGGGCGCAGCCGATCCGAATCGGCGATCGGGTCCAGGCCGAGCACCCGCACCGATCCGGCGTCGGGCGTGACGAACCCCTCGCACATCTCGACGGTGGTGGTCTTACCCGCACCGTTCGGGCCGAGCAGCGCGAGCACCTGCGCGCGTTCGACATCGAAGCCGATCCCGTCCACCGCGGTGGTTTCCCCGTAGCGTTTGACGACCCCGTCGACACGGACGGCGGGTCCGGAAGTGGTCACGACGCGTCCTCGTCGCGGTGCGTACCTGCCAGGGCGGCAATGCCCAGGTTTCGCTCGGTCACGGAGAGACACCGTAGGGCGTAGGCCGGTGTGACGGAGCCGACACCCCCGGCTCGCGCCGCCACGGCAGCACATTTCTGGTGAGCACGATGAACAGCACCGAGACGATCACGGTCGCGATCGCCGCCCCGACGATCTGGAATACCGCGAGGTCGGCGCCACGCGGCATCAGGATGACGCTCACCACCGCCGAGAACGCGATCGCCGGGACGCGGAAGGCGGGTTTGGTCGCCCATGCGGCGAGCGGCACGATCGCCCACAGCAGATACCACGGTTGCACGACGGGGAAGAGCAGCACGATCGCGCCGAGTGCGACGCCGAGCGCGCCCACCGGATGCAGTCGCCCGGTGAGGGTGGCGAAAAGCATTCGCAGCGAAAGGAATCCGGCGACGACGGCGGCGATCGGCCTGGTGATGCTGAGCAGAGCGGTCGTGTGATCGCCCAATCCCAGTAGTACGCCGCCGAATCCGGTGATGATGCCGAGCGCCGTCGGCAGCGACATCCAGCTGCGCACCGCGTTCGCCACGCCGAGGGTGAAGATCCAGCCGAAGCTGAGACCGCTCGCCGCGGTGATGAAAAGCGTTGTGCCGATGGCTATTCCGCCGAGCATCGCGGCCGATATCAGTACCGCCCGCCAGCTGGCGCCCCAGCGTCTGGCCAGCGCCATCCCGACGAAGCCGAGCGCGATGATGGAGGTGAACTTGATCGCCGACGACATCGTCATGACGATCGTCCCGAAGATCAGCATCGCGTACGCCCGCCCGTTGAACGGATGCATATCCTCGATGGCTCGCAGGCAGAATTCCAGTCCGGCCAGCATCAATCCGAGCATCAGGCCGTCGTTGTGCACGCCGCCGACGAGGTGGAACAGCACCAGCGGATTCGCGACGCCCAGCCACAGCGCGCTGACCGGTGCGACCCCGCAGCGCACCGAGAGCCGGGGCAGCGCCCACACGATCAACGCGACACCGGCCAGCGCCAGCACTCGATGCGCCCAGACGCCGAAAATGATGTTGTCGCCGGTGAGGTAGGCGATGCCGCGCCCCATCCAGAGGAAGAGCGGACCGTACGGCGCCGGTGTGTCCAGCCAGATGGTCGGCACATTCCGGGTGAGCACGTTGTCGACGCCCAGCCCGGCCTTCGGCCCGACCGTGTACGGGTCGAGCCCCCGCCCGGCGATTTCGCTCTGTGCCAGATAGGAATACACGTCGTTGCTGAACAGCGGCGGCGCGATGCTCAGGGGGATGATCCAGAGCAGTACGGTCCGGTCGAGCTGCGATCTGGTCAGCCGGTGCACCGGGGATCCGCCGAGACCGCCGATCGCGAAGCGCCCGAGCAGCAGCCAGGCCAGCACCACGACGACCGTGCCGATCATGCACATCGCCAGCGATCCGGTGTGCGCCCGCGCGAACAGGCCGAGCACCCGCATGCCCGATGTCGGATTCTGCTGCACCGGCTGCGCGCCGATGCCGAGCGCGCTGATCGCCATCAGCACCGTTCCGGTCGCGCCGAGCAGCCGGATCCGGTCGAGCTGAACCGTTTCCTTCCGGTTGAGCCCCGGCACCTCGGATTCCGCGCTGTGCAACACCGCGATGGTGTGATCGGGCGCGGGTACGTCGAGCCCGAGGGCCCGGCGCCCGAGCGCGGATGCCTTGCGCTGGAATGCGGATGCCCCGCGCCGCGCGCCGTCCAGTACTGCCACGAGACGCAGCCTAGTAGGCGCTGTCGGGCGCGAGCCCGCCCGTAACCCGCGCCGGGCCGAGCTCCTGTGCGAGGCGCTGGCCCGACGGATCACACCGGTCGGATCAGATCCAGATGATCACCGTCTTCGAAACCATTTCGTTATTCAATGCGGCCACTGTGACCAGGCTCGCAGCGGATCATTCCGGTCGCGTCCTGGACGGATGCGGCATTTGCCCAGTTCGGGGCGTCAAGTACTCAGGGCACCCTTATTAGATTTCGGGAAGGAATTCCGCCACACTGATGTTGTGAAAACCGTGGGTTTGCGGAACAACGACGACGGCGCAGGTCACAGCCCTGCCGCCGGGTCGGCCGTCGCACCCGCGACGGTCGGAGGCGAGGGGCATACCCGGGCGGCCATTGTGAAATTGCTGCTCGAGGAGGGGCCCATCACCGCGACCGCCATCGGGGAGCGGCTCGGCCTGGCCCCGGCCGGGGTGCGCAGGCATCTCGACGCGCTCATCGAATCGGGTGAGGCGCGGGCGGGCAGGTCCGCGCCGTGGCAGCAGAAAGGTCGCGGCCGGCCGGCCAAGCAATACCAGTTGACGGCCGCGGGCCGCGGTCGGCTGGGTCACGCCTACGACGATCTGGCCGGGGCGGCCATCCGCCAGCTCGGCGAGATCGGCGGCGAACAGGCCATCACCGAATTCGCCAGGAAACGGGCGCGCACTATCGTGGCCGGGATCGAACCGCTCGACGTGCACACCCCGGAGCGCACCGCGGCCAAGGCCGGGGAGATCGCCGAGGCGTTCACCGGCGCGGGCTTCGCCGCCTCCACCCGCAAGGTGGGCGCGGGCGTGCAGATCTGCCAGCATCACTGCCCGGTCGCGCACGTCGCGGAGGAGTTCCCGCAGCTGTGCGAGGCCGAGCTGGCGGCGTTCCGGGAACTGCTCGGCACACATGTGCAGCGGCTGGCCACCATCGCCAACGGCGACTGCGCGTGCACGACGCACGTGCCGTTGTTCGTCCTGCCCAATACCGAAAATCGAACTGCCACAACAGAATCCGCCGCACAGCCCGCGACGGTACGAACGAACGACTCCGGAAGGAGTGCCGAATGACGACGACCACTGACCAGGTGCAGCCGCTCACCCAGGAGGAGACCATCGCCTCCCTGGGTAAGTACGGCTACGGCTGGGCTGACTCGGATGTCGCTGGCGCCAGCGCGCAACGTGGTCTTTCCGAGGCGGTCGTGCGCGACATCTCGGCCAAGAAGAACGAGCCGGAGTGGATGCTCGACATCCGGCTCAAGGCGTTGCGCATCTTCGACCGCAAGCCCATGCCGACGTGGGGTTCCAAGCTCGACGGCATCGATTTCGACAACATCAAATACTTCGTCCGCTCCACCGAGAAGCAGGCCGCCAGCTGGGACGAGCTGCCCGAGGACATCAAGAACACCTACGACAAGCTGGGTATCCCGGAGGCGGAGAAGCAGCGCCTCGTCGCGGGTGTCGCCGCGCAGTACGAGTCGGAGGTCGTCTACCACCAGATCCGCGAGGATCTGGAACAGCAGGGCGTGATCTTCCTCGACACCGACACCGGTCTCAAGGAGCATCCGGAGATCTTCCAGCAGTACTTCGGTTCGGTGATCCCGGCCGGTGACAACAAGTTCTCCGCGTTGAACACGGCGGTGTGGTCGGGCGGTTCGTTCATCTACGTGCCGCCGGGCGTGCACGTCGACATTCCGCTGCAGGCCTACTTCCGGATCAACACCGAGAACATGGGCCAGTTCGAGCGGACGCTGATCATCGTCGACGAGGGCGCGTACGTGCATTACGTCGAGGGCTGCACCGCGCCGATCTACAGCTCGGATTCCCTGCACTCCGCGGTGGTGGAGATCATCGTGAAGAAGGGCGGCCGCTGCCGCTACACCACCATCCAGAACTGGTCGAACAACGTCTACAACCTGGTCACCAAGCGGGCCAAGGCGGAGGCGGGCGCGACCATGGAGTGGATCGACGGCAATATCGGCTCCAAGGTCACCATGAAGTACCCGGCGGTCTGGATGACCGGCGAGCACGCCAAGGGCGAAGTGCTCTCGGTGGCGTTCGCCGGTGAGGGCCAGCACCAGGACACCGGCGCGAAGATGCTGCACCTGGCGCCGCACACCTCGTCGACCATCGTGTCGAAGTCGGTGGCGCGCGGCGGCGGCCGGGCCTCCTACCGCGGCCTCGTCCAGGTGAACAAGGGTGCGCACGGCTCCAAGTCGACGGTGAAATGCGATGCGCTGCTTGTCGATACGGTCAGCCGCTCGGATACCTACCCCTACGTCGACATCCGCGAGGACGACGTGACGATGGGCCACGAGGCCACCGTCTCCAAGGTTTCCGAGGATCAGCTGTTCTACCTGATGAGCCGCGGTATGACCGAGGACGAGGCGATGGCGATGGTGGTGCGCGGATTCGTCGAGCCGATCGCCAAGGAACTCCCGATGGAGTACGCGCTCGAACTCAACCGCCTGATCGAACTGCAGATGGAAGGAGCCGTCGGCTGATGGCAGTCCAGAACGTTGCCGAGGCCGGCGAGGCTCGCATCGCGATCAACAAGGGCGAGGTGTTCACCTCCTTCGATGTGAACGCCTTCGAGGTGCCCTCCGCCAAGGACGAGGCGTGGCGCTTCACCCCCTTGCGCCGCCTGCGCGGTCTGCACGACGGCACCGCGGTGCGTGACGGGCAGGCCACCGTCGAGGTCACCCCGATCGTGGGCGTCACCGTGGAAACGGTGGACCGCGATGACTCTCGGCTCGGCGCCGCCGGTGTGCCGTCGGATCGCGTAGCGGCGCAGGCATACTCGGGCTTCGAACAGGCCACCGTGGTGACCGTTGGCGCGGAAACCGAAGTGGCCGAGCCGGTTACGATCACCGTCATCGGGCCAGGCGAGGGCAAGACCGCATACGGTCACCTGCAGATCCGTCTCGGCAATTTCGCCGTCGCCACCGTGGTCATCGACCAGCGGGGCAGCGGAACCTACGCGGAGAACGTGGAATTCGTGCTCGGCGACAGCGCCCGGCTCACCGTGGTCGCGGTGCAGGACTGGGCCGACGACGTGGTACACGCCACCGCGCACCACGCCCGGCTCGGCCGCGACGCCACGCTGCGGCACACCGCCGTCACCATCGGCGGCGACCTGGTTCGCCTCACCGGCACCGTCAAATACGACGGCCCCGGCGGTGACGCGGAACTGCTCGGCCTCTACTTCGCCGACGCCGGACAGCATTTCGAACAGCGCCTGCTGGTCGACCACGCGGTCCCGAACTGCAAATCCAATGTGCTGTACAAGGGTGCGCTGCAAGGCGATCCGGCCTCGCCGAAGGGCGATGCCCGCACGGTCTGGGTCGGCGATGTGCTGATCCGCGCCGCCGCCGAGGGCACCGACACCTTCGAGGTGAACCGCAACCTGGTGCTCACCGACGGCGCCCGCGCCGATTCGGTGCCGAATCTGGAGATCGAGACCGGCGAGATCGTCGGCGCCGGGCACGCCAGCGCCACCGGCCGCTTCGACGACGAGCAGCTGTTCTACCTGCGCGCCCGCGGTATTCCGGAAGAGGCGGCCCGCCGTCTGGTGGTGCGCGGCTTCTTCCACGAGATCATCCAGAAGATCGCCGTGTCCGAGGTCCGGGAGCGGCTGGAGACGGCCATCGAGGCCGAACTCGCCGCTATCGGTGCCTGAACCCGAATCCCCTTATCCCGCAAAGGAACTTCATGACCACCCTGGAAATCAAGGACCTGCACGTCGAGGTCGCCACGCCGGACGGTGAGACCGTCAAGATCCTCAAGGGCGTCGATCTCACCGTGAAATCCGGTGAGACGCACGCGATCATGGGCCCCAACGGCTCCGGCAAGTCGACCCTCTCGTACGCGATCGCCGGTCATCCCAAGTACACGGTGACCCAGGGTTCGATCACCCTCGACGGCGAGGATGTGCTCGCCATGTCGGTGGACGAGCGCGCGCGGGCCGGCCTGTTCCTGGCCATGCAGTACCCCGTCGAGGTGCCCGGCGTCTCGATGTCGAACTTCCTGCGCACCGCCGCCACCGCCGTGCGCGGCGAGGCGCCCAAGCTGCGGCACTGGGTCAAGGAGGTCAAGGAGTCGATGTCCGAGCTGGAGATCGACCAGGCCTTCGCGGAACGCAGTGTGAACGAAGGCTTTTCGGGCGGTGAGAAGAAGCGTCACGAGATCCTGCAGCTCGGTCTGCTGAAGCCGAAGATCGCGATCCTCGACGAAACCGACTCCGGTCTGGACGTCGACGCGCTGCGCATTGTCTCCGAGGGCGTCAACCGCTACAAGGAGCGCGAGAACGGCGGCATCCTGCTGATCACCCACTACACCCGAATCCTGCGTTACATCCAGCCGCAGTTCGTGCACGTCTTCGTCGGCGGGCGGATCGTGGCCGAGGGCGGCCCCGAACTCGCCGAGGAACTCGACGCCAACGGATACGTGCGATTCACCTCGGCCGCTGTAGGAGCTTGATATGACAGCCACCGTGCGCACACTCGATGTCGCGAGGATCCGGGCCGATTTCCCGATCCTCGGCCGCACCGTGCGCGACGGAAAACCGTTGGTGTACCTGGATTCCGGTGCGACAGCGCAGCGACCGCTCCAGGTGCTCGACGCCGAGCGGGCGTTCCTGCTCGAAAGCAATGCCGCCGTTCATCGCAGCTCGCACCAGTTGGCCGAGGAGGCGAACGACGCCTACGAGGGCGCGCGGGCCGATGTCGCGTCGTTCGTCGGCGTGGACGCGGACGAGATCGTCTTCACCAAGAATGCGACCGAATCGCTGAACCTCGTGGTGAATGCCTTCGGGGACAACCGTTTTCCCTACCACGTCGGTCCGGGCGACGAGATCGTCATCACCGAGCTGGAACATCACGCGAATCTCGTTCCGTGGCAGGAGTTGGTGCGCAGGACCGGTGCCACGCTCAAGTGGTATGGGGCCACCGATGACGGCCGCATCGACCTCGATTCGCTCGAATTGTCGCCCGCGACAAAGGTTGTCGCATTCGCGCACCAGGCCAATGTGACCGGCGCGATCGCCGATGTCGCCGAGCTGGTGCGGCGCGCGAAGGCGGTCGGCGCGCTGACCGTGCTCGACGCCTGCCAGTCGGTGCCGCATCTGCCGGTGAACTTCCGCGAGCTGGACGTGGATTTCGCCGCGTTCTCGGGTCACAAGATGTACGGCCCGATGGGCGTCGGCGTGCTCTACGGCCGCCGCGCGGTGCTCGCGGACACCCCGCCGTACATCACCGGCGGCTCCATGATCGAGACCGTTTTCATGGATCACAGCACCTACGCGCCGCCGCCGCAGCGCTTCGAGGCGGGTACGCCGATGACCTCGCAGGTCATCGGATTGGGCGCGGCCGTGCGGTATCTCGGCGGAATCGGCATGGAAGCCATTGCGGCGCACGAACATATGCTGGTCAGCGCGGCGCTGGACGGACTCGGCGCACTCGACGGCGTTCGCATCATCGGCCCGGCCGAGAACGTGAACCGCGGTGGCGCGGTGGCATTCGTCGTCGACGGCGTGCACGCACACGATGTCGGGCAGATCCTGGACGACCAGGGCGTCGCCATCCGGGTCGGGCACCACTGCGCCTGGCCGCTGCACCGCCGGTTCGGCATCGCCGCCACCGCCCGCGCCTCGTTCGGCGTCTACAACACCCTCGACGAGGTGGATGCGCTGGTCGCCGCGGTGCGGAAGGCTCAGCAGTTCTTTGGAGTTGCATAAGACATGCGCATGGAGCAGATGTACCAGGAAGTCATCCTGGACCACTACAAGCATCCGCATCACCGCGGGCTGCGCGAACCGTTCGGCGCCGAGGTGCACCACGTCAACCCGACCTGCGGTGACGAGGTGACCCTGCGCGTGCGGCTCGACGACAACGGCGATGTCGCCGACGTCTCCTACGACGGCCAGGGCTGTTCGATCAGCCAGGCCGCCACCTCGATCCTCACCGATCAGGTGATCGGGCTGCCGGTGCAGCAGGCGCTGAAGGTGGTCGACTCGTACAGCGAGATGATCTCCAGCCGCGGCGCGATCGAGGGCGACGAGGATGTGATCGGCGACGGCGTCGCGCTGGCCGGCGTCAGCAAATATCCGGCCAGGGTGAAATGCGCGCTGCTCGGCTGGATGGCGTTCAAGGATGCCGTCGTGCGGATAACCTCTGCGGAAGAGGCCAAGCGGACCATGGGGAATGGGGATATGTCATGACCGAGACACCGGCCACCCCGGCCACCGAAACGGCCGAACTGTCGGCCGAGGAGATCAAACTGCTCGAGGATATCGAGGAGGCGATGCGCGACGTCGTCGACCCGGAACTCGGGATCAACGTGGTCGACCTGGGCCTCGTCTACGGGCTGCAGGTGGACAAGGACAATATCGCCACCATCGATATGACGCTCACCTCGGCGGCCTGCCCGCTCACCGACGTCATCGAGGATCAGTCCCGCAACGCGCTGGTGCGCAGCGGGCTGGTGGAGGATCTCAAGATCAACTGGGTCTGGATGCCGCCGTGGGGTCCGGACAAGATCACCGAGGACGGGCGCGAGCAGTTGCGCGCCCTCGGATTCACGGTTTAACCCGCATCGAAGGCCGCCCGAACCGGTGTCGCACACCGGATCGGGCGGCCTTCGGCGATAAATCGGGTGCATCGGTTGTTAGGATCGAATCATGAACGTGCGCAGGCGATTTCTGTGCCCCGGCCGGCTTTCGGCCGCGGGCTCGTCGGCGTGCGCTGAGCACACGTAATTTCCCGCAGCGGTCGGACCGGGGATGAGCAACCCATCCGATCGAACTCCGAGGAAATACCGTGACCACTTATCTCGATCTCACCGAACTGTCCCGCGCGCTGACCATCCGGGACCTCACCGACGCCGCGCAGGGGCCGCACGCCATGCAGCTGCTGCTCGACGACCTGGTTACCGCGCTGACCACCGCGTGGGCGATACCGGTCCGCCTGGTCCGCACACCGCCGATCGTCGCGGTGGCGGACAACTACGACGGGCTCGGCTACGACCCGGGCGATATCACCCGCGACGCGCGCTACACCCGATATCTGAGCCCCACCGTCATGTTGCGCAGCCACACCACCGCGGATATACCGGTCGTCCTGCGTCGGCATGCGCTTGTCTCCCAAGGCGATTCGATCGACGAGCTGATCGTCGTGCCCGGGCTCGTCTACCGCAGGGATGTCGTCGACCGAATCCACGCGGGCGAGCCGCACCAGGTCGATCTGTGGCGGCTGCGCTCCGCCGCCGACCTCGGCGCGGCGGACCTGCTGGAGATGATCGACCGACTCGTCGCGGCGGTGCTGCCGGGCGCACGATGGCGAACCACACCGGCGCGGCATCCGTACACGGTCGACGGCTGTCAGGTGGATGTGCTGCTCGGCGACGAATGGCTCGAGCTGGCCGAATGCGGCCGCATCGCACCGAATGTGCTGCGCGGCGCCGGACTGGATCCCGCGCGCTGGTCCGGGCTGGCGCTCGGCCTCGGGCTGGATCGAGCGCTGATGCTGCGCAAGGGAATTCCGGATATCCGGTACCTGCGCGCGGACGACCCGCGGGCGGTCGGACAACTGCTCGATCTCACGCCGTGGCGGCCGGTCTCGGCGCTGCCCGCGGTGCGGCGCGACCTATCCGTGGTGATCGAGGACGACACCGACGACGAAACCCTCGGCGATCTGGTGCGGGCTGCGCTGCGCGACCGGGCGGACGATATCGAATCGGTGCACGTCACCGCCCGCACGCCCTACGCCGACCTACCCGAAACGGCAAGGGGCAGGTTGGGAATCGTGCCTGGCCAGACGAATGCCGTTGTGCGGCTGGTCATTCGACCGCTGACATGCACGCTCACGGCAGCCGCGGCCAACTCCATCCGTAACGACGTGTATCTGGCGATACACCGCGGTCCGCATGCCGAGTTGGCCTGACCAGTTATGGCTATATGTGGGGCTGAGAGCCGGTTGCTACGTTGGGGTTCCCAACCGGGAAAATTCGGATGCGCACGTCGGCGGCTCGTCGTTACGCTGCCGACATGCGTGTTGTACGAGGTAGGAACATGTCTGATATGGATGTCGGTTGATTCTGAGATCTGATCGCCCGTTATCGGGCGGTGCGGATCGACCTGGGTACCGGTGACGGTCGGGCGGTGCTGGCCGCGGCGGCGGCCGATCCCGAACTATTGGTGATCGGCGTCGACGCGAATGCTTCGGCGATGGCCGAGGCGTCCCGGCGGGCGCTGCGCGGTGGACCGTCCAACGCGATATTCGTCGCCGCGGGTGTCGAACGTCTGCCCGCCGCGTTGACGGGCGTCGCAGATCGGGTGACGGTGAATTTCCCGTGGGGTTCGCTGTTGCACGGCCTGCTGACCGCGGATGACCACATGCTGGCGTCCGTGGCCGGTATCATGAAACCCGGTGCGGCACTGACGATTCTGCTGTCGGTGACCGAGCACGACCGGGCCGCCGGACCGGCCGTGACCGATGCGGGCCTACTTTCACGGCTGGTTGCGCCGTATGCCGCAGCGGGACTGGCGATTACCGGGATCGCACCCGTCACGGCCACGGATGTCGTCGCGGCGGGGTCGAGTTGGGGGAAAAGGCTCGGAGCAGGCAGTAAACGCATCGCCTGGCGCGTGGGGGCAAGGCGGGTCGGAGAAGGGGAGGAAAAACGCTATGTTGTTTCGTAATTCGCTGATCGCCGCCACCTCGGTCGCGGCATTCGGCCTGGCCGGCCTCGGTATCGGGTCGCTGCTCGACACCGAGACCCCGTCACCCGCCGAATGCGATGCGCTCGACTGCCGCCGCTGCCTCGCCGTCGGCGGCCCGAATCCGCTGGATCGCAACGGAATACTGGACAGTCCGGGTGCGCTGCACGATGATCGAGCCCGTTGGACTTCGCAAACGGGAGGGAATTCGTCGTGTCACTACTGCGGAATTCGGTGCTCGGGCTCGCGGTGACGTCGGTCGCGGCCTTCGGCGCCGTCGAGGCGAGCGCCGCGCCCGCCGTGCCCGCCTCGGGCACCTACTTCGGCACCCTGTCGATCTCCCGTAGCACCGGCCGGATCGGCCTGTCGGTGGACCAGCGCAGCTGGGTATCCGCCGACGCCGTCGCGATCGACCAGTGCGGCGTCTACGACTGCCAGATCGAATTGCGGTACAGCGACAGCTGTACGGCCGTCGCACGGGCCGCCGACGGCCGATTCGGCTGGGCCACCGCGCCATCCAAGGCGGAGGCGGAGCAGCAGGCCGTCGCCGGACTCGGGGAGAGCGCGCCGCCGTTCCCGGATCTGGGCAGCGCGTCGCCGCGCGCCGCCGATATCGTCGCGACGCAGTGCGCCAAGAACGCGCAGTAGCAACGGATTCCGCCACCCGGGGTTGGACATCGGAGCCGGGCTCCACCAAGATCGGGGATGGCTTCGCTTCGGAAGCCGTTCGAACGGGGAGATTCTCGATGTCTGTACTGGGCAAAGCTGCCCTGGGGTTGGCTGTTTCGTCGATGGCCGCGGTGACGGTCGGTGCGGGTTTCGCATCGGCCGAGGCGGGGCCCGACGGTAGGTACTACGGATCGATGGCCGTCGAGGTGGTCGACGGCAAGGCGCACACCATCTGGGCCACCGACTTCCCGAGCTGGGAAGAATCGGACGCTTCGGCGTTGGGGCGCTGTGTATCCGGACACTGCAGCGTCATCGTCCGGTTCGTCGACGGATGCGGTTCGATCGCGGTGAAGAACGGCTCGATGATCGGCCGGTCGGCGCCGACCAAGGCCGAGGCCGAGCGTGCCGCGATCGACGCCTTCGGCCCGCCGGTGGCCTCGCTGAGCGCGGTCCCGGTACAGGCGACCATCCTGCAGACGGCCTGCACGCACAACGCGGGCTGAACCGCGAAGGGCGCCGAGCGATATGCTCGGCGCCCTCTGCTGGTTGTGCGGAAAACTCAGCGGCGCAGCACTTTTCGGGCCAGCCAGTTGCCGAAGAACTGCACGATCTGCACGCCGGCGATGATGATCAGCATGGCGACGAACGTCACCTGCCAGTCGAATCGCTGATATCCGAAGGTCAGTGCGAAATCGCCGAGTCCGCCGCCGCCGACGGCGCCCGCCATCGCCGACATGTCGACGATGCCGATCACCACGAACGTGTAGCCGAGGATCAACGGCCCCAACGCCTCCGGGATCAACAGCGTGAATATGATCCGCAGCGGCCCGGCGCCGACCGCGCGAGCGGCCTCGATGACACCGGGATCGACGGTCACCAGATTCTGCTCGACGATCCGCGCCATCGCGAACGAGGCCGCGACGATCATGACGAATACCGCCGCGTCCCTGCCGATCGTGGTCCCGACCACCTGCAGCGTCACCGGGCCCAGCGCGGCGAGCAGGATGATGAACGGGATCGGCCGCACCACATTCACCACGACGTTGAGCAGCAGGTTGATCGGCGCGTTCGCCAACAGTCCGCCCTTGCGGGTGGTGTAGAGGGCGGTGCCGAGGAACAGCCCGATCAGTCCGCCGACCACGAAGGTGACCAGCACCAAATAGATCGTGGTGCCGATCGACTCGTTCAGCACCGGCCGCAGTTTGTCCCAATCCTGATGCATGGCAGCCCCTTTCACGACCCGGCCGGTTCACCGGCGACGGCCTGGCGGTCGAGCTGGTCGATCACCTTCTCGACGGCGTCGTCCGGGCCGTGCAACGCCAGCGTCACGCTGCCGAATGTCTTGTCCTGCAACGTGCTGACCCCGCCGTAGACCACCTCGAAGCGCACACCGGCGTGTGTGGCCGTCGCCAGTGCCTCGCCGATGCCGCGCCGGTCGTCGACCTCGACGGTGATCAGCCTGCCGCCGTGGCGTTCCCGGAGCCTGGCCAACTCCGCGGCCGACGGGCGGTTGTGCAGCACGGTTTCCACGAACGACTGTGTCGGCGTCGCCCGCGGTGCCGCGAAAACCTCGAATGTGCTTGCCAATTCGACGATCCGGCCCTCGGCGAGCACCGCGACCCGGTCGGCCACCGCGCGGATCACATCCATCTCGTGGGTGATCACCACGATGGTGACGCCGAGTTCGGCATTGATCTTCTTCAGCAGCCGCAGCACCTCACCGGTGGTCTCCGGGTCCAGCGCCGAGGTCGACTCGTCGGCGAGCAGCAGCGACGGATTGGTCGCCAGCGCGCGGGCGATGCCGACCCGCTGCTTCTGCCCGCCGGAGAGCTGATCCGGGTAGCTGCGTGCCTTGTCGGAAAGGCCGACGAAGTCGAGCAATTCGGCCACCCGCGCCTTGCGCTCGGCTCGCTTCCACCCCGCCACCTTCAGCGGATATTCGATATTGCCTGCGGCCGTGCGGGATCGGAACAGGTTGAACTGCTGGAACACCATGCCGATATCCCGGCGCAGCCGGCGCACGCTGGCCTCGGAGACACCGGTGATGGGTGTGCCCGCGACCTCGATCGTGCCGCTGGTCGGCCGCTCCAGCGCGTTGATCAACCGCACAAGGGTGCTCTTACCCGCGCCGGAATAGCCGATCACACCGAAGATTTCGCCGCGTTCGATGCGCAGATCGATATTGTCCAGTGCCACATGGCGATCCGCGCCCTTACCGAAAACCTTGGTGACCGAGCGGAATTCGACCGCAGGTCGGTTATCCGTACTCACTTGTCCGAACGCGCCTGCTGCTGCACCCGCTGCAGGATCTGCTCCAGATCGGCCGCCGGGCGCTTCACTTCGAGCGCGGTGCCCTTGGTCGCCTCGGCGTGCGCCTGCTGCACGGCCGGGTCGTGCCACAGATCGACGATCTGCTGGTAGCGCGGGTTGTCCTTATCCGCCTTCCTGGCCACCACGACGTTGATGTAGGGCTCGGCGTTCGGATCCTTCGGATCATCCTTGTACAGCGCGGAATTCGGGTCGATGCCGGAGCGGTCCAGGAAGGTGTTGTTGATGATCGAACCGTCCACCGAGGCCAGCGACAGCGCGGTCTGCGCGGCGTCGACCGGGGTGACCTTCACCTTGGAGGCGCCCTTGTCGATATCGACGGGGGAGGGCTGGCGCGGCGTGCCGGACAGCTTCACCAAACCGGCGGCCTGCAACACGAACAGCGCCCTGGCCTGGTTGGTCGGGTCGTTCGGGATGGCGATCTCGCCGCCCTGCGGGATCTCGGCGAGCGCCTTGTGCTTCTTCGAGTACAGGCCGAGCGGCACGATGTAGGTGGAGCCGATCGGGGTCAGATCGTCGTTGTTCGCGACGTTGTACGTGCCGAGGAACTGCAGGTGCTGAAAGAGATTCAGGTCGATCTGCTTTTGCGAGAGCGCGACATTGGGCTGCTTGTAGTCGGAGTAGTGGGTGATCTTGATCGCGATACCCTTCTCCTTGGCCCGCTGCTCGAAGACGTCCCACGAGGGATCGTTGTCGGTGGTGCCGATGCGGACTACCGTGTCGGAAGACGCCTTGTCATTGGCACCGCACGCCGTGATGGTGAGGGCGGCGGTAGCTACCAGGACCGGGATCGCCAGTACCCGATGGAATTTCACTCGTGCTCCCGAAACTTGTCGCAACATGCGGCGGCCGGGCGGATGATCCGCCCGGCGCGCCTCTGAACCCGGTTATCCAAGCGGCCGGAGCATCCGGGTGGCAACACTTCCGATTGTGCTGAGCGAAACCCTGGTCAAAAGTTGTACGATCGTCTAGTTTGCCTCCAATGCGAATTCTGCGCCGTATGCTGGCGATTCCCCTTCTGCTCGCCCTCACCGCCGGTGGTGTGGCCTGTGGTAAGGAACACTCCGGCGACACGGTGCGCATCGGTGTGAACGATCTCGCACTGCCGCACTGGGAGGTATTCAAGAAGAAGGCCGCCGAACAGGGCATCACCGTCGCCTTCACCAACTTCAGCGACTACAACCAGCCGAATCCCGCGCTGTCCCAAGGGCAGATCGATCTCAACAAATTCCAGCACGTGCGCTACCTGGCCAATTACAACGTGCGCAATAACGACACGTTGGTGCCGATCGGGGCCACCGAGATCTTCCCGCTGACGCTGTACTCGAAGAAGCACAAATCGGTCGCCGATATCCCGAAGGGCGGCCAGATCACCCTGAGCAACAATCCGGCCAACCAGGTGCGGCCGCTGCTGAGCCTGGCCGCCGCCGGGCTGATCGTGCTGAAGGGCGGCGCCACTTGGGATTCCAAAATCGAGGACGTCGATACCGCCGCGTCGAAGGTGAAGCTGACTCCGATCGATCCGACCCTGACGGCGCCGTCGCTGGACAGCGCGGATGCCGCGTTCGTCGACGACACCTTCGCGCGCCCAGCGGGTTTGGGTAAGGACCAGACCATCTACACCGACGATCCGGAGCGGCCGGACCTGAAGCAGTACATCAATGTGTTCGCCGCCCGCGCCGCCGACAAGGACAACCCGAAATATCTGAAACTCGTTCAGCTGTACCACGATCCGGAGGTCGAGGCGGCGATCCGGGCGGAGAAGGGTTTCGACGGCAACTTCAAGACGAATTCGCCCGATGATCTGCAGGCGACGTTGAAGGAGCTGGAGGGGAAGTTCCGCAAGTAATTCGAACTGTGCTGCGGCGCAATAACTTCAGAGATCCACCTGTTGGCCGCGGCCCTGTTCACGGGCCGCGGCCAATACCAGTGTTGCCGCCGCCGCGTCCTGCACGGCGACACCCACCGATTTGTAGAGCGTGATCTGCTCGTCGCCGGTGCGGCCATCGACGCTGCCCGTGACGAGTTCGCCCAGCGTGCCCGCGATATCGTCGGCGGTGATGACGCCGCGCGAAATCGGTTCGGCGATATCGAGATTGGGTGGGGTCGCGGTGAGCGCGGCATGCCGGTCCTCGACGAAGAGGGCGGCCTCGGCGATGGTTTCGTCATCGATTTCGCGCCCGCGTGGGTTGTAGCCGATCGAGGTGAGGTGTGCGCCGGGCGTGATCCAGGCCCGGCGCAGCACCGGCTCGTCGGCATAGGTTGTGCCGCAGGCGATATCGGCGTCGCGCAGCGCATCCTGCCAGGAGTCGGTCGCGGTGATCCGCGCACCGACCTCATCGGCCAGTTCGCGGGCCAGCGCCTGCGCCGCGGCCAGATTGCGCCCGGCGATGCGGATCGTCTCGATCGGCCGCACCCGCGCGACGGCCCTGATGTGCTCCCGCGCCTGCGCCCCGGTGCCGAGCACCGCGAGCGTCGCGGCGTCCGCGCGGGCGAGCAGTTTCGCCGAGAGCGCCGAACCGGCCGCCGTCCGCGCCGCGGTGAGGTACGTGGCATCCATCAGCGCCGCGGGCGCGCCGTTGGCCGGATCGAAGGCCACGATCACCGCCTGCCGCACCGGCAGTTCCGTCCCGGAATTCCCGGGAAATATCGAAACGAGTTTGCTCGCAAGCGATCCCGTCGACGGCACATACACCGGCATATCCAAAATCCCGGTCCGCGGCGCGTCCACGAACGCCCCGATCCGGTCCGGCATCGACACCCGCCCCGCACTCAAATCCACCATCGCCGCCGCGACCGCATCGATCAGTCGATCCAAATCGAGCAGCTCTTCGACATCACGTCCACTCAGCACCAGCACGCGCCGATGCTAACGGATGGGTCCGACATCGTCTGTGTCCGAATGGAACCCGCGTGGCTCAGCTTTTGGAACTTGCGATCCGGGTCGCCGCATAGATCACGTTTCGGTAAATGTGCGGGCCGTTGTTGTGCTTAAAGTGTTGTTCGTAATCGCAACTAGCAAGGGGGTAGTCGTGGCAGTAACGCTCGAACAACTCGAATCGCGTTTACTCGCAGTCGAAACCGCAGTTCGTATCGCTAAGGCAACCGATGCGGCGAGCGGCGACTCTGAGCTCTCGCAGGAGCAGCGCAACGATATCAGTGACATCCGTAAGCGGGTCAGGGATCTGCAGCGCAGAGTTGGTGAGTACCGATCCACGATCACAGGACTGCAGATAGCTCAAGACGATGCGAACCGTGACGCCTGGGACATCAAGCAGGGCATGACCCGCCTCGAGCGGGGGTTGCAGGCGATGGTCGAGCACTTCGGCATCGTGATCGCCGCCGACGATGAGTGATGTTCGGTGCCCGAGATCCCTTGTGTGCCAGCCTGATCGAGGTGTCTGGTAATTTCGAGTGCGCGACCCCGCAGGAGCTGTTATGCTCCGATCACGCCCGGTTTTTCGCGATTCGATAACCTTGTCGGCGCAGTGTCTCTTTGAGGCTCGCGTCTGATTTTCTTAAATGTATGTACGGGGGCTTCTCCCATGGTCCGGGCTGGCCAAGAAACTGTTGACGTACAAGCATGCGAAAGGCGGCCTTATGACGGTGACTTTGACGCAGCTGGATGAGCGTGTGAAGACTTTGGAGGATAAGCACAAAACTTGGAAGGAGGACCGCCGCGTTTACGAGGCCGATATCCTCAAATTCAGAAAGAAACTGAAACGGCTCCAGGCCGGCATGACCAAGCTGCGAGTTGACGTCGATCGGAGGTTCGGTGAGGTCGACGAACGGTTCGACGAGGTCGATCGACGATTCAACCAGGTCGACGGACGAATCGAGTCCCTGCGAGGCGAGATGACCGGCGTGAACCGCGGTGTCCAAGCCATCCTGAAGCGCTTCGACATCACGATTCCCGAAGACGGTGAACCCGATCCGTCGGTGAATTAGGTGCAAGCGTCGTCCACACCGGGGATGATCTCGGTGTGGACGACGCACTGTATGGGGAGACCAGGGAAACGCTGCATGCTGTGGCGGAGTTGGTGATCGCGGGGCCACAGCATCGGGAGTTCGGGACCATTCGGCTCGGGGTGGTCGAGGGTGGATTCGGGGGCGTCATGTTGCCGGTTTCGGTGCGGGGAGCCGAGCTGGTTTGGGACGGTGGGCGGGCGCCGCTGAGTGGTAGCTATCGGGAGCTGGCGGCGCTGGCTGGGGTGCAGGCCGGTCCGCCGGAGGGGGTGTATCAGGACGCCACCAAAGCGGATCCGGATGCCGAGATCCGAGTGGATGCGGAATCGGTTGCGGTGCTGGAGGATTGGTTCCGGATCGGCGATGCGGCCCTGCGGCAGTTGCTGCCCGAGGCCACGCCGATACTGTGGCCGGAGCACTTCGACCTGGCCGTCACCGCCGACGAAGTGAATTACGGTGTGTCACCGGGAGATTCGGCGCATCCCAGACCGTATGCGTACGTCGGGCCGTGGACTCCGCGCACCGGCGCGTTCTGGAACGCGTCATTCGGTGCGCTGCGGCCGCGCGACGAACTCGGTACGGTGGCCGACCTGCTCGCATTCTTCGAAGAGGGGCGGGTCCGCGCGCAAGCAGCGGACTGAGCGGACCCAACTCCCACCACGGTTCGCGAACTACGAACGCGCCCCGCGCTTCTCGCCCGCCAACCGGCCGCGCCGGATCAGGTCGCGCTTGGTGCCGATCGGCACCGCGGGCAGGCTCTCCGCCGACTCCGGTTCCGGATCATCGGGATTCGGCCGGACATACAGCGTCACCGTCGCCGCGGCGGTGAACCCGCTGCGTTCCATCAGCGCCGCCGACGCGCGATTGTGCGACTCCACATCGGTGACGATGCGCCGCGCGCCGCGCGCGAACAGCGCCTCGGAGCAGACGTCGACCAGCCTGCGGGCGATGCCGTGCCCCTGCATATCGGGTGCGACGGCGATCCACTCCAGGTAGGCCCAGTCGTCGCGTAGTTCGAACTCCATCGATCCCAAGACGAAACCGACCACCCGATCCGAATCCAGCGCGACCCAGCACGCGTTGTCGGGGCTGTCCAGGTGCTCGGCCACCGAGGTCAGCGACCACGAGGTGTACGGCTTGGCATTGATATCGAAGACCTCGTGCCCCAGATCCAGGACCTGTCGCAGGTGGCCCAGGCCCATCGGCACGATAACTATGTCGGAGTCCATGGCAGACCAGTTTGCCAGGGTAAACCGGGTGCTTCCGGTCACGCCCCCTTGCGGGCCGCGGACTTCTTGGCGGCCTTTTTCGCGGGTTTCGCGGCGGACTTGCCAGCCGTGGCCTTTTTCGCCGCGGCCTTTTTGGCAGGCTTCTTCTTCGGTTCCGCCGCGCCGCCGTCGGCGGCCGCCCGGCGCCCGCTGGCCTCCAGGCTGCGCTGCAGCGCCGCGACCAGATCGACCACCTCGGCGTCCATCTCCGCGGGCGCCGCCTCCTCCTGCCTGGTCACCTTGCCGGTACCGCTCGCGATCGCCTCGTCGAGCAGACGTTTGAGCTCGATCTGGTATTCGTCGGTGAATATGCCCGGATCGAAATCATCCGACATGGTGTCCACCAGGGTCTCCGCCATCTTGATCTCCTGGGGGCGCGGCTCGGCCACATCGTCCAGGGATTCGAATTCGACAGCGCGCACCTCGTCGGGCCACAGCAGCGTCTGCAACACCAGCATGCCGTCGCGCACCCGCAGCGCGGCCAGCCGGGTCTTCTGCCGCAGCGTGAAATGCACGAGCGCGGTGCGATCGATGCGCTCCAGCGTTTTCGCCAGCAGCACATAGGCTTTCGGCGTCGACGAATCGGGTTCCAGATAGTAGCTCTTGTCGTACAGGATCGGATCGATCTGGTCCGACGGCACGAACTGCAGCACCGGAATCTCATGTTTCTCGGCGGCGGGCAGTTTGGCGAAATCCTCGTCGGAGAGGATGACCTTGTCGCCCTCCGGTGACTCGTACGCCTTATCGATATCGGCGAACTGCACCGACTTTCCGCAGACCGTGCACACCCGGTCGTATTTGATCCGCCCGCCGTCCTTGGCATGCACCTGGTGGAACCGGATGTCGTGGTCCTCGGTCGCCGTGTACACCTTGACCGGGACGTTTACCAGCCCGAATGCAATCGAGCCCTTCCAAATAGCTCGTGCCATTCCTCAATCATGGCCGAACCCATTCGAATGCGCGAGCGAACGGACGTCCGAGTGTCGCGGTTCATCGGAAAATTGTCGCCACGGCGATCCGGCGCCGCAGGCGCGCGGGTACGGCGGCGAAGAGCGCATTCATTGCCGCGACCGTGCCGCGCGGATCGGTGCGGCCGGAAAGATAGGCGCGTTGCAGTGAATCCGGCAGCGTGAAAAAGGCCTCGAAGAAATCCGGGATTTCGGCGGGCGGCAGCGCGAGCAGCGCGCGCAGCCCGGCATTGCGCAAGGCGTGCACCGCGCGCGCGGAAACCGGTGCCGGCGTGCCGCCCGCCGCGACCGCATCGGCGGCGGCCAGCGCGGCGGCGACGCTGTAACCCGTTGCGGGATGGGTGAATCCGCCCGCGGCGCCGAATCTCCGCCGTCCCGGCCCGCCGCCCTCCAGCGGAAAGCGCACCCGTTCGACGGGTTCGGTATCGGTGAGCGCGATTGCGCGGCAACGCAATCGATGGTGCAGCCGTTCGCGCAGCACGCCGGTGTCGATGGCGGGCCGCCCGGCCAGACACGTCTCCTCCAGCAGCATCGATCCGCCGCCGAGCGGCACGGCGTACAGAAAGGACGGCGGCGCACCGGATTCCGCGCCGTTGTCCGGGCGCCAATCCATGAACAGCGGTGCGATACCGGCGGCGCGTTCGGCGTCGACGATCACGCCGTACGCGGTCTGCTCGGCCAGCGCGGGGGAGCGGGCGATGCCGCGGGTGTCGATGACCCGGGCCGCGGTGACGGTGCGACCGGAGGCGAGCGTCGCGGTGCGCGGACCCAATTCGACCGCGCGGTCGGCGAGCACGCGGGCCCCATCGAGCGGCAGCGATTCGCGCAGCCGGACGGTGTCCAGGACGACATAGGGCCGGTGCAAGCGGTGTTCGCGCAGCGCCCAGGCGATCGGCTGCTGGACCGTCGCCGCGATCGCCTCGGGTGCCAGCCAGTCCGGCAGTTCGTCCTGCCATCCGGCGTAGGTGGCGGTCCAGGCGCGATCCGGATGCGGGTCGATCGCGAGCACCGACAGACCTCGGGTCAGGCAGCGGTGTGCCAGCGCCCGGCCGGCCGGGCCGAGGCCGCAGACCACGATGTCGGCGCGCATCGCATCGTTCCCTTCGTTCGAATCCGGGAGCCTACTGAGCGCGGTCCGCGCAGGTACCGGCCGCCCGGTACCGTGGTAGCCCGACGGCGCGCCAGTGGGGAGTGCGCCCCGCCGTCGGGCGCGAAAGGTGGTAGACGAGTGACGCACGGCAACGAACCGCAGCCGCCGCAGGACGAGGTCCTGAACTGGTGGGATCAGCCTGCGCACGCGGCGCAGCCGTCCGATGCGTCGAATCCGCAGGGCGGGCAGTCTCCGGCGCAGGGGCAGCCGACTGCGCAGGGCTGGCAGCAGTCTCCGGCACAAGGCCAGCCGACTCCGTCGACCTGGCAGCAGTCTTCGACACAAGGGCGGTCGACTCCGCAGGGCTGGCAGCCTTCGGCGCACGGGCAGTCGACTCCGCAGAGCTGGCAGCAGCCTTCGTCGCAAGGCCAGCCGACCCCGTCGACCTGGCAGCAGTCTCCGGCACAAGGGCAGCCCACTCCGCAGGGCTGGCAGTCTCCGGCGCAGGGGCAGCTGACTCCGTCGACCTGGCAGCAGTCCCCGTCGCAAGGCCAGCCGACTCCGTCGACCTCGCAACAGCCTCCGGCTCCGGAGCAGCCGAATCCACAGTCCTGGGCGCAGCCGACGCAGTTGGCCTGGCAGCAACCATCGAATCAACCACAGTCCGAGGGAAATTCGGCGTACCAGCCCGCGCCCATATACCCCGTCCCGCCGCGCAAGTCCTACACCGGTGTACTCGTCGCTGTCGCAGTGCTGGTAGTGGCGGCGCTCGGTGTCGCGATCGGCTTCTTCGCCCTGTCCGACCGGAACAGCGACACCTCGGCGGCCGACACCACCACGGCCGTCGCGCCGACCATCGCCAAGCCGCCCGCCATCACCGCCGCACCGGGCAAACCGTCCGCCGGACATCTCAGCTACACCGAATACGGCAACAAGGACTGGGATTTCAAATACGACGACGTCACCCTGCACGCCGATTGGGTGGACGGCCGCGACTACGCCGACTGCCACCCGATCGAGAAACAGGGCAAACTCACCGCGCTGGGCTGCCAGTACGCCGCCGAGCTGGTGTACAAGGCGGAGAACGGCGGGTTGATGCTCACCCAGTTCATTCTCGGCATGGGTGATGAGGCCAAGGCCGCCGCCGCGGTCGGCAAGTACTCCGACAAGGATCTCAGCCTGCGCAAGGGCACCTATATCGAGCACTTCACCACGGGCAAGTGGAAGGACGGCAGCCGCAAGGAGTTCGTCGTCGTCACCTTCGCCACCGCGACCGGCGCCGTCGACCCGTCGCTGGTGCAGAAGTACCTGCACTACCGCAACGCCGACACGCTGGCCGCGCTGATCTGGCGTTAGATTCCGCCGGTCGCGAGCAGTCCGCCGTCCACCCGGATCGTCTCGCCGGTGAGCCACGCCGCCGCATCGGAGACCAGGAAGCCGACCAGTCCGGCGACGTCCTCGGGGGTGCCGAGCCGTCCCATCGGGTAATTGCTCACCACTCGCTCCTCGTCGGCCGAGTACAGCGCGCCCGCGAATTTGGTCTTGACCAGGCCCGGCGCCACCGCGTTCACCCGGATGCCCGGCCCGAGTTCCCAGGCCAGCTCCTCGGTGAGCCGGATGAGCGCCGCCTTGGATGAGCCGTATGCCCCGATCACCCCGGTGGAGCGCAGGCCGGTGACGCTGGCGACGTTCACGATCGCGCCGCCGTTGTCCCGCATCCACGCCTTGTACGCCTCTTGGATATAACCAAGCGCCGCAACGACATTCACGTCGAAGATCTTGCGGACCGCGCTCAGGTCGGCCTCCATGAGCGGCCCGTACACCGGGTTGATGCCGGTGTTGTTGATCAGGATGTCGAGGGAACCGAATTCGGATACCGCCCTTCCGACTGCCGCGGCCCTGCTGTCCGCGTCACCGGAATTGCCCGCCAGCGCGACGACCGCACCCTGATGGCCGAGCGCCCGCAGTTCCGCGGCGGCCTGTTCGAGCGGTTCCGGCTTGCGCGCGGTGATCAGCACATTCGCCCCGCGGCGCAGCAGTTCGGCCGCGATCGCCATGCCGATGCCCCGGCTGGCCCCGGAGACCAGCGCACCCTTGCCCAACAGATCGGTACTCATGTGCAGGCACGCTACTTCAGTCTCGGGGACGCGTCTCGGTCAACCCGCGTTCGCGGACCGCGCGATCGATTTCGGCGTCGCCCGTTCGGATTCGGGTTACCGCGGTCACACCTCGCGGCGTTCGGGGGGATACCGGCGGACGGGTAAAATCGGTAGTTCTTGTGCGTAGCGAGACGCACAATCGATCAGCAACCGATCAGCACCGCATCCGGAGTGAGGAGTCATCTGTGATCACCGCGACCGACCTGGAGGTCCGGGCCGGAGTCCGCACTCTGCTGTCGGCCCCGGGGCCTGCGCTGCGGGTGCAGGCAGGCGACCGGATCGGGCTGGTCGGGCGCAACGGCGCCGGTAAGACCACCACGCTGCGGATACTCGCGGGTGAGGGCGAACCGTATGCGGGCACCATCCTGCGGTCGAGCGAAATCGGTTATCTCCCACAGGATCCGCGCGAGGGCAACCTCGACGTGCTCGCCCGCGACCGGGTGCTCTCGGCGCGCGGCCTCGACACGCTGATCCGGGATATGGAAAAGCAGCAGGCGCTGATGGCCGAGGTGGCCGACGAGAACGAGCGGGAGAAGGCGGTCCGCAAGTACGGCCGCCTCGAGGAACGCTTCTCGGCCCTCGGCGGCTACGTCGCCGAGAGCGAGGCCGCCCGGATCTGCCACAGCCTCGGCCTACCGGATCGGGTGCTCGGGCAGGCGCTGCGCACACTCTCCGGTGGTCAGCGGCGCCGAATCGAGTTGGCGCGCATCCTGTTCTCCGCCTCCGACGGCAGCGGCGGCCGCTCCGACCGCATCCTGCTGCTCGACGAGCCGACCAACCACCTGGACGCCGACTCCATCACCTGGCTGCGCGGCTTCCTGCAGAGCCACGACGGCGGTCTGATCGTCATCAGCCACGACGTCGAACTGCTCGACGCGGTGGTGAACAAGGTGTGGTTCCTGGACGCGGTGCGCGGCGAGGCCGACGTCTACAACATGGGCTGGAAGAAATACCTCGACGCCCGCGCCACCGACGAACAGCGCCGCCGCCGTGAACGCGCCAATGCCGAGAAGAAGGCGTCGGCGCTGAAGGCCCAGGCCGCGAAGCTCGGCGCCAAGGCGACGAAAGCCGTTGCGGCACAGAATATGGTCAAGCGGGCCGAACGACTGCTCAACGAGCTCGACGATGTGCGCGTCGCCGACAAGGTGGCCAGGATCAAGTTCCCGGAGCCCGCGGCCTGCGGCAAGACGCCGCTGATGGCCGAGAACCTGACCAAGGTCTACGGCTCGCTGGAGATCTTCACCGGTGTGGACCTGGCCATCGACCGCGGCAGCCGTGTCGTGGTGCTCGGCCTCAACGGCGCGGGCAAGACCACGCTGCTGCGCCTGCTCGCGGGTGTCGAGCAGCCGACGGCGGGCGGTCTGGTGCCCGGGCACGGCCTGAAGATCGGCTACTTCGCGCAGGAGCACGACACCCTCGACGATGCGGCGTCGGTGTGGGAGAACATCCGGCACGCCGCACCCGATGCGGGAGAACAGGATCTGCGCGGTCTGCTCGGCGCGTTCATGTTCTCCGGCCCGCAGCTGGATCAGCCTGCGGGCACACTGTCCGGCGGTGAGAAGACCAGGCTGGCGTTGGCGGGCCTGGTGTCGTCGGCGGCCAACGTGCTGCTGCTCGACGAGCCGACCAACAACCTCGATCCGATCTCCCGCGAACAGGTACTCGACGCGCTGCGCAGTTATACCGGTGCCGTCGTGCTGGTGACCCACGACCCGGGTGCGGCGGAGGCGCTGAATCCGGAGCGGGTCATCCTGCTGCCCGACGGCACCGAAGATCATTGGTCGGCCGAGTACCTCGAGCTGATCCAGTTGGCCTGAGTTCCGGCGCGCGTCGTTCAACAACTGGCAACTTAGGGTTCACGGGCCTCGAAATTCCGGAACTTCTTCGGCGTGCGTGAGTTTCATCACACGGACCCGTTGATCACGGAGTGCGGAGAACTTAGCCTGGAAAGACGCTGCTCGGCGACTCGGAGGATAGCCATGAGCGACAGGCCCACATCAGGCAAGGCCACATTGGGTAAGGGGACGCGTGTCACCGGTAAGTCACGGGACCGCTTGCAATCCCAGCTGAAGAAGCAGTACGAGGCGGGGGCGAGCATCCGCTCGCTGGCACGGGCGACCGGTCGCTCGTACGGTTTCATCCACAACGTGCTGGTGGAGTCGCATGTGCAGCTCCGCAGCCGTGGTGGGGCGAATCGCCGTAAGAGCCAATAGGTTCGGTCATTCGGATCGTGCGCCGGCGCCCGTCGCGCTACCGCGGGTTCACGGCTGTCCGGTGACCATCCCGTCACCGTGCACCAGGAGGCCTGCCAGGCTGCGGAAGATCGGCAGCCCGGTCTTGATCTCCAGATAGGCGAACTGCCCCTGCGGGTTGACCTCCAGGAAGTAGTACTCGCCGTCGGCGCCGAGCCGAATGTCCAAGACGCCGAAGGACAATCCGAGCGCGCCCATCAACGTGGCAAGCGATTTGCTCACCGAGGCGGGCAACTGGTCGGGTGCGAATTCGACGGAGGTGTCCAGCCGGGAGTCCACCCGGCCGACACCGGCCTGTGAGTCGATGCGTACGGTCCATTCGACGCCGTCCACCCAGACCACGCGCAGATCGCAGTCGGCCTCGACGTAGTCCTGGAAGGTCGTCGGCGCGGATCGGATGCCCGCCAACCTCGGGTAGTCGGCCGCGGTGATGATCCTGGTCTCGGCGAATTCGGCGCGGCTGGTTCCGGTGCGCTTGTAAACCACTGGGCCGGGCCGGGATTCGACGAAACTGCGGGCCTCGTCGGGATCGTTGGTGATCAGCGTCTCCGGGATGGCGAAGCCGGCTCGGCGCGCGGTCTCCAACTGCACGATCTTGCGGCCCGCGGTGCGATCGGCGCCGGGATCGTTGACCCACAGCGCCGGAATGGACCAGACCAGGCCCTGGATGAACGCGTCGCATTCGGCCTGGCGGTAGGCGTCGTCGGCGGCGCGGACGCCGGCGGGCACCACACAGGGGTGCGGGCGGCGCCACCACACGGCGCCGACATCGTCGAGTCCGATTACGTGCGAAAGGGATCGGGCGGTGCCGAGCCGGTCGAGCCGGAAACTGCCGGACTCCCTTGGGAAGTCGCGCAGGTCGAGGTGAATCGGGCTGAGCCCGTGATGTTCTCGTAACGTCGCCGCCATCGCGGAGGCGTGCAGATCATCCGACTCGGACACGATCAGGACCGAACCCGTCCGGCGTGCCGACATGGGAGAACCCACTCAGTCCAGGCTGTCGCAGTTGATGCCGTCGTCGCTGCCCGCCGCCGACCTCGTCTGGCAATAGGTGAAGGTCGCGCCGCCGGTGCCGGGCTTGTCGGGCAGGCGCAGCCGATCGGCCCACGACCGCGTGAGTTGTTGCAGCGCTTCGTCTCCCAGCGCCTCGGACGGTTCGTCGGCGATGGTGAGCGGCCGGTCGATCAGGTCGATGCGCAGCCGCCTGGTGAAATCGGCGGTGGCGCCCGCTCTGATATCGATCATGACCGGGCGGCCCTCGCTCGCCGCGCCGGATTCGGCTGCGCCGTCACGCATCCGGAGCACATCGGATCGACGGAAGGTCCAGGTGCCCTCGGCGACCCGGACCGTGATCTCGCGGTCGGACTCCGCGACCAGTAGACCCTGGAGCGGAGGTACGCGGTCGGTATTCGCCCACCCCGACTGCCGTCCCTCGGGCAGCGCCGCACCGGAGAAGTGGATGGCGTCGGTCATATCTGACTCCGATCTGCTCGCGATTTGCCAGGACCCCCGAGCGTGATGTGGATCATAGCGCGCAGGTCGGCCCGTTCGGTTCGGATCACGAGATTTCACCGGGTTCGGCAAACCGGATTTGGGCGCGGGATGCCCTAGCGCCGAAAGTTTTTCGATGACCAGGAAACCTTTAGGTCGCAATCTTTCAGCTACTTCCAGCCGGGAAGGCTGGGCGGTTATTGCCGACGATTGGCGGCTTTGCAAATGCGCGGGTGCTAATCCTTCTCGGTGCCGAGAAGGTCCGGGCGATCGGCGAGTGCGCGCAGCCGCTCGCTCGGATTCGGCACCAGCTTGCGCGCGGTGAGGTCGAGCAGGCCGCCGGTGACGGTGATCTCGGCGGCGATGGTGCCGTCGAGCTTGCGCACCTCGTGGCGCATACCGAAGGTTTTGTCTCTGGCCCAAACGAATTCGCAGGTGATGGTGACCTCGTCGCCGCCACGCAGTTCGCTGCGGTACTTGATGTTGTTCTCCAGGACTATCGGGCCGACGCCGGTGGCCAGCAGTTTGTCCTGGGGCAGACCCGCCGCCCGCAGCCATTCCCAGCGGGCGTGCTCGGCGTACTGCAGGTATACCGCCTGATTCAGGTGGCCCTGGGTGTCGAGCTCGTAGCCGCGGACAGTGACTGGGACGGAATAGGTCATATCCGGATCAACTTTCGCCCGCGCGAGAGTTGTTCCTGTTCAGGGCTGATATCTGGACCACATTCACCGGCGGTTGGCATTGCGCTCGGCCCACCACCGCGGCGAATCCACGAAGTAGTTGTCGTATTCCTCCTGATGTGCCCCGAGGTCGGCCAGTGTGGCCTCGCCGTTGACGAATCGCTCCAGGAGGCGGAAGTACCCGAACCGTTCGACCGGGGGCATCAGCGCGATGAGGATGCGCGCGGGGCTGTCGGGTGCGGCGCCGAAGGCGTGCGGCATGAATTTGGGCACCACGATCGCGCCACCCGCGCCGACCGTGACGATTTCCTCGCCGGTGAGCACCTGTAGTTCGCCGTCGGCCACATAGAACAGCTCGTCGGATTTGGTGTGGTAGTGCGGCGTCGCGCCGTCTGCTCCCCGGTCCATCGTCACCTCCAGCGTGCTCACCGCCCCGCCCGCCTCGGCCGCATCGATCAGCAGTCGCATCCGCACTCCCGGGGTGGTGTGGATCTCGGCGTCCTCGGCCCGGCGGATCGCGGCGGGGATGCGTGCGGTGGTCATATCGTCCTCCAGTAGTTCGCTACTTGATAATTCGCTAACGAACTATAAACCATCGAATAGAATCCTGTCCATGGCTGAGGATGTGGTGGACGCGATCCTGGCGCAGTGGGCGCGGGAGCGGCCCGATCTCGAGCTGGAGGCGATGGGTATCGCCGGTCGGCTCGGGCGATTGCAGGCGATCGCGCTGCGGGAGATCGAGGCCGTGTTCACCGCGCACGGCCTGCAGCGCGGCGAATTCGATGTGCTCGCGGCGTTGCGGCGAGCAGGCGCGCCGTACGAGCTGAACCCGTCGGTACTCGCCGACACCCTCATGCTGTCGCGCGCCGGTATGACCGGGCGGCTGGACCGGTTGGAATCCGCGGGCCTGGTGCGGCGGATCACCGACAGCGCCGACCGGCGCGCCGTCCGGGTCGCGCTCACCGAGGCGGGGCGCGAGCTGATCGACCGGGCCGTCACCGCGCACGCCGCGAACGAAACCCGTTTGCTTGCTGTACTTTCCGCCGAGGACCGGCGCGAACTCGACCGCATCGTGCGGCTGTTGCTCAACAGCCTCGAATCCGAATGACGGTGTGGCGCTAAGGATTCGTCAATCCGGTCGCGGATGGCTTGCCGTCGGTGTATCGAATCGGATTTGATCGAGCCATGACCGCAACCCTCGGAGTCCGCCGCGCCATGCGCGAGCGGTCCGGTGTTGCCCGCGCCGCGGCCGTGCCGCCATCCGCCCTGGAGCTGGTCGGCTTCGGGAGTGAGGACGAACCGCCGAGTCACGGCTAGTCGTTCGGTCATCTTCACGCCGCCCGCCGGGCTCACCGCCGAATTCGCTTCGGCCGAGCCTGATCCGGTGACGGCGATGCCGTCGCGTCCATCGGGCGCGGTTCGGCGGTTCCGCTGAAGGTCGTGCGCAGCGCGACTTTCGTTGTCCACTCGCGATTCTCGTCGGTGTGCGCTTCTTTTCTTGCTGCCGCACACCATCATTCGATAGGAGAGCTATGTCCGAATTCTCGTCCGCTGCCAGGATCGTGCTGGTGACCGGCGTCGACGAACGGCTCGGTTACGCGACGGCATTGCGCCTGGCGACGGACGGCGCCACCGTGCTCGCGCATGCGCAGGACAAGGAGCGCGCCGACGAATCCGTCGAGCGCCTGGTCCACGCCGGGGCGCCCGCCGATCGGATCCGCCCGGTGGACGCGGACTTCCGTGTCCTCGCCGAGGTCGGTCAGCTCGGCCGGGAGTTGGCGGCCGCGCTGCCGCGCCTGGACGCGCTGATCAATGCCGCGGCGATCGCGGCGCCGCAGCGCAAATCGCACACCGCGGATGGTCACGAGCTGACCTTCCAGGTGAATTACCTTGCGCCGCAACGACTGACGATGGATTTGGCCGAACTGATCGCCGCATCCCGCGGCCGCGTGCTCAATGTGACGTCCAAGCTGCACACCGGTGGCAATATCGACTACACGGATCTGGACCGCAACCGCGGCATCTACACCCAGCTCTCGGTCTACGCGCAGTCGAAGCTGGCGCTCACTATGTTCGGCCGCTCGCTCGCCGAGACCGGACCCGCCGGACTCACCGTCGTGAACGTGCACCCCGCCGATTTCGAGATCGACATGCCGCAGGTCCGCAGCCACGCCACCGCGCCGCTGGACACCGCCGCCGCCCTGCTCGCCACGCTGAGCGACCCGGCGACCCCGGTCGTCAACGGTGGCTACTACGTCGGCGCGGAACAAGCCGAACCCGCTGCGCTGGTGGGCAATTCGCGCGCCCGGACCCGACTGGCGTCCTGGACCAACCAACTCGCCGCCTGAACAGAAACGGAATACCCATGTCCAAACGGGCCAGCAAGAAACGCGCAGGCCGCAAGAAGAAGGCCAACCACGGCCACAAGCCGAATCAGCGCTGACGAAATGGACTGCCCGCCACCGGAATTGAGGGTCCGGTGCGCGGGTGGCGCGAGGAAAGGAGGTGTCGCCCGCCGCGAACGATCACCCCGGGGTTCGCGGCGGGCCATCCTGCCGTTATGGTAATGAACGCTGGTTCGGTCAATGAACCGGCCGGTATGAAGTAGTTAACTACTCGGGTTCCCGAGCGATAACCGTCATATCTTCAACGTGGGGCGCCGAAGGCTTCGGTGCGTGAGGGGAAGACATGATCGACATCATTACGCTGCGCGGGACCGGGGAGCCGCGCAATCCCAACGGCACGCCGACGGGCATGCTGCAGGATGTGGCGAAACTACTCGACCCGGACAGTTTCCACTGTTTCGAGCCGGATTGGCCCGCCTCGATCGGGGCGACGCCGGATCTGTGGGGGCCGTCGCTGGACACCTCGGTGCGGCTCGGGATCGCGGCAGCTGTCGATGCGATCCGGGATTCGCCGAATGTCTGTGGGCTGCTGAGCTATTCGCTCGGCGGTCTCTGCGTGAGCGGGATATTGGCGGGTGTCGCCGCCGGGGTCTACACCAATTCAGACGGGTCGCCGCTGGAGATCGCCTTCGCGGTGAATATCGCCAACCCGCTGCGCCGGGCCGGGCAGTCGGTCGAAAACCTTTGCCCGCCGAACACTTACGGCCTGCACGGACAGCGCGGTATTTGGCCGCCGACGGTGGACGTCCGTGAATACGCCAACCCCGGCGATATCATCACCGCATCGCCCGCCGATTCGCCGCTGCGCCTCATCGACGTCGGCATCTCGCCTTTCTCCTTCCTGGAGGGGGCCAGGATCGGCAACCTGACGCCGCTGATCTTCCATGAATTGCTCGAATGGCTGCTGCGCGACCCGATCTCGAATCTGGACCGCTACGCCGACGCGATGCGCGGGCTGCTCGGTTACCTCACGCCGTGGCCGGACGGACAGCATGTGCTGTACTCCGGGCACACCATGCCGGGAACCAACGTGTTGTGGACCACACATGCCGCCGACTACCTGAACGCCAACTACTGACGAGAGACCCGCTCCGGCAATGGATTTCCCGTTGCCCACGCGGGAAATCGCTCGGCATTCGCCGACCCGGACGGTACGTTCGGTGGAGTGGTACGGACGAACAGTGGGGATATCGGCGGACTGGCCCGGCGCGAACTCCTCGGATGGTTGGCGGCGGGTACGGTCGGCGCGATCTCGGGCGGGCTCGGGGCGCGGGCGATCGCTGCGGCAGCGGATGATTCGGCTCCCGTCACGGTGCTGACCAAGGTGACCGTCATCGACGGCACGGGCGCGGCGCCGCTGCCCGATGCGACGGTGGTGCTGGCGGGCGATCGCATCCTCGCGGTCGGCCGCTTTCCGGATGTGCCACTGCCGCAACCGGTCCGGGTGCTCGAACTGCCCGGCAAATACGTCATCCCCGGCCTGTGGGATATGCACACCCACGGTGCGCAGGCCGACAAGATCTTCCCGCCGATGCATCTCGTGCACGGCGTCACCGGGATTCGGGAAATGTGGGGCGCGCCGGAAACCCTCGCGCTGCGCGAACGCATCGAACGCGGCGAGACGCTCGGCCCGCGAATCGTGACCGCTGGCAACATCATCGACGGCAGGCCGGGCATCTGGCCCGACTCCGCGGTGGTCGGCACCGAGGCCGAGGCGCGCGCCGAGGTGCGGCGCACCCGTGCCGACGGCTACGACTTCGTGAAGGTCTATTCGCTGCTCACCAGGGAGAGTTTCACGGCCATCGCCGACGAGGCGAGCAGGATCGGGATCCGATTCGGCGGCCATGTGCCGAGCCGTATTCCGGTGGACGAGGCGGTCCGGCTCGGGCAGTACACCGTCGAGCACATGTACGGAATGCAGCTCACCACCTCGGCCCGCCGCGACGAGCTGTACGCCGAAATCGAGGCCATGGCCTCGGGTCCCGACTTCGGGAAGGAATGGCTCGAGCGCGGCCTCCACTTGGAGCGCACGGCCGCCGACAGCTACAGCCCGCAGCGGGCGGCGGAACTGTTCGCCCTGCTGAAGGAGCGCGGCGCATGGCAGTGCCCGACCATCACCGTGCTGCGCCGGGTACGGGACGGCGACCCGAGCAATGCGGGCGGCCAGGAGTATCTGCGCTATCTGCCGACGGATATCACGAAGGCGTGGACCGCCAATCCTATCGGGCGAGCCGTCGAACCGGCCGAAATCGCGATACGCCAACGCAATTTCGATTCACGACTGGAACTGCTCGGCGCGATGTATCAGGCCGGTGTCGATATCGTCGCGGGCACCGACACCAGCAACCCGTATGTCTTCCCGGGCATCGCCCTACATGAGGAACTGGAATGGCTTGTGCGGGCCGGGTTCTCGCCGATGCGCGCATTGCAGGCCGCCACCCGGGACGCGGCCCGCTGCCTCGGCCTGGACAAGGTGTCCGGCACCGTGGAACCGGGTAAACAGGCCGATCTGGTGGTCCTGGACGCGAATCCGCTCACCGCGATCGGCAACACCCGCGCCATCCACGCCGTCATCACCCGCGGCCACTATCTGGACTCCCAGGACCGCGAGCGGATGCTCCGCGAAACCGAAACCGCCGCACGGGAATACACCGCATCACCAACCGGCGGCCTCGGTCTCTGCTGTGGCTGAGCCTACGGTTTGCGCCGGACCGAGGCTTCCACGAGATCCAATACGGCGGAGAGGTTTTCGTTGGTGTGCCCGGAGGCGATCCGGGCGATCAACCCGTCGAGCACCAGATCGAGGTAGCCGAGCAGCACATCGGTGGGCACGTCGTCGCGCAGCGCGCCCTCGGCCTTGCGGCGCTCCAGGCGGGCCAGCGTCGCCGCGGTGACCTCCTCGGACCGCTGCTCCCAGTTGGCCCGGAATTCCGGATCGGTGCGCAGCCGCCGCGCGATCTCCAAACGCGTTCCGAGCCAGTTGAATTGGGCCGGATCCGCGAGCATATCCCGCATCACCTGCACCAGGCCCTGGTTGGCCGCGACATCGGCCATCCGATCCGCGTCCTCCTGGGCCAGCGCCAGGAACAGCGCGTCCTTGTCCCGGAAGTGGTGGAAGATCGCGCCGCGGGACAACCCGGTGGCCTCCTCGAGCCGCCGCACCGTCGCGCCGTCGTAGCCGTACTCGGCGAAGCAGCTGCGCGCCCCGTCGAGGATCTGGCTGCGCCGGGCCGCCAGGTGGTCGTCACTGACCTTGGGCAATCAAGCCTCCGTTTCCGTTCCGGTGCCGCATACGAAGGGGTGCGCTGCCCCGTCATCCGGCCGACGCCGGAATCCCTTGCCGGGCCCGGGCTTTCGCCCGGGCGACGGGGAAGCGCACCTTTCGGTAACCAGGCTATTACGCCTTGATCATGTTGCGCAGCACGTACTGCAGGATGCCGCCGTTGCGGTAGTAGTCGGCCTCACCGGGGGTGTCGATCCGGACCACCGCGTCGAACTCGATCCGCTCACCGTTTTCCTTGGTGGCGGTGACCTTCAACGTCTTCGGAGTCACACCCTCGTTCAGCTTGGTGATGCCCTCGATATCGAAGGTCTCGGTGCCGTCCAGCTTCAGCGACGCGGCCGACTCACCGGCCGGGAACTGCAGCGGGATGACGCCCATACCGATCAGGTTCGAGCGGTGGATGCGCTCGAACGATTCGGTGATCACGGCCTTGACGCCGAGCAGGCTGGTGCCCTTCGCCGCCCAGTCGCGCGAGGAACCCGAGCCGTACTCCTTACCGCCCAGCACCACCAGCGGGATGCCCGCGGCCTGGTAGTTCTGCGCGGCGTCGTAGATGAACGCCTGCGGGCCGCCGTCCTGGGTGAAGTCGCGGGTGTAACCACCCGAGACGTCGTCGAGCAGCTGGTTGCGCAGCCGGATGTTGGCGAAGGTGCCGCGGATCATCACCTCGTGATTGCCGCGGCGCGAGCCGTAGGAGTTGTAATCCTTGCGCTCGACGCCGTTGGCCTCCAGGTACTGCGCGGCCGGGGTGCCCGGCTTGATGTTGCCCGCCGGGGAGATGTGGTCGGTGGTGACCGAATCGCCGAGCAGCGCCAGCACGCGCGCACCCTTGATATCGGTGACCGGCGTCGGGGTCTGCGGCATGCCCTCGAAGTACGGGGGCTTGCGGACGTAGGTCGACTCCTCGGCCCACTCGAAGGTCTTGCCCTGCGGGGTGGGCAGCGAACGCCAGCGCTCGTCGCCCTTGAAGACGTCCTTGTAATCCTCGAGGAACATATCGCGGGAGATGACCCGGTCGATGGTGTCCTGGATCTCCTGCGGCGACGGCCAGATATCGCGCAGGAAGACGTCGTTGCCGTTCGTGTCCTTGCCGAGCGCGTCGTGCTCGAAGTCGAAGTCCATGGTTCCGGCCAGCGCGTACGCGATGACCAGCGGCGGCGACGCCAGGTAGTTCATCTTCACGTCGGGGGAGATGCGGCCCTCGAAGTTGCGGTTGCCGGACAGCACCGCGGTGACGGTCAGGTCGTTGTCGTTGACCGCCTTGGAGATCTCCTCCGGCAGCGGGCCGGTGTTGCCGATGCAGGTGGCACAGCCGAACGCGACCAGGTTGAAGCCCAGCTTGTCCAGGTACGGCCACAGGCCGGCCTTCTCGTAGTAGCCGTTGACGACCTGCGAACCCGGCGCCATCGAGGTCTTCACCCACGGCTTGCGGGTGAGGCCCTTCTCAACCGCGTTGCGGGCGAGCAGGGCCGCGCCGATCATGACCGACG
The DNA here is from genome assembly GCF_020361265.1 of Nocardia sp. JCM 34519.1. Taxonomy (NCBI): domain Bacteria; kingdom Bacillati; phylum Actinomycetota; class Actinomycetes; order Mycobacteriales; family Nocardiaceae; genus Nocardia; species Nocardia sp. JCM 34519.1. Next base: position 349,345 of record NZ_JAIRBR010000005.1, read on the forward strand.
GGTTGGAGGTGTTGGTGCAGGAGGTGATGGAGGCGACCACCACCGCGCCGTGGTCGAGGATGAAGTCGCCGTACTCCTCGGTCGACACCTTGACCGGCTTGGACGGGCGGCCGGTGCTGCCGTTCGCGGCGGTCGGCAGTACGGCGTCGTCGTCGGCGAAGGCAAGTGCGGCCGGATCGCTGGCCGGGAACGATTCCTCGATGGCCTCGTCCAGGTGCGAGTGCGGGGTGGCCTCCGGATCGTTGGTGTAGTTGTGGATGTCCTTGCGGAAGGCGATCTTGCTCTCCGACAACAGGATCCGGTCCTGCGGACGTTTCGGGCCCGCGATCGATGGCACCACGGTGCTCAGGTCGAGCTCCAGGTACTCCGAGTAGGCGGGCTCCTTGTCGGCGTCGTGCCACAGGCCCTGTTCCTTGGCGTACGCCTCGACCAGCGCGACCTGCTCGTCGCTGCGGCCGGTGAGCTTCAGGTAGTCGACGGTGACCTCGTCGATCGGGAAGATCGCGGCGGTGGAACCGAATTCGGGGCTCATATTGCCCAGGGTCGCGCGGTTGGCCAGCGGCACCTCGGCGACGCCCTTGCCGTAGAACTCGACGAACTTGCCGACCACACCGTGCTTGCGCAGCATATCGGTGACGGTGAGCACGACGTCGGTGGCGGTGACGCCCGGCTGGATCTCACCGGTCAGCTTGAAGCCGACCACGCGCGGGATCAGCATGGAGACCGGCTGGCCGAGCATGGCGGCCTCGGCCTCGATACCGCCGACGCCCCAGCCGAGTACGCCGAGGCCGTTGACCATGGTGGTGTGCGAGTCGGTGCCGACGCAGGTGTCGGGGTAGGCCTGGCCGTTGCGGACCATGACGACGCGCGCGAGGTGCTCGATGTTGACCTGGTGCACGATGCCGGTGCTCGGCGGCACGACCTTGAAGTCGTCGAAGGCGGTCTGGCCCCAGCGCAGGAACTGGTAGCGCTCGCCGTTGCGCTGGTATTCGATCTCGACGTTGCGCTGGAAGGCGTCCTCGCGGCCGAATACGTCGATGATCACCGAGTGGTCGATGACCATCTCGGCGGGGGCCAGCGGGTTCACCTTGTTCGGGTCGCCGCCCAGGGTTGCGACGGCCTCGCGCATGGTGGCCAGGTCGACGATGCAGGGCACGCCGGTGAAGTCCTGCATGATGACGCGGGCCGGGGTGAACTGGATTTCGGTGTTCGGCTGAGCCGACGGGTCCCAGTTCGCGATGGCCCGAATATGGTCCGCGGTGATGTTCGCGCCGTCCTCGGTGCGAAGCAGATTCTCCGCGAGGACCTTCAGTGCGTAGGGGAGTTTCTCGGTGCCGGGCACGGCGGAGAGGCGGAAGATCTCGTAGGAGTTGCTTCCGACCTCGAGGGTGCCCTTGGCGCCGAAAGTATCGATACTTGTCGTCACGTCAGCTCCACTCGTCTGTGAGGGTCGCCGCCGGCGGGGCTGTGCCGGCGACTACGTATATGGAGGGCAGCCACTGCTCGCAGGCACTGGTTCCTCGCGCCGTCGAGACTAACAGTACGCTTGTCCTGTGAAACGGCGGGGGGCGAACCACGCGCCGCGTGCGCATGCGCCGAGTTCCGGTCGCGTACTGTGCATTCGAGCAGTCGGGTGATGACCCAGCGTCGCTCGCCCAGTGTTGGATGCCCGTCGCTTCGCACGCCGATGCGGCTCGACAGACCGGATGGAACATGACCGTCTCGCACACCTCGGTTCTCACCCCCATGGCCGCGGAACTGCCGCCGGGTGTGGACGATTCGACGATCGTGGAGATCAACGCCGATCTGGCGGCCGGTCATGTGGCCACACTGACGGGCAGGGACAAGGATGAACTCGCGGCAATCGCCGCCGACGCGAGAGCCCATGGGATCCCGCTGAGCATTGTGGTCGTTCCCGGCAATCCGGCCCACGACTCGAGCTTACGGGACCTGGCCACCGAGGTCGGCAAGACCCAACACGGCACCGTCGTGGTGTTCAGCGCCGATTATGTCGGCACTTGGAGCGATTCGATCAACCGGGCGCGCCTGGAGTGGGCCGAGGACAGCGCCAAGTTCAAGGGTGGCGATTCGGCGCAGTCGGCGCAGATCTTCGTCGACCGGCTGGAGAGTCCGGGCGGCACGCCGTGGACGGCCATTACCGGAGTGTTGCTGGCCGGTACGGTCCTGGCCGTGGGTGGGCTGTACTACCTCAAGGCGCGGCGTCGCTCGGAAGAGGCTGCGCGGGTGGGGGTTTCGGCGGCGGCCGAGGATGGGGCCAACCCCTCGTAGCGGGTATCCGCTCAGCAACTTTTCCTGACGGTTGGTTTGTTTTCCGGCCGCGAATCCTGACGCGCGTTGAGCTAATTGCGGGCAACGTACGAATTACGCTGGTGTGATTCTGTTACCGGTGTTTCCTCCGTGAAAAAAGTGTCGTACGGTTCGTTTGTTCTCTGATGGGGAAGAAGTGTTGCAAGGGCTATCCGTCGGCCACTGAGCTCCTTGGTTCGGCTGGTGCTGGTGAGGTCAAACAGGCTGTCGGCCGCGACCGCGCCGCACGACCCGCGCGAGGCCCGCGAACACCGCGAATCGAATAGAGCCACGGTCGGATCCTTGGGAGGTGCGATGCGCAGCAGCGGTGAGGTCGGTTCCCGGCCTCGACTATGGGTCGCTCTGGGGTTGCTGCTATCCGTCTCGGTCGCAATCGCCGCCGGACCGGCCGGCGCGGTGCCGCCACCGCCGCCGAATCCGAGCGACGGCCAGATCACCGAGGGCAGAGCGCAGGTCGACGCGGGCGTCGCGGAGGTCGGCGGGCTGATCAACCAGGTCGCCGCGGCGGATCAGCAGCTGCAGCAGCTCGACGGTGCGGTCGAGCTCAAGCGCGAGGCGGTGAACAAGGCGCTGGTCGACCTGCAGGACGCCCGTGCCGCCTGCGATCGCGCCGTCGTCGCGGTCGCCGACTCACAGCGGGAACTTGCCGACGCGACCGCGCAGGTCGGCCAGGCGCGCGGCAACTTCGACGTCTTCGCCGCGCAGGCCTACACCAAACCCGCGACGCCGACCATGGTCACCTTCCTCGCCGCGTCCACCCCGGACACGGTGCTGGACCGGGCGCAGCTGCTGGCCGTGGTGGCCAAACAGCAGCAGCATGTGCTCGACGGCCTGCGCCGGGCCCAGGTCACCGAGGCGAATAAGAATTCCCTTGCGCGGCAGGCGAAAACGGAGGCCGATTCGGCCGCGACCGCCGCCGAGCAGAAGAAGTCCGACGCCGAACAGGCTGTCACCGCGGCCAAATCCGAGCTGGACCGGCAGAAATCGCAGCGCGACAATCTGATTCAGCAGCGCGAGACCGCACAGGGCCGCCTCGACCTGGCCCGCAAGAATGTCGCCGGGCTGGTGGCCCAGCGCGACGCGTACAACTCATGGGACGAGCAACGCAAGGCCGAGGAGGCGGCGGTGCGGGCGGCGGCGGCCGCCGCGGCCGCGCGCGCCGCGGCAGACCAGGCCGCCCGGGATCGCGCCGCCCAACTCGGCGACGGCAAACGCCCGCACACCGATCTCGAGACCCAATCCCCGCCGCGGCGCCGGCCACCCGCGGCGGCCATGCCGTCGATCGGCGGTTCGGACGCCATCGAAACCGTGGTGGACCGGGCGATGTCGCAGCTCGGCGTTCAATACTCCTGGGGCGGCGGCGACGAGAACGGGCCGACCCTGGGCATCCGGGACGGCGGGGTCGCCGACAGCTACGGCGATTACAACAAGGTCGGCTTCGACTGTTCCGGGCTGATGGTCTACGCCTTCGCGGGCATCGGCGTCTCGCTGCCGCACTACAGCGGCTACCAGTACAACGCGGGCACCAGAGTGCCGGTGGCCGAACGGGTTCGCGGCGACATGCTGTTCTGGGGACCCAACGGCAGCGAACACGTCGCGCTCTATCTCGGCAACGGGCAGATGGTGGAGGCGCCGCAGTCCGGTGACGTCGTCAGGGTGTCGCCGGTGCGCGAAGGTGGCATCATGCCTTATGCGGTGCGCATAGTCACCGGTTGAGTCGCTGTGTTCCGGTTCGGCAGCGCTGGATTCACATCGGTTTCCTAGGTTCTGCCGGGGTCCGGTTGCGGCATCCGGCGGCGATACCTGGAATAGTTGTGGCAGCACGCACAGGACCAAAGCGAAAGCGGGGATTTTGGTGACTTCGACGGACGGTGTGAGTGGGGCCGATTTGGCGAAAGATGCGCCATCGGCACCGAGCACCCTGGAGCGTGACGTCCAGACCCTGGAAAAGGCGATCTACGAGGTCAAGCGGGTCATCGTCGGGCAGGACCGGTTGGTCGAGCGGCTGCTCGTCGGTGTGCTGGCGCGTGGTCACGTGCTGCTCGAGGGTGTGCCCGGCATCGCGAAGACGCTCGCCGTGGAAACCTTCGCCAAGGTGGTCGGCGGCTCGTTCTCCCGCGTGCAGTTCACGCCCGACCTGGTGCCGACCGACCTCACCGGTACCCGCATCTACCGCCAGGGCCGCGAGGAATTCGACACCGAACTCGGCCCGGTGGTCGCCAATTTCGTCCTCGCCGACGAGATCAACCGCGCACCGGCCAAGGTGCAGTCGGCGCTGCTCGAGGTGATGGCCGAGCGGCATGTGTCCATCGGCGGCAAGACCTACCCGATGCCGAATCCGTTCCTGGTCATGGCGACTCAGAACCCGATCGAGAGCGAGGGCGTGTACCCGCTGCCCGAGGCGCAGCGCGACCGCTTCCTGTTCAAGGTCGTCGTCGACTACCCCTCGGTGGAGGAGGAGCGCGAGATCATCTACCGGATGGGCGTCACCCCACCGGAACCCAAGCAGGTCCTCGAGCCTGCCGAGCTGATCCGGCTGCAGGATCTGGCCGCGAACACCTTCGTGCACCACGCCCTGGTGGATTACGTGGTCCGGGTGATCGCGGCGACCCGCACCCCGGCCGAATTCGGCATGACCGACGTGGCGAACTGGGTGTCCTACGGCGCATCGCCGCGCGCCAGCCTCGGCATCATCGCCGCGGCCCGCGCCGTCGCGCTGATCCGCGGCCGCGATTACGTGGTGCCGCAGGATGTCGTCGAGGTGATCCCGGATGTGCTGCGGCACCGCCTGGTGCTGTCCTACGACGCGCTCGCCGACGAGATCAGCCCCGAGGACGTGATCAAGCGGGTGCTGCAGACCGTCGGGCTGCCGCAGGTCGCGCCGCAGGCCGTCGCCCCGGGCGCCCCCGCGACGCCGGCACCGCCCGCGATGGGCCCGCACGGTGTGCCGCAACCGGTTCCGCAACAGCCGAATATGCAGCCCGTCGGCCAGGTGCCGCAGCCCGCGGGTAACAACCAGCCGAAGTGACGACGCCGAACCACGCCCCGCCGTCCTTCCGATCGGGTGAGCTCACCGATCCGAAGCTGTCGGCGGCGCTCAAAACGCTCGAACTCACGGTCCGGCGCAAACTCGACGGCGTCCTGCACGGCGACCATCTCGGGCTCATCCCGGGCCCCGGATCCGAACCCGGTGAGGCGCGCGCCTACCAGCCGGGCGACGATGTGCGCCAAATGGATTGGTCGGTCACCGCCCGCACCACCCACCCGCACGTGCGGCAGATGATCGCCGACCGCGAGCTGGAAACCTGGATGGTGGTGGACCTGTCGGCCAGCCTCGACTTCGGCACCGCGCTGTGCCAGAAGCGCGATCTCGCCATCGCGGCCGCCGCGGCCGTCACCCATCTGACCAGCGGCGGCGGCAACCGGATCGGCGCCGTCGTCGCCACCGGTGAGCGACTGGTGCGAATTCCCGCGCGTAGCGGGCGAATTCACGCGCAGTCGCTGCTGCGCGATATCGCGACCACCCCGCACGCCCGCGACGGTGTGCGCGGCGATCTGCGCGCCGGTATCGAGGCATTGCGCAGACCGCAGCGCAAACGCGGTCTCGCCGTGGTGATCAGCGATTTCCTCGGTGAAATCGATTGGCAGCGTTCGCTGCGCGCCATCTCGGCCCGGCACGAACTGCTCGCGGTGGAGGTGCTCGATCCGCGCGATCTGGCACTGCCCGATGTCGGCGATGTGGTGCTGCACGATCCGGAATCCGGGCGCACCCGCGAATTCAGCCTCACCCCGACGCTGCGCGCCGACTTCGCGACCGCGGCGCAACGGCACCGGCAACAGGTCGAACAGGCCCTGCGCAGCTGCGGGGCGCCGGTGCTCACCCTGCAGACCGACCGGGACTGGATCGCCGATGTGGTCCGGTTCGTATCCACCCGGCGCCACAGCTTCGGCGCCCCGAGCGGGCGGGCACCACGCCAGTGAGTATTTCCGGATTCACCTCTGCTGTCTGGCTCGGCTTCCTCGTGATCGTCGCGCTGATCGTGCTCGGCTATGTGCTCGTTCAGGTGGCACGGCACAAGAACACGCTGCGCTTCACCAATATGGAGCTGCTGGAGAAGGTCGCCCCGACGCGGCCGAGTCTGTTGCGGCACATACCGATCGTGCTCCTGGTGGCGGGCCTGGTATTTCTCACCATCGCCGCCGCCGGGCCCACCGCGGTCAAGAAGGTGGCCCGCAACCGCGCCACCGTCATGCTGGTGGTGGACGTATCGCTGTCGATGGAGGCGACCGACGTGCCGCCCAGCCGGATCGAGGTCGCGAAGAAGGCGGGTAAGGAATTCGTCGACGGGCTGCCATCGGGTTTGAACGTCGGATTCATCACCTTCGCGGGCACCGCATCGGTGCTGGTGACGCCGACCCCGAACCATGAACAGGTCAAGGCGGCCATCGACAACATCAAACTCGCCGAGCGCACCGCCACCGGCGAAGGGATCATCACCGCGCTGCAAGCCATCGACACGCTGGGTTCGGTGCTCGGCGGTTCGCAGGACCCGCCGCCCGCCCGCATCGTGCTGATGTCCGACGGTAAGCAGACGGTTCCGGCGTTCGAGGATGTGGACAATCCGCGGCACGAATACGTCGCGGCCCGGCTGGCGAAGAGCAAACACGTTCCGATCTCGACGATTTCGTACGGCACGAGCTGGGGTGCGGTGGATATTCCGGACCCGAGTGACGGCAGCACCAAGCGGCAGTCCGTGCCCGTCGACGATGACGCGATGCGCGAGATCGCCCGGCTGTCCGGCGGTGAGTTCTACAAGGCATCCAGCCTGACCGAACTCACGCAGGTGTACAACACGCTGCAGGAGCAGATCGGCTTCGAGCTCACCAGGGGCGATGCCAGCCGGCCTTGGTTGCTGCTCGGCATGCTGTTCGTCGCCGCCGGTGTCGTCACGGGTCTGCTCGGCAGGCAACGGTTGCCCTGATCGGCGGCTGCCAACTCTGCGTGCTGTCTGCAGTTGGCGGTACGCCTGTTGGGCCGCAGCCTATTCGATTTCTCCATTGCGGCTTTCGCATTACCGCAATCCTCTGTGGGCACGGCCCGGCCAGGCGGCCGGGCTTTGTCATATGTCATTGCCGAGAATCGGATCGACGCGTGTGGAGGCGAAATTTGAGGCGTACCGATAATGGTGTCGAGGACTCCACCAGGTAGGTTGGTCGCCATGTCGAACCTCACATCCCGGTCCGTGCTGGTGACCGGCGGTAATCGCGGCATCGGACTCGCGGTCGCGCAGCGTCTGCACGCCGACGGGCACAAGGTGGCCGTCACCCATCGTGGTTCGGGGGCGCCGGACGGTCTGTTCGGTGTGAAATGCGATGTGACGGATGCGGAATCGATCGATCGGGCGTTCTCCGAGGTCGAGGCGCATCAGGGTGCGGTGGAAGTCGTCGTCGCCAATGCGGGCATCACCGATAACACGCTGTTGATGCGGATGAGCGAGGAGCAGTTCAGTCGCGTCATCGATGCGAATCTGACCGGCGCGTTCCGCGTCGCCAAGCGCGCCAACCGAGCGATGCTGCGCGCCCGTTGGGGTCGCATCATCTTCCTCGGCTCGGTCATCGGCCAGATGGGTGCGCCTGGGTCGGTCAACTACGCCGCCTCGAAGGCGGGCCTGGTCGGTATGGCACGTGCGATCACGCGGGAGATCGGCTCGCGCAACATCACCGCCAACGTGGTGGCGCCCGGTCTCATCGACAGCGATATGACTCGGGAAGATATGACCGAGGAGATGCGCGAGACGGCGCTGAAGGTCATCCCCGCAGGGCGGATGGGGCAGGCCGAAGAGGTCGCCGCGGCCATCAGCTTCCTCGCCTCCGACGAGGCCTCCTACATCACCGGCGCGATTATCCCGGTTGACGGCGGCATGGGCATGGGCCACTGACCACCTGACGAAACACCCTGCGGCCGTAAGGTTTTCGCGGCCGCGGTACCCCCACCACCAACTCTCAGGAGAACCGAGAACTCATGGGCGGACTGCTCGCAGGCAAGACCATCCTGATCACCGGCATCATCACCGATTCGTCGATCGCGTTCCACGCGGCGGCGGTGGCCCAGGAGCAGGGCGCCAAGGTGATCATCACCGGCATCCCGGAGCGGCTGCGGCTGATCGATCGGATCGCCAAGCGGCTGCCGCAGGAGGTCCCGCCCGCCATCGGGCTCGACGTCACCAGCGAGGAGGATCTGGCGACGCTGGCCGAGCGGGTGCGCGAGCATGCGCCCGAGGGTGTCGACGGCGTGCTGCACTCCATCGCGTTCGCGCCGAAAACCCTGATGGGGCCGGATGCGGTGCCGTTCCTCGACGGTCCGGGCCCGGATGCGGCCAAGGCGTTCGAAATCTCCGCCTGGAGCTACGCCTCGCTGGCCCGCGCCGTGCTGCCGGTGATGAACGAGGGCGGTTCGATCGTCGGCATGGACTTCGATCCGCGCACCGCCATGCCGTTCTACAACTGGATGGGCGTCGCCAAGGCCGCGCTGGAGTCGGTGAACCGGTATGTGGCGCGAGAAGTGGGCAATGCCAAGCGGATTCGCTCCAACCTGATCGCGGCGGGCCCGATCAAGACGCTGGCCGCCAAGGCCATCGCGGGCACCGCCACCGACGACGCGGCCAAGCTGAACCAGCTCAACACCTACTGGGACGGCGCGTCCCCGATCGGCTGGGATGTCGACGATCCGACGGTGGTGGCCAGGTCGATCTGCGCGCTGCTCTCGGATTGGCTGCCCGGCACCACCGGTTCGATCATCTATGTGGACGGTGGCGCCAGCCACAACACCTGGTTCCCCGAGAATTTCTCGGCAAACTGAGGTAATGGCTTACGACGCGCTGCTGCTGCTCTCGTTCGGCGGCCCCGAACGCCCCGAGGACGTGATGCCGTTCCTGGAGAACGTCACTCGGGGCCGGGGCGTGCCGCCGGAGCGACTCGCCGAGGTCGCGCAGCACTATCTGCACTTCGGCGGTGTTTCGCCGATCAACGCGCTCAACCGCGACATCATCAAGGCGGTGGAGGGCGAATTCGCTTCCCGCGGAATCGATCTGCCGGTGTACTTCGGCAACCGGAATTGGCATCCGATGGTGGAGGACACCGTCGAGCGGATGCGCGCCGACGGAATCCGTTCCGCCCTGGTATTTCCCACATCGGCATGGGGCGGGTACTCGGGTTGTCTGCAGTACCAGGAGGATATCGTCCGGGCGCGTGCGTCCGTCGGCCCGGATGCGCCCGAAATGCTCAAGCTGCGACAGTATTTCGACCATCCGCTGCTGATCGAGGCGTTCGCCGACGCCATCCGCGCCGCGGTCGCCGAACTGCCGCGGGATGTTCGCGATGCGGCGCGGTTGGTGTTCACCGCGCATTCGATCCCGGTGCGCGCCGACGCCGTCGCCGGCCCGCCCGGTACCGGTGAGCTGTACAGCCGCCAGGTCGCCGAGGCGGCCCGATTGTGCGCGGCGGCAACGGGATTCGACGACTACGACCTGGTGTGGCAGTCCCGCTCCGGCCCGCCGCAGGTGCCGTGGCTGGAACCCGACATCGTCGACCACCTGGACCGGATCGCCGAATCGGGCGTGCGCGCGGTGGTCGTGTGTCCCGTCGGATTCGTCTCCGACCACCTCGAGGTGATCTGGGATCTCGACAACGAGGCCAAGGACCGGGCCGCCGAACTCGGCATCGCCTTCGCCCGCGCGGGGACACCCGGCACGGACCCGCGATTCGCCCAACTGGTCGCCGAGTTGGTGACCGAACAGCTGACCGGTTCCGCCGCAGCACATTTGAGCACCTTCGAAAGCCTGGGCTGCACCCTGAACGGTGCGCCGTGCGCCATCGGCTGCTGCGGGTCGCGCCGGGAGTAAGGTTCTCGATTGGTCCGCACTCGGTTCGGAGTGATCGGTATGTAGGGCTGGTAGTTGCGCAACCGCAAAGCAACTCACCGATCCCCAGAAACCGAGGCCGAGCTCTCAGTGGGCCACGGATCCGACTTTCGGAGGACGTCGCGGCGTGTGATCGCGGGATAACTTGCGGTGTGGGTGCTTTTGGAGGAGTTGAGCGACCCGGACTGGTTGTCCGGGGTGGTGTCGTATTCGTTGCGGTGGTCGTCTGGTGGCTGGTGCTGACCCGTGGGGTGTCCGCGGTGTTCGGTGCGGAGTACACCCACGGCCTACACATCTTGCGCGCGTTGGGTGCGACGTTGGTGACGGTTCCGCTGATCTACGCGGCGCGGCGTTGGCTGGACCGGCGGCCGTGGTCCGGACTCGAGTGGACCTCGTTCGCGCGTGGGTGGCGGCAGTTTCTGTTCGGCGCGGCGTGCTGGGCCGTTCCGGCCGGGGTGACCGCGGCGGTGCTGCTGGGGCTCGGCTGGGCCGATATCGATCCACGCACCTCGCTGCCGCGGACGCTGCTCGCGCTGGCGGGACTCGTGGTGCTGGTATTGCTGTTCGAGGCGATTCCGGAGGAGCTCATCTTTCGCGGCTACTTCTTCGCCAACCTTCGCGAGCGCTACTCGGTCGCCGTCACGGTGGTGAGCCAGGCCGCGCTCTTCACCGCATGGGGTGTGCTGCACGGTTCGGCGACGACGATCGATCGGATCGCGCTGTTCTTCGTCTTCGCGCTGGTACTCGGTGGGCTGCGGGCGAAAACCGGGAGTCTGTGGACCAGCATCGGATTCCACGCCGCATTCCAGGTGACCTCGCAATTCCTGGTGACCAACCACTGGAACAACATCGCCCTGCACGATCCGGATCTGGCCATAGGCGGCTTGGCCTTCGTGGTCGCCCCGTTCCTCGTCACGGCCGCGGTGCTGTTGGCTGCCCAAGGAATTCGGGGGTGGTCACGAAGCTAACGGGTAACTACACCGGGACCGATGGTCAAGACGATGCTGTTCATCAATCGATAACCGAAGGATGGGGCACGAATGAAAACCACTTCCCGACGCGTCACCCTCGCCATGGCGGCCGCGGCCGCGGCCGGTACCGCGCTGATCGCCGGTGCGGGCAACGCCGCCGCGGACGACTGGCCGGTGCAGCAGCCGAACAGTCCGGTCTCGGTCTTCGAGACCAAGAACTTCCTGACGCCGTCCGATCCGGGATATTGGAATCCGTTCGACGGAAGCTACCGGCTGACCTCGCCGTTCGGCACCAGCACCCGGATCGTGTGCACCAGCTTCCACGGGGTGACGATGCAGTGCTGGCAGGCCGATCAGGACGGCAACCCGCATGAGCTGAAGAAGTTGCCGTTCAACGCGATTGCCGGTTGGGGCCAGCCGGGTGGCGGTCCGAGCCACTTCGTCTATCCGGGATATATCCCGTTCATCAGCTGATCAGAAGTTGAGCGCCGGAATCCGCATGTAGACGCCGGGATGGTCGCCGCTCTTACCCCACGAGAGGATGGCGACCACCCGGCCGTCGACGAGAAGTGGTCCGCCGCTGTCGAATTGGCCGGTGTCGGTGGCGTCGGATCCGGCGCACAGCATGGTCGCCGGATCGTAGGTGGGTCCATATGCGGTGCCGCACCGGTCATCCGGCACGATCGGGACCGTCGCGGTGTGCAGGGCGGTATTCGACCAATCGTCCGGCGCCGTCGCGCCCCAGCCGACGACCGCACCCGAATCACCGTGTGGCGCACCGATTTCCGCGATCGGGCCGGGCAGTGGCCGGTCCAGGATGAGGATGGCCAGATCGTTCTGGAAGGCGAGATCGCCGTCGACGAGTGAGACACGGAAATCGGGATCCACCCGAATCTCCTTGACGCGCACGTTATCTCCGCCCACCGCAGCCAGGTCGGTGCGGCCGAAGGTGATGGCCGGTGGGATGGGCGCGAATTGCGCGATGACGGCGCAGTGCGCCGCGGTGAGCAGCCGGTCCGGCGCGATGAGCACGCCCTCGCAGAACTGACCGTCCGCGCGCGTGACGAACAGCGGCGATCCGATGGCGGCCAGCCACGGATAGGACGCGACATCGACGGGCGCGCCGCCGATCACCGCCGCGGCGGGTGTGGTGAAACCTGCGAATCCGAGCAGTGCGGTCGCGAACGCGGCGGCGATCCGGCGACGGTTGATCATGGTGGAACAGTTTAGGGTTCCCGGCTCGGCTCGCACGCGAATTCGCACGGCGCACTTGGTATTCCGGGCAGGTAGGCATCGACGAACCGTACGGTCGGCGAATGTTCTTGCCGGGCTTGTTCTTTCGGAGCCGTCAGGCCCGGCCGCGGGCCGGGGCGTGCACCGCGGCCAGCCGCGCCGCGCGGATCGCGTCCCACAGCGGGCGCAGCAGCGTCTCCTGCGTGAGGATGGCGCTCGCCGAGGTGGGCGCGGAGGCCGGTTCGCGCTGGGCCACCGTGAGAATGGCCGCGACATGATCGGCGGTGTCCAGAATCCGCCTGGCGCGCAACGGAATCGAATCCGGGTAGTCGTGCCGGGCGTAGTCGGCGAGCTCGGCCTCGATGAGTTCGCGCGGGTCGGTGTCGGAGCTGCCGACGGAGGTGGTGTGCAGCTGCATCAGCGCGTCGGCGGCGTCGCGCACCGCCTCGCGCATCGCGTATTCCGCCTCACCCAGCGACATATCGGGGCCGGGCGCGGGCGGAATGGGCGTGCTGTAGACGGTCCACTGCAGGGTGTCCTCATCGGCCCACTGCGGGATGAGCCCGGTGCCTTCCGTGCCGGGCACACCGATCAACAGCCCCTCACCGGCGTCGATCGCATCGGCGGCGAATGCGGTGCCCGCCGGCAGGCCGCGCACATCGCCCGGCACCGGCAGCACCAACCGCAGCAGCGCGCCCGGTTCGGTCATCGTTTCGCGAATCACCTTGAGCAGGGCCATGACTCCGGTGCCAGGCAGGTTGCCGCGGGACGACCATGGCAGGTCGGTGCGGCCGCCGGTGACCGGGTCGCCCGCCGCGATGGTGTGCTTGGGCGCCCATGCGTGCAGGGCCTCCAGCACGTCATCGGGCGCGCTGGAGCCGGCCAGCCAGGAACCGGCCCACACGGTCAGCGTGGCACTGGGAGAACACATAATTACCGAGCATAGAGGCTGGTGTGGAGCTCCGGCATCTTGTCGGGCCGTCCGGAATCACTCGGTTTCGGTGACGAAATCGATGAGTCGTTCCACCGCGCCGATGAGCGGGGTTTCCAGGTCGCGGAACGATTCGACGGCGTCGTACACACGCCGCCACCCGTCCTGCGGTGTGCCCCAGCCGAGCCTGCGGCACACCCCGGTCTTCCAGTCCTCGCCGCGCGGGATGTCCGGCCACGCCGCGATGCCGACGGCGGACGGCCGCACCGCCTGCCACACATCGATGTACGGATGCCCGGTGACCAGCACGTGCGGGCCGAGTCCGGTGCTGAGCCTGGTCTCCTTCGACCCGGTGACCAGGTGATCGACCAGCACGCCGACCCGGCGGCCGGGGCCGGGGCCGAATTCGGTGAGCCGCTCGGCCAGATTGTCCAAACCCTCCAGATGTTCCACCACGACGCCCTCGACCCGCAGGTCATGGCCCCACACCCGCTCGACCAACGCCGCGTCGTGCACGCCCTCCACCCAGATGCGGCTGGCCTTGGCGACCTTGGCCCGCAGGCCCTCGACCCGGGTGGAGCCCGAGGCGGAACGGGCGGGTTGCTCGGGTTGTCGCGCGGTAGGCCGCACCAGGGTGACCGGTTCGCCGTCGATCAGGAAGGCCGCCTCGCGCAGCGCGAACAGCCGCACCGCGCCGCGCGCGTCCTCCAATTTCACGAACTCACCGTCGTAGCTGCGTTCGAAACCGACTACGGCGCCGCAGAATCCGGTCGCCGCGTCCTCGACGACCAGATCCCGCTCCGCCGCCACCGTCGGCACCGCGCGGCGCTGTTTGCGTGGGTGGCCGGAGAAGATATCGCCGTACCTGTCACGGGAACTCACGGGTCGAACTTAACAGGGCTTCCCGGGATGTCGGTCTTACGAACGGCGACTACAGATTTCATGCGGACATGGGTAACTCGCCGGGTACGCCCAGAAGTCGACCCGCACTCGTCCGCCGGCCCGGTCGGAAAATACCGAGGCGGTAACGATCGGCGAAAATACCGGAGAGGCGGACAAGCAACCGTGTCTGTAGCGCCCCGGAACGGGGCCGTCGCACTAGAGTGGTTTTCGTGGCCGCAATCTTTTTCCTGGTCGCGGGAGCTCTGCTCGCGGCAGCGGAGATGCTCACCGGTGATTTCACCTTGCTCATGCTCGGTGGCGGCGCGCTCATAACCGCCGGTATCGGATTCGGCGCCGGCACGCCGGTGGTGGCCGATGCGGTGATCTTCGCGGTGGCCTCGCTGCTGCTGTTGTTCGTGGTGCGGCCGGTTCTGTTGCGGCGCTTCGCAACTCCGCCACCGGTCGCCACCAACGTCGCGGCGCTGACCGGCAAATCGGGGCTGGTGCTCGAACGGGTCGCCGAGCACAGCGGCCGGATCAAGCTGGGCGGTGAGGTGTGGACCGCCCGGCCGCTCGATCCGACGGAGGAGTATCCGGAGGGTGAAACGGTGTACGTCATGAAGATCGACGGCGCGACCGCCGTCGTCTGGAAGGGGCCGTAATGGCTGTATTGATCGTTGCCGCCGTCCTCGTCCTATTGGTCGTGGTGGTGGTGTTCAAATCGATCGCCCTGGTTCCGCAGGCGGAAGCGGCGGTCATCGAGCGGCTCGGCCGGTATTCGCGGACCGTGTCCGGCCAGTTGACATTTCTGGTGCCCTTCGCGGATCGGGTGCGGGCCAAGGTGGACCTGCGCGAACGGGTGGTGTCGTTCCCGCCGCAGCCGGTGATCACCGAGGACAACCTGACCCTGCACATCGACACCGTGGTGTACTTCCAGGTCACCAGCCCGCAGGCGGCGGTGTACGAGATCAGCAACTACATCGCCGCGGTCGAGCAGCTCACGGTGACGACGCTGCGCAACGTGGTCGGCGGCATGACCCTGGAGCAGACGCTGACCTCCCGCGATCAGATCAACGGCCAGTTGCGCGGCGTACTCGACGAGGCCACCGGCCGCTGGGGGCTGCGGGTGGCGCGCGTCGAGCTGAAGAGCATCGATCCGCCGCCGTCGATCCAGGAGTCGATGGAAAAGCAGATGAAGGCCGACCGCGAGAAGCGGGCCATGATCCTCACCGCGGAAGGTACCCGCGAATCGCAGATCAAGACGGCCGAGGGCGCCAAGCAGGCGCAGATCCTGTCCGCCGAGGGTTCCAAGCAGGCGGCCATCCTGTCCGCGGAAGGTGAACGGCAGAGCCGGATCCTGCGCGCACAGGGTGAGCGGGCCGCCGCCTACCTGCAGGCGCAGGGCCAGGCGAAGGCCATCGAAAAGGTCTTCGCGGCAATCAAATCCGGTAAGCCGACGCCGGAACTGCTTGCCTACCAATACATGCAGACCCTGCCGCTGGTCGCCAAGGGCGACGCGAACAAGGTGTGGCTGGTGCCGAGCGATTTCGGCAAGGCGCTGGAGGGTTTCGCGAAGAGTTTCGGCACGCAGGGCGAGGACGGCGTCTTCCGGTACGAGCCGCCGGCCGCCGACGGCGCGGAAAGCAAAGCGGCGGAGGACGATTCGGAGGTGGCGGATTGGTTCGACACCTCGTCGGATCCGAATATCGAGCGGGCGGTGCGCGCGGCCGAGGCCAGTGCGCGGGTGCCGGTGGAGGGGTTGGTGCCGCAGGTGCCGCAGGTCCCGAACGCCACGCCGCCGCAGCCGCCCACCCAGCAGCCGGAGGCCTATCAGCCGCCCCCGCCCCCGGCCTACCGCCCGGAGGATCCGCACGGACGTCCGTGGCAGCCGCCGAGCGGCTACCAGCAGTAGTTGGTTCAACCGCCCCCGATCCGCAAGGGCCGGGGGCGGTTTCATGCCTGTGGCTCGGGACGGCTCCCGATTCCGCAAGAGCCGCAGGTGGTCTCGGCCTGTGACGGAATTCAAAACGGCACGGCGCGGGTCCGGTGGCAGACTGCCGATATGACCAGAACCGAATGGGCTGAGGTAGACGACTACGTGGTGCACGCGCTGGTGACCGATCCGGAAACGGAATCGGCCCTGCAGGCGAATGCGGAGGCCGGGCTGCCGCCGATCGATGTGACCGAGGCGCAGGGCAAATTCCTCGAGCTGATCGCCCGCACCGCGGGCGCGCGGCGGGTGCTGGAAATCGGCACGCTCGGCGGCTACAGCACGATCTGGCTGGCCAGGGCGGTCGGGGAGAAGGGCAAGGTGATCACCCTCGAATACCAGCAGAAGCATGCCGAGGTGGCCAGGGAGAATCTGGACCGGGCCGGTGTCGGCGAGCGGGTGGAGATCCGGATCGGCGCCGCGCTGGACACGTTGCCCGTGCTGGCGCAGGAGCAGCCGGAACCCTTCGATCTGGTGTTCATCGACGCGGACAAGGTCAACAACAGCAATTATGTGCAGTGGGCGCTGCGGCTGACCCGGCCCGGTTCGGTGATCATCGTCGACAATGTGGTACGCAATGGCGGTGTGGCCGACGCCGATTCGGACGATACGGCGATCAAGGCGAGCCGCGAGGTGATCGAGCTGTTCGGCACGGATATCGGCGCGTCGGCGACCGTGCTGCAGACGGTGGGTCGCAAAGGCTGGGACGGCTTCATCTACGCGGTGGTCGACGGCGAACCGACGGTCTGACCGTCACGCGGCGAAAGTCGTTGTGCGCCAGGCATTGCGGACCTTCGGGTCGAGGACGAGCGCGGCGATGTTCCAGGCGTCGTCCGCGCCGCAGTGGTGGCGCCCCTCCAGGGGCAGTCCGGCGATGTGCAGCGCACCCGCCATACCCTGGCGTCTGCGCAGGCCGTACGCCTCGGCGAAGATCTGCTTCGCGTTGGTGTGCTCGCGGCCGAACGGGTAAGCGACACCGGTGTTCTCGCATTGGCGCAGGAACTGTTTGCGGTCGTAGTCACCCCAACTGGCCCACGGGCGGGCGTGCGCGTCGTATTCGTCGGCCAGCAGGCGGCAGGCCTCGGCGAACGAGATGCCGGTATCGACCTCGGCCTGGGTGAGTCCGGTGAGTTCCGTGCAGAATTCGCTCACCGTGGACCGTTCGGGCCGAACCAGGATGCGGTGCTTGGCGATTCGTATACCGGCCGCCGGATCGACCACGGTGAGCCCGATTTCGATGATCTCGTCCACCGCGCCCGGCGGAGTTGGGCCGTCCCAGCAGGTCGCCTCGACATCGACGACGTTGAGCAGCGTATTCATCCCCATACCGGATGACGGTAGGGGAGCCGGGCGGGTCGGCTCAACGGATTAACGGTTCACGGCACCAGCACCACCTTGCCGACCGTCGCGCGGGTTTCCAGCGCGCGATGCGCCTCGGCGGCCTCGGCGAGTGAGAACCGTTGCACCGCAGGGCGCAACCGCCCAGCTGCGGCCTCGGCCATGGCGCGGTCCTCCAGCACCCGGATATCCCCGCCCACCGGCCGCAGCATCGCGGGGCCGAGCACCATTTCGGAGGTGATGCCGCGGGCGGCCAGTTCGGCCTCGGAGAACTTCAGCGGCTCCTCGTCGCTGCCGGACCAGCCGTAGACCAGGCGCTGTCCACCTTTGCCGAGAAGATCGATTGCGGCCCTGGCGAATTCGCCGCCGACGGAATCGAACAGCACGGTTGCCCTGCGGTCGCCCAGCGCGACGCGCACGGTGTCGGCCCAGTCGGCGCGGGTGTAATCGGCGGCGATATCCGCGCCATTGCGTTGCACCAGTTCGACTTTCGCGGGTCCACCGGCCAGCCCGACGACGTAGGCGCCCGCGTTCTTCGCGTATTGCACCAGCAGGGTGCCGATACCGCCCGCCGCAGCGCTGACGATCGCGACGCTGTCGGGTCCGAGCTCGGCGAACTGCAGGATGCCGAGGGCGGTGCGCCCGGTGCCGATCATCGCGACGGCATCGGCCGCAGCCATGCCGTCCGGAATCTCGTGCAGCCGTGCGGCTTCCGTCACGGCGAGCTCGGCATAACCGCCGGGGGCCGCCCCGAGGTGTGCGACCACCCGCTTGCCGAGCCAGGCCGGATCGACATCCGGACCGACCCGGTCGACGGCGCCCGCGACCTCCCTTCCGGGGATCGTCGGCAGCTCGGGCAGCGGGAACGGCCCCGGCTGCCCGGCCCGGAGTTTGGTGTCGACGAGGTGGACTCCGGCCGCCGCGACGGCGATCCGAACCCGACCCGGCCCGGGCAGCGGGTCGGGCACGAGGTCGTACCGCAGATTCTCGGCCGGGCCGAATGCGTGTAGCTGGATGGCATGCATGTCACCATCCTTGAACCTCGACTTAAGTAGAGGTCAACTGCCGTTCGCCCGGGTCAGCCGACCGGCGCGGGCCTCGAATCCGTCGCACAGCGCGGTCAGCCCGAGAAATAGCAGGTCTTCCTGGGTCAGATCGCTGACGCCCGCGCCGTCGAGATCGGCCAGCGCCGCCGGAACGGGATACTGTGATCTTCCTTCCAGCAGCGATCGCAAACCGTTCGTGCCCTCCGGATTCATTTCCTTGCGTGCCATGAGCGCCGCGCTGATATGCGGCAGCGTCGCGCCGGATATGTAGTTCCAGACGGTGAACGACATGGTGGTGGCCTCGCGGGTGGACACGTTCAGCTCGCGGAAGCCCTCGACCAGCCACGCCAGGCAGGCCAGGCTCTGCGGGCCGAAGCTGTAGCGCGGGGTGGCGAAGGTGAGCAGCACCCACGGATGTTGTTGGTAGAGCGCCCAATCGATCTCCGCGGCGATGCGGACCCGGTCGCGCCAGGTCCAATCCCGGCCGTCGGGTGAGGGGTACGGATTCTGCCTGGCCACCTCGTCGGTCATCAGGGCGAGCAGTTCGTCCTTGTTCGCGACGTGCCGGTAGAGCGACATCGCGCCGACATTCATCCGGTCGGCGATCCGGCGCATCGACAGCGCGTCGAGACCCTCGGTGTCGGCGAGGGCGATGGCGGTATCGACGATGGCCGCCCGGGTGAGCTTCGACTCGGTCATCCTATGACTCGCTTTCGTTCCGGAGCCTTCGTGCGTACACTGTACCCGGATCTGTGCGTACGGCGTACGCGGCTTGACGGAATCAATGAGAGGGATTGCATGACTGACCTGGATACGGTGCGTTCCGCGGCGCCCGCCGCGCCGAGCTCGCGCCGGGCCTGGTTCGGACTCGCGGTGCTGCTGCTGCCCGTGCTGCTGGTTTCGATGGATATCTCGGTGCTCTTCCTCGCGCTGCCGACGCTCACCGCCGATCTCGACCCCACCGCCGCCGAACAGCTGTGGATTCTCGACATCTACGGCTTCCTCATCGCCGGACTGCTCATCACCATGGGCAACCTGGGCGACCGGATCGGCCGCCGCAATATCCTGCTCGCCGGCGCCACCGTATTCGGCATCGCCTCCGTCGTCGCGGCGCTCGCGCCCAATCCGGAGGTGCTGATCGGGGCCAGGGCGCTGATGGGGATCGGCGGCGCGACCCTGCTGCCGTCCAGCCTGGCGCTGATCTCCAGCCTGTTCCCGAACGCGCGGGAACGGGCCGCCGCGATCGGCGTGTGGACCGCGTTCTTCGCGGGCGGATCGGCGATCGGGCCGGTGATCGGCGGCCTGCTGCTGCACCAATTCTGGTGGGGCTCGGTATTTCTCATCAATATTCCGGTGCTGCTGATCCTGCTCGCGCTCGGGCCGTTCGTGCTGCCCGAACATCGGTCCGGGGTGCGCGGACCGCTCGACCTGCCGAGCGTCGTGCTGTCCATCGGCGGCATCCTGCCGGTGGTGTACGCGATCAAACACACCGCAGCCGAGGGATTCGACCCGTTGGCGATCGTCATCGGGGTGATCGGCGTCGTGGTGCTCGCCGCGTTCGTGCGCCGCCAAACCCATATCGCCGAACCGCTGCTCGACCTGCGACTGTTCCGGCGGGCACAGTTCTCCGTCGCGATCGGTTCCAGCCTGACCGGCATGATGTCGCTGGCCGCGACGAGCTACCTCACCAGCATCTACCTGCAATCGGTGACCGGGCGCGACGCATTGCACGCGGCGCTGTTCGGCATTCCGGGAGCCGTCGTCGTATTCCTGTGCTCGATGTTCGGCGCGCGAGTCGGGCAGCGGTTCGGGGTGCGGGCCACCTTTGTCTTCGCGCTGAGCGCATCGGCCGTCGGCAACCTGCTGCTGCTCGGCGTCGGCGTGGACGGCGGGCTGGCGTGGTACCTGATCGGATCGGTTGTCGGAGGCGTCGGATACGGGCTCGCGTTCACCATGGTGTCGGATGTCGCGGTCTCCGCGGTGCCGCCGGAGCGGGCCGGATCGGCCGTCGGCATCTCCGAAACCAGCTTCGAACTGGGCAATGCGCTGGGCCTGGCGCTGCTGGGATCGCTTGCGGCGCTTGTCTTCCGGTCCGGCGGCTCGTACGGCGCGACGCTCGGCGAGACCATCGACGCCGCCCGCGGCGACACCGGGCTCATCCACGCCGCCCGCGAATCCTTCGTCAGCGGAATGCATGTCGCGATCGTGGTGGGTGCGGTGGTGCTCGCCGCCATGGCGGTGGTCACCTGGTTCGCCGCGCGCACGCAACGGTGAGCGCGCCGGCGTTGATCGAATGACAATCCGGCACAAAGCCGTTTCGGTCATGCTGGCACCGGATCGATCGACGTCTGGAGAACGGTCCGCCGCCGCGCGTCTTCGCGCGCTCGGGCCGGATGCCACGGCGCCGGTGTCGGACTGCGGGGGCATCGTCGGCGGGTAGCGCGTAATCGATCTGGGTAGCGGCGCCGGATATCCGGTGCCGAATCGCCTGTGGGGCAGGACTACTGGGTGCGTGAAGCGTCCTGCCTCACTGCGCGCCTCCCGCGTAGCGAAAACCGGCCCCGCGCGCCGATCCGGTGATCTTTCCCGCCGAGGCGCAGGTGCGACCGGTGCTCGGGGCATAGAGTCTAAGCGTGAACGACACACCGACGTCGAACGGTCGGCCGCTCGCCGAGCGGGTCGCGACCCGGCTGCTCTACCCCACCTCGCGCCCACGGGAAAAGGCATTGCGCGCCGCGGTTTCCGATCGCATCGTGCTGGTCACCGGCGCGTCGCACGGTATCGGCAAGGCGAGTGCGCGCAAACTCGCCGCGGCGGGCGCGACGGTGCTGCTGGTGGCGCGCACCGCGGCCGACCTCGAATCGGTCGCCGCCGAGATCCGGGCCGACGGCGGCACGGCGGCGGTGTACCCGACCGATATGACGGATATGGCGGCCGTCGAACGGCTCGCCAGGCAACTGCTCGACGAGTACGGCCACATCGATGTGGTGATCAACAACGCGGGCAAGTCGATTCGCCGATCGATCGACGAATCCTACGACCGCTTCCACGATTTCACCCGCACCATCGACGTCAACTATCTCGGGCCGGTGCGCCTGATGCTCACGCTGCTGCCCGCCATGCGCGAACGCCGCCGCGGACATATCGTCAACATCTCCACCTGGGGTGTGCTGATGCCGCCCATGCCGAAGTGGGCGGCCTACAGCGCCTCCAAAGCGGCGTTCGACGTATGGCTGCGCAGCGTCGCCGCCGAAATCGCCGCCGACGGCGTCACCACCAGTTCCATCTATATGCCGCTGGTGCACACCAGAATGAGCGCGCCGACCGACTTCAGCCGGATGCCGGGCCTGACCGTCGACGAGGCATCGGATCTGGTGTGTCACGCAGTGGTCGCCCGGCCGCGCGAAGTCGCACCCTGGTGGTCCGGCGCGATCCAGGCCTGGTCCGGCCTCACCCGCGGCCAGGCCCAGCGCTTCATGGAGCGCGCGACGCGGCGCTGACGCCACGGCCCGGATCCGATTCGGCGAGTTCATGATCCGCCTTGATATTAAGTAATGTTGAGGTTTCATGATCGAGGTATGAACGCGGAAGACGAACTGAGCATCCGATCGGCGCTCACCGAGCAGACCGAGCTGTGGATCCGGCACGAGATGGACGCGTGGGGCGAATACTTCACCGACGACGCGGATTTCATCACCCACCGCGGGATCTGGTGGCGGACCCGACAGGAAAATGTCCAGGGCCACAAGGACGTTCCCGAATCGATCCTTCGACAGAAGCGGAACTATTCGCAACGGATCGTCAGCGTCGACGCGATCACATCGGATGTGGCACTGGTCCACACGGCCTGGAATTGGCCGGAGCATCGCCTGCCCGGCGCGGATCGCGCAGCGGATCGAGGCGGATTGATCACGCTGGTCATGGTGAAACGCGATGGTGCGTGGTTGATCAGGGCCGCGCACAACACCCGGGTGAACGGGCTCGACGACTTCGATGCCGAGGCTGCTCAGTAGGAGCGCGATGCGGTGTGGGCTGTGCCCGGCGCGTCGTTTCGGTGCGTGTCTCGCGCGGATCCCGATGCGGGCGGCGATCGAATTTCGTGAGGCGGCCGCCGTTGGGTCAGTGCCTCGAGCGAGCTCGCCCGTGGGGGCCGGGGACGGCTGCCCGAAAGTGTGTGTCGGGTACGGCGCAACATATCCGCAACATGGGTCGGCATAGGATCGGCTGGTGCGTGAAAGCCGTCTTCATCCGTCGCCGGTCGGCTCGGCCGCAGTGCCGTCCTCGGGTGTGACGAGTCTGGCAACCCTGCTGGCGTTGGCGGATTCGCGGCTGCCGATCGGTGGGCACGTGCACTCCGGCGGGGTGGAGGAGGCGGTGGCCTCGGGGCTGGTCCGGGATATCGCGACCGTCGAACTGTATCTGCGGCGGCGCATCGGGACCTCCGGTTTGGTGGCGGCGTCGCTGGCGGCCGCGGTGTGCGCGGGTGAACTCGATCCCGCGCGGGCCGAGGCCGAGGCCGATGCGCGCACGCCGTCCCCCGGCGCCCGCACGGCGTCGCGCGCACAGGGTCGCGGACTGCTTCGCTTAGCGAAACAGCTTTGGCCCCAACGGGATTGGTCCGAGCTGGGAGCCAGGCCGCACTTGTCGACGGTGTTCGGCGCGGTCGGCGCGGCCTGCGGGGTGACACCGGCCGAGCTCGCGGGCATCGTGGTGTACACCACGCTCACCGGCGCCGCCACCGCGGCGCAGCGGCTGCTCGCGCTCGACCCGGCCGCGATCGCCGCATGCACCTTCCGGCTCACCGGCCTGTGCGACCGCACCGCCGCGGCGGCCGTCACCGGCCTGGCCGCCCTATCCGACCCACTGCAGGACGTGCTGGCCCAGCGTCACCTGGACCGCGCCATACCGCTGTTCGCCAGCTGAGCCGCACGTCGACCGAGAGTAAGGAGATTCACCAATGCCCCCGCATCTGATCGACGGCGAACCGCACGATCACTCGCACGATCGCCCCAAGCGCGAGCGCACGCCGGGGGAGCCGCTGCGCATCGGCATCGGTGGCCCGGTCGGTTCCGGCAAGACCGCCCTGGTGGCCGCGCTGTGCAGGCAGTTGCGCGACGAACTGTCCCTCGCCGTGCTGACGAACGATATCTACACCACCGAGGACGCCGACTTCCTGCGCCGCCACGCCGTACTGCCGGACGAGCGGATCGCCGCCGTGCAGACCGGCGGCTGCCCGCACACCGCCATCCGCGACGACATCACCGCGAACCTGGACGCCATCGACGACCTGATCGCGGCCAACCCGCCGCTCGATCTGATCCTGGTGGAATCCGGCGGCGACAACCTCACCGCCACCTTCTCCTCCGGCCTGATCGACGTGCAGATCTTCGTCGTCGACGTGGCGGGCGGCGACAAGGTGCCGCGCAAGGGCGGCCCCGGCGTCACCTTCTCGGATCTGTTGGTGGTCAACAAGACCGATCTCGCCCCGCTCGTCGGCGCCGATCTCGGCGTGATGGAGCGCGACGCCGCGAAGGTTCGCGAAGGCCGCCCCACCGCGCTGATCTCGCTCACCGCGGACCCGGCCGCCACGCCGGTGCTCGCCTGGGTGCGCGAACAGCTGCGGATCGTCGCCGAAGCGGATAGTGGCGCGGAATCCGCTGTTGCGCACTGAGTTACGGATTGTCGCCCGGAAGGGCGCGCTGCCGCAGATCCACGCGAGCGGCGGGCTGTCGGCCCGCCGCACCGGCGCGGATACGGTGCACCTGATCGGTACCGCCGCCACACCGCTCGGCGGTGACGAACTCGATATCGCGATCGTCGTCGGCGCGGGCGCACGTCTCACCGTGCGCTCGGTCGCCGCAACCATCGCGCTGCCCAGCACCGCGACCCCGGATTCGCTGGCGCACTGGCATTTCGAACTCGACACCGGCGCGGAATTGGATTTCGATCCGGAACCGACGATCATCGCGGGCGGTGCGCGGCATCGCGCCGTGACCACGGTGCGGTTGGCGCTTGATTCGCGGCTGCGGCTGCGGGAGCGGGTGCAGATCGGCCGAGTGGGGGAGGATTCCGGCAGCTGGCGTGGTGAGCTGACCGCCGATGTGGGCGAGCTGCCGCTGCTGCGTCATCGCCTCGAATTGGGTTACGGCACAACGGTTGACGATGCGTTGACGGCGCCGCGAGCGCTGGCGAGCGAACTGGTCTACCCGGACGACCGGGCGAGCTGGACCGATGGGTTGCGGGCGAGCCGGTTGCCGCTCGCGGGTGGCGGGAGCCTATCTACTTGGGTGGGAGCGGTGCTGGGGGAGTGATCGGTGCGCCGGGTGGTGGATGCGCCACTGCGACGACCGGATTGCCCCAGGTGGGCACGTGGTGCGTTGGCATGTGGCGTTGTCGCTCCCTGTCTTCGAACCGCACATTGGTTGTACAGGGTGTGCACTCTTCAGACGGGGTGTGGCACCACCTACAACGAAGAGGCGGGACCCCGATGGAACCCCGCCTCCCCGTCGAAAACCGTCAAACGTTGGGCACTACTCGCGGCGGCGCGTTGAACGCGTTGACCGCGCCGACGGCCGCACCGGCCGCCGCGCCGATCGCCGCCGCGGGGACGGTGATCACCGCCGCGCCCATGGCCGCGCCGAGCACCGGACCCGCGACGATACCCACCGGGACGAACGGCACCCCGACGACGAGTCCGAGCGCCGCGCCGACGGCGGCCGAGGTCAGCGCGAACGGCGCCGCGGAGGCGGCTCCGGCCAGCGCGCCGACGGCGGCGGTGCCGACGGTTTGGCCGGCGATCCGGTCCGAGCGGCTGCGTTCCATGCCGATCGAATCCAGGAAGGTCGCCAGGTTGGCCTCGGTGACGGCGGCGTTGTCGTTGATCTGGATCGCCTGCTCCTGGTTGATCCAGTCCGGCGCGTCGACCTGGATGTCGCCGAAGCGGAATTTGCCGGGCGGCGGCGCGATCGGCGGTACCGGTGCGACCGGAGCGGGCGCGTGCAGCACCCCTACCGGCGCGAGATAGCTCTTGTCCGGTACGGAGCGGGACCACTGGAGCGAGCTCTTCGTATTGTCCGGGATGGTAAGGCCCTCGTACTTGTGCACGTTGGGCGCATCCGCGGCGGGCCACTGTGGCTTCTGTTGATCCGGCTGGGTGACCGTCGGTGCGGTGGCCGGCGCCGCATTGGCGGTTCCGGTGCCGACGAGCGCCAGCATCAGGGGCATCGCACCCGCGGCGACCATCGAACCGACCTTCTGCCGCTGCGGATTGGGAGCTCTGTGTTTGCCTGTGCCCATAGATCACCTTTCGTCCGAGTGAGTGGCGTTCGCTGACCCACATTCGGACCTGGCGGACCGGCGGATTGGTCTAATTCCGGGTCTCGCAACACCTTTCACATTGCCATCGATTAGCTGTCGATCGGCATTGATCTTGCTGACCCACTGCGCCGCAGGCCAACGCCCACGATGTGCGCAAAGTACGGAATTCGCTGCCGAAAACCGAAGGGCCGGACCGATTTCGCGACACGAACCGGCCCGGCCCCGACACGCCGAATTAGCTCTGCGCCGGGCCGCCCACCGGCGGCGCCAGGTAGCCGTTGACCCCGCCGACCACCGCACCGACCGCGGTCCCGACCGCCATGGCCGGAACCGTGACCAGCGTTGCGGCCGCGGTGGCGCCGGCCATCGGACCGAACACCCAGCCCGCGGGTGCGAACGGGGTACCTGCCATGGCGCCGATGAATCCGCCCATCATCGCCGCGACGACGGTCAGCGGACTGACCACCCCGGCGCCGACCGCGGCACCGACGGCGCCGGTGCCGAGCGCCTGCGCGGCGATCCGGTCCGACCGGCTCGGCGCGAATCCGGCCGAGTCGAGGGTCCTGGCCAGCTCCGCCTCGGTCCGGGCGGCGGCCCCGTTGGCCTGCGCGGCCTGTTCCGGGGGCAGCCATGCCGGGATGTCGACCTGGGTGTCACCGGCCCGCAGCTTCCCCGCGGGCGGTGCGATGGGCGCCACCGGCGCGGCCGCGGCCGGATCCGGCATATGCAGCCGGGTCGGGTCGACCGGCGCCAGCTCACTGCCGTCCGGTATGGCGCGCACGCCGGATGACGAGTTGCGGCCGACGAAGACGGGCGCACCGGAATCCGCTTGCGCCGGAACCGAATCGACCGCGGGCGCCGAACTGTCCTGCGCCGGAACCGAATCGACGGCGGGTGTCGAACCGCCTTGTGCCGGAGCCGAATCGGCTGCGGGTACCGAACCCTCAGCGGCATCGGCGACCGCGGCGGAGTCGTACATGCGCGGATCCACCGGCACTCCGGGCAGTGGCTGCGGAATCATCGACTGAACCGCGAGCAGCACTCCCGGCACCGTCATCAGCAACGGGGCGAACGGATCCGCCTCGTTCTGGGGCGCGGGCGCGGAGTACGGGGACGGCGATTCGGCGGCGGGCTCCGCCGCCGCGGTCCCGGCACCGGCCAGCGCGGCGGCAGCCGGTAGCGCGGCGACCGCGACCAGGGCCACCATCCTGCGCCGATATTGCCCGAAGAAGGGTGCACCCTCCCGAGAACTTTCCATCAACGACCTTTCTGTCCGAAAGACGACAATCTGTCCTTCGGCATTCGCACAGAGCGGTCGCCCGGATGGCTCGGAACTAACCCGCGCGCATGTCCGACGTGCGTGCCCCGGGTGCGCGGCCGTTATCCGCTGGTGGCGCGCCGAGCGCGCCGGTGAGTTCGTCGGCCTCCTGGCCGCTGGCGTTGACCAGTTCCAGCGCGAGCCGGGCGAGCACCCACTGCTCGGTGGCGGCCATTTGCCCGCGGGTGCGGCCGAGGAAGGTGACGAACCACTGGATCACCGTGACGATTCGGCTGCGGTAGCCGACCAGGTAGTAGAGGTGCAGTGCGAGCCAGGCCAGCCAGGCGATGAACCCGCCGAATTCCAGCTTGCCGATCTGGCAGACGGCGCTGAACCGCGACACCGTCGCCATACTGCCCTTGTTGAAGTACTTGAACGGCTTACGCTCCTGCGGCGCTTGACCTTTCAGTCCGGCCCTGATGGCCTTGGCCGCATAGGTGGCGCCCTGGATCGCGCCCTGCGCCTGCCCCGGCACACCCGGCACCGACATGAGGTCGCCGACCACGAAGACGTTCGGATGGCCCTTGATGGTGAGGTCGGGTTCCACCACGACCCGTCCGGCCCGGTCCACCTCGGTGCCGTCGGACCGCTCGGCCAGCATCTTGCCGAGCGGGCTGGCCTGCACGCCCGCCGACCACACCTTGGTGGACGCCTCGATGCGGCGGATGGTGCCGTCGCTGTCCTTCACCGTGACGCCCTGCGCGTCCACATCGGTGACCAGCGCGTTGAGCTGGATTTCCACGCCCATCTTCTCCAGCCGCCGCTGCGCCTTGCCGCCGAGCTTCGGACCCATCGGGCCGAGTACCGCGCCCGCGCCCTCGACCAGGATGACCCTGGCGTCGCGCGGATCGATGTTGTGGAAGGTGCCCTCCAGTGTGCGGTCCGCGAGTTCGGCGATCTGCCCGGCCAATTCGACGCCGGTGGGGCCCGCGCCGACGACGACGAAGGTGAGCAGCCGGTCGCGCGCCTCCTGGGTGGTCACCAGTTCGGCGGCCTCGAACGCGCCGAGGATGCGGGCGCGCAACTCCAGCGCGTCGTCGATGGTTTTCATGCCGGGGGCGAAGGTGGCGAATCGGTCGTTGCCGAAGTAGGACTGCTGCGCGCCGGTGGCGACGATCAGGCTGTCGTACGGGGTGACGGTCTCGAGGTTGAGCAGCTCCGAGGTGACCGTCTTGTTGACCAGATCGATATCGGTGACCTCGCCGAGCAGCACCTGGGCGTTCTTCTGTTTTCGCAGCACCAGCCGGGTGGCGGGCGCGATCTCGCCGGTGGACAGGATGCCGGTGGCGACCTGGTACAGCAGCGGCTGGAAGAGGTGGGTGGAGGTCTTGGAGATGAGGGTGACCTCGACGTCGCCGTGGTTGAGATGTTTGGCCCCGAACAGCCCGCCGAAGCCGGAGCCGATGATCACGACGCGGTGCTTACCGGTGCGTCCGGCCACCGCGGGCTGCGGGCGGCCGTCGGCTGACTCGTTGCTCATCGTCCTGCTCCTCGATGACCGGGGATTGGGACCCCTCGAACGTTCCTGACATGCCCAACCGTAGTCGGCCTCATTACCGATGGTCGCGCGAGCCCTTTTACTACGTCCAAGTGACCGAACAAATGTGAAATTGAGCATACGATAGGTTTCGGCCGTTCAGGGAGGTTTGCCGTGGTTGCCGGGGATCGTGTCGTCAACCGAAACCCCAGCGTGCGCACCGATTCCGAGAACATCTCGCTGATCGAGATCCCGAGCGAGCACCTGATCGATCTGGCGCTGCGGCTGGTGCCGCACCGGCCCGCGGCGCTCGCCGCACCGCCGGCGGGCAGCGAGAGCACCCGGGTGCGCGGCGACGGCGGGCTGCCGTATCTCGGCCGGGCGCTGCACTATCTGCGTTGGGGCCCCGCCGAACTCATGGACCGATACCGCCGCTTCGGTCCGGTCACCGTGAACACCATGTTCGGTGCGCACGGGGCGATGGTCGCGGGGCCGGAGGCGATCGATGAGGTGCTCGGGCATCGCCGCCGCGATTTCGGTCAGGGCTGGGACTTTTTCATCGGTCCGTTCTTCCGGCGCGGCCTGATGCTGCTGGAATTCGAGGAACACAAATTCCATCGGCGGATCATGCAGCAGGCGTTCACCAGGGAACGGCTGGAGGCGCATCTGGCCGCACTGACGCCAGTGGTGCGCGCGGGCGTCGCGAAATGGGTGCCGGACAGCGCGAATACGGTGCGGCTGTACCCGACCATCAAGGAGCTGACGCTGGAGATCGCCGCCGAGATCTTCATGGCGGTGGATGTGGGGGACAGACGGCGCGAACTGCTCGACGCCTTCCTCGCCTGCACGCATGCCGGGCTGGCATTCGTCCGGCATTCGGTGCCGGGCGGGCACTGGCGCGCCGGGCTGCACGGGCGAAAGGTGTTGGAGGAGTACTTCACCGGCATGTTGCCGGAGAAACGGCGCACCGAAACAGCGGACTTCTTCTCCGGGCTGTGCCACGCGCGCAGCGAGGACGGCGGCTGGTTCGGCGACGCGGATGTGGTGAACCACATGATCTTCCTGATCATGGCCGCGCACGACACCACGACGACAACGGCCACCGCCGTCGCCTACTACCTCGGCAAACATCCGCAATGGCAGCGCAGGGTGCGCGCCGAGGTGCGCGCGCTGGACGTGGAATCGCCCACCATCGCCGATCTGGACCGGCTGCCCCAGCTCGACCTGGTGATCAGGGAGAGCCTGCGGCTCATGCCGCCGGTGCCCGGCCTGGTCCGAAGGGCGGTGCGCGACACCGAGATTCAGGGGCACTTCATTCCGGCGGGCACCCAGATCGATCTGGCGTACCAGGTGAACCATCTGCTGCCCGAGCTGTGGACGCGGCCGGAGGTATTCGATCCGGAGCGGTTCACCGAACCGCGGCGCGAGGACAAATCGCACCGGCTGGCCTGGATACCGTTCGGCGCGGGCGCGCACAAATGCATCGGCATGCATTTCGGCATGTTCGAGGTGAAGACCGTGCTGGCCGCGATGTTGCGCGACTACGAATGGGAGATCCCCGAAAGCTACCGCATGCCTTGGGGATTCAGCTCGATACCGTTCCCGCGCGACGGCGCGCCGCTACACCTGCGCAGAGTCACGGCGTAGCAGCGTTTTCCGAGGCGGCGGCGCCGAATCTAGCGTCCCTCGAACAGCATCCGCGCGACCTTGGTGTCGATATCGGAGCCCTCGGTGTAGCCGCCCTTATCGCCCATCGATGTCATGATGGCCAGCGTGTAGCGCTCACCGGGGCCCGCGAAGCCGACCGAGTTGACCACCCAGCCGCCCTGCTCGTCGGACCAGCCGTTCTTCAGGCCGGGCCGCATCGCCTCGCCCGCGCCCCAAACGCCCCAGTGCTGGTTGCTGTCCACCGAGCGCATCCGGTCCAGCAGGTAGTTGCGGTCGTCGGGATGCATGTGATCGAGGACGTTGTTCATCAGGCGGTCCAGGTCGGCGGCGGTGCACTTCTGGAACGACCAATCGGGGAACAGCGCGGTGTTGGTCGGTTGCGGGACGAGGCCGCTCATACCGTTGGCGCGGAACGCATTGTTGAACGCCATCCGGTCCAGGCCGGCGTATTTGTTCCAAAGCCGGTCCGCCGCATTGTCGTTCGAGGTGGCCAGCATCGACTCCAGCGCGGTGCGGTCCTCCGGGGAGAGGGTGATCGCGCCCACCCGCTGGCGGTTCAGCAGGTCCTCGGCGATGGCCAGCTTGATGGTGGACGCGGTCCAGATCTGGTTCTCCGCATTGGAATTGGCGTATACGCCGCCGCTCACCCGGTCGCGCACCACGTAGCCGGTGACGGAATCCTTGCCGTCCAGGAAGGAATTCACCTTCGCGATGCGGGCGCTCATATCGCAGTCGAAACCGGCGATGCAGCCCGCGCTGAGCGCGGGCGCCGCGGCGGCGACGGGTAGCAGCGCGGGCACGCTCGGGGCAAGGAATGCGGCGGCGGCGAGGACACAGGCGGATGCGGCCACGCGAGGGGTGGCGACCAACGGGTAACGCACGAGGGACCACGATGGCACATCCGCATCGCGGACGCACGTCTTGAGCTCGGACGATCGTTGTGCTAACGCCGGTGCCCGCCTTGCGCCGCAGGCATTTTCGCGGGTCATGACCTGGTATTCAGCGGAATGCGGCGCGCAGTTCCTCGACCGTGCGACCGTTGAGCCGATAGCAGTGCTCGAACGCCTCCGCATGTCTGTCCCTCGGCCAGGTATGTAGAACGACGGTGCGGCCGTAGTGGCGCGAGTTGACCAACTCCCAGCGATCGCCGACCCGGCGGACCGTGAATCCGCCTCTCGGTACCAGGGGAATCACCATCGCATCCATGAAACGCGAAACCAGCCTTTCGGTGCAGCCTTTCCCGTTCCTCCCCGGTTCAGCACTGTCGCACATCCGGTGCGCGCGACCGCGGTGACACGGCGGTGCGATTCGTTCGGGTGTGGCTCAATTCACTGCCGGCGCAGCGGGGTGGGTGGGTTGCGCACCGATCGCTGCGCGTATAAACGTGCGCGAAGCCGTCGACCGACCGTCGACCCACCGACCGCCTACCCACCGACCGAGAGGGCGCGCAGATGCCGCTGCACATCCACCGTGCCGAGCGCGCCGACGTCCTCGCCGACGTCCTGGGTGAACTGTTGTCCGTGCCGCTGGCCGATCCGTTCGCGGCGGAGGTGGTCGCGGTGCCCGCCAAGGGTGTGGAGCGCTGGCTCACTCAGCGGCTGTCCGGGGTGCTCGGGGTGGGCGGCCACGGCGATGGTGTCGCGGCGAATATCGCGTTTCCGGCGCCCGCCGGATTGGTGGCCGAGGTGCTCGCGGCGGCGAACCGGATGCGGCCGCAGGACGATCCGTGGGCGCCGGAGCGGGTGGTGTGGACGCTGCTCCGGGTGCTCGACGGATGCGTCGGCGAGCCGTGGGCCGCGGTGCTGGCTCGGCATCTCGGCGTGAACGAGGTTGCGGGACAGGACTATCGGGTCGGGCGCCGTTATGCGACGGCGGCTCATCTCGCGGGGCTTTTCGACAGTTATGCGGCACAGCGGCCCGGCCTGATCACCGAATGGGCCGCGGGCGCCGACACCGACGGGGCGGGCGGTGCGATCCCGGAGGATCTGCGGTGGCAGCCGCGGCTGTGGCGGCTGCTGCGCGCCGAAATCGGTGCGCCGAGCCCCGCGGAACGCCTCGACGCGGCATGCGCCCGGCTGCGGGCCGAACCGGATTCGGTGGAATTGCCCTGCCGGATCTCGCTTTTCGGTGTGACGCGGCTGCCCGCCGATCAGCTCGCGGTGTTTTCCGCGCTGGCCGAGGCGCGGGATGTGCACCTGTGGTTGGCGCATCCGAGCCCGGCGATGTGGGCCGAGCTGGCGAATTCGCCCGTGGCGGCGACGCGTTCGGCCGATACCTCGGCCACCCGGGTGCGGCATCCGCTGCTGGCCGGATTGGGGCGGGATGTGCGTGAACTACAGCAGCGGTTGGCCGGGCGCGGTATCGATATCCACCATCGCGGCAGTGGGCGATCCGCGGGCGCCGAGGCGGTTTCGTCCCCGGCCGCGGCATTGGCTTCGGACGATGACCCTGTGCCGCAGCCGGATTCGCAGACTTTGCTGGCGGCCCTACAGCAGGGCATTCGCAACGATCGCTGGCCGCCGCGCGACATTCGAGGCGACGGCAGCGTTCAGGTGCACTCCTGCCACGGCCCGGCCCGGCAGGTGGAGGTGCTGCGCGACTGTCTGCTCGGGCTGTTCGCGGCCGATGAGACGCTGGAACCCCGCGATGTGCTGATCATGTGCCCCGAAGTGGAGACCTACGCACCGCTGGTGCTGGCCGCCTTCGGCCAGCGCATGACCGGAGAGCCCGCGGCACAGCAGGATTCGGCGCATCCGGCGCATCTGCTGCGGGTCCGGCTCGCCGATCGCGGGCGCGGCGTGACCAATCCGCTGCTGGCGGTGATCGCCACGCTGCTGGAACTGGCCGACGGTCGCGTCACCGTGACGCAGGTGCTCGATCTGGCCGCCGCCGAAACCGTGCGCCGCCGTTGCGGATTCGACGACGACGATATCGAGCGGCTGCGCGAGTGGGCCGCCGAATCCGGGGCCCGGTGGGGGATCGGCCAGCGGCAGCGGCAGGCGTTCGGGCTGGCCGATTTCGCGCAGAACACCCTCAATACGGCCGTCGACCGCATCCTGCTCGGGGTCACCGCGGACGAATCCGCCGACGACTGGCTCGATCTCGTGCTCCCACTCGACGATGTCGACAGCAACGACGTCGACCTGGCCGGGCGCTTCGCCGAATTCGTCGACCGGCTCGCGGTCTGCCTGCGCGATCTGCGCGGCCCGCGCCCGGCGCACGAGTGGGCCGAGGTGCTCGGTCGCGCGCTCGACCTGCTCACCGACGTACCCGGCAATCAGGCCTGGGTGCGCACCGAGGCGCGCGGCGAACTGGCCGCGGCCACCGAGCACGCCGGTGACGCGCAGCTGCGGCTGCCGGATGTCGCCGTGCTGCTTGCCAATCGGCTCGCGGCCCGGCCGACCAGAGCCAATTTCCGCACCGGCGAGCTGACCGTGTGCACCATGGTGCCGATGCGGTCGGTGCCGCACCGGGTCGTGGTGCTGCTCGGCCTCGACGACGATGTGTTCCCGCGCCCCGGCGGCGTCGACGGCGACGACGTGCTGGCCAGGGAACCGCTACTGGGCGAACGGGATTCACGCGGCGAGGATCGGCAGCTGCTACTCGACGCGATCATGGCGGCCCAGGAGAAGTTGCTGCTCCTGCACACCGGCGCCGATCCGGTCACCGGAGCGCACCGCCCGCCCGCAATCCCGGTGGCCGAACTGCTGGATGTGCTGCGCGCCCACGTCGGCGCGGCGGGTATGGACGCGGTGGTCACCCGGCATCCGTTGCAGGCCTTCGACCGTCGCAATTTCCGCGCCGACGCGCCGTTCAGCTTCGACGCCGTCGCACTCGCGGGCGCGCGCTCGGCCGGGCGTGCGCCCGCGCCGCGGCCGGAATTCCTGCCGGAACCGCTGCCCGCCGCCGCACCGGCGGATGTCGGCCTGGCCGAACTGATTTCGTTCGCCGAACATCCGGTGCGCGCCTTTCTGTGGCAGCGGCTCGGCATCCGGGTGCCCGAACACGAGGAGGACATCGCCGACCGGCTGCCCATCGAACTCGACGGCCTCGCGAAATGGGAACTGGGCGAACGCATGCTGGCCGCTCGGCTCACCGGCGCGGAGCCCGGTGCGCTGCGCGCGGCCGAATGGCGGCGCGGCACGCTGCCGCCGTTCGGCCTCGGCGGCGCGGTGCTCGACGAGGTGGAGCAGACCGTCGACAAGCTGGTGCGGGCGGCGCGAGCCGATTACGCGGGGCAGGCGCGCGCCGTCGATATCGCCATCGATCTCGGCGACGGCCGCAGGCTCACCGGCACGGTGCCGGAGGTGCGCGGGGAAACGCTGGTGCGCACCACATTTTCCCGGCTCGCGCCGAAACACCGCATCGCGGCGTGGGTTTCGCTGCTCGCGCTGGCCGTCACCGAGGATCGGCCGTGGCGCGCGGTGACCACCGGCCGCGGCCAATTCGGCCGTCCCGCTTGGCGTTCCGAACTCACCGCGCCGGATGTGCCCGCCGCCATGGCCGCGCTGCGCGAGCTGGTCCGGTTGCGCGACGCGGGCCTGACCGAACCACTGCCCGTCGCGCCCACCGCCACCGCCGTCTACGCCGAGCGCCGCTTCCGCGGCGCGTCGGTCGAGGAGGCGTGCGCCGCCGCGGAACGCGAATTCAACGGCGGACCGAACGGTCCGGCACAGTTCGGCGATCACACCGACCGTCATCTGCGCTACGTCTGGGGTCCGGCGCCCCGCCTGGAAGACCTGATGGCGACGCCCGCGCCCAGCGGTGAACCCGGCGAATCCACCCGTTTCGGCGCGCTGGCCCGGCGCATGTGGGTTCCGTTGCTCAGCGCCGAGTCGCAGGGCCAACCGTGAACGAATCCGGGCCCGATCGGCGCGCCCCCGGCATCGGAACCGCCGCTTCGGGAAAGATGCTGTGTGTCGTGAATCGGAAGGGATGGTGGCGGGTATGCGCGGATTGATCTCCCCGCGATCCCTTCCCGGACCGGTGGGCGGGTTCCGGGGATGACGGTCGCGAGCACGATCTCGCGGATCGATACCGCGGAGCCGTTCGACCCGATCGGGTCGCTGCCCACCGGGACCACCGTGCTCGAGGCGAGCGCGGGCACCGGGAAGACACACGCGATCGTCGGGCTCGCGGTGCGCTATGTGGCCGAGGCGGGTGTCGACATCACCCAGCTGTTGCTGGTGACGTTCAGCCGGGCCGCAACTCAGGAACTGCGGGAGCGCACCAGGGACCGCTTCGTCGCGGTGGCGGCGGCGCTGGCCGATCCGCTCGGGGCGCGGACGCATCCGGACGAGGTGAT
This sequence comes from Nocardia sp. JCM 34519.1, assembly GCF_020361265.1. Classification (NCBI taxonomy): domain Bacteria; kingdom Bacillati; phylum Actinomycetota; class Actinomycetes; order Mycobacteriales; family Nocardiaceae; genus Nocardia; species Nocardia sp. JCM 34519.1. The sequence goes on from NZ_JAIRBR010000005.1 coordinate 385,068, forward strand.
CCGGCATCTGGCGCAGGCGGATCCGGATGAGGTGTGGCGGCGGCGGGCCCGATTGCTCACCGCCCTTTCGGATTTCGACGCGGGCACCATCGCCACCACGCACAGCTTCTGCCAGCGCATGCTCGACGAACTCGGCCTGGCCGGGGAGCACGATCCGGGGGCACGGCTGGTCGAGACGATCGACGAACTGATCGGCACGGCGGTCGACGATCTGTACCTGAATCGGTATGCCCGTGCGGCACAGCCGTTTTCGCTGAAGGAGGCGCATCAGCTCGGCCTGGCCGCGGTGCGCGACCGACAGGCGCGGCTGGTGCCGGACGAGGACGGCCCGGCGGGGGAGCGGGTCGCCTTCGCCGCCGCCGTGCGTGCGGAAACCGAACGGCGCAAACGGCTTTCGGGTTTGCGCGACTTCGACGACCTGCTGGTGCTGCTGCACGAGGTGCTGGCCGATCCGGCGCACGGGCCGCGCGCCTGCCGCCGCATCCGCGAACGCTACCGGGTGGCGCTGGTGGACGAATTCCAGGACACCGACCCGCTGCAGTGGGATATCCTGCGCCGCGCCTTCCACGGACACGCCACCCTGGTACTGGTCGGCGATCCGAAACAGGCCATCTACGCCTTCCGCGGCGCGGAGGTGCTCAGCTACCTGGACGCCGTCGCGCACGCGGATACGCGCAGCGAGCTGACCACCAACTGGCGCAGCGACGCCGGGCTGCTCGCGGCCCTCGACCATCTACACGGCGGCGCGGCCCTCGGCCACCGGGACATCCTGGTACACCCGGTCGCGGCGACGCGCCCGTGGACGCGGCTGTCCGGTCCGGCCGAGCTGATCACCCCGCTGCGGCTGCGCTGTCTGCCGCGCAAAGGCGCTGGGCCGCTGAACAAATCGGGTTTCCCGGCGGTCGGCCGGATGCGCGCCAAGGTCGCCGACGATCTGGCCGCGGATATCGTGCGGCTGCTGGAATCCGGTGTCGTGCTGGATACGGCCAAGCGGCAGCGCGACATTGTGCCACCCGCTGATTCCGGCTCGGCGGCAGCGGAATTCGTGACCGCCCAGCGGCCGGGGTCCGATGGCGGATCGCGCGCCGGATTCGGGATCGAGGCATTGGGCGGCGTTGTCGCCGATTCCTCGGCGGCGCCGTGGGAGCGTTCGGCGGCCGTGTTGGGCTCGGGGCAGCGTTCGGCGCGGCCGATCGGGCCGGGTGATATCGCGGTGCTCGTGCGCACGCGCTCGCAAATCGATGTGGTGCGAACGGCTTTGGATCGGGTCGGCATTCCGTCGGTGCTCGCCGGCGGCACCAGCGTATTCGGCACCGCGGCCGCGACCGATTGGCTGTGGGTGCTGCGTGCGCTGGAACAGCCGCATCGGGCGGATCGGGTCCGGTTGGCCGCGTGCACCCCGATTCTCGGCTGCACCGCGGCCGATATCGACGGCGGCGGAGCCGATCTGGTGGGCCGGATCAGCGCCCAACTGCGCGACGCGGCCCGGCTGTTCGCCCGCGCCGGATTCGCCGCGGTCTTCGAAAAGCTCTCCGCCGAAACGGATCTCGCGCGCCGACTGCTCGCGGTGGAGAACGGGGAGCGCCAGCTCACCGACCTGCGGCACATCGCCCAACTGCTGGATCAGGTCGCGCTCACCGAATCGCTCGGTCTCACCGCGCTGACCCGTTGGCTGGCCGACAGGGTGCGCGATCCGGCCTCCGGCGCCGTCGCCGACCGCAGCCGCAGGCTGGACCGTGATGCCGCCGCCGTGCAGATCGCGACCGTGCACGCCGCGAAGGGCCTCGAATTCCCGGTCGTCTATTTGCCTTTCGCGTGGGACAGCGCGAAGAACCCGTATCCGCAGACGCTGCTGTTCCACGACGACACCGGCGCCCGTGCGCTGGACGTCGGCGGTCAGGAGGCCCCCGGCTACGGCGAGCGCAAGCTGCGCAGCGAAACCGAGGAGGCGGGCGAGGAACTGCGGCTGCTCTATGTCGCGCTGACCCGCGCCATGTGCCAGATCGTCGCGTGGTGGGCGCCTGCCATCACCACCGCGGCCGCACCGCTGCACCGAATGATCCTCGGCCGCCCCGACGGCGGTGACCTGGTACCGGCAAAGGCCGCCGTGCCCGCGGACAGCGCTGTGGTGCAAGCGCTTTCGGCCTGGGCGGCCCGTGCGCCGGAGGCCGTCGCGGTGACCGCGGTGGACGGAACGGCCGAGGTGACGCCGCGGCGCATCCGCACCGAGACGCCGACGGGTGAACTCGCCGTCGCGCGGTTCACCCGCACCTTGGACCACCACTGGCGGCGCACCTCGTATTCGGCGCTCACCGCGGGCGCGCACGACGCCGCGGTCACCGATGCCGAACCCGAGGACGATCGCGGACCATCGGACGAACCGGCCGATCCGTCGGTGCTCGCCGAAACGGACACGGCCGCAACGGATGCGGCGCCATCGCTGATGAACGCGCTGCCGTACGGCGCGGAATTCGGCACCCTGGTGCACGGCGTGCTGGAGCTGATCGACACGGACGCGGCGGATCTCGGCACCGAGGTGCACACCCGCTGCCGCGCGGCCACCGAGGAGCTGCTCGCCGAGGCCGATCCGGCGATACTCGGCACCGCGCTGCTCGCGGTGCTGCGCACCCCGCTCGGGTTCGGCGCCCTGGCCGATATCCCGAACCGGGATCGGTTGAACGAGTTGGAATTCGAGCTGCCGCTGGCGGACGGCGACGCCCCGGCGGCGACCCTGCGCCGGATCGCCGACCTGCTGCGCGCCCATCTGCCCGCCGACGACGACCTCTACGAATACGCCGATCTGGTTGCCCATCTGGACGATATCCCGTTGCGCGGCTACCTCACCGGCAGCATCGATGCGGTTCTGCGGGTCGAGGGTCCGGACGGCGGGCGGCGCTTCATCGTCGTCGACTACAAAACCAACCGCCTCGGCACCGGCGATCTGACCGTCGCGCACTACACCCGCGACCGGATGGCCGCGGAGATGCTGCGGTCGCACTATCCGCTCCAGGCGCTGCTGTATTCCGTTGCGCTGCACCGTTATCTGCGCTGGCGGCTGCCCGGCTACGATCCGGCCCGGCACCTCGGCGGCTGCCGCTACCTCTTCGTGCGCGGCATGATCGGGCCCGAAACACCGCACGGCTGCGGCGTTTTCGATTGGCATCCGCCCGCGGCCCTCGTCGTCGAGCTCTCCGACCTGCTGGCCGGTGATCGGCGATGACATCGATCCAGATCGCACAGCGCGGCACCGGTCTGCTGCGCGAATTCAACGAGGCGGGCGTGCTTTCGGCCGCCGACGTCCATGTCGCGCTGCGGCTCGGCCGGCTCGGCCGGGAATCGAGCGAGGAGGTCCTGTTCGCGGCGGCCCTCGCGGTGCGCGCGGTGCGGTCCGGATCGGTCTGTCTGGAGCTGCACCGGATGCGCGAGATCGGGATCGACGCCGACGAAACCTGGGACGCCGGAACGGGTGTCGATCCGGCGACGCTGCCGTGGCCGCAGATCGACGCGGTTGTCGCGGCGCTGCGGGTGAGCCCGCTGGTGTGCGGCGGCCAGGCGGGCCCGCTGCGGCCGCTGCGCCTGGTTGAGGCCGAACGCCCCGGCGACACCGGCCCTTTGCTCTATCTGGATCGCTATTACCAGCAGGAGCAGACGATTCGGCGGGTGCTCACCGAGCGTTCGGCGCGGCATCCGACGGTCGACCCGGATCTGGTTCGGCGGGAACTGGATCGACTCTTCGACGCGCCGCTCGGCGCCGGTCCCGACCGGCAGCGCCTGGCCGCCGCGCTCGCCGCGACCCACTGGACCACCGTGGTGGCGGGCGGTCCCGGCACCGGAAAAACGCATACGATCGCGCGGATTCTTGCGCTGCTGCAGGCGCACCAGATGGCGAATCCCAAACTGCCCGCGCTGCGCATCGCGCTGGCCGCACCGACGGGTAAGGCGGCGGCGCGGCTACAGGAGGCGGTGCGCGAACAGGCCGCCGCGCTCGGCCTGCCAGAGCTCACGGCGGCGACGCTGCACCGGCTGCTCGGGTGGCAGCGCGGGCGCAGCGGTCGCTTCCGCTATCACGAATTCAACCGGCTCCCATACGACGTCATCGTGGTGGACGAGACCTCGATGGTGTCGCTGACCATGATGAGCAGTCTGCTCGCCGCGCTGCGCCCCGACACCCGACTGATCCTGGTCGGCGATCCGGACCAGCTGGCCTCGGTCGACGCGGGCGCGGTGCTGGCCGATCTGGTCGCCGGTCCCGTGGCGGGCGCGCCGAATCCGCTGCTCGACCGCATTATCGGATCGGAAGCCGAAGCGGCGCAAGGTCATTCGGAGTCGCTGAGCGGGCTGGAGCGAACCAGGCTGCGCGGCGGCATCGTCCGGCTGACCCGCGGCCGCCGCTTCGGTGGCCGCATCGCCGACCTGGCCGTCGCGGTCCGCGCGGGCGACGCCGATGCCGCACTCGCGCTGCTGCGCGCCGGCGGCGACGAATTGTCTTTCAGCGCACCGGAAGACGTCGCCGCAGTGCGCGCCGACGTGGTGCGCGCGGCCCGCGACACCACCGAGGCGGCGCGGGCCGGTGCCGCCGCCGCGGCGCTGACCGCGCTCGAATCGCATCGGCTGCTGTGCGCGCATCGCCAGGGGCCGTTCGGCGTCGAGCGCTGGGACCGGATGGCCGCGGAATGGGCCGCCGCGGGCGGCGCGGGTCCCGAATCCCATCAGTCGCAGTGGTATCCCGGGCAGCCGTTGCTGGTCACCGCCAACGATCACGAGGCGCGCATCTACAACGGCGATACCGGCGTCATCGTCCGGATGCCCGACGGCTCGCTGCGCGCGGCCCTGCAGCGCGGCAGCGAACCGTATCTGGTGCACCCCACCCAATTCCCCTCGGTGGTAACGGTTTTCGCCATGACCATCCACCGCAGCCAGGGCAGTCAGTACGATACGGTCTCGGTGGTGCTGCCCGAACCGGAATCCACGCTGCTCACCAGGGAACTGCTGTATACGGCCATCACCAGGGCGCGGCGCCACGTGCGGATCATCGGCGCCGAGGCGGCCATCCGCGCCGGAATCGAACGCCGGGTGCTGCGCGCCAGCGGACTTTCCCGCGGAAACACCCCGTGACCGGCCGATCTCACGTTTTCCGCGCCCGGTGCGTCTACCGGGTGTGAGTTTGCCTCCGTTCGAGCAAGTGGTCGCCGAGTACGGGCCGATGGTGCTTCGGGTGTGCCGGGCGGTGCTCGGTCCCGATGACGCGCCGGATGCCTGGTCGGAAACCTTCCTTTCGGCGCTGCGCGCCTATCCGGACCTGGCCCCCGACGCCAATATCGAGGCCTGGCTGGTCACCATCGCGCACCGCCGCGCCATCGACGTCGGCCGGGCGCTGACCCGCGCGCCGGTTCCGGCCGACACGCTGCCCGAGCGTCCGGCACCCGGCGCCGATCCGGCGGGCTACGACCCGGATCTGTGGTCCGCGCTCGCGGCGCTGCCCGCCAAGCAGCGCCAAGCGGTGGCCTACCACTATCTGGCGGGCCTGCCGCACGCCGAAATCGCCCAGTTGCTCGGCAATTCCACCGACGCCGCCCGCCGCGCCGCCGCGGACGGCCTGAAAACATTACGAAAGATCTACCAGGAGGACCGATCATGATGGTCACCATCCCGGATCCGAACGGCCTGTTCGACGCGCTGTCCGCGGATAGCGCCGATACCCTCGCCGGGCTGCACCGCAGGCTGGCCGCCGAGGCCGAGCAGGCGGGTCTGCTCGATATCGCTTACCGCACCGTCGACACCCCGGTCGGCTCGCTGCTGCTCGCCGCGACCCCGGCGGGTCTGGTGCGCGTCGCCTACCCGAACGAGGATCACGATGCGGTGCTCGCCGCACTGGCCACCCGGATCAGCCCGCGGGTACTCGCCGCGCCGGGCCGCCTCGACGCGGTGGCCCGCGAGATCGACGAGTATTTCGCAGGCGCCAGAACGCATTTCGACTTGCCGCTGGATCTGCGGTTGACCGGCGGGTTCCGCAGGCAGGTGATCGAGCATCTGGCCGATATCGGTTACGGCCGCCGGGCCAGCTACGCCGAGGTCGCGGCGGCGGTCGGGAATCCGCGCGCCGTGCGAGCGGTCGGCTCGGCGTGCGCCAACAACCCACTGCCCGTGGTGATTCCGTGCCACCGGGTGGTGCGCAGCGACGGGTCGATCGGGCAGTACGTCGGCGGCGTCGCGGCGAAGAATACGCTGCTGGCCCTGGAGGCGGCATGAAATCCACTGCCGCACTGACGGATCGGGTCGAGGCGCAACCGTGGGACGAGCTCGCCGGGGAACTCGACGCGCACGGTTGCGCTCAAACCGGACCCATCCTCACGCCGGACGAATGCGCCGGATTCGTCGACATGTGGGACGACCGGCCGCGGTTCCGCGCCACCATCGATATGGCGCGACATCGCTTCGGGCAGGGCACCTATCGCTATTTCGCCGATCCGGTGCCCGCGCCGATCATGGAGTTGCGCGCCGCCTTCTACCGGCGGCTGCTGCCGGTGGCACGGTCCTGGGCGCAGCGGTTGGGCGATCCGGCGCCGTGGCCGGACGACTTCGGCGACTGGCTCGAAACCTGCCGCGCCGCAGGTCAATCCAGGCCGACGCCGATACTGCTCCGCTACACCGAAGGGGATTGGAACGCACTGCACCGGGACCTGTACGGAGAGTTGGTATTTCCGCTGCAGGTGGTGATCGGTCTCGACCGGCCGGGCATCGACCACACCGGCGGTGAATTCCTCCTGGTGGAGCAGCGGCTGCGTGCGCAGTCGAAAGGCACGGTCACCGTGCTGGAACAGGGTCACGGGCTGATCTTCACCACCCGCGACCGGCCGACGCCGTCCAGCCGCGGCTGGTCGAGGGCGCCGGTGCGGCACGGCGTGAGCCGCCTGCGCGGCGGTATCCGGCACACCCTCGGCCTCGTCCTGCACGACGCCGAATAACCGCGCACGCCAACCGGATCCATGTATACCCTGCTCGACGCCGCGGGCCGGCCATACGCCAGCGCGACCCCGGGGCGGTTGGGCGGCCATCGGCGCGCCAAGATCTACGGCCGCCTCGACTGCCCATCCGCACTGCGCGCGCTGGCCCGCGGCCACTACCGTGACCAGCGGGTCTTCTTCGCCGACGAGGACATCGCGATCCGCGCCGGCTTCCGGCCGTGCGCGGTCTGCCTGCCCGACCGCTACGCCGCGTGGAAAGCGGCCCGGCGCAAAGATTCTCTGTGATCCGCGGAACCGGACGGCGCTGGTGTACGTCCATATGATCGGAGGGCACTACCGGAAGGGGTGAGCCCAGTGCCATTGAACAGTCCGTTCAGTTCGTATATCCAGGAGGCGAAGTCGGGGGCGCTGTCGGTGCGGATGGATCCGGCGGGCTTCGTCGCCATCGACACCGCATGCCAGAATCTGATCACCGAACTCATTGCCGCGCAGACCGTCGCACAGCAGATCGCGTACAACGAGACCTGGGGCCTCGGCGAGGACGCCGGAGCGAAATTCACCTCGGCGGCCGAGCTGGTGCGGATGTTCCAGGAGAAGGGCGTCGGCGGGCCGAACAACGCCTACGACACGCTCACCGACTACATTTCGGTCGCGCAGGACATCAAGTCGCTGTTCAAGACGATCTGCGACTCCTACGTCCGCGCCGACGCCGAATTCGCCGCCAAAATGCGCGAGCTGCAGCCATGAGGCGTCGATTCCGCGCCGCGCCAGCGGATTTCGCGATCGCGGTGGCCGCACTGCTGGCCGGATGCGGCGGCGGACAGGCCGCGAGCGGCGATTCGGCGACAACGGCCGCCCCCAGCAGCTCGGCCGGTGCGGTATCGCAGCCCTTCGATCCGTGTAAGGCGCTCACCCCGCAAATCCTCGCCGACCACCAGTGGGACGCCCGCCCGGCCGCAGCGCAGAACGACCGCGTCGCCGACAGCACCCGCACCGGCTGCGTCTATGTCGCGAAGGCGGGTTACGGCTTCGTGGTGCAGACGACCAACAGCACGCTCGCCCAGGTCAAGAGTAAATTCCCGGACGCCGCCGATATCGCGGTCGGTGCGCGGAAAGCCCTGCGCTACAAGGCGCATCCCGCGATCCCCGGCGGCTGCGAGGTGAACGTGGAGATGCGCACCGGCTCGCTGTTCGTCGCCACCAACGTGCCACCCACCTCGGCGAACCTCATGACCTGCGATCTCGCCACCCAGATCGCCGAGGTGGTCGCGCCCCTACTCCCGGCGGGCAGCTGACACACCGGAATTCGCGCTCCGCTGAATTCCGCGCATCGCGCCGATCGCGAATTACCGTGTGCGGCAAGGGCGGAGAAGGGTGGAGACGATGCGGATCTCGATGGTCGGCGATCCCGGTTCGGGTTCATGGGGCGAATTCGCCCGCCGGTGCGACGCGGACGGATTCGACGCGCTACTGGTCCCGGACCATCCGGGCTCCTACGCCGCCCCGCTCGTCGCACTGGCCGCCGCGGCGACGGTGACCGAACGAATCCGCCTCGGCGCCAACGTGATCAACGCGGGCATGTGGGAACCCCTACCGCTGGCCAACGAACTGGCGACGCTGGACCTGTTATCCGGCGGTCGCGCGCAGTTCGGGATCGGCGCCGGCCACACCCCGGCCGAATGGCTCATGCAGGGTCGCCCATACCCGTCGGCGGGCGCGCGAGTGGACCGGATGATCGAGGTGGCCGACGCGACCCGCCGACTTCTCACCGGCGACCCCGTAACCTTCGACGGCGTGCACGTCCGCCTGCGAGAGGCCGTCCTGACCCGCCCGCGACCGATCCAACAGCCCATCCCGCTGCGCATCGGCGGCGGCGGAAACCGCGTGCTGCGCCACGCCGCCCGGCACGCCGACATCATCAGCTTCTCCGGCACCGGCCGCACCCTCCCCGACGGCCACAACCACGAGGTCAACTGGCACCGCGACCAAATCGACGCACAGATAGACCACGTCCGGGCCGCCGCAGGCGACCGCAACCCGGACTTCGAGGCGCTGGTCCAATACGTCGAAATCACCGACGACGCGGAGGCCGCCGCCACCCGTTTCGCCGCCGAAATACCGGACATCACCGCATCCGACCTGCTGGCCGCACCCTACGTGCTGATCGGCACCCTGCCGGAACTGATCGACGAGTTGTCACAACACGAAAAGCGCTGGGGTTTCCGCCGATTCGTCATCCGCGCGGCCTACTACGACGCGGCGGCGCAACTCCTCGCGGCGCTCCAGGCTCGGACCGGCTGACGCGAGGTGGTCTACTGTTCGCGGGATCAACCCACGCGTGCCGAACCCGGCACCATGGTGGTGCTGCCCCGAGAGGAATGCATCCAGGACCACTATGTCCGCCAGTGCGGCCCGCGCCGATCTGTACCCGCTCATCGAGCAGGTCAACGACGACGCCGTGGCCATCCACATCACCAGCCGCAAAGGTAACGCCGTCCTCATTTCCGAGGACGAGTACAACTCCCTGCGCGAAACGATCTATCTGCTGCGTTCCCCTGCCAACGCTGCCCGCCTCGCTGAGGGCATCGCACAGGCCGAAGCTGAGGACACCGTCGAGGTGGATATGGAGGAATTCGCGAAAGGGCTTGAATGAAACCAACGAAGTAAGCGGCGATCTGCCGGGAAGCGCGGAGCCGCGCTGGATTGTTGACCAGGCCGTGACGAGTGATTCCGGTGTGGGGCGCGGTCGGCGCCGCGAGCAGCTTCGTGATTTCCTGCGGACCCGGCGGGCCCGGCTGACTCCTGGTGAGGTGGGCATACCCGTCGTCGGCACGCGGCGCACGCCGGGATTGCGGCGGGAGGAGGTGGCGATGCTCGCTGGGGTTGGGGTTTCTTGGTATACGTGGCTCGAACAGGGGCGGGATATCAAGGTTTCGGGGGAGGTGTTGGAGGCGGTGGGGCGGGCGCTGCGGTTGAGCGGGGCGGAGCGGGAGCACCTTTATGTGCTGGCCGGGCTGAATCCGCCGCGGGTCGGCGGGGGTGCGGGGGGTGAGGTGGGGCCGGAGTTGCGGCAGTTGGTGGATGCGTGGTCGCCGCGGCCCGCGATTCTGCGCGACCGGTATTGGAATCTGTTGGCTATCAATGACGGAACGCGCACGGTGTTCGGCTACGGCGACGGCGATCACAACTGCGTGATCTCGTTCTTCACCAATGTCAGGTATCGGGGTGCGCACCGGCAGTGGGCCGCGAACGCGCCCGCCGTGGTCGCCGCCTTCCGAGCGGCAGCGGCGCATGCGCCGGACGATCCGGGCTTCGGCCGGGTGGTCGCCGAATTGAGTTCGCTGAGCCCGGAATTCGCCGAACTGTGGGCCCGGCACGACGTCGGGATTCCGGCTCAGGCGGTGAAGGCGGTGCATCATCCGGAGGTGGGTGACCTCTTCTTCGACACCACGACGCTGGCCGTCGTCGACCATCCGGACTGGTATCTCGAGCTGTACAACCCGCGCCCGGATACCGAAACCGCGGCCAGGGTCGAACGATTGCTGCGGGTTCGGGTCGCGGCACCGGCGTGAAGGTGGTGGTGCCACACCCATGTTGATTGCACACTGGTTGCCCTTCGGTCGAAACAGCACGCTGAACCCATGGCACACAGCAGTTTTCGATTCCAGGACAAGGTCGCCCTCATCACCGGCGGTTCCAGCGGCATGGGGTTCGCTACGGCTCGTCGACTGATCGATGAGGGTGCGCGGGTGATCGTCACCGGACGTGACAAGGCCAAGCTCGATGCCGCCGTCGCGGAACTGGGCGAGCGGGCGCTCGGAATCGCCGGTGACGCAGCGGATCTCGCCGACCTGAGCGCGCTGATCGAGGCGATCCGGCAGCGTCATGGCCGACTCGACATCCTCTTCGCCAATGCGGGCGTCGCCTCGTTCGGGCCGAACCACGCGGTCACCGAGGCCGAATTCGACCGGGTTGTCGGGATCAATTTCAAGGGCGTGTATTTCACCATCCAGCAGGCGATTCCGCTGCTGTCCCGGGGCGGCGCGATAGTCGTCAACGCGTCGTGGACGCTGCATCGCGGACTGCCGGGCGGCTCGCTGTACTCGGCGACCAAGGCGGCCGTGCACAATCTGGCACACACTTTGGCGGCGGAGTTGGGGCCCAAGGGTATTCGGGTCAACTCGGTGAGCCCCGGCTATATCGAGACCCCGATGTTCCATGCCGCGGTATCCGCCGACGCGAAGTCCGCGGTGGCCGGGGAGATCGTCGCGGGCCGGGTCGGCACCGCCGAGGAGGTGGCGAATGTGGTCGTCTTCCTCGCCTCGTCCGAAGCGGCCTATGTCAACGGCCAGGATTTGATCGTCGACGGCGGTCTGGTCGCCGCGATTGCGGGCGAGCTCATCTAGGCCGGTAGACAACGATTCGGGAACATAAGTGCCGGTACGTTGCGATTTCGTTATCTTCCAACGGTTTTCGGTGCGCATTTGCCCAGCTCGCGGTCGCTCATAGCGAACGAACACCGGCACGATCCGTTGCGCGTGCGATTGTCGCCGTTCCGATGCGACTTATCCGCGCGGATGTGGCAGCATCCTTGTCGAGGCCGGGGTCCTGAGAAAGGTTCGGACAACGGTCGGATCGGCTGCTGCGGCCCCAATTCGCTTGGGGCCGCACGGCAGCCAGCCTACCGGTCGGTTCGGAATGCGCAACTCACATCGTGGCGGCCGATTCGGTGTGCGCGGTATCGGTGAGTTCCGCCGCCCGCCGCGGGCGCGAAGGCCACGGCAGCCACCAGTTGGCCGCTCCCATCAGCTGAACAAGGGCCGGTACCAACAACATTCGCACCAGCGTGGCATCGACCACCAGCGCGATGATCATGCCGAGCCCGATGAACCGCATCGGCGTCAACGGCGAGAGGGTGAACGCGCCCGTCACCAGGACGAGCAGCGTCGCGGCCGCGGTGATCACCCTGGCCGTCCTGACCGTGCCGATCCGCACCGCCGCCGAGGTATCCGCGCCGGCGGCGCGCGCCTCCACCATGCGCGACAGCAGGAAAACCTCGTAATCCGTGGACAATCCGAATACCACCGCGATGATCAGCACCATCATTCCGGCGGCGATCGGCCCCGGGCTGATGCCGAGCGGTCCGGCCAGGTGACCGTCGCGGAAGATCCAGGTCAGCACGCCGAAAGTGGCAGCGAGACTGAGGAATGCCATGGCGACGGCCTTGATCGGCAGCATGATCGAGCGGAAGGCCGCGGTGAGCAGTACGACGGTCGCCGCGACCATCGCCAGCACCATCAGCGGCATCCGCGCGACGATCGAATCGACGCTGTCCACCGTCGCGGCGGTATCGCCGCCGATCCGGAGTTCGGTTCCGGCGGGCGGACGTAGCGCGCGCATCGAATGGACCGCCGCGGTCGCGCGTTCACTGCGGTCGGCGGCATCCAGGAAGCCGTGCAGCACAACGAAATCGTCGGCCCGGCCCACCTGTGCCACCTGACGCACGCCAGGGACCGCGCCGAGTTCGCGCACCGCCGCGTCCACCGCGGCGGATTGCGGTGCGGCGCCGTCGGTGCCGCGCAGCACCGCGGTGACGCCGCTGCTCGCCGCCGGGAACTTCGCGGTGAGTTCTTCGACGGTCGTGCGCATTTCATTGCCTGGCGGCAGCGCGCGCTGATCGATATCGCCCAGCCGCAGGCCGGAAAGCGGCGTGGCGAGCGCCAACAGCGCGGCGCCGACCGCGAGCGCGACCAGCCCCGGCCGCCGCAGGACCCCGTCGACCACTCGGCCCCAGAGGTTTTCGGTCCGCGCCGACACCCGCGAGCGGCCGACCCGCGCCCCGAACAGCGCAAGCAGCGCGGGCAGCGCCGTGAGCGAGAGCGCCGCGGCCAGCGCCACCGCCGCGATGGCGCCGAAACCGAGTGAGCGCAGCACCGCCTGCGGATAGGCGAATGTTCCGGCGAATGCGCAGATCAGCAGCAGCGCCGAAAATGCGATCGTGCGACCGGCGGTGGCGCAGGTGCGCTCGATGGCCACCGGCACCGGATATCCGTCGGCGATCTCCTCCCGGAACCGGGTGACCAGGAACAGTCCGTAGTCGATCGCCATGCCGAGCCCGAGCAGCGAGGCGATATTCACCGCGAACGTGCTCACCTCGGTGAATTCGGTGATCGCGCGCAGCGCCCCGAGCGAACCGAATACGGCGAGCAGCCCCACCGCCACCGGCAGCGCCGCGGCCACCGCGCCGCCGAAGACGAGCACCAGCACGAGCAGCGTTACCGGAAGCGAAATCGATTCCGCCACCACGAGATCGTGCTCCGACTGTGCGGTGATCTCGGTGGACAGCGCGCTGTATCCGGAGAATCGCACCGTGACGCCCGGAATATCCAGCGCCGCACGGATATCCGGATAGGCGGTGACCCGGCGGTTCTCGTCACCGGCCAGGAAGGCCACCGCCGCCGCCTGCCGGTTGTCCGCCGAACGCAGGTACTGCCGCAGCGGCGGCACACTGTTCCAATAGGTTTGGACCGGCCGCGCCAACAGGCCGGGAGCGATCCGACTCACCGCGCGGCCGATATCCGGCCCGATATCGTCGAGCGATTTGCCGTCCGGCGCGGTGTATATGGCGATCACATCCGGATTCTGCGGTCCGAGATGCTCCTTGACCAGGCGATCCACCTGCGCGGATTCGCTTGCGGGAGCGATGAATCCGCCCGCGCTCACCCGCTTGGCGGTATCCGCGCCGAACAGGCCGAGCAGTGCGATGACGCCGGCGACGATGCACAGCACCGTGCGCGGCCTGGCGATGACGAGACGAGCCCAGGTGACCATGGTCAGTCCGCCGCGGCGGGTGCGAATTCGCGTTCCAGCGTCGCGGCGATCCGGTCCAGCAGCGCCTCCAGCCGCTCCTCGACGCCGACGCCGTTGCGGGCGGATACGGTGATATGGGTTCGGCCATCGTATTCCGCGACCCCGAACAGCAGCGGCATCATCCCGCTGTGCTGGGGCAGCATCCGGATATCGGTGGCCCGCCAGCCGGGTACGGACAGGTCGTCGAGGCGGAAGCGGCCCATATTGCTGACGGTGGCCGAGACCATATTCCGGCCGAGCCGCGCGCCGATCCAGTTGCCCGCGTGCATGATCGCGTGCGCGACGCCGTCGGGGAACGCCAGCAGGCCGCCGTTGTTCATCTGGTTCAGCTCGCGTTTCTCCGCGAGCCCGGTGCGGATCCGCGCGTTGATCGTCCGCCAATCCTCGCCGGGTGCGACGTCGACGAACAGCGGCAGTGCCAGATTCGCGGTGGAGCGCAGCTGCGGATCGTGCCTGCGCAGATCGACCGGAATCATGAAACGTGAAGTGGCGCCCGCGGTTTCGGCGAGTATCGCGGCCACCCGCGCGAGCGGGCTCTTCCCGGCGAAATCGATGGTCCGCTGCCGCAACAGGTGTCGCTTCATACCGGGCAGCTGCCTGCCGTGACCGGTCGCGGCCGGATAGATCGGCAGTATCGGTGTCGGCTTGCCTGGCGCGCCGATCCGGGAGACGAGTTCCGCGTCCGCGATCGGATCGGTTGCGCCGATCGGCTCCTCGCCGCGCAGCGCACGGAAGATATCCAGCACCCACATCACCGTGCCCATACCGTCCATGACGCCGTGAAAGGTGCGTACCACCAGGGTGACCGGCGCGCCGGTGAGCAGCAGCACCTCGCAAGTGCGATCGGGGGTCGGTCCGATCGGGCTGGTCAGCACCGGATCCTCTTCCAGCAGCGGATATTTCACCGTCGCGCCCGGGACGACGCGGACCGCGGCGGCCCGGCCGCTGTCCACCCAGTACCGGCCGTCGCGGATCAGCCGGGAGCCGGGATTCGCCGCCGAGGCGATATCTACGGCCCGCTGCACCGCACCCGGGTCGAGGTCACCCGAGCCGTGAATGACTATCTGCATCAGGAACGGCGGCGCGAGTTCGCGAGCCCACAGATACATGCGTTCGGTCGGCGAGATCCGCCTGCGGAAAACGGTGTCAGTGCTCATCGGTGCTCCGATCGGCGAGTGTGCGGTTCAGCGCAGGTCGCGGGTGAGTGCGGCGATTCCGCCCTGCGTTTGCAGCCAGTCCAGAAAGCTTTTGAGCCCGGTCTCCCGGTCGACAATCGGCTGATAGCCGAAATCCCTTGTGGCGGCCGAGGTGTCGTAGGTGGCACTGCGGGTGAGCAGCGCGAACGCGTAGCGCGACAGCGGCGGTGACCAGCGGGTGGCGACGGCGGGCACCCGCCAGATCGTCTCGATGACGTTCACCACGGCGGCGATCACCCGCGGGTTCGGCTCGCGGCCGAGCGGCGGATAGCCGAGTTCGGCGCCGACCTGTCCGAGAAACTCCCAGACATCGGTCTTTTCGGCATCGGCGACGAAATATGCCTTGCCGCCCACCGCATCCGAGGCCGCCGCCTTGACGCAGGCGTCGACGATATTGTCCACGTGGCACAGCGAGGCGTACACCTTTCGGCCGAACGACAGATCAGGCAGCCGTCCGGCGGCGGCGCGGCTCAGCAGCCGAACGATCGGCCCGGACCGGTCACCGGCGCCCCAGATGGCGCGCGGACGCAGCGCGCAGGTGCTGAAGCCCGCGGTGTTCCCGGACAATACGGCTCGCTCGGCGGCCGCCTTGGTTTCCGAGTACAGGTTCAGATAGCGGTGCGGATAGGGGAGCGACTCGTCGACATCGAGCAGATCCCCGCCGTGGTAGTCCATGAGCGCGCTCGGGCTGGAGATGAAGACGAACCGTGCGGCCCCGGCGGCCCGGGCCGAGCCGAGCAGGCGGGTGGTGGCACGCACGTTCTCCGCCCAGAACTGCTCCCGCGTCCCGCGCTCGTCGACCCTTGCGGCGCTGTGGAATACGGTATCGATGCCCGCGGTGGCGCGGTCCAGCGAGGCCGGATCGGCGAGGTCGCCGACTATCACCCGCACCCGATCGATGGCGGGACCGAGATCGTCGAGCCTGCTGCTGCCGCGGGCGAGGATCGCCACCTCGTGTTCGCCGTCGTCGACCAACCTGCGCACCAGCGCCCCGCCGAGAAACCCGGACGCACCGGTCACCAACACTTTCATCGTCTACGCTCCTTTCCCCGACGCCACGCTGACCGCGGAAGCGAAGCGCCCCCGGTAACGCATCAGCGCCTGCTGAGCACGACGAAAGCCGAGCGCCAGCGAAGTGTCGTCGTGCTCAGCCCACCAAGTCATCCCGAATATCTGCGTGAGCAGTACGGTGCGTGCGGGCGGCCGTCCCGACCCTTGGGCCGCCCGCAGCGCCGCCGGTACCTGCGCCGCGTGCACCACGACGCTGAGGAACGCGTCGATCCAGAACACCGCACGCAGCACCCTGCTCTCCGGCGCGTTGCCGGTGGCCGCGGCGGCGACGCCACCGGCCAGGTACAACCATCCGAGCACCGGAATCGCCCGCAGCGCATAGATTTTCATCGCGCGACCCCGAGCTGTTTCGCCGCCCAGACGGCGAGCTGTTCGCGCCCGATCTTGGCGTTGTGCCGGATATCGACCGGGAATTCCCGGTGACAGAGGAAATCCGAAATCGTCCTGGTGAGCTCGAATTCCGCGCCGCGCGCCCGCAGCGCCGCCTCGACGGCGGCGGCATCGGCCCCCGGCTCGAGTTCGAAACACAGCACCGGCCGCTGCGCGCCGCGCGGCCCGACGCCGACCAGCGCGGTGCGGGCGACACCCGCGACGACATTGAAGACCTGCTCCACCCGCACGGTGAACATCGGCCCCGCCGCGGTGACCACCCGCTGACTCTTGCGCCCGCAGAACCAGATCCGGCCATCGTCATCGATCCAGGCGAGATCTCCGGTGCGATGCCAGATCCGGTCGCCCTCGGCGATCTTGCCGAACAGATTCGCCGATTCCGGCCAGTAGTACCTGGTGCTGACATTCGGCCCGGTGACGACCAGTTCTCCTATGCCACCGGTCTTTTCGAGTTCTCCGGCGAGCTCGTCGACCCGCTCCCAGGTGGGTATCGGATCGTCGGTGACGGCGACGATCCGCGCCTCGACCCGGTGCGCCGGACGTCCGATGCAGGTGCCGTCGCCGCGGTGCGTCCGCTCGGTGAGACCGGAGAACAGTTCCCGGGATTCGATGGTGGACATCGGCAGCGCCTCGGTCGAGCCGTAGCCCGCGTAGATCAGGATCTCCTCGGGCAGCACCTCGCGCAGTCCGGCGATGCACCAGTCCGGCACCGGCGCACCGCCGGAATAGATGCTGCGCAACGATTTCAGATCCGCCGGGCGTCGCCGCAGGTGCGCCAGCAGTGGGATGAGCACCGCGGGCGAGGCGAACATGGTTCGCACGCCGAATGTTTCGATGGCGTGCACCACATGCGCCGGATCTGTCGCGCCGACCTTGCTCGGGATCAACGGCGGTAGCACGCACCGCGATCCGAGCAGCAGATCGAGAATTCCGACCAGCGGCAGGGTGATCAGCGAGGTCTGCGGCGCGATCTCACCGCGCGCCACATGCACCTGCTCGACCATCGCGGCCAGGTTGCCGTGCGTCATCTCCACCGCTTTGGCGGGACCCGTACTGCCCGTGGTGAATCCGATGACGAGCAGATCGCCGTCCGGCGCCGGTGTCGCGGCGGGCAGCGTCCCAGCCGGTACCCGACCCCATTCGCGCAGCGTGTCACCACCCCAGAACCACCGCCTGCCGACGGTGACCGCGGTGCGCACCCGACGGAAGCCGCCGCGGAACAGCACCCGCAGCGCATGCGCCTGCGGTATGCCGATGAACGCCTCGGCGTCGACGGCGCGCAAGCAGCGCAACATCTTTCGCACACCCATGCCCGGATCGATGACGACCGGTACCGCGCCGATCTTCAACAGCCCGAACAGGATCGCGTAGAGCTCCGGGCTCGGCAGCACCAGCACGATGGTGCGCGTGCCGGATCCGACGCCCGCAGCCCGCAGATGTTCGGCGATGGCGTCGGACCAGGCGTCGAGCTCGCGGTAGGTGATATCCCGGTAGGCAGGCAGGCCATCGAGGTTCGTGCCGTCCGGGTAGAGCACGGCCTCGCGGTCGGGCTCGCTCCGGACGACCTCGCGGAACCGGTCGATGGCCTGCCAGTAGGTTCCCGTTGTCACGCGGGGGCTCCGACGAGCGCCGGAAGTCGGTACAGGGATGCGGCCGCCGCCGGCCCCGCGCCCGCAGCCACGAACAACACCTGCGTGTGCGCACCGAACCCGCCCCCGGCGAGCGCCCGCGCGTAGGCCAGCGGCAGCGCGGCGGTGTGCGGGTCACCGTAGGTGAGATCCGGGGTGAACACCGAATCCGCCTCGATGCCAAGGCTTTCCGCCAACCGCAGCGGGAATTCTGCGGTCGGTGTCGAGGCGATGAGCGCGACGCCGTCGGTATCGATCAGCACACCGCGCGCGGCCTGCACCGCGACGTCGAGCAGCCGCTGCGCGAAATCCGGCTCCCGCTCGACGGTCATCAGGCCGCGACCGATCGGACCCATGGTCGCGGTGTCGACGTAGGCCTGCACCGCCGGGGTGCCGTCGCCGGCCGCGGTGTGCACCCGGCCGAAACCCTCCGGCTCGTCGGTGCGCGCCAGCAGCAGCGCGGAACCCGCTGTGCGGTAAGGGAAGTCGTCGGCGGCCGCGAACCGGGTCAGCGACGGATGGGTGTCGCCGGAGACGACGAGCACATGCTCGGCACTGCCGGTCTCCAGGATCGATGCGGCCACCTGGACGGCGTTGAGCACACCGGTCGCGCCGTTCATCAGATCGAAGGAGAAGGTGCGCGGATCGTCCTTGGCGTACTCCAGCCCGATCCCCGCCGTCCGCTGAATCAGCGCCGAGACGGCCGGTTCGACCGTATTGGAGTCGCGGAAGATGCCCGCGTTGATCAGTACGCCCACCTGATCGGGCCGGATTCCGGCCAACTCCAGGCTCTTTCGCGCCGCGCGCCCGCCGTGCTCGACCGCGCTGTGCGTGTCGTTGCCGGTGCTCACACCGACGGATTCGATACGAATGCCCATGATCGACCTCAGACCTTCAGCGACGAGATGGTGGTTGACACGAATCCGGTGACGATGCCGGAGGCCGCGGGGATGAGCAGCAGCTTCGAACCCGCCGGGATGGCCTGCTCGCTCAGCTGATCGTGCAGCACGATGAAATGCGAAGTGGTGGAGGTATTTCCGTACTTCTCGATAACCCGCAGGTCCGGCGGCATCGGGCTGCCGAATTCGCGCTCGCAGATGGCGTTCATCCACGGGATGGCCGCCGCGCCGAACTGGTGGTGGATGACGTAGTCGAACTTCTCGTCGGCGAATACCCGGCCCCGCGAGGCCAGGAAGGTCTGCTGCGCGTCGGTGCCGAGCAGGAACCGGTCCTCGTTGTGCATCCGGCGGTTGTCGGTGTAGAGCGCGACGCCCTGGGTGCGGTCGCTCGGCATGCCCAGGCAGCACTGCGAATATTCCGCCGCGGTCATCAGCTCGATGTAGTGGATGACATCGTTCTCGTCCACCGCCTCGTCGAGTACGACGGCCGCGCCGGAATCGCCGACCGACAGCGAGGCGAACTGCAGATCGTATTTCTCGGAAATCTCGTTCACCGCGGTATCGGCGATAGGGGTAATCGCCTCGCCGCTTACCACCAAACCGTTGCGGACGGCGCCGGAACGGATCATCCGGTCGAGAATGTAGGCGCCGGTGAGCATTCCGGCGCAGGCATTCGAAATATCGAACGTAATGGCATTGTTCGCGCCGATATGCCGGGCGATGGCACCGGCGAAGGACGGTTCCATGTACATCCGGGTCGCATGCCTGCTGCGCGTGATCGAACTGGAGATCACCACGTCGATCTCCCCGGCCTCATACCGTGACCTGGACAGACAGTCCGTCGCGGCCTTGATCGCGATGGCGAAGGAGTCCTCGTAATCGTCCGGATCGGTGGCGTGCACGCGACGTTCCTTGACACCGGTGATTTTTTCGAGATCGAAAGTAGGGGGTTCCTTCAGGCGGGAAAGCAACTCCTGCGTTGTAACGACTTTCTCGGGCAGATAGGCACCGATGGATTCGAACCGAGAATGCGACACGTGCGCTCCTGGGAATCGTTGATTGTTACGGTTCCGGATCGTCTCTGATCGTCGGTGCGACGGACACTACCCGACGGTAACTAGGAACGGCTATGCACAACTCCGACGAATCTTTCTGGGACAGTTACCCTTTCGAGATAGCTGTTTCAGTGAGTCGCACCAATGGCGCGTTTGCTGGCAATGATGGGGCTTACCGTGTGCCCGCATGCGAGCATCACCCGCTCGGAGCCCATGCGGCGGTAGGTGTCGATGCAAGTTTCGCGGTGCAAGGCGCGCAATGGCGAACGCGCGGCTAATGGCGCTGTGCCCCCAGGGTCGGTGACCCCAGGGGTCTGGTCATAGCGAATCGATGTGAGTGACCTCACTACGGCTCGTCCGCGTACTCCCGCGTACATCCCGCATTTCGGAACGGAAATGAACTCCGTTGCGGCGCAACAAGTGTCAGTTGCAGTCGAAGGTGCCCTCGGTGGACTGTCCGTTGTTCCACACCGCTTTCCAGTCGGAAGTGACGGCGCCGGTGCAGAAGTGCACCCAGTCGAGGGTGCCGGTGGCGCTGCTCGGGTGCCCCACCGGCACCCCGTTGACGAAGATGCCGGCGCTGATCGTGTGATCCGTTACTCCTGGCGGACAAACGTTCTGGGCGTGCAAGAGCAAGCGTGGCCGGCTTCCGTTGACCATGCCCCAACTTGCGGTGACCGAGCAGCCCTGGGCCGCGGCCGACGCGCTCGCGGTAGGGGTCAGCAGCAGTCCCGCGGCGATGGTGATCGCCGCGGCGAACAGCGGCACGGCACGTTTGCCCATGATCTCTCCGATTCGATTGGGGGCCGGGCATTTTCATCCGGCCACACCTGGAATCACGCGGATCGCGCCGCCGGGGTTCAATCGGCGAAGATGCCGGGCAGTTCCATCGCGTAGGCGAGGTCGTCGCGGGTGCCGAGGGTGGTGAGCAGCACCCGGATCATCGTGAGGCGTGCCGCGGCAACGATTTCCGCGTCGGGCTCGCCGCCCGGCGTCGCACCGGAGGCGATCCGGTAGACCACGTATTCGCAGACGTGCAGTGCCGCATCGAGATCCAGCGGGCTCGGCACGGGACGGCCGAGGGCGGTGAAGGTTTCGCGAACCAGCGCGCGAATATCGTCGAAGGCCCGCTCGCGGTACGCCGATACCGGTGAGGCCGGGTCGTGGAGTTCGGCGAACAACGGTCGCAGCATCGGCCCGTGCCCGCGCGCCCAGTCGAGATAGGCGTCGATGAGCCGGATGCCGAGTTGTACCGGTTCGTCGGAGCCGGTGAGCGCCTCCCTGATCCCGCCGACCAGTCCGTCGTTGGACGCGGTGAGCAGTGCGTGCAGCGGTTCGGTGGCGTTGCCGAAATATCGGTAGAAGGTCGGCCGCGCCAGACCGGCCTGCTCGATGATCTGTGCGACGCTGAGCCCGCGCGACCCGACCCTGGTGAAGACCTCCGCCGTGGCGAGCACGATCCTGGCCCGCACCTCGCCGGCCTGTTCCGGCGTCTGCGGCGGGCGGCCGCGTTTCGGTGCGGCGGTATCAGTGGCCATCGTGGCGCCTCACAACCCGGAGCTTGTCATACCTGTGCCGCACCCGAAGAGCTTGACACGGATCCCGGCGGACACATTAATCTAACACCACTGTTCATTTAATTGTGGGAGAGGGCGGAACCATGACCCAGCTGGCCGAACCGCGGGCGTTCGCCGAGGTGGCGTCGCTGCTGCGGCACGCCGTCGCGGGCGGTGCGCCCGCCGTCGAGGTGTACGCGCCCGCCACCGGGCACAAAATCGTCGACCTACCCCAGTCGTCCACCGCCGACATCGACCGCGCCTTCGCCGAAGCCCGTCGCGCGCAACAGGTTTGGGCAGGCACGCCGGTCGCCGAGCGGGCCGCGGTGCTGCGTCGCTTCCACGACATCGTGCTGGCCGAACAGGACGCGATCCTCGATATCGTGCAGACCGAGACCGGCAAGTCCAGGGCGCACGCCTTCGACGAGGTCGGCGATGTCGCGGTGAACGCCAGGTATTACGCGTCGGTCGCCGGGCGGCTGCTGGCCACCCGCAGGCCGCGCGGCGTGCTCCCGGTGCTCACCCGGGTGGATGTGCGGCACCGGCCGAAGGGCGTCGTCGCGGTGATCTCGCCGTGGAACTATCCGCTCGCCCTCGCCGCATCCGATGCGCTGCCCGCCCTGATCGCGGGCAATGCCGTGGTGGCGCGCCCGGACAACCAGACCGCGCTCACCGCGCTGTGGGCCATCGATGCCGCCGAGCGCGCAGGCTTGCCGCGCGGGCTGTGGCAGGCGGTGCTCGGCCGCGGTTCGGCCATCGGCGGCGAGGTGATCGCCCGCGCCGACTACGTCGACTACACCGGATCCAGCGCGACCGGCCGCACCATCGCGCGGCAGGCGGGGGAGCGGCTGATCGGCTACTCGCTCGAACTGGGCGGCAAGAATCCGCTGCTGGTACTCGACAACGCCGATATCGCCCGCGCCGCGAAGATCGCGGTGCGCGCCTGCTTCGCCTCCGCCGGACAGCTGTGCGAATCGATCGAGCGAATCTATGTGCACGACAAGGTATACGACGCGTTCACCGCCGAATTCGTGTCCAACGTAAAGGAAATCAGGCTCGGCAGCGGGCTCGACTTCGACAGCGATATGGGTTCGCTTACCTTCCAGCGCCAAATCGACACGGTCGCCGCGCATGTCGACGACGCGGTGGTCAAGGGCGCGACCGTGCTCGCGGGCGGTAAGGCGCGGCCCGACCTCGGCCCCTATTTCTACGAACCGACCGTGCTCGCCGGCGTCCGGCCCGGCATGACCGTCTATCGGGAGGAGACGTTCGGACCCGTCGTCTCCCTCTACCGGGTCGGCAGCGACGACGAGGCCGTCGAACAGGCCAACGACACCGCGTACGGGTTGAACGCCAGTGTGTGGACCCGGAATACGGCGCGCGGCCGCGCGGTCGCGGCCCGGATCAACGCCGGTTCGGTGAACGTCAACGAGGGCTTCATCGCGGCTTGGGGCAGCGCCGACGCGCCATCCGGCGGGCTCGGCATCTCCGGCACCGGGCGCAGGCACGGCCCGGAGGGGCTGCTCAAGTACATCGATACGCAAACCATCGCGGTGCAACGGGTATTGCCGATCGCACCGCTGCCCGGCATGTCCGAGGAGCTCTGGGCCAAAGCCATGACGGCCTACTTCGGCGTGATGAAAACGCTGCGCCAGAAATAGCTTTCCCACCACATCGAACAGGAGCGTAATGAAAACGGTTGCGGGCAAACGGGTTCTGGTGACCGGCGCGGCGATGGGACTCGGCAGGCTGTTCGCCGAGCGCGCGGTGAGCGAGGGCGCGGCCGCCGTCGTGCTGTGGGATATCAACGAAGTCGCGCTGCGCGAGACCGCCGCCGAACTCGCCGCGCGGGGTGGCACCGTGCACCACTACACCGTCGACGTCGCGCGGCCCGAGGCCATCGCCGAGGCGGCCGCGGCGGTGCGCGCGGACGTCGGCGATATCGACATCCTGGTCAACAACGCCGGAATCGTGCGCGGCAACAACTACTTCTGGGAGACGAAGGACCGCGCCGACATCGATAAGACGATGGCGATCAACGCCCTCGCGCCCATGTACGTGACGCTGGAATTCCTGCCCGCCATGGTGGCCGGGACCGGCGACGCCCGGGTGCTCACCATCGCGTCCTCGGCGGGTTTGGTGGCCAACCCGAGGATGAGCGTGTACGCCGCCTCCAAATGGGCCGCGCTCGGCTGGTCCGATTCGGTGCGCATCGAACTGGAGCAGGCCGGGCATACGCACGTCACCGTCACCACCGTGTGCCCGACCTACATCAACACCGGAATGTTCGACGGCGCAAAGGGTTTCCTGTTCACCCCGATCCTGGACGCCGACTCGGTGGTCGACACCTCGTGGCGCGAGATGAAGGACGGCACCCCGCTGGTGGTGCTGCCGTGGACCTCGCGGCTGAACCGCGCCATCTCCGGACTGTTACCCATCAAGCTGCGCGACATGTTCCTCAACGGCGTCGGCGTATACCACTCGATGGACGACTTCACCGGCCGCACCCGTTCATGAGGCATTAACGCGGCCTGTGCTCCGATGGATACTGACATCGCAAGGGGCGCAGGCTTACCGCGCCGTGGTTTACTCTGGCGCTGCGGGTAGCTGTGCCCGAGGGAGGACGGAACACACATGGGCCTGATGGACATGATCAGGGGCGAATTCGTCGACATCATCGAATGGCTCGATGATACGAATACGACGTTGGCCTGGCGCTTTCCCCGCTACGAGAACGAGATCAAGAACGGCGCCGAGCTGATCGTCCGGGAGGGTCAGCAGGCCATCTTCGTCTACCGCGGTCAGCTCGCCGACACCTACGGTCCCGGCCACTACACGCTGACCAGCGAGAACATGCCGATCATGTCGACGCTGCAGGGTTGGCGGTACGGGTTCAACAGCCCGTTCCGATCGGAGGTCTACTACATCAACACCCGCCCGGTCACCGATCTGCGCTGGGGCACACCGCAACCGGTGACGGTCCGCGACCCCGATTTCCGCATGGTGCAGGTACGGGCCAACGGCACCACCATCGTGAAGGTGATCGATCCGGCGACGTTCCTGCGTCAGGTGATCGGCACCGAGAGCGTTGTCGATATGGAGCAGATCACCGAGATGATCCGCCGCAATATCGCCCTCGCCTTCTCCGATATGGTCATGGCCAGCGGACTCGGCGCCATCGACCTACAGGGCCGTCAGGTCGAATTGTCCGATAAGCTGCGCGAATTCGTCGCACAGCGGGTGCAGTCGTTCGGGCTCGGCATCGACGCGGTCACCATGACCATCTCGCTGCCGGAGGAGATCCAGCAGGCCATGACCCGCGGTGTCGCGCGCGGTCTGGAGGAGAGCGGCTACATCAACAATATCGGCGATGTGAACCGCCTGACCCAGGTGCGGGCGGCCGACGCCATGCTCGCCGCCGCGCAGAACGAGGGCGGCGGTGTCGCGGGCGCGGCCATGCAGGCCGGACTCGGCGTGGTGCTCGGCGGTCAGATGGCGGGTGCGGTGCAAGGCGGTTTCCAGCAGCAGGGGTACCAGCAGCAGGGCTACCAGCCGCAGCCGCAACAGGCTCCGCCGCCGCTGCCGCAGCAGCAGGTCTTCCATTTCGAGCTGAACGGGCAGGCGGCCGGACCGTTCCCGATCGACCAACTGCGCCAATATGTTTCGAGCGGTCAGCTGACCCGCGACACCAATGTGTGGAGCGAGGGCATGGCCGGGTGGGCCGCCGCCTCGACGGTGCCCGCGCTACAGACGCTGTTCGCCGCGCCGCCCCCGCTGCCGGGCAGCCCGCCGCCGCTGCCGCACTGAGTGTTTCGGCCCTCGGAGTCGGATCCTGTTGCATACCAACAGATTCGGCTCCAGGGTTCCGGCGCCGAGCGGTATCCATTCGGCGATACGGCAGCTCGAGCAGTGTATCGCCGATGGTTTCGCTCGAAGCCAAGACCGAACAGTTCGCGAAGGAGACACATTCGTGTCAGGGGGAGAACTACGGTTCCGCGGACGGAGCGCCATGCTCCGACGCGGCGGCATCCGGTTCGCCCGGCCCAGGTCCTCGGCGGCGCTGTCGAGCACCCGGCTCTCAAGCATAATCCGCACCACCCGCCCGATGTGGCGCGCGCACAGAACCAGTGAACAAACGTGAATTACCAACCGCCGCAACCGCCGCCACTCCCGGGTGACCCGCCGCCCACCGGCCCGGATCCGGACCGGACCCCTTCCGGTCCGCCGCCGCTGCCCCCGCGGTCGGGCCCTCGCAACGATGGTGCGCCATTCCCGGGATCCGGCGCACAGATGGGCCAGGCTCCAGCCGGTCCGCGGTCGGCAACTCCGTACCCGCCCCAGAACTTCGGAGCCGGTCCGATGTCGCCGCCCACTGGATCCGCCGCTCCGGCCGGTCCACCGCCGCTGCCGCACGGCGGTGTCGGGGTGGGTGGCCCGCCGCCGCTGCCCCCGCAAGGTGGTATCGGGGTGAGTGGTCCGCCGCCGCTGCCGCCGCAAGGTGGTCCGGTGATGGGTGGCCCGCCGCCGCTGCGTCCGGCCGGTCCGCCGCCGTTGCCGCAGCAGCCGCAGTTCGCGGGGCAGCCGGGTTATGCGGCTCCGCCGGTCGCCACCGCGGGGCCGGGTGTCGCTCCGGCGATCGGGATTCAGATTGCGCCGCAACCTGTTCCGGCCAGGCAACAGGAGCAGCAGCCCGCGCCGGAGGTGGCGGATCGGGCGATGCTGCATCGCACCGAGCTGACGCGCACCTATCCGTGTTCGGCGTGCGGTGGGCAGCTGGCCTTCGATATCGCCAGCCAGAAGTTGCGCTGCCCGAACTGCGGTAACTATTCCGAGATCACCGCGCCGAATACGCCGCCGCAGACGCGCGAATTGTATTCGGCCATGGCGGAATTGCGGGAGCTGCAGGCGAACCGATCCGGGCCGCAGGTGAGCGGGCAGTGGGAGGTGGTCTGCCAGAACTGCGGTGGCAAAACCGAATTCAACGGCAGCCTGACCGCGACCAAATGCCCCTACTGCGCGACGCCGATCCAGCGCGACGATGTGCACAACGCCCCGGCTCGCCTGCCGGTGGACGGCCTGGTGCCGTTCCGGATCGATGAGAAGCAGGCCAGGCAGCTCATCGAAAAGTGGGTCACCAGGCGGTGGTTCGCGCCGAGCGATTTCAAGAAGTACCGCCGCGTGGGCGCGTTCTCCAGCCTGTACACCGCCTACTTCACCTATGACGCCGATACCAGCACCTGGTACGAGGGTGAGCGCGGCGACGACTATCAGGTGCGGGTCGGCACCGATGACGACGGCGATCCGATATACGAGACGCGCACCAACTGGTATCACGTATCCGGGCAGGTCGCCAATGATTTCGCGGATCTGCCGGTGCTGGCCAACGACGGCGAGAACCTGGACCGCAAGCGGATCGCGTCGCTCGAACCGTGGCCGGTGGACGAGGCCCGTTCGTATTCACCGGAATTCGTGGCCGGGCATCTGTGCCGCACCTACGACAAGGATGCCGAGCAATCGCTGCCGGAGGCGCAGCAGCGGATGGAGCACGCCATCGAGTCGACGGTGCGCTCCGATATCGGCGGCGACCACCAGCGCATCCACAATCTCCAAATCGATTGGCGCTACCTGGGTTTCAAACATCTGCTGCTGCCGATCTGGCTGCTCACGGTGATATACGACGAGAAGCCGTTCCAGGTGTACATCAACGGTCTCACCGGGCAGGTGTCCGGCGACCGGCCGTGGAGCAAGGTGAAGATCGCGCTCGCGGTGCTCGCGGCCATCGTGATCGTCGTCGTCGCCATCGCGATCTTCAGTTATTTACGCGCACACGGACATTCGACCAGTCATTCGACGCATACCAGGAGGTAGCGCATGATCGTGATCTTGCTGATCGTGGTGGTGCTGATCATCGCGGGCGTCGTCGGCGCGGTGGTTCTGCTCGCGCGCAACCAGCGGCGTTCGCAGGCCGCGGCGAACGAGGTCGTCCCCGGCCGTGCGACCCGCGCACCGATCTCCTGGGCGGGTTCGCACGATCCGGAGGCGCGGCTGCACCGCCGATTGCGCGACGCGATGGCGGCGCTGCGCACGGTGAGCGCCATCGACAACGGCACTACCATTGTGCTGCGCGCGGATCTGGAGCAGACGGCGTTGTCGATAGACGACCATCTCGTCGCCATCTTCGGGTTGCCGCAGGCGAACAAGGCCGAGCTGCTGGCCTCGGCGACGAAGGCGGTGGAAGCCATCGAGGCCGGTGTAGCAGAATATGCGTCGTCGGCGACAAGGGCCGACACCGCTCAGCTGGAGGCGGGTCTGGGAGCGGTGCGCGACCAGCTGACGCTGATCGCCGAAATCGAGAAGAGTTTCGGCCCGCGCTGATCCGATCCGCGTCGGCCATGACAGGGGAGGAATAAGTGTTCCCATTGTTCTCCGGGGGAGGGCTGCTCTTCGTCATCGCGGTGGTGTTCATCCTGTTCTTGGTGACCGGCCGGAGCAACAGGCGCCGCGAAGAGGCCCAAGCCCAGCAGGCCAACGAGGTGATCCCCGGCCGCCCCACCCGCGCCCCGCTGCACTGGCTGACCTCCAACGAACGCGAAGCACTGCTGCACCGCCGATTGCGCGACGCGATGGCGGCGCTGCGCACGGTCATCCCCTTCGACAATGGAATGGGCCTGAACCTACGCGCCGATCTGGAACAGTCGGCGCTGGCGGTGGACGATCACATCGTCGCCCTCTACGGTGTCGCGCCCGCCCTGCGGGGGAATCTGTTGATGACCGCCCTGCACGCGGTGCAGGCGATCGAAGCCGGGGTCGCGCAGTACTCGGAGGCCGTCACCCAGGGCAATGTCGCCCAGCTCGACCAGGTGCGCAAACAACTCGCGATGGTCGCCGAGATCCAAAGAAGTTTCGGCCCTTACTGATTCGGTCGAGTGCCGATCACGGCCGTCGCATAGTACTCAGCCGATTCCGCCACCCGCGCGGTCAATCCGCATCGTTCGAGATACGCCGCGGCCGATTCGACCTGTCCCGCACCGGCTTCCACGAACACCTTGCCGCCCGGCGCCAACCAGTCCGGCGCTGCCCCCGCGACCCGGCGGAACACCGCCAACCCGTCATCCCCGCCGTCGAGGGTGATGTGCGGTTCGTAATCGCGTGCCTCGGGCGGCATATCCGCGATCGCCGCGGTCGGCACATACGGCACGTTCGCCAGCAGAATATCGACGCGCCCCGCCAAATCCGTTGGCAGCGCCGCGAACAGATCGCCCTGATAGACCCGCCCGCCGAGCGGTTCCAGATTGCGCCGAGCACAGTCCACCGCGGCCGATTCGATATCGCTCGCGACGAGCTCGACGCGAATTCCGTCGAGCTCGGTCGTGAACGCCATCCCCAAAGCCCCCGAACCGCAACACAGATCGACCGCGACCACCTCGGTGCGACCGGCCACCGCCGCCACCGCCTCGTCCACCAGCAGCGCGGTGCGCCGCCGCGGCACGAAAACCCCCGGCGCGACGGCGACCCGCAGCTTGCGAAATTCCGCCCACCCCACCAGATATTCCAGCGGCGTCCCGGAAACGCGCTGCGCGACAAGGCTTTCCAGCTCGGCACCGGTGGCGGCCGCCTCGATCAGCAGCCGGGCCTCGTCCTCGGCGAACACACACCCCGCCGCCCGCAGCCGCGCGATCACCGCGGCGTCATCCGTCGACATCATTCGGACATCCTCGCCACCGTCGACCGGTGACGCCAACCCTTAACGCGCGTCGTGCGGGCGATGCCCCGCCCGCACGACGCACGCGGATCAACGAGCGGTGGCCAACCGGAAGGTGCGGGTGGCATCGAGGTAGATGCCGCGCTGACTCTGCCGGGCGGGCGGCGGCAGCTGCGAGACCAGCTGGTCCAGCGAGGTTGTCGCGCCCACCACCCGGACCCCGGCGACGATGAAATCGGCGACGGCGCGGCGGATGTGGTTCGGCGATGTCACCACCACCGCGCTGCTCGCGCCCAGGTCGCGCAGCATCCCGGCGCTGTACAGGGCGTTCTGCACGGTGGATCCGGCCCGGTTCTCCACGTTCACCCGGTTCGCGGGCAGTCCGTGCCCGACCAGCCAGGCGCGCATGGCCTCGGCCTCGGTGACGCCGTTCTGCGGATTGCCGCCGGTGACGACCACCGGGGACAACGGTGACGCGACCGCCTGCAGCCAGGCCGCCTGCAGCCGGTTCACCAGTTCGGGGCGCAGTGCGCCGTCGGGCAGCAGCCCGTAACCGAGCACCACGATGCCGGTCTGCGGGCCGACCAGCGCGGGCAGCGGATTCGGCAGTGTGCCGACGGCGGCGCCGATCGCGTTGAGCACGTTGGTGGTTCCGGCGGCCATGGCCGGGTCGAGGGCGTTGAGCCGGGCCATCGCATCGGCCATGGCGGGCAGGTCGTTGGCGTAGTGGGACCAGATGGCCTGCAGCGCAAGCGCCTCCGCGTCGCGCGGATCGGCGCCGAGCAGCGTGCGCAGGTCGGCGCGGCCCGCGGCGTCGTCGCCGTCGGTGAAATTGCGCTGGGCGGAGTTGTAGAGGGCGTCGGTATCGGGTGGTGCGGCCTGGGCGGGCAGGCCGGATAGTCCGGTGAGGGCGATGGCCGCCGCGGTGGCGGCGACCACGGTTTTCACATGCTCCGAGATCTTCACTACAGTCGACACCTTTCCGAGCGTGGAGCGATCTTCAGGTACGTCAGCTGACAGTTAGCCGGTAGCTCAGCTCACAACACGATACGACCGGTTACCCCGATGAACACGTAATTGCTCGCCGTATTCGGTGGATGAATTTTCGAATTACCGACAAAGCGGGCGAACCGGGGCGATCCGCTGTGCCCGGGGTTCGGCGGCCCCGGATAAGGTGTGACAACGTGGATACCGTTTCGCTCACCGGCAAGGAACTCGCCGCCGCCATCAACGCCGATACCAAGCAGCGCGCGGCCGCGCTCGGCCCCTCCCCGCGCTTGGCCCTGGTCGTCGCCAATGCCGATCCGGCGAGCGCCTGGTATGTCAACTCGCTGCGCAAGGCCGCCGAGCGACTCGGAATCGCTTGCGACACGGTCGATCTCGGTGCGGACGCGAGCGCGGAAGCGATCCGCGCCGAACTCGCGGCCCGCAGTGCCGACGCCGCGACCGACGCGATCATGCTGCAGACCCCGCTGCCCGCGGGCGTCACCCTGAACGACGTCTCGTCCGCGATCGTCGCCGCCAAGGATGTGGACGGTGTGAGCCCGCTGTCGCTCGGCCTGCTCGCCTCGGGTCTGCCCGGTTTCGTCGCCGCCACCTCCGAGGCCGTCGTCGAAGTGCTGAAGCATTACGAAATCCCGCTGTCGGGTCGGCATGTCGCGGTCGTCGGCCGGTCCAACATAGTCGGCAAGCCGCTGGCCCAACTGCTGCTGGCCGAGGACGCGACGGTCACGGTGTGCCATTCCCGCACCGCGGATCTGGCCGCCGTCACCACCGCCGCCGATATCGTCGTCGCCGCGGCGGGCCGGGCCGGGCTGGTCACCGGCAAGCATGTGCGCGAGGGTGCGGTGGTGATCGATGTCGGCACCAACGAGGCGGCCGACGGCGGCATCGTCGGCGATGTCGACGCGGATTCGGTGCGCGGCAAGGCTTCCGCGCTCACCCCGGTGCCCGGCGGGATCGGCCCGGTGACCACGGCGCTGCTGCTGCGGCATGTGGTGGTCGCCGCGGAGCGGTCGCGCTGAGCGCATCCGATTCCGTCGCGCGACGGAATCGCTGATATCGCAACGACATCCCCGTCGTCCCGAGCTGAACCGGGACGGCGGGGATGTCCGCGTTCCGGGATCTTCGCGAAAACCCTTGTGCGTCAGGTCACACCATAAGTAGCATGCTACTTATCAAATAAGGCATGTCACTTTACTTGGTTGCATGCCAACACGGCTGGCTCTGCGCTGTGGAGGAAAGATGAATCAGGCGACGTCCCGCATCGCGGCGGACCCGTTGCAGGCGAACGCGATTCGCAAGATCACGCTACGGACGGTCCCGCTGCTGATGGTCGGCTACATCGTGAGCTACCTCGACCGGATCAATATCGGCTTCGCCAAATTCGGCATGGAGAAGACATTCGGGATGAGCGCCACCCAATACGGATTCCTGGCTGGCATCTTCTTCATCGGATACGTGCTGGCCGAGGTGCCGAGCAATGTGATCATGACCAAGGTCGGCGCCCGGCTCTGGCTGAGCCGAATCCTGGTGACCTGGGGAATCATCGCCACCGCAACGGCTTTCGCGCCCAATCTGCCCACGGCGTACGCGCTGCGCTTCCTGCTCGGCGTCGCCGAGGCGGGCTTCTTTCCTGGCATCATCGTCCATCTCACCCGCTGGTATCCGAACGCCCAACGCACCAAGGTGATTTCGACCGTCATGGTGTCCATCCCGATCGCCAGCGTGCTCGGCGGCCCGCTCAACGGCTGGATACTCGACGCCTTCGACGGTGCGCTCGGATTCAGCGGCTGGCGCTGGGTGCTCGTCGTCGGCGGGCTGCCCGCGGTCGCGCTCGGCATCGCATTCTTCTTTCTGCTCACCGAAAAGCCGAGCGACGCACAGTGGTTGACCGATCTGGAGCGGGACTGGCTGTGCCGCACGCTCGCGGCGGAGGAGGCCGAGCGGGCGCTCGCCGCGCCGGCCGGACATCGGGACGCGCTGCTCGACAAGCGGGTGATCGCCCTCTGTCTGGCCTACTTCCTGCTGCTGTGCGGTGCGTACCCGCTCACCTACTGGATGCCGTCGGTGATCAAGGATGTCGGGCACGGGCTGACCGGCGCTCAGGTCGGCTGGCTCTCGGCGGTGCCGTTCCTGCTCGCCGCGATCTGCATGTACGTCTGCGGGCGGCTGGTGCGCGACGAGCGTTCGGCCAAACCGGTTCTCGTCGCGCTGACCGTCTCGGTGGTCGCCTTCGTGGTCACCGCCGGGAATCTGCACACCGCGGCCGTCGCGTTCATCGCGATCAGCATCGCGACCATGGCGGCGCAGACCGCGAAACCGCTGTTCTGGTCGGTGCCAACGGCTTATCTCGCCGGCCCGGGCGCGGCGAGCGGCATCGCGCTGATCAATTCGCTCGGTAACGCGGCCGGATTCGTCAGCCCGTACGCGTTCGGCTGGATCGAAGACGCGTCGGGCGGTGACACCGGGCTGGCGATGGGGGTGATGATCGCGGCCAATGTCGGTGCGCTGCTGGTTATCCTGGGGCTGCGGTGGCGGGCGTCCGACGCGGCCCGGGCGGGTGCCTGAAGGCGGCTCGCCGAGCGACTATGCTGAGGAATCGCCCGGGGCGGTTGTGCCACGGGCGATTTCCGCTTGCTCACGGGTCCATGAAGAGGTGTCTTGTCCCAGGATGAGTCGGTAGACAGCAAATCCGAGCAGATCGCCCAGGAGATCCGGGACGCGATCCGGCAGGGTCGGCTCGAACGCGGCGTGCTCTATTCGTCGCGCGAGCTCGGCGAGCGTTTCGGCGCATCGCGGACGCCGGTGCGCGAGGCGCTGCTCAAGCTCGCCGATCTGGGCCTGGTGCGGATCGAGCGCAATCGCGGGGCCAGGGTGCTCGGGCAGGACGGCCGCGGCATCGTCGACCTGTGCAGCCTGCGGGTGCTGCTGGAACCGCCCGCCTGCCGCAGCGCCGCCGCGGTGCTGACCAGCCGCGACGACGCCGAGCTGCAGGAGCAGTACGACATCATGGCGGCCACCGCCGACGGCAGCGCCGAATACTTCGCCGCCGACGAGCGCCTGCACGATCTGATCCTGCGGGCCAGCGGCAATCGGCGACTGGCCAAATTCGTCGCCGAGCTACGCCAGACGCTCTCCCTCGACGGGCGCTACAGCGTGCCGAAATATCAGTCGGTGGAGACGGCGCTCGGCGATCACAAGGCGATCATCGATGCGCTGCGCGCCCGCGACGGGGTGGCCGCCGAGCGCGCGATGCGCATCCATCTGGTGCGTTCAGGAGACCTGCTGGTCGCGCACAGCAGCGAGGACAATCGGGGGCTGGTCGCCGAGTGGCGGCGTTGGGTATCGATCTCGGTACCCGACGGGGAGCAGATCATCTACTGAACCGCCTTTCGGCGCTTAGGAATTCGCTGCTGTTACTAGTTGCATGCTACTCATCATAAGTAGTATGTTTCCACCATCTGGTGGGCTATCACCAGTCGGTTCCGGCGAAGGGACTTTCGTGAATTCCAATGCGTACGCGGCGGCGGTCGCCGAGGGTGTGTGGGCCGCGCGGGTGGATCTGGTCGGCTACGTTCCGTCGGTCAGCGTCGCGCCCGTCATCACGGCGCTGGTGGAAACCAGCGGTGGGCGCGACGGGCAATCGGCCACCGTCTTCCCGCTCTCCCGCGAGGAGGAGGCCGCGGGCGTGCTCGGCGCGCTGCCGCTGACCGGCCGATTCGGCGCGATCATCATGCAGGACAACGGTTTCGGAAATGCGCTCACCGCGTTGACCACCTTCAACGTCGCCTATCAGCTGCCGCTGCTGATCGTCGCAAACACCCGCGGCGGGCTCGGTGAGTACAACTCGATGATCCACACGTTCAGCCAGCATGTGCCCGGCCTGCTCGACGAACTCGGCATCAGATATTTCGAATTGGACCGGCGCAGTGGGCCATCCGACTGGTGGGCGGTGGTCACCGAGGCGGGCGTGCACGCGCGCATGACCTTCCGGCCCGTCGTCGTGCTCGCGCACTTCTGGTCCACCGACGGAAAGGCGGCCTGATCGTGAAACGCATAGACGCGCTGCGCATTATCGCCGCGCACACCGCGGACCTGCCGGTGGTGGTCACCTGTGCGGCGTCGAGCCGGGAACTGGCGGCGGTGGCCGACCGGCCGAATCACCTTTATCTGCTGGATTCGATGGGTCTGGCCGGATCCGTCGGCACCGGTATCGCGCTCGGGCTGGCCGACCGGCCGGTGCCCAAGGTGGTCACCGTCGAGGGCGACGGCTCACTGCTGATGAATCCGAATGTGCTTGCCACGGCGGGCTTTCTGCGCCCGGCGAAACTGGTGCTGGTGCTGCTGGACAACGGCGTATACGGCGCCACCGCGAACCTGCCGACCTACGGTTCGCGAATCGACCTGGGGGAGTTGGCGATCGCGGCGGGCTGGACCGTGCGCCGGGCCGCGGACGAGCGGGAGCTCGAACAGGGCATGCGCGAGGTGCTGACGATCGACGGACCGGTGCTGCTCCATGTGCGGCTGGCCGTCGGTAACGCGCCGGATGTGCCGAAGCTGCTGGCGCATCCGGTGATGCTGGGCAGGCGATTCCAGGACTGGCTCGCCGCGCGGGCGGATAACGCGGTGGGCCGGTGATCACCACGATCGACCCGGCCACCGGGAAGCCTTTGGACACTTACCCTTTCACCACCGATGCGGAACTCGCGGCAGCACTGGAGCTGGCGGTGCGGCGCGAATTATCGGTGGATGAACGCGCGAACGGCCTGCGGCGGTTGGCGGTTCGACTCCGCGATGAATCGGTGTCGCTGGCCGCGCTGATCACCGCGGAGATGGGCAAGCCGATCACCCAGGCCGCCGCCGAACTGGAGAAGTGCGCCGTCACCTGTGATTACTACGCCGACCACCTGGCGGAACTGCTTGCGCCGCAATCGGTCGACGTACTGCCCGACACCGGCCGGATCCGAATGCGCCCACTCGGTGTGGTTCTGGCGATCATGCCGTGGAATTACCCGTTCTGGCAGGTGTTCCGGTCGATGGCACCCGCCATCGCCATCGGCAATCGGGTGCTGCTCAAGCACGCCGACAATGTCAGCGGGTGCGCGGTCGCGGTCCAGCGACTGTTCGACGAGGCGTTCGGCCCCGGCGTGCTGACCGGCGTCCGGCTGGAACCCGAGCGGATCGGACGGCTCATCGACGATCCCGCCGTCGCGGCGGTGGCCTTCACCGGCAGCAATCGGGTCGGCGCCGTCGTGGCGGCGCGGGCCGGGCGGGCGGTGAAGAAATCCGTGCTGGAGCTCGGTGGATCCGATCCGTTCATCGTGCTCGCCGATGCCGACGTGCCGCTGGCCGCGGCGGCCGCGGCCCGGTCGCGATATCTGAACAACGGACAGAGCTGCCTCGCCG
The DNA here is from genome assembly GCF_020361265.1 of Nocardia sp. JCM 34519.1. Lineage (NCBI taxonomy): Bacteria > Bacillati > Actinomycetota > Actinomycetes > Mycobacteriales > Nocardiaceae > Nocardia > Nocardia sp. JCM 34519.1. The sequence goes on from NZ_JAIRBR010000005.1 coordinate 420,808, forward strand.
CCAAACGGATCATCGTGGAGCGCACCGCATTTCCGGAGTTCGTCGCCGAATTGACCGGTGCGCTCGGCACCTTGACCTACGGCGATCCGGCGCTGCCCGGGACGTTCATCGGTCCGATGGCGCGAATCGATCTGCGCGACGAACTGCGCCGTCAGCTCGACGCATCGGTGGCGGCGGGCGCGAAGGTGTTGTCCGGCGGCGAATTCGACGACCGGCCCGGCGCCTGGTTCACCCCGACGTTGATCGAGGTGCCCGGTCCGGACTGCCCGGCCTTCCGTGAGGAGACGTTCGGTCCGCTCGGTGCGGTGTTCCCGGTGGATTCGGCGGAACATGCGCTGGCCGTTGCCAATTCGTCCGTCTACGGCCTCAGCTGCGCGATCTGGGGGACCGACCGGTCGCGGATCGATCGGCTCGCTGACCGGGTGACGGCCGGATCGGTGTTCATCAACCGGATCTCCGAATCCGATCCGCGGCTGCCCGTCGGCGGCGTCGCGGCCAGCGGTTACGGCCGCGAGCTGAGCGCTTACGGCGCGCTGGAATTCGCCAATATCCAGGCGGTGCGCACCGCCCAGGTTTCGAGGAGCAGAGCATGACCATCACCCGAATCCGCACCCGCGTCGTCGCGATTCCGGTCGACCGGCCGACCCGGATGTCCAACCGCGAACTGAACGACCGGCAATATCTGCTCGTCGAACTCGAAGACGACTCGGGCGCAACGGGTCTGGGCTACACCTACGCGGGTGTCACCGGGGGAGCGCTCACCAAGCGGGCCGTCGACGACCTGCTCGCGCCGGTATATCTCGGCGCCGACGTCAACGATGTCTACGGGTTGTGGGGGCGCGCGTATCAGGAAACCCTGCTCGCGGGCCGCCGCGGCGCGGTGCTGCGCGCGCTGTCGGCGATCGATATCGCGCTGTGGGATCTGCGCGCCAAGCGCGCCGGGCTGCCGCTGGTGAACCTGCTCGGCGGTGCGGTGACCGCGTTGCCCGCGTACGCGTCCGGCGGCTACTACCGTCCGGACGACGGCGCGTGGACCGATGCCGTGCGCGCCGAAATTCGGTTCAATGCCGCGCAGGGGTTCACCGACCACAAGATCAAAGTGGGCGGGCTCTCGGTCGCCGAGGACGCCCGCCGGGTCGCCGCCGCCATCGAAACCATCGGTGACACCGGCCGACTCGCGCTCGACGCGAACAACGCCTACCGCTCCGTGCCCGAGGCACAGTCGGCCATCGAGGCCTTCGAGCGGGCGGCGGGCGATGCGGGCATCTGGTGGTTCGAGGAACCACTCAGCCCGGACGCCGTCGCTGGGCATGCCGAGTTGGCCCGGCGGATCCGCACCCCCGTCGCCACCGGCGAGATCCACCAAACCCGTTGGGAATTCCGCCATCTCATCGAATCCGGGGCCGCCGCGATCCTGCAGGCCGATGCGGGCGTCGTCGGCGGTGTCACCGAATGGGTCCGCATCGCGCACACCGCCGACTCGTTCGGCCTGCAAATGGCACCGCACTGGCATCACAACCTGCACGCCCACCTGTGCGGCGCCACCCAGAACACCCTCGTCGTCGAATTCTTCGCGCTGGACAAGGGGATCTACAACTTCGAACAGCTGCTCACCCCGGAAACGCGAATGGCGTATGGGGACAACAAGGTTCGGATTCCAGAGCGTCCGGGTATCGGCATCGAGCTCGACGAGGCGGCGGTGGCGAAATACCTGGTCGAGGCGACGTAGTCGATCAGACATAATGGTTGTCGAGATAGCTGTGCAGCGCCGCCGAACCGCGCAGGCGTTGCAGGCTGATCTCGGTCACCTGATGTTCGCGGCGGGCGAGTTCGGTGCGGGCCTTCTCGACGCTGCCGTTGGTGCGCAGGTGGTCGAGGGCGGCGGTGATATCAGGGAAGGCGAAGCCGCCGCGGCGCAGCACCGCGACGAGGTGGGCGGCGCGCTGTTCGACCGGGTCGTAGGTGCGGTAGCCGGTGGCCCGATCCCGTTGCGGGCGCAGTAGTCCGCGCCGCTCCCACAGTCGTAGCACCGGCGTCCGCACCCCGGAATCGGCGGCGACCTGTCCGATGTGCGCGGTCTTGCGGGTCTGTGGCGCTTGGCTTTTCGCCGCCTTGGTGAACGCGGCGAGTGCGGCGGCGATTCTTTCGCGCTCCCGCGCCAGCTCGGCGTGGCTCTCGTCGAGCGCGGCCAGTGCACCCGACAGATCGTCATCGTGTATGGCGCTCAACACTTTTCGGGTGCACGACCAGCCGTATCCGACGGCCATGGCGCGCGCCGCGGCCAATGCGTCGGCGTGCTGATCGGTGAATACCCGGTATCCGGCCGCGGTGCGCTCGACCGGCGGCAGCACCCCGGCGTCGACATAGTTGCGTACCTGTTGTTCCGAGACACCGGCCGCCCTGGCCAGCTCCGTCACCCGCCACCGCCGCGTCGCCCGTGCGCTCACCCCTCAACCATAGCTGCTCTCGGATTTGAGTGTTTCCGAGGCAGAGCCCCGCGATATCGCCGAAAAATCTCAATCGGCAATTCAATGAGAAGATTTAATCGTCGATATTTCGAAGAAAGGATTCCGGTATGGACCCCGAAATCATCAAGCAGTACATCGCCGACGAATTCCCCGGAACGACCGTCGCGACGAATCTCGGCGACAGCTTCTTCATCTACGATCCGACCGGTGATCTGCCGCCCAAGCGTCAGCAGCCGTTCGCCACCATCGTCACCGGCGACCACTACGACAATGTCTCCGCACTGACCGCCCCCGGCGACTACCGCCTGAACATCGGCCTCACCAAGGAAACCTACACATCCCTGCTCGGCCCGGCCCCGACCAAGCGCGACGAAAACGGCGTCCTCATCACCGATTACGACTACAAGGCCCGAAACGCCCTGATACCCAACCCCTTCTACGCCGCCCAGCACTGGATCGCCATCATCGACCCCACCGCCGAAACCTTCCCCACCTTGCGCCCCCTCCTCGCCGAGGCCTACGACTTCGCGGTCCGCAAACACACCAACTGGCTCCGCCGCAGGCCCGCCACCGCGTAATCCGCACTCGCCGCCGATCGGACGGCCGAATTCGATCGAAATCGGCCGGGCGGGTTGACGATTCGGCGTCGTCTACTGGGCCGTTTCCGTCCAGGTGACCGGTAATTCGTGGACGCCGTAGATATTCATGTCGGTGCGAAGTCGCACCTCGTTCGCGGGGACGGCGAGTTCGAGGGTTGGGAAGCGGCGTAGTAGTGCCGCGAAACCGGCGCGCATCTCGACGCGGGCCAGCTGCTGGCCGAGGCATTGGTGGATGCCGTGTCCGAAGGCCACCAGGCCGCGGGCCCTGCGGTGGATGTCGAGGGTGTCGGGGTCGTGGAAGCGCTTGGGATCGTGGTTGGCGGCCAGCAGGGAGATGACGACGGTCGAGCCCTTGCCGATCGTTTCGCCGCCGAGCTCGATATCTTCGGTGGCGTAGCGATAGAAGATGTCGGCGACGGACAGGTAACGCAGCAGTTCGTCGACGGCATCCGGCAACAGGTCCGGGTCGGTGCGCAGTTCGGCGAGTTGGTCCGGATTCTCCAGCAGCGCGAAGGTGCCGAGCCCCAGCATGTTCGCGGTGGTCTCGTGACCCGCGAGCAGCAGCAGGAAGGCGATGCCGACCAGTTCATCGATGCCGAGATCGTCGTCGCGGGCCAGATCGGACAGGATGTCCTCGCCGGGTTCGGCGCGTTTGCCGACGACCAGTTCGGCCAGGTACGTGGTCATCGCGCCGTACGCGGCCATCTTGTCCTCGAGCGTCACCTCCCGCTCCAGGAATTTGGCGGAGTTGACCTGGAAGTTCGCCCGGTCCGCGTAGGGGACGCCGAGCAGTTCGCAGATCACCAGCGAGGGCACCGGCAGCGCGAACTCCTTGACCAGGTCGACCGGCGGGGTCATCCGCGTCATCGCGTCCAGCTGCCGCTCGGCGATTTCGACGATGTGCTCCTCGAGCTCCCTCATGCGTTTCACGGTGAAGGCGCCGGTGAGCTTGCGCCGCAGCCGGGTGTGGTCCGGCGGGTCCATGGCGACGAACAGGCCCGGCGTCTGCGGGGACGGTTCGGTTTGTCTTGGCATGCCGGGGGTTTCGAACGGCACGTGGATGATGCCGATGTCCTGGCGGGAGCTGAACCGGGTGTCGGCCAGCACCTGGCGGACCTCCTCGTACCCGGTGACGAGCCAGCCCTCGTGTCCATCGGGGAACACCATGGGACTGACCGGGCGCGCCGCGCGCAGCCGGGTGATTTCCAGCGGCGGAACGAAGGGACCGGCGTTGCGCGCCATGGGCAGGCCCTGCGGGACGGGAACCGTCTGAGTCATCGAATTACCTTTCGTGGCTGGTTGTTACGCCACGATCGGCGACGGCCCTGACACGGGACCGACACGGTCCTGACATGGTGTCAGGGTCGAGATGGTTCGTCGGATTCCAAGGCGGCCAAGAGGTTTCGCAACGTCTCCCGCTGATTCTCGGACAGCGTCGCGAAGATCTCCTCGGCCGCGGCGCGGCGGGCTCCGTCGATCCGGCGCAGCGTTTCCCGGCCGCCTGCGGTGAGCGAGACGAGGGTGGAGCGCCGGTTGTTCGGGTCGGCGGCGCGGGTGACGAGTCCCGCGGCCTCGAGTGCGTCGACGACGGTGGTGGCGGAGCGGGGGACGATGCCGAGGCGTTCGGCCAGCGCCGCCATCCGCGGCGGTTCGTCCTGGTGCCCGATGATGCGCAGCGCCCGGGCCTGCCCCGGGGTGATGCCGATGGGTGCGAGCCTGGTCATTTGGTTGCGGCGGATGCGGCGGGCGGTGCGCAGGAACAGCTCGGGCAGGTCGGGAGCGGCGTCCATGTTTCTGAGCATAGCTCATTGTTTGAGGAACAATTATGAGCAATACTCAGTTTCATGGGGTAACTCTTCGCGGAAGGAGGCGCCCGTGCAGTCACCGCATCAAATCCGCCGGATCGTCCGGCTCTTCCATCCCTATCGCGCCCGACTGGCCGTAGTCGCGGCGCTGGTCGGCCTGTCCTCGGTGGTGGCCCTGGCCGCACCGTTCATGTTGCGCGGCATACTCGACGACGCGCTGCCGCACGGCCGCACCGGTCTGCTCACCCTGCTCGCCGCGGGCATGATCGGTGTCGCCGCGCTCACCAGCGTGTTCGGCGTGCTACAGACCTACCTCTCGACCGCCGTCGGCCAGGAGGTGATGCACGATCTGCGCTCCGGGGTTTACGCGCAGTTGCAGCGAATGCCGTTGGCGTTCTTCACCACAACGCGCACCGGTGAGGTGCAGTCCAGGATCGCCAACGATATCGGCGGCATGCAGTCGACGGTGACCTCCACCGCGACCTCGCTGGTCTCGAATTTCACCACGGTCATCGCCGCAATGGTGGCGATGGTCGCGCTCGACTGGCGGCTCACCATCATCTCGCTGGTGATGCTGCCCTTCTTCGTCTGGGTGAGCCGCCGGGTCGGTGACGAGCGCCGCCGGATCACCGGCCGGCGCCAGCAGCAGTTGGCGAGCATGTCGGCGATCGTCGAGGAATCGCTGTCGGTGAGCGGAATCCTGTTGGGGCGCACCATGGGTCGCGCACCCGAACTGGTCGGCGATTTCACCAGGGAATCCCGCGGTCTGGTAGATCTCGAGATTCGGTCGAATATGGCCGGCCGGTGGCGGCAGTCGACGATCCAGATAATCATGTCCGCGATGCCCGCCGTCATCTACTGGGCGGCCGGAATGACCGTTGCCGCAGGGCATCCGCTGGTTTCCATCGGCACCCTCGTCGCGTTCACCACCCTGCAGACCAGCCTGCTGCGCCCGATGGTGCAGCTGCTCTCGACCGGTGTCGAGGTGCAGAGTTCGCTGGCGCTGTTCGGCCGGATCTTCGAATACCTCGATCTACGACCGGATCTCGCGGAACCCACCGATCCGGTGCCCGCGCCGGATATCAAGGGCGAGATCGCCTTCGACCACGTCGGATTCGGCTACGGCGGCGGCACCGGTGCGGTGCTCACCGATATCGATATCACGGTCCCGGCGGGTACGAGCCTTGCGGTGGTCGGCGAAACCGGTTCCGGGAAAACGACTCTCGGCTACCTGGTGGCCCGCCTCTACGATGTGACCTCGGGCCGGGTGACGATCGACGGAATCGACGTGCGCGAGCTGAGTTTCGCGGATCTGGCGGCGGCGGTGGGAGTGGTCTCCCAGGAGACCTACCTCTTCCACGCCTCAGTCGCCGACAACCTGCGTTTCGCGAAACCCGATGCGACGGACCAGGAATTGCACGCCGCCGCCAGGGCCGCGCGGATACACGACCACATCGCGAGCCTGCCCGACGGCTACGACACCCTGGTCGGCGAGCGCGGCTACCGCTTCTCCGGCGGTGAGAAACAGCGCCTCGCGGTGGCCAGGGCGATCCTGCGTGATCCGCCGATCCTGGTGCTGGACGAGGCGACGAGCGCGCTCGACACCCAGACCGAGCACGAGGTGCAGGCCGCGCTCGACGCGCTGTCGGCGGGCCGCACCACGATCACCATCGCGCACCGGCTGTCCACCATCCGTGACGCCGACCAGATCGTGGTGCTCGACCGGGGCCGCATCGTGGAACGCGGCACCCACGAGGAGCTGCTGGCCCGCGAAGGCCGTTACGCCGCACTGGTTTCCCGCGACGACGCGGTGCGGGTAGCGGCCTGAATCACCAGTGCAGGTTCACCGGATCGCCGACGTTGATGGTGTTGTAAACCCATTCGGCGTCGCCGGGCGCCAGGTTCACGCAGCCGTGGCTGACATTCGAATTACCTTGCTGCTCCACAGACCACGGTGCGGAGTGGATGTAAACGCCGCCCCAGGTGAGCCTTTCGGCGAATTCACCGTTGATGATGTAGCCCTGCGGCGAGCTGAGCGGGATGCCGATGGTGCGGGAATCGAATACCACGCTGCGGGCCTTCTCCAGCACCGGCCAGGTACCGGGCGGTGTTTCCCAACCCGGTTTGCCGTAGGAGGCGGGCATGGTCCGCACCACCTGCCCGCCGATCAGGATGCTGAAGGTGTGTGCGGACATATCGCCCTCGCCGGAGACGCCGCCGTTGGTCTGGAATTGGGTGTGCACCGGTCCGATTCCGACATTGATCCTGGCGTCGGCGGGCAGGAAGCCGGTGGGGTTCCAGCGCAGGTCGCGGTCGTCTATCCAGCTGAAGGTTCCGGTCACCGGTTTCGGTGCGCTGATGGTGAAGGCGTGTTCGGCGCGGGCCCGGTCTTGGACGGCGGCGGCGAATGTCACCGTCACGGGCGCGGCGATGCCTACTGTCTGACCGGCGGAGGGTGCGATACCGACCACCGAGGGTCCCGGCGGCGCATCGATCATGGCTGCCGTTGCCGCACCGGATCCGAAGACGCCGAACACGACGATTGCGGTCGCGAGAAACAGATGTCGGAGAGCGCTCCTCATTGGCTCCACCCCTTTGAGCTGGTGTGGTACGCAAAACTCCAGTTTACGCCGTCCATGATCGCCCTGACCTGGGTAAAGATCTCAGAGCGGTTGCGGCTCCAGCTCCGCGCGCGCGTCGAATTCGTTGCGCGCGGCCAGGATTTGCCCCTGATGCCGCACCGCCCAAACGCCCATCGCGTGGCTGACCTCGCCGAGGCTGGCGCCGAGTTCGGTGAGCGCGTATTCGACGCGCGGCGGCACGGTCGGATACACCGTGCGCCGGATGAGCCCGTCGCGTTCCAGATTGCGCAGCGTGCGGGTGAGCATCTTCTGGGTGATGCCGTCGAGCCTGCGGCGCAACTCGTTGAAGCGGATCGGGCCGCCGTTCATCCGGAGCGTGCCGAGCACGAGCAGCACCCATTTGTCGGCGAGTACGCCGAGCACCTCCCGGGCCGGGCATTGCTTCACATAGCTTTCGACCAGGTTGTCGGATTCGGCCCAGCCGCAGACGGTATCCATCGGGTACCTCGGTATCAAGAAAGTGCCTTCTTTCCAAGGGATACTAGGTCACCGCAGAATCGTCGTCATGTTCGCGATTACGCAAGATGTGTTCGGTGGCCCCGAGGTGCTGCGGCTGGTCGAGGTGGAGCGGCCGGTGCCAGGGGCAGATGAGTTGTTGGTGCGGGTCGCCGCGACCAGCGTTAACGCCGCCGATTGGAAGTTGCGCTCGGGCCGGATCCGGAAGCTGGGCGAGCCGCCGTTCACCCTCGGCTTCGACGTATCCGGGGTGGTCGCGGAGATCGGAGCGGGTGTCGACCGGTTCGCGGTCGGCGACGAGGTGTATTCGATGGTGCTCGGCCGCAGCGGCGCGTACGCCGAATACGTGGTTGTCCGTGCCGAATTCGCCGCCCCCAAGCCGAAGACCCTGGACCACCCGCATACCGCCGCCCTCCCGACGGCGGTGCTCACCGCGTGGCAGGCGCTCACGAATGTGCGTCCAGGACAACGGATCCTGATCCACGCTGCGGCGGGCGGCGTCGGCCACCTCGCCGTGCAGATCGCGAAATACTATGGGGCACATGTGATCGGCACGGCCAGCGTGGCGAAGCACGAATTCCTGCGCGGCCTCGGCGCCGACGAGCTGATCGATTACCGCACCGCGGATTTCACCGAGGTCACCGGCGATATCGATATCGTCTTCGACCTGGTCGGCGGCGAATACGGTTCCCGCTCACTGAAAGTGCTGCGCCCCGGCGGCAGGCTCATCGACGCGCAGGGCAACGACGCCGAATCCGACCCGCGTTACGAACGCCTCTACGTCACCCCCTCGGACATCGACCTCGAAATCATCGCCGGCCTCGTCGACCAGGGCGTCCTGCGCCCCGAAATCGACCGAATCCTCCCGCTTGCCGAGGCCGCCGAGGCACACCGCCTCAGCGAATCCGGGCAGGTCCGCGGCAAGATCGTACTTGTGCCGTAACACCTTTCGGTCGACGCGGCGAGCTCCGGACCCGCCGTGCCAAGGTCGTCGATGTGCTGCAACGCCTTTCGGCAGTCCCGAACCGGCCGCGTCCGCGGCAGGACCGAACCTGTGCCGCAACGCCTTTCAGCTGCGCACGACGTGCAGAACGTCGGCGTGCAGCGCGTCGGCGCGGGCGCGCAGTTCGTCGATGCGAATCAGGACGGGGGCGAAGCGGTCGCCCTCCGCCGCGGGCAGCGAGCCGACGTTGATCTCGATATTGAGCTGGGAGCTGCCCGCGGCGGCGCGGCAGGCGTCGGCGGCCGCGCCGATATCGGTGACCACGTTCGGATTGCCGATCGGCAGCAGTTCGGCGGCCAGGGTGAGGATTTCGTCGGCCTCGTCCACCACGGCGGCGGGCACCTTGGCGGCCTGCACCAGCGCGTCATTGATCGCGGCGGTGCGGGCTGCCACCTGCTCGGGCGTGTCCTTGGGCAGTTTGTACGCCGCGCCGACCGCGGTGAACGCCGCGGCGTCGGCGTCGGCCAGCGCGAGCGCCCGCTGCCGGGCCGAATCGGCGGCCTCGATGATCCGGTCCACCACGGGACGGTTGTCGGCGTCCTTGGCCCTGGTCGTGTAGCGGGCCACCATCGCGACCAGCGCCGCACCCTGCGCGGCGTGCAGTGCGGCCACCGCGCCCCCGCCCGGCGCGGGCACCTTCGCCGCCAGATCGGACAGGTACTGCGCGAGGGTGGCCTCGGCGAACGACTGCGACACGGGTGGTTTGCCTTTCGGAGTGCGACGTCGGATGCCGCTCCACGCTACCGGTTCCCGATTCATACCCGGCCCGCGCGTCCGGCGAGTCCGGACAGTCGATCGGTACCGGCGGTTGCGGAACAACGCGGCAAATTAGACTCCGCGGTTATGCGGATCGGATTGGGCATCAACTATTCGGGCGGTTTCAAGGAGGCGGCGGCCGAGGTCGCCGACCTGGAACGGGCCGGTCTGGACATCGTCTTCGTCCCGGAGGCTTACTCGTTCGACGCCGTCAGCGCGCTCGGATACCTCGCGGCGAAGACCAGCACGCTGCAGTTGGCCTCCGGCATCCTGCAGATCTACACCCGCACGCCGTCGCTCACCGCGATGACCGCCGCGGGTCTGGATTTCGTCTCCGACGGGCGGTTCATCCTCGGCCTCGGCGCCTCCGGCCCGCAGGTGATCGAGGGTTTCCACGGCGTGCCGTACGACGCGCCGATCGGCCGCACCAGGGAGCTGGTGGAGATCTGCCGCAAGGTGTGGCGGCGTGAACGCCTCGAATACCAGGGCAAGTACTACCAGATCCCGCTGCCCGCCGAGCGCGGCACCGGTCTGGGCAAGGCCCTCAAACTCATCAATCACCCCGTGCGGGAACGCATTCCGGTGCTGCTCGCCGCGCTCGGCCCGAAGAATGTCGAGCTGGCCGCCGAGATCGCCGAGGGCTGGCAGCCCATCTTCTTCCTGCCGGAGAAGGCGAAGGAGATCTGGGGCGGCGCGCTCGCGGCCGGCCTGGCCAAGCGCGACCCGCAGCTCGGCGAGCTGGAGGTTTTCGCGGGCCCGGCCCTGGCCATCGGCGAAAATGTCGAACCGCTGCTGGAATTCGTGAAACCGCATCTGGCGCTCTACATCGGCGGCATGGGTGCGAAGGGCAAGAACTTCTATCACACCCTCGCCACGAAATACGGTTACGGCGCCGAGGCCGACCGCATCCAGGAGCTGTACCTGGCGGGCAAGAAGGAGGAGGCGGCCAAGGTGGTGCCGGACGAACTGGTCCGCAACATCTCGCTGGTCGGCCCGGCCGGATATGTCAAGGAGCGGATCGCGGCCTTCGCCGAGGCGGGTGTCACCACGCTGAACGTCGTCCCCATGGCGGCCACCCCGGCCGATCGGGTGAAGCTGGTCGAGCAGTTGCGGGAATTGTGCTGAGCGGTCAGCGCGAGCCCGATCAGCGCGAGCGGAGCCCCGCGAGCGCATCGTCCAGGGTCGCGTGTAGTGCGAAGACCTGATCGAGGCTGGTCATCTTGAGCTGACGGCTGGTCGCCGGTCCCTCGGCGACCACCGCCATCACGGTGGCGGCGCCCGCCCGCTTGTGCGCGGCCACCAGCGCCGCCATACCCGCCGAGGCGAGGAAGCTGACGGCGCTCAGATCGATGATCAGCGCAGCGGGTTTACCGCTCAGGATCCCCTCGATCGCGCTCTCCAGTGCGGGGGCCGTCGCCAGGTCGACCTCGCCTGCTACCGCGAGTACGGTCGCGCCCTCGTGCTCCACCACCGAGGTGGTCATCGTTTCCGCCAGGGGATACGCATCTCCGGAAGTGTTGGTCACAGCATCCCAATCTACTATTGATGGTTCACGAAAACGGCCCCAACCAGGGATATTCCGTCGTAACAGCCTGCGCGACAAGATCTTTCGAGCATATGCCGATTGCTGTCCGATCCCGGTGAAACCGGGGCGTTCCAGTCGGCGCGGCACCGGATTTCCGCATCTCCTCCATCCGTCTCATGGCTTCGGGCCTGGTGGACAGCCTGTCAACCGCTGGCTACGCACCGGCCGTGCCACACTCACCGTAACCGAACCTATACGACGCCTGTCCATCGCGGACGGTTGTCACGTTGCGGTCCGGGGTGTCGCCGCATCGAGCCTCGCCCGCACTCGGATCATCCGGTCGGGGCCCGCCATCGAGCTCGCAAAATCGGGCGGCCCGATCCACGCAATAGGTGTGCATTTCGCCCGGTCGCCGGGAGCTGTCGCACAGGTGGCCGAAAATTCTTCCCGGTACTCGCTTATTTCTGGCAAATGGGCGCGCGGCACGGTTTTCGCCAGCGGCTTACTTCAGGTCGGTGAAATTCTCGAAATTTGCTGAAGAATACTTTGCTACGACATTGCCTGCCCTTCCCGTTGCCGGACCGAGGTGTGGCCGCGGTCGCTGTTGGCGATTGAAATATGCTGGCCCGCAGGGAAGTTCCGGCCTACGACCGGCGGGAATCCGTGGTTCGACCTCCGACTGCCGAAGTTATGCGTGCTACGGAGAATGAGTGACTTACATCACATCTAATTGTGACTGTGACATGCTTCACTTCGCTCTAGCATTTCTGAACGGAATCGTAGGAACGATTCGAAGCACTGATGGCTAGGAGCGAAAATGCACTCTTTGTACAATATGATGATCGGTGCGGGCATCGATAGTGGTTCGTCCACATTCATGTTTTTGTTGAAGATACTCGAGCAGCTGTCGCAGTCCGCGTAGCGGAGTAGTTCCGAATTGGTCGATGCTCCCGAGGCCGGTATTCCCGGCTCCGGGAGCGTCGCTCGATAGCTCGGATTACCCGGGTGTCCGCCGACCCGTCCCGCGCAGCGGATTGGCCACCGGAAACGCGATGGCGGGCAAGGTGACCGACATGCGGACGCGGGTGCCCGGTCCGGTGTGGTCGATATCGAGTTCCTCGGTGAGCGCCCGCATCATATCGATGCCGCGACCGCGATGGCCGGGATCCGCCGCGCGCGGCTTCCACGACCCGGTGTCGACGACCGTGATGACCACCCGTTCGGTATCGCATTCGGCGTGCAGCACAACGGTTCCGACAGCGGCCCCGTCGCGGTAGGCGTGTTCGATGCAGTTGCTGCACGCCTCATTCGCCGCGGCGACCAGATCGGCGGCCAACTCGTGCGGCACCGCCGCCGCCGCGAACCACGCCTTCAGTCTGCGGCGCAGCCCGGCCAGCTGCCGCGCCTCGGCGGGCACGTCGAGATGCAGGGGGGCGGGCGGCTGCCGGTACACGACCATCGCGACGTCGTCGTCGTAGCCCGCGGCCGGGCGCAGCCGCGACAGCACCGCGTCGGCCACCTCGCGCGGCAGTTTGCCCGAGGTGTCGGCGAGCACCGCGGCGATCTTGGCGAATCCGTCATCGATATCGACGCCGCGCTGCTCGACCAGGCCGTCGGTGAACAGCACCAGCGTCGAACCGGGCGACAGCGCGGTGGTGGCCTCGGGCCGCCGCGGCGGATCGAAGGTGGCCAGCGGCACCGAGCGCCCGCCCTCCAGCAGCCTGCCGGTCGAATTCACATCGGCGAGGATCGGCGGCATATGTCCGGCGCTGCTGTAGCGGACCAGCCCGCGCACCGGATCCAGCACGGCGGCGCACACCGTGGTGCACATCGCACCGGGTATCCGCGACGCGACGGTGTCGAGTTCGGCGAGCAGCTGCGCGGGCCCGGCGCCGCGCAGCAGTAAAGCCCTTGCCGCGGTGCGCAATTGACCCATCACCACGGCCGCGGACAGGCCACGGCCCACACAGTCGCCGACCACGACGCCGATGGTGCCGTCCTTCAGCGGCACCACGTCGTACCAGTCGCCGCCGATCTCCAGCGGCGGCAGCGCGGGCTCGTAGTGCACCGAGAAGCGCGGCGGCAGTTCGATCGGCCCGAGCATGGCCCGCTGCAACGTCAGCGAGGTGGACCGCGCCTGATCGAAGTTGCGCGCCCGCTGCACGGCCAGGCTGAGATGCCCGATGAGCAGAGAGAACAGGGTCCAGTCGGCGGCACTGATCGCGCGCGGCGCGGCGAAGCGCAACCACAGTGCGGCGTCGCCGGTTTCGCCCAGCGGGGCGACGATGCCCTCGGAGAAATCGGTGCCCTCCGGAATCGCGAACAGGCTGCGGCCCGGCTGCCTGCGCGCCCGGTCGAGCAGCGCGCGCGCCCGCGCGCTGAGCCCGGCGCCCGCCGCGTCGCCCGAATCCTCTTGGGCGCCCGAGACATACACCTCGGGCCCGGTGTGCCGATTCGGCCACACCGAGACCACCGCGCTCTGCGCGCCGACGGTGCGCCGCAATTCGTCGAGGCCGACCGCGAGCACCTCCACCACGCTCGTCGCCGAGGCCACCGCGGTGGCCAGCCGGGACGCGGCCTGATCCCGGGCCTGCGCATCGTGTTCCGCGGTGACGTCGCGGATGGTGCCGACGAAGATGCGCTCGTTGTTCTCCGGTTTGATCAGCGCGCTCGTGCTCACCGCGAGCCATACCGGGCGCCCGTCCCGGTGCCGGATCGGCAGCACGAAACGCTGTGCCGCGGTGACGAGATCGGGATAGCGCGGCCCGTCCGGCACCGACCACGGATGCGGCAGCGGATAGGGCACATCGGCCGGGCCGTAGCCGGTCAGCGCGCCGAAGGCCGAGTTGACCTCGACGATGGTGCCGCGCGCGTCGGCGACGAAGAAACCGTCCTGCAGCGATTCCACCAGCGCGGTGCGGAAGGCGTCACGGTCGGCGAGATCGTCTGCGCGAGTGCGCTGTTGCTCGTAGCGGCGGGCGCCGTCGAGGTAGCCGCGGGTGGCGATATCGAGGGCCGCCAGCGTCTGCAACAGGAATTCCAGCGCCGTCTCGGTCACCCGCGGATCCAGCCCGCCCACCGAATGGGTTACCCGGTAATGGTTTTCGGTGAGATCGAGCAGGCTGATGCCCTCCACCAGCGCCCGCCTGCCGAGTTCGTAACCCTCGCCGAGACCGGCCTGTGACGGCGAATCCAGATGGCGCCGTAGCGCTTTCGCGTAATCCTCCAGAAACGCCGCCAAGACCTCGCTCATGACGGCACCGCGACCGTTCCACCCCGATGGCGGGCCGCGAGCACCAGCGCGTCGTCGGTGTCCTTGGCGTGCCTGGCCAGAATCTCCGAGGTGATCTCCGCGGTCGACTTGGAAAGATCTATGCCGTCGGCGGATTCGGGGACGATGCCGTCGGTGGACATCAGCAGCAGATCGCCCGGGCGCACCGGAACGGTCTGCGTCTGCAGGTTCTGCGGTAGTCGATAGCCGACGATGCCGCCGGTCAACAGCGCGCTCGCGCGCACCGTCAGGCCGACCGGACCCGCCGTCAACACCCGGGACTCCACATTGCCGACCCCGAGCCAGTGCACCGTATCGCCCGAGCCGAACAGCGCCAAAGACACCGCGGCGCCGCGGGTATCGGCCATCGCCCGGTGACAGAGCACCATCAGTACGTCCAGCGGTTCGGCGCGGTTCTCCGCGAGCACCTGCGCGGCCCGGTCGGCCGCGTCGGCAGCGGGCGCACCGTGCCCGAGCCCGTCGAGCACCGCGAAGAGCACCGAACCCCCGCCCGCGTCGAGAACGACCCCGCGATCACCGGAGACCCGCTGACCCGGCAGTGCGCGACCGGCCACCGCCCATTCGATTCGGCCGATGAACCCGTCCTCATGCACCGTTGGGTACCCACTTCCACATCTCCACCAACGTGCCTCGGCCAGGCGAGGATTCGATGGTCAACCGGTCCATCAGCCTTTTCGCGCCGGGCAATCCGAGCCCGAGCCCACGCCCGGTGGAGTAGCCGTCCTCGAGCGCCCGCGCGATATCGCGGATGCCGGGACCCTGATCCTCGGCCTGGACCACCAGCGCCTGGCGGCCCTCGCGATCGTCGACCAGCAGCCGGATCTCGCCGCTGCCCGCGTAACTGGTGATATTCCTGGCTATTTCGGAGATGGCGGTGGAGATCATGGTGCGATCGGTCAGCGAGAAACCGAGTTTGGCTGCCAGTTCACGTCCGGCTTGACGTGCGGTCACGATGTCACCCGACACCTGCACCGCGATCACCACGTTCTCAGCGGCCACTGTCACGACCGTCTCGCTGCGCGCGGCGGGTCGGCGTCTTGCGATTCAGCCACGCGAGACCCTCTTCGAGATCGAGGGCGGTGTGCATATCCTCGAACGTCAACCCGAGCTGCACCATCGCGAACGCGACTTCCGGTTGCAGCCCGACGATTACCGTATCGGCGCCGCGCAGCCGCGTCATATGCGCGATGGTGCGCAGCGATCTCGCGGCGAAGGAATCCATCACGTCGATCGCGGTGACATCGACGATGATCCCCTGCGCGCGGAATCTGCTGACCTGCTTCATCAGGTCGTCCTGCAGGCGCTCGGTATCGGCGTCGGTCAATGCTGACTGGACCGACGCTATGAGATAGTTACCCTGCTTGAGAATCGGAACCGGCATGAGCCCGCCTGATCAGCGACCGTCACGCTCGCCGGCACGCTCGGTGACCCGCGAAACTTCGTATCCGAGTAGCCGTTCCGCCTCCTCGATACCACCCTGGAGGTCGCCGACGGCGTTCATCTTGGACAGGTCGAGGCCGATGGTCACCAGCGTGAGGGCGATCTCCGAGGACAGGCCGGTGATGATGACGTTGGCGCCCATCAGGCCGGAGGCGTCCACCGTCTGCACCAGGTGGTTGGCTACCGTCGAATCGATCTGCGGCACACCGGTGATATCGATGACGACCACCTTGGCGCGGTTCGCCCGGATCGCGCGCAGCAGCTGCTCGGTGAGCTGGCGGGCGCGCTGGCCGTCCAGCACGCCGATGATCGGCAGGATGAGCAGCTGCTCGCGCACCTGCAACACCGGAGTCGAGAGTTCGCGAATGGCCTCCTGCTGCTGGCGGATAACGCGTTCGCGCTCTTGCACGAACGAGACGGCCAGTGTGTTGGCGATGCGGTTGGCGGCGGGCTCGTAGGCGTCGAGCACCGCGTTGAGCAATTCGAAATCGGCCTGGTACTTCTCGAACAGCGAGCGGGCGAGCACGTCACGCAGCAGCAGCACGATGCCGATGACCTCCTCGATCTCGACGCCTCTCGGGATGATGCGTTCGGACAGGTCGCGCGCGTAGGCCTGCAGGGCCTCGGCGCTACCGGTCTCGAGCACCTCGACGTAGTTGTCGTAGATGGAGGTCGCCTCGGAGAAGATTTCCTCCGGGGTCATCGCGGTGAGCAGTTGGGCGTCGCCGATGCGCCGGGCCCATTCCTCGCGCAGCGCGGTGCGGTTCTGCCGCAGATGCTCGACGAGTTCGGGGAGCAGGTTGTCGACGGGGCCCGCCGGCAGCGAATCCGCCGAAACGCTCATGGAAACCTCGGACATGGAAATTCCTGCCCCTTTCGACGGATCTGTCGGGTCGTTCGTGCTTGTCGGCTGCGAGCCGTTACCGAGCCTAGTCATACCCCGAGCCGTTTGCCGCCGAAACCTTCCGGTAGCTCCGATAGCTGATCGGTTTCGGCGTCGGTCGGGTCGAAGCCGCGCGCGAGTGCGGCCAGTGCCGCGTCGAGGTAGACAGTGAGGTCCGTGTCGGCGCGGGCCAGCCACGCGTCGAAGGCCGCGCGCGCGGCGGCCAGGGTGGTCCGGCCGACGGCCAGCGGGATCAGCGCGTCCGTGGGTTCGCCGAGTCTGCGCGCGGCGAAGTCGCTTACGGCGCGCTCCCAGGCGTCGTAGTGCGCACCCGCGGTGGCCGCGAGCGCGGGCACCGCGCTCACCAGGTGCATCCTGGTGCGCAGCTCGGGGACGTCCTCTGCGCGATATCGATTGGCGTTCACCACGACTCGACGCACGGCGGTCATCATCGGAATATCGTCGGGCACGGTGGCGAAGGCCGCGCGCAATGCCGCGACTTCGTCGTCGAACTGATACCAGAGCACCTCGGCCTTGGTCGGGAAGTAACGGAAGAAGGTGCGCCCGCTGATGCCGGCGGCCGCGGCGATCTGATCGACCGTCGTCTCGTCGAAGCCCTGCTCGGTGAACAGCCGCATGGCGATGAGTTCGAGTTCGCGTTTGGTGGTGCCGCGGGGGCGGCCGCGCGTTGCCGTCACAGCTGATGATTATGGCGCGATTGCCGGATGTTGATTATGTCAGCGACTGACGATAATCTCCCGGCATGCTGGTGGCGGATCTCACATGGCCGGAGGCGGGTGCCCTGGACGTGGCGGTGCTGCTCGTACCGCTCGGCGCGACCGAACAGCACGGCCCGCATCTGCCGCTGTCCACCGATACCGACATCGCCGTCGAACTCTGCCGCCGGGTGGCCGGGCGATACTCGAATATCGTTGTGGCACCGGCCGTTCCGTACGGTGCCAGCGGTGAGCACGCCGGATTTCCCGGCACCATCTCGATCGGGCAGGCGGCGCTGGAGCTGCTGGTGGTGGAGCTGTGCCGGTCGGCCACCGCGACATTCGAGCGCATCCTGCTGGTCAGCGGGCACGGCGGCAACCTGGAACCGCTCGACCGGGCGGTGACGGTGCTGCGCGGGGAATCCCGCGATGTCGGGCTGTATCTGCCGCGCTGGCAGGGTGATCCGCATGCGGGCCGGTCCGAGACCGCATTGCAACTGGCCATCGACCCGGCCAGGGTGCGCCTGGAGCGCGCCGAAAAGGGCGATACCAGAGCCCTTTCCGAGATCATGCCGCTGCTGCGGTCCGGCGGCGTGCGCGCCGTCAGCCCGAATGGTGTGCTCGGAGATCCGGTGGGCGCCGGCGCGATCGAGGGCCGCGAGCTGCTCGATCGGCTGACCGCCGACCTCGTCGCACATATCCGGCGGCTGTGGCCGGACACACTCGCGGAAGGAACTCCCCGATGAACCCGTGGTTCGAATCCGTCGCCGAGGCGCAGCGGCGCGCGAAAAAGCGCCTGCCCAAATCGGTTTACGGCGCGCTGGTCGCCGGATCCGAGCGTGGCCAGACCATCGAGGACAATCAGCGCGCATTCGCCGAACTCGGCTTCGCCCCGCACGTCGCGGGCCCGATCGGCGCTCGCGACCAATCGACGACCGTACTGGGACAAACGCTTTCGATGCCGGTGCTGATCTCGCCGACCGGCGTGCAGGCGGTGCATCCGGACGGTGAGGTCGCGGTGGCCAGGGCCGCCGCCGCGCGCGGAATCGCCATGGGGCTCAGCTCATTCGCGAGCAAACCGGTCGAGGAGGTGATCGCCGCGAACCCGGCCACCTTCTTCCAGTTGTATTGGTGCGGCGGCAAGGACGAGATCCTGCAGCGGATGTCGCGCGCGAAAAGCGCGGGCGCGGTGGGCCTCATCCTCACCCTCGACTGGTCCTTCTCCCACGGCCGGGACTGGGGCAGCCCGGTGATTCCCGAGAAGCTGGACCTGCGCACCATGCTGAAATTCGCGCCGCAGACCGTCGCGAAGCCGCGCTGGCTGGCAACGTACCTGCGCGCCAAGCATATTCCGGATCTCACCGCGCCGAATATGGCCGTCGGCGACGGACCGGCGCCCGGCTTCTTCGGCGCGTACGGCGAATGGATGGGCACCCCGCCGCCGGACTGGTCCGATGTGCGCTGGATCTGCGAACAGTGGGACGGCCCGGTCATGCTCAAGGGTGTGATGCGGGTGGACGACGCGCTGCGCGCGGTCGACGCGGGAGTCGCCGCCATCTCGGTATCGAATCACGGCGGCAACAATCTCGACGGGACACCGGCGGCGATTCGCGCGCTCCCGGTGCTCGCCGATCGGGTCGGCGGGCAGCTGGAAGTATTGCTGGACGGCGGAATTCGGCGCGGCAGCGATGTGGTCAAGGCGGTGGCGCTCGGCGCACGCGCGGTCATGATCGGGCGGGCCTATTTGTGGGGCCTGGCCGCGAACGGTCAGGCGGGCGTCGAGAATGTGCTCGACATCCTGCGCGGCGGAATCGATTCGGCGCTGCTGGGCCTGCGCAAAACCACGGTGGCGGAATTGGATCGGGGCGATATCGTGGTGCCCGACGGATTCGAGCGCGCGCTCGGATTGCCCTGAACCCCAGTCGTTTCCGGGCTCAGTCGTTTTCGGTCGCGGTGCCGCGGTGGTGTGCGAGCAGCGTGTCGTATATATCGGCGAGCGCGGCCAGCTGTTCACGGTCGAGCACATCGATCATGTGCCTGCGCACGCTGAGCACGTGCGCGGGCGCGGCCGCGGTCAGCACATCGGTTCCGCGCTGGGTGAGCCGGGCGGCGGTGCGGCGGGCGTCGTCCGGAATCGGTTCGCGCACCACCAATCCGCGTTTCTCCATCCGGGTGATCTGATGGGACAACCGGCTTTGCGACCATTCGAGGCGCGCGGCCAGGTCGGCGAAGGTGAGTCGATGATCGGCGGAATTCGCCAGGTTCGCCAGAACGGAATATTCGATATAGGTCAGGTTGGACTCGCGGGTGGAGTCGCGACCGACGGCGGCGGCGATCAGATCTCGAGTGCGCACGAAACCCAACCAGGCACGCATTTCGACGTCATCGAGCCAGTGGGGTTCTGTCACGGTCGCTCCAAACTCTGACGTGTCAGGTAAGAGGTAACACCCCCGGGGTTGAACGTGCAACCTTTTGTGACGGGTCCCAGCCGCGCACATTCCGCGGCGGCGATAAGGCTTGCCTAAGCAAGTCGGTGCCGGTTATGGCCGATACGCTCGCTGTGCTCTGTCCCAGCGGGCCGATTTCGGTTCCGGCCGCGCCGGGCGCGAGCCCACCGACCCACCCCGAAGGAGTGCGCGACCCGTGACGACCCCGGAGTTCCGCTATTCAGATCTGCTGCCGATCGGCGCCGACGACACCCCGTACCGGTTGCTCACCACCGAGGGCGTCAGCACGTTCGAGCACAACGGCCGCACCTTCCTGCAGGTCGAGCCGGAGGCGCTGCGGCTGCTCACCGCCGAGGCGATGCACGACATCAGCCACTACCTGCGGCCCGCGCACCTCACCCAGCTGCGCAAGATCATCGACGATCCGGAATCCAGCGGCAACGATCGCTTCGTCGCGCTCGACCTGCTCAAGAACGTGAACATCTCGGCGGGCGGCATCCTGCCGATGTGTCAGGACACCGGCACCGCGATCGTGATGGGCAAGAAGTCCGAGGGCGTGCTCACCGGCGCCGACGACGCCGAATGGATCAGCCGGGGCGTGTTCGACGCCTATACCAAGCTGAACCTGCGCTATTCGCAGCTCGCGCCGATCACCATGTGGGATGAGAAGAACACCGGCTCGAATCTGCCCGCGCAGATCGAGTTGTATTCCACCCCGGGCGATCCCGCGCATCCGGCATACAAATTCCTATTCATGGCCAAGGGCGGCGGTTCGGCCAACAAGTCGTTTCTGTACCAGGAGACCAAGGCCATCCTGAATCCGGCGCGGATGCTGGAATTCCTGGACGAGAAGATCCGCTCGCTCGGCACCGCGGCCTGCCCGCCCTATCACCTCGCGGTGGTGATCGGCGGCACCAGTGCCGAATTCGCGTTGAAGACCGCGAAATACGCGTCCGCGCATTACCTGGACCACCTGCCCACCGAGGGATCCCTTGCGGCCCATGCCTTCCGGGATCTGGAGTTGGAGGAAGAGGTGTTCAAACTTACCCAATCCTTCGGTATCGGTGCGCAATTCGGCGGTAAGTACTTCTGCCACGACGTGCGCGTCGTTCGCCTGCCCAGGCACGGCGCGAGTTGTCCGGTGGCCATCGCGGTTTCGTGTTCGGCGGACCGGCAGGCGCTGGCGAAGATCACCCCGGAGGGCGTATTCCTCGAACAGCTCGAGCGCGAACCCGCGCAGTACCTGCCCGAGCAGACCGACGCCATCCTGGGCGGTGACGTCGTGCGGATCGATCTGAACCGGCCGATGTCGGAGATCCGCGCCGAATTGTCGAAATACCCGGTGAAGACCCGCCTTTCGCTGAACGGCCCGCTGGTGGTCGCCCGCGATATCGCGCACGCGAAGATCAAGGAGCGGCTCGACGCCGGTGAGCCGATGCCGGATTACCTGCGCGATATGGCCGTGTACTACGCGGGCCCGGCCAAGACGCCGGAGGGTTATGCCTCCGGCTCGTTCGGTCCCACCACCGCCGGCCGGATGGATTCCTATGTCGATCAGTTCCAGGCGGCGGGCGGTTCGTTCGTCATGCTGGCGAAGGGCAACCGCTCGGCGCAGGTGACCAAGGCGTGCAAGGAGCATGGCGGGTTCTACCTCGGCTCCATCGGCGGGCCCGCGGCGCGGCTGGCGCTGGACTGCATCAAATCGGTCGAGGTGCTGGAGTATCCGGAGCTCGGTATGGAGGCCGTGTGGAAGATCGAGGTCGAGGACTTCCCGGCCTTCATCGTCGTCGACGACAAGGGCAACGACTTCTTCGCCGAAACCCAGAAGCCGATCGCGCTGCGGGTGCGCACCCGGTCCAAGGAGCGCGTCTGAGCCCCTTCGGGCCGCTGAACTGGGCGTTCGACCGCTTTGACATCCGTGCGGACACGGCGATGTCACCCCCGATCACCGGGGCGGCATCGCCGTTTTCGCGGCACCCTTGGATGGCGAACCCATGTTGCCGAGGAAGTGCCAATGGAGGTCGAGGAGGGTAATGAGTACGTCCATTCGTATCTCGGACGCGACCAGCCGCTGGTTGTCCGAGCGAGCGTCCCGGGAAGGAACCAGTGCCCAGGTGTTGCTGAATCGCCTCATCCGCGAGGGTGTCGCGCAGCTGGAACATCCGGGCATCGTTTTCCGCGGACCCATCGGCGATCGCCGCGCCGCATTGGCGGCGGGTCCGGACGTGTGGGAAATCGTTGCGCGCCTACAGGAATTGGACGGCCCGGTGGAGCGCCGCATCGCGGTGCTCAGCGCCCAGTCCGATCTGCACTCGCGGAAAATCGAGCTGGCGGTCGCCTACGCGCGTGAGCACGGCAGCGAGATCGGGGCGCGCATCGGGCGCAATCGGGAGTCGACGGAGACGATCCAGCGCGGGGCGGGCACCCGGATGCAGCCCGCCGCCGAAACGTACGGCAGACATGCGCTCGAGGGTCGCGCGGAGGGGTAGCACGGGGGCTGCCGTGCGACGTGCCGGCAATTCAGATGTATTCACTCTTCACATGGTTGGGGAGTGAATTGTGGAATTCCGCAAGCTGTGGATATCTTGAAGCGGGGCGGTCGGTTTCGAATGTCCGCCCTGCGTTGTTTCGCCGGATCCCATGCCGTTCGAATGGCTGCCGACCTGCTTGGTCGAGGCGAAATCGGGTGGGGGAGCGTGAAATTGCCGATCGGCCCGTTAGGTCGTGATAAGCGCTGTGCGCCAAGCTGATTCGTGTGATCTGGGCGATCGTTGAGCCTGGATCCCGGATCCGCGGCTGGATTCGGCGTGGTCACGGCCGAATCCGGGGGTGCGGGAGGCTGCGATCGGGCCGACACGCCGCCATATGCGGCGGTCATGTCCGATCGGTCTATTCCGCTGGCGGATCTATCACGAATTGCGCTAAAGCACAGGAGTTTTCCGGTTACTCATATATGTCTATTTCCTGTGCATGGTGATCCACAACACTGGAATAGGTTTGTGGACAACGACCTTTCCTGGGGAATTGTGGACTGTGCCGCTAACATCGCCACCATGTTGCTGACGAACGATGGCTCGGCGAATCGGATTCGGCTCGGACTGCCCGCGGTGCTGCTGCCCGCGGTGGTCGCGGCCACGGTGGCGGCGGGCGCCGCGCAGGCCGCGCCCGGCCTACCGATCGATCCGCGTGCGGCCCTCGGCTCCGCTGCGGGCACCGAGGGACTGGAACCGGGCCTCGCGGTCGCGTACACCCTCGCCGAGCGGGCGGCGCACGCCGAGGGTGTGCCGCTGTCCATCACCTCCGGCTACCGCACCCGCGACGAACAGCAGCGACTCTGGGACGACGGGGTGCGGACCTACGGCAGTCCCGATGCCGCCCGCCGCTGGGTGCTGCCGCCCGACGAATCGACACACGTCTCCGGACAGGCGGTCGACGTCGGCCCGCAGGCGGGCGCGCAATGGCTGGAGGCCAACGGCGCCCGTTGGGGTCTGTGCCGGATGTACGGCAACGAGTGGTGGCATTTCGAACGCGCGACCATCCCAGGCGGCGTCTGCCCGCCGATGCGCCCGGACGCACACGACCGGTAGGCCCGAACCGGCTGCGCGACGCGGTGGTTCAGCGCTCCAGAATGGTCGTCACCAGCATGGTGTGATCGTCGAAGCTGCGCGCGACCGACCAGCCCAGTGCGTGGAAGGCCTGCTCGTACTCCTCCCGCGTCCACAGCCGGACACCGGTGATGGTGTGGTAGATCTCGTAGGTCGGCGCGAACCACGGTTGCGCCGTCCACTGCGGCGCGTCGAGCAGATATCCGTCCCCGACGACGAGGCGGCGCAGATTCGGGAACCAGTCCATCCACGCGCCGAGCACCGCCAGGATGCCGCCGCCGTCGCTGGCCAGCTGATGCAGCAGGAAGAACGACATCGCGGTGGTCACCGCGTCGCGGTCGATCAGCGCGAGCCAGTCCGGCGTCGCAGCGCCGGGCTGCACGGATCCGGTGAAGAGCCGGATCCGGTCGGCCGCCGCCGATTCCGCGATTTCGGCGGTGGCAGCGGCGATCACCTCGTCCTCGATATCCACTCCGATGAACCGTTCGGCGGGCGCGAGTTCGGCCAGCGCCCGCACCCGCCCGGCGCCCGCGCAGCCGAGATCGATGGTGCAGCCCGGTTCCCGCGCGGCGATGGCACGTCCGATGCCCTGCAGGATTTCCGGGCGGCGCCGCGCGATATCGGTGCAGCCGCGGGCCACCTCGGCCGGTTCGGTGGCGGCGGGTATGTAGGGCCGGTCGCCATTGCCGGACAGCTGCCGGAACGTCGGCTCCCAGCCGCGGGTCGCGACCCGGATGAAGCCACGATTCTTCGCGATGTCGTGGCCGGTGTGGGTGAGCTGGAAGCGGTGCCCGCGCCGGGTCAGGAATCCGGCGCGCACCAGACCCTCGGTGACGGTGTGCTGGATACCGCTGGTCGGCGCGATCGAGTCGCCGTTCAAAAGCGTTGCCCACCAACCCCAGTCGTCGGCGGCGACGACCAGTTGGGCGGCGGTCTGGCCCTCGATCACATCGCGAATGGTGAGTCCGGGCGCTTCGGGCTGGTTGAACAGTGCGATCGTAGTTGCTGCGGTCATGATGGATTCTCCTGTATTTCGATGGTCAGCCCGCGACGGCGACGGCCTGGATTTCGATGAGCAGCCCGTCGATGGGCAGCGTGGTGACGGTGGTGGTGCGAGCGGGTGTGGTGGCCCCGAAGAATGCGGCGAATGCGGCGTTCCAGGCCGGGAACCAGCGGCGATCCGCCAGATAACAGTCGATTTTGAGCGTGCGCTCACGCGAGCTGCCCGCCGCGATCAGCGCCGAATCCAGTTGGTGCAGTACGTCTTCGAGCTGATCGGCGAATTCGGTGTGCTTCGGCGTCATGGTGGCCGGGTCGATCGAGGCGAGTCCGGAGGTGAACACCAGGCCGGAGCCGAGCCGGGCCGCGGGGAACGGGGCGTTCATTCCCGCACCGCCAGCAGCCGAGAGCCGTCGATATCGGCGATGGTGGCCGCGCCGGACAGGATCATCAGGGTGCGCAGCTCCTCGGTGAGCAGTTCGAGTACCCGGCTCACCCCGGCCTCGCCCGCGGCGGCCAGGCCGTAAATCGTGGCGCGCCCGAGCACCACGGCGTCGGCGCCGAGGGCGAGGGCGATGAAAATATCGCTGCCCGTGCGTATTCCGCTGTCGAACAGGATCGGGATCCGGGGCCCGGCCGCCGCCCGGATCGACGGCAGCATCTCCAGGCTGGCGGGGGCCGGATCCACTTGGCGGCCACCGTGATTGGATACGACAAGCGCGGCGGCGCCGGCCGCGACAGCGGTTTCGGCCGCGGCGACCGTCAGGATGCCCTTGGCGATCCACGGCAGCCGGAATTCCGTGGCGGCCGCCCGCAGATCGGACCAATTCCACGCGGTGGCACCGTGTTTCAGCAGATGGCCGAACACCTCGGCGACTCCGGGCGCGCCGTCGCGCCCGGTGAGATTGCCGCCGAAATGCCGCATATCCGGATCGAAGCGGTTACCCATATTCCGGGTGCGAAAGCCGCCGACCGCGCAGTCGACCGTCACGCAGAGCGCGGCGAACCCGGCCCTGCGCACCCGCTCGGCGACCGCGGGTGCGTGCGCGAACGGGTGAATCTGCGCGATCCGGGCCGCATCCGGTGCTGCGGCCCGCACCTGCTCGTAGGAGAAACTGCCCGCCTCCGGCACGATCGACAGCGCACCGTGCCGTTGGGCGGCCGTGGCCACGGCCGGATGACCGGCGGCGTTGAAGAGTGCGTCACCGCCGAACGGTGCGGTGAGCACCGGGATTTCGAGCGGCATACCGAGCAGGGTGGTGCGGGTGTCGGGCACCGCGACGCCGCTCATCGGCTCGGGCAGGATCCGCCAGCGCTCGAATGCCGCCCGATTGGCGCGCAGCGTAGTTTCCCGTCCGGCGCCGCCTTCGACGAAATCGAGGACGTCCGGCGGCAGTGCGGCCGCGGCGGCCCGATGGATCTCCTCGACCGTCCCGAAATCCACTCGGGTGGGATACATGCTGTCCAATTGCGCTGTCACGCTCGACCTTTCGTCGGGGCCGCCACCGAATGGGCACGGCCGTAACCGAAATAGACGGCCGCGCCCACCGCGCTCCACACGGCGAAGCGCAGCCAGGTGAGTGCCTCGAAAGTGGTTGCCAGCCAGGCGCATCCCGCGACGGCGGCGATCGGGACCACCGGCATGAACGGCACCCGGAACGGCCGATGCCGGTCGGCAGCGGTGCGGCGCAGCACCACGACGCCGATCGCGACGGTGACGAAGGCGAACAGCGCGCCGATATTCACCAGCTCCGCGACGGTTCCGATGGGCAGCAGCCCGGCGACCACCGCGATGATCACGCCGAGCACCAGGCCGGTGCGCACCGGAACACCGCGAGAGCTGGTGCGGCACAAGACCGGTGGCAGCATGCCGTCGCGACTCATCGCGAAGATCAGCCGGGTCTGCCCGTAGAACAGCATCAGCAGACCCTTGGTGAGTGCGACGACCGAGGCCACCAGGATGACCTTGCCGATCCAGCCGGCGCCGATGGCGGCCAGTGCGGTGGCCACCGGTGCGGCATTGTCCAGGCTCCGATAGGGCGCGACACCGGTGAGCACCGCGCTCACCGCGACGTACAGCGCGGTGGCCACCACGACCGAACCGATGATGCCCCACGGCAGATCGCGCGCCGGCCTGCGCGTCTCCTCGGCCGAGGTGGCGACGATATCGAAGCCCAGATAGGCGAAGAAGGCCAGTGCCGCGCCCGCGGCGATTCCGTTGACGCCGAACGGAAGAAATGGCGACCAGCGTCCGGGTTCGATATGCGGGCCACCTACCGCGATAACCAGGATCAGCACTCCGATGGTGACCGCGACGAGCGTTTTCACCACAACCGCGGTGACTTTCACGTCGAACACCAGAATTGCGACGATCGCGGCGGTGATCAGCACGGCGGGCAGGTTCAGCACACCGCCGTCCGAGGGTCCGGCGCTTATCGCGTGCGGCAATGTCACGCCGAAAAGGGAATGCAGTGCCGCACCGAATAATCCGGACCATCCGATGGCCACCGCCGCCGCGGCGACCGCGTATTCGAGCAGCAGATTCCAGCCGACCAGGAAGGCGGGCGCCTCGCCCATGGTGGCCCGGGTGTAGGTGTACGCGCTGCCGGAAAACGGTGTCATGGCGGCGAGTTCGCTGTAGCACAGCGCGACGAGCACGCAGATCAGCCCGGCCAGCACGAAGGACAGGACGATGGCGGGCCCGGCCTTGGTGGCCGCGGCGACGCCGGTGGTGACGAAGATGCCCGCGCCGACGATGGTGCCGACGCCCATGGCGATCAGGTCGAATCGCCCGAGTGAGCGTTTGAGTTCGTTATTCGCCGTCGGCGGTGTGCCGAGTGCGGGATTGTTCGGGCCGAGTCGAGTCGGTGCGGCCATGGCGGGTTCCGTTCACTATCCGAATAAGCAAGGCCGAAAATACTTTTCGTTCGGCCGTATTCAAGTGAAACATCGGGTCTTTATCCCGTGATGAACGAAAGTAACGAGCCTGTTTCCGGATTCGTGGTGAAAGACATTATGCGGCACCGGAATCGGGCATGTGAAATTACGCGATCGGGGGCGATATGCCGAATCGCGAATATTCGCGCGCTATCCGGCGAATGCCGGAATCCGGGCGTAATGCGGATCGAGTCCGGTTATGCGGTTGTCGTAGTCGGTGCCGGGGAATCGACGGGGACGCGCGCCGTCGCACGCCCGCGGACGAGTACGGTCGCCGCGGCCACGGCGCACAGCACGATCGCCGCCGCGACAACGGCGAGCGGCATGGTGCCCACCGTGGCGACGACGCCGAAGCCGATGGTGGCGACGGCCGCGCACAGGTACGCGACCGCCGCGTAGCGCGCCGCGACCCGCGCGTGCCGATCCGGCGGCGTCGCCGCGCTGACGATGCGCAGCCCGGTGCGATAGGCGATGCCCTGCCCGCAGCCCGCCAGCGCGGCGCCCGCGAGCAGCAGCAACAGATTCGGCGCCAGCGCCACCGCGGCCGCGAGCGCGATACCGCCGATAATGCTGAGCTGGCCCAGAATCGGCTCGCCGGGAAGGACATTCGGCGGCACGGCCCGCTGCACCACCCAGGCGCTGACGAGGTAGAGGGTCACCGGCAGCGCGAGCAGCGCCAGATTGCCGGTGCCGAGCAGTTCCGCGCCGTAACTCGGCAGCAGTGCCACCACCAATCCGGCCGAAACCCATGCGGCGATTCCGTTCAGATATCCGGCGATCGGCGATTCGGTGCTCGGGAGCGCGGTACGCGCCGCGTCGATCCGTGCGCGCTCGACCGGTGAGCGATTCGAAACGACAACGGCCGCAACGATTCCCAGTAGCACGGCATGACCGGCGTATGCGGTGACGCCGGGCCGGGGTAGGTATTGCGCCGCCCAGGCGGCCCCGATGGTGCCGAGCGCCGAGCCGAGCACCGTCGCGGTGGCCATCGCGGTGCGTCCGCGTTCCCCGGACCGCTCCAGGATCAGCCCGGCCAGCGATCCGGTCACCAGCCCGACCGACAGCCCGGCGAATATCCGCGCGACACAGGCGGGCGTCGCCGAATCGGCGAGGCTCATCGCGATATCCGCGGCGATGCCGCAGCCGCTGCCGAATCCGATGCGCCACCACCAGCCCGCGCGCGACGGCGGGGTGCCGAGCAGTGCGAGCGTCGGGACCAGCGCGAACAGGTAGGCCGCGAAGATCACCGTGATAAGTAGCGGCGCGAGCCCCCAGGCATGGCGGTAGTACGGCATCATGCCCGTCGCCAGATTCGGCTGGGCCATGATCAGCACGAGTAGGACACCCGGGGCCGCCGCGCGCATCCGCCCTCCTAACTGAGGAGATCTTCTCGCCTGTAGCATAAACAGTTGGGAAGATCTTCTCTACTCAACGGCGAAAGGTGTGGTCTGCGTGGCACAACCCCTGCCGAGAGGGAGGATGGTCGGGTGGTTGCCAACGTGACAGCTGACTTCGTGCGGATGTGCCGGATACGGTCGGCATCGAACCTCCGGCCGGGCGGCTGAGTCGAGTGGCGCTCCCGACCGGCGAGACCACACGCGGCGGCGGACCGGCGAAGACGCGCAGTGACGCGCAGCGCAGCATCGCGATGCTGATCGACGCAGTCGGCGGCCTGCTCGAGTCCGGCCGCCTCGGCTTCTCCGTCCCGGAACTCGCCGGGGCGGCGGGGGTCGGCGTCGCGACCGCGTACCGGCACTTTCCGACGCCGCTGGATGCCATGCAGGCCTTCCACCGGCGGGCGATCGAACAACTGGTCGCGGCCCTGGGTGCGATCGACCCCGCCGCCGAGCCGACGGCGCGTTTCCACGATTTCTGCCGAGTCTGGGTGGCCGAGGCGATGCGCTGGGGGCCCGCGGTGCGGCACATCCGCAGCAACAAGGGTTTCATCGAGCGGCTCGACGCGGGCGACGAATCCATCACCGCACTGCACGACATCCTCGCCGATGTACTGGGATCCCTTGTGGCACAGGATGAAGCCGCATCCTTCGAGGCGACCTACGCGGTGCTGCTGTGGATCACCGTCTTCGACGAGCGGGTGATCTACGACCTGACGGTATGCCGCGGCTGGTCGCCGGAACGGGTCACCGACCGGCTCACCGCGGCGGTGGCGGGCGCGCTCGGCCTTCCGGTCTGAGCCAGCAGCAGCGTGCTGATCAAACTGAGCGCGCTGAGCCCGATCGCGTAACAGGTGACGCCGCCGGAACCGCCGGTGGCATCCCACAGCGCCGCCGCGATCAACGGCGCGAAACCCCCGCCGAGCGCCACCGAGACCTGAATCACCAGGGAGGCGCCGGAATAGCGGACCGCCGCCGGGAACAATTCGGCGACGATGATGCCGCCGACGCTGTGCCCGATCGGCAGCACGACACCCATGCCGAGCAGCGCGATATACGCCGCCACCGCATTACCGGTGTTCAGCAGCGGGAAGTAGACCGCGCACCACACCAGCAGCGCGGCCATGCCGAATGCGAAAACCCTTCTGGTGCCGAACTTGTCGCCGAGCGCACCCCACAGCGGCATGGTCGCGCACCAGACGATCGACGCGATGATCACCGCGAGCAGCAGGAAATTCCGGCTGTATCCGATGGCTTTGGTGCCGTAGGTCAGCGTGAACGCCATGAACAGGTAGACCACCGCACCGGTCGCGATGGTCGTCAGCGAGATGAGGATGAGCCGAACCACGCCGAGCCGCAACGAATCTCGCAGCGGGAAGGTCACCAGCTCGCCGCGTTCGGCGGCGGTCGCGAATACCGGCGACTCGTCGATGCCGAGGCGCACCACCAACCCGAGCCCCACCAGAATCGCGCTGAGCAGGAACGGGATTCGCCATCCCCAGTCCAGGAAGGCGGCATCCGGCAGCAGCGCGCTGGTGCCGAGGAAGACAGCATTGGCGATGATCAATCCGGCGGGCGTGCCCAACTGCGGATAGCTCGCGTACCGGTTGGCCCGGCCGTGCGGCGCATACTCCATCGAGAGCACCACCGCACCCGTGCCCTCGCCGCCGAGCCCGATGCCCTGGAGCAGCCGCAGCGCGACAAGCAGTGCGGGCGCCCAGAATCCGATGCTCGCGTAATTCGGCACCGCGCCGATCAGCGTCGAGCTGACACCCATCAGCAGCAGCGAGACCACCAGCGTCGCCTTGCGGCCGATCCGGTCGCCGAAATGGCCGAACAGCAGTCCGCCGATCGGCCGCGCGCCGAAGCCGACCGCGAACGTGCTGAACGCGGCCAGCGTGCCCGCAGCCGGGCTCAGCGTCGGGAAGAACTGTTTGTTGAAGATCAGCGCCGATGCCGTGCCGTAGAGCATGAAGTCGTACCACTCCATGGTGGTGCCGATCACGGTCGCCGCGGCGACCTTCCGGGGTAGTGCGTAAGTCAAACTCGTTCCAAATGTGTTGTGGCGTCGGCCGTTCAGCCGACGCTCTGCAGGGTCAGTCCGCCCTCGATGGTGTGCGCCACCCGGCGGCGGTTCGGTGAGCCGAGCGCCTTGCTCAGATCCGTTCCGTCGTGCTCGGCGAGCAATTCGCCGCTGTCCCACACCAGCAGCGTCGCGCTGACGGTGTTCTCGGCCGTCGAATGGGCCAGATCGTAGTGTGCGCAACCGGGCACATGCGCGTAGGTGATCCAGAGGTCGTAGCCGGTCATGAACAGGTCGAGGTCGAATTGCACACTGAGGCCGAGCAATTCGCTGCGGCCGTTATCGTCGACGCCGGCGAACGCCTCGTCCAGCGCGAGCAGCCGTGGCGCCTGCGGATCGGCCGAATCCAGCATCACGTGCGCGGCCGCGAACAGCGGCAGGTGCAGCGATACCGACTGCTCGCCGCCGGACAGCGCGCTGTGCCGGGCGACGGTGAGCTTGTCCTCGCTGCCGTCGCCGGAAATGATGGTGAACGAGAACACCCGCCAGGTGCGATAATCCAGTGTGGCGGCCAGGATTTCCGGATACGACCGCTCCGGGTGCGCGGCCCGCGCCGCGCGGATCTCGGAGGCGAAATGCGCCCGGATCGCCGCCAGATCCTCCGGGGTGAGCGCGGATGCGTCCCGGTCCAGCAGCTTGCACATGGCCCGGGCGGCCTCGGACAACGTATCGGCAAGTACCCAATGCACGCCGATGGTATTGCCGGACGACATCCGCCGCTGCTTCATCTCGGTACCCATCCGGGTGATGAGATCGCGTGCGTCGCTTGTGCGTTCGTGGATCTGCTGGGCCAGGCCGGTGAGCAGCGCGTCCTCCAGGATGCGGCGTTCGGCGTCGGTGAGCAGCAGCTCCTGATCGCGGCGGGCGGCATCGATGCGGGCCGCGAAATCGGCGAGCGCCGCGACGCCGTTGTCGTCGGTGACCTGGACGACGGTGAGCCCGTCGGCGGCGTCCCACTGCAGCCGGTAGTCGCGGCCGGAACCGGCCAGCGCCGCATCGAATTCCTGCAGCGCCGAGGTCACCGCGCTGCGCGTCGACTTCCGGTTCGCCTCGGTGGCCTTGACCGAAGCCGTTGCGGCGGACAGATTCTCGAAGAGTTCGGCGACCTCGTCCGGCAGCACGCTCGGCTCCTGCTCCGGGCCTGCCGCGCTGATGCGGTAGAGCAGCTGCTCCGGCGTGGACCAGGCGGCCTCGCTGCTCGGCCACCGGCTGTCCGGATTCGCGCCGAGCAGCGACAGCAGATCCGGACGGGCATAGGGCGCAAGGGCTTTCACATCGGCGAGCACCTCGGTGAGCGCGGTGCCGAGCGATTCGTGCGCGGTGCGGTAGGCGGCCTCGGCATCGCCGACCGCCTCGATGGCCTCGTTGGCCGCCTTGCGGGCCGCCTTCTGCTCGGCCTTGGCCGCCTCGATCCGCGCCCGCGCCTGTTCGAGTTCGCGATCGATATCGGCCGTGCTCGCGCCGAGCGCCTCGCGCAGCGTCTCCAGCTTGCGCAGCTGTTCGTCATAACCCGCCTGTGCGGCCGCGGCCTCCTCGGCGAAGGCCTCGGCCAGATCGCGGGCCTCGTCGTGCCGGTCGCTGCCCTCGCGTTCGCGTTCGCGCTCCCGCTCGTGGTCGGCGCGCAGCCGCAGCAGCGCGGTGCCGGTGTTCTCGAAATGCCGGATGGCCGCGGCCAGCGCGTCGAGTTCGCGTGCCTCGCGCGGGGTTCGGTGTTTCACCGCCGCGGCGCGCAGTTTCTTGTCGACGGCCGTCGCCTCGGCGACCGCCTGGTCGAGATCGCGCTCGGCCTGTGCCGCGGCCTCGGCGCGCGAGCGCATCATCCCCGCGGTCTCCGAGACCGCGCGCAGCGCCGAGATGACCGCGCCGGGGCGCGGAAGGGCCTTGGCGGCGGCCGAGATTCGCGCCAGCTCGGCCTCGGCGGCGGCCTCGGCCGCCAGCGCCTCGTCGCGCTCGGCCTCGGCCGCCTCGATGGCGGTGGCCAATTCGGCGAGGCGCAGTTCGCGGCGGCGGGCCCGGGCCGTCGCGCCGATGAATTCGGCATCGGCCTTGTGATGGCGGCCGATCTGGACACCCTGCCGGAAGCCGCCCGCCTTACTGACCGCGATACCGCCGTCGAGCTGGGAATCCTTCTCGTACAACGCGATCGAGGACAGTACCGCGGCGACGGTATCCCGCGGCACCGTGAGCTGTGCCGAATCCTCTTCCACTACAAGGACATCCGCGAGGGTGCGGCCCTTGGGGCGGTGCCCGACCGGAAGCGGCACCAGGAACTGATCCGAGGTGTAATCGGCGGGCGGCTCATCGCACACCCAGCCGTCGAGCAGATCGGCGGCCTGCAGCGCGGCCTCGATGCCCGCGGCGGCCGCGGGCGATACGTCGTCGGCGAACCGGACCAGCCGCCACAGCGGAGCGCCGGGCCGGTCCTCGCGGGTGCCGGTGCGCGCGGCGAAAGCCGGTGGGGCATCGTCGCTTTGCGCCGCGACCCGATCCCGCTCCGCGGCCAGCGCGGCGAGTCGTGCCGCCGCGGCGGCGGCACCGGCGCGCGCCTCCTGACGGCGATTGCGTATCTCGTCGAGCAACGGTTCGGACCGCTCGGCCAGCACCTCTGCGGGCATGGTCGCCGCATCGGATCCGGCCTGCGCGATGGTGGCGTCGAGCGCGTCGAAAAGGCCGTCCTGGATGGGGGAGTAGACCGCGCGATACTCCTGCCACCAGGCGCGCAGCGCGGCCGACGCCTCGGTGCGGGCCAGCGCGACGGCGGCCTCGGCATGCGCGACCTCGGCCGCGGCGGTTTCGCGCAGTTCCCGTGCGCGCTCGGCGAGCCGCTCCGCCCTCGTTCGCTCGGCGGCGGCGGTATCCATGAGCGCCAACGTCTTTCGCACCGCGCGCACATCGGCGTCGCGCTCCTCGGCGTGCCCGCGCACCGCGGTGGTCAGCTGATCGGCGCGCGCGTCCTCGGCGGGCGTCGTCCAGGTGATGCCGGCCTCCTCGGCCGCGGCGCGCAGATCGTCCTCACCCCGGGCGAGCGCGGCGGCGGCCGCCTGAACCGATGAGCGGGCCCGCTCGGCCTCCTGCGCCCGCTGGTCGAGCGTCTGGCGCGCCTTGAGCGCCTTGTCCCGGTGCACCGCCGCCGAGGTCTCCAGCCTGCGCACCGCGTCGGCCAGGTCGTCGAGCTGCTGCTTACCCTCGTAAGCGCTGGAGCGCTGCAGGGTTTCGCGATCGTTGAGCGCCTGCTCGTAGGCGCGGTCGGCGTCCTCGGCGCGGGTCTCGGCGGCGGTGCGCTCGGCCTCCCTGCGCTCGCGCAGCGCGGTGGCCGCGAACAGCGCCGTGCCCGCGTGCGTCACCGCGTCGAGCCGGGAGCGGACCTGATCCACATCCGTCTTCGCCTGCACCGCAAGGTATTTCCGATACACGTCGACGAAGGTCCTGGTCGCGCTGTCGGCGTGCACCAGACCCTCCAGCGTCTTGCCGACCTCCTCCATATCGCTGAAGGAGCGGGCCGCGTCCAGGATCAGCTGCTCGTCCAGCGGGCGCAGGCCGTCGGTGAGCGCCTGCGAAAGTCCGCGCGGGTCGAGGTTTTTCGCCAGCTGCGGGCGGCGCAGCGTGAGGATCAGGTTGATCAGCTGGTCGTAGCGCTGCACGCCGAGACCGAACATTCGCGCATCGATCGCGGCCCGGTATTCCACCGGGCGGTCGACGATGGCGTCGGTGCCGATCTCGTCGGCCAGCTGCTTGCGGGTGAACGGCCGATCGTCCGGGCCGATAAGCGAGAAATCAACGCCGACACGGCCGTCCGCGACGAAATACCAGCGGGTCACCTTGTCGGACGAGCGGGTCGCGCGCATGCCGATACCGATCGTGACGACCTCCGGATCGTCCCAGTCGCCGCGCGCGAACTCCATCCACACATACGAGTAGGCCGATTCCTGCTTGCGATACAGCAGATTCGACTTCATGGTGCGTTCCTCACCGGCGAACGGGTTGAGCCTGCGCGGCTCGATCCGCCCGTCGAATACGAACGGGAACAACACCTCCAGCGCCTTGGTCTTACCCGAACCGTTGGGCCCGCGCAGCACCAGCCGGCCGTCGGCGAAGCAGAACTCCTGATCGCGGTAGTCCCACAGGTTCACGATGCCGGCCCTGGTCGGCACGAAACGGACCCCGCCGTGGATGAGCGTCATATCAAATCCCTTCCGTGCCCATGGTTTCGGCGGCTGTGTTCGATTTGCGCGGCTCCCGGGTCCCTCCGTGGTCACGCTCCGCTGCCTCCTCCGGGCCCGTCGCTCGCCACGCGGGGACGAAAAGCTCCTCGGCGCGTTTGGTGCGCACGGTCACCACGGCGCCGCGATAGCGCGCCAGCGCGGGCAGCACCAGCAGTCCGTCGTCCGCCGTGCGGATCAGGCGCAGCCGCTCCAGCAGCGCGACCACCTCGGCGGTCAGGCCGGGCACATCGGCCTGCCACTGGGCGGCGAAGGTATTGCCGTATCGGTCGGCCAGCGCCTGCACCGTTTCCCGCACCCACGACATGGCGAGGTACGGATATGTCGGCGCCGCTTCGGGTTCCGCGTCCTCCTCGGCCTCGTCCACCGAATCCGGTTCGGCCGCTTCGTTATCCGGTAGCGGCAGCTCGGCGAGCGGTGCGAACAGCGTGGATTCCGGAATCGCCGCGTCCAGCTGTTCGGTCAGGGCCGAGTCGGGTTCCGTTGCGCCCGTGCGGGTTTCGACCGGATTGTCGATATCGAGCACCAGATCGGCGATCTCGCCGACCAGCAGCAGCGCCACCTGGGCCAGCGTCCCGGTGCTCGGGAAGCGGATATCCGACAGCCGCCCCGAGACATCGATCAGCGCGACGCCCTCGGCCCTGCGCTCGGCCCGCAGCCCGGTGAGCAGTTCGACCTCCGCGATCAGCCGCTCCTGCCCGAGCAGCGGACGTTCCTGCGGCACAAGGTCTTCCAGATACACCACCGGTCGTTCGACGAGCGCGCGGCGCACTCGGCGCGCCGCATCGGCCGGCGTGGCGGGCTCCTCCGCGAGCAGCCCGTGCACGCTGTGCAGGTGCTGTAGCGCGCGTGGCGGCCGGAACAGCGCGAAGACCACCGGCCGGTCGATGTCGTAGAGCGCCTCGCCCGCCTCCGGATCGGCCGCCCAGCCGCCCGCGTCGCCGTCGGCGAGGGTCAGCGCGCCGCGTAGCGCCAGCCAGCCGACCGCGTCGACGAAGGCGTCCCGGTCCGCGGCGCGATCGGTGGACAGCTCCAGCCCGTCCACCCGCCCCGAGTAGGCCGCGACCTGATCGGCCAACTCCGACAACGTGATCTGATCGCCCGCCCGGCCCAGTGCGGCCAGCGCCAAGGCCAGATAGGCGTAGCGGCGGCGGTCGAAGATCCGGTCGGCGGGTGTGCGCGCGGGTTTACCCGGATCCAGCCGATCGATCAGCGGGAAGACCCGCGCGGTGGTCTCGGTGACCTCCAGCCGATAGCCGAACAACTCGGCCAGATCCTCGCGCAGTTCGGTGGCCCAGCGCCGGATCAGCGGCAGCGCGATCCGGTCCGGATAGGTTCTGGTGACCAGATGATTGGCCAGCACCACCCGCGCCGCGCGCTGATAATTGTCCAGCGCCAGCGAATCTATCTTGCGCGCCTGGATCATCCGCGCTTGCCGTTCCCGCCGCGCCGGTGCGTCGGCCGCACCTCGAGCCTGCGATTGTTCAGGTGCAGCAGCCCGCGCGCGGTGCGCACCACCGTCGAACCGCTGTGCTCGGAGACCGTCAGCGTGACGCCGCTGTCGGAACCCGTTGTGCCGCCGACCCTTCCGCTCACCGGCACCCACGCGGTGGACGCCGCGTCCAGCAATCGCAACAGCACCTCGGTCTCCCGCTCGTCCAGCACCCGCTCGTGTACATCCGCCGCGGCCAGCGATGCGGCGGCCTCGGCCCTGGCCCGCTGCGCCGCCAGCTGCGCCTCGCGCAGCCGCCGGATCCCGGCGTCGTTGCGCTGGATGCGGGCCGGCGCGCCCGGCGAGGGCGGTCGGCCGGTCTCGGCCAGCGTGCGCGAGATCTCCAGCGGCGGCGCCTCCCACCAGGAGCGCATCGGCGGAATCAGTTCCGCGTCAGGATGTTCCATGGCCAGATGCCGCGGCCTGCCCAAACCGAATACCGCGTCGAACAGGGCGTGCGCGCTGTCGGCCGTCGGCGCGGCGATGAACCAGCCCGCGAGATGCCGCAGCGCCGATTCCCGGCTAACCCCGCCCCTGCGCGTCTCGGTGACCCGCCGCAGCAGCGACAACACCGCGGCGATCGCGCTCATCGTCGCCTCGCGCAACCGATCCGCCTCGGTGGATTCCCCCGAACCGTCCGCCGACGGCACGGTGACGAACCAGGTCCGCAGGCCCTGCCAGCGTGCGCGCCAATCCGCTTGCCGCTCAGCATAACTCAGCAGAACCCGCTCATCGCAGCGGGCCGCCCGCTCGATCAGCTCATCGGCGCCGGTCTCCTCGATGGCGGCGATGGCGGCGGCCAGCCGCGGCGCGAACCTGGCCAGATCCATACTGAACTCGCGCATATGCGCCAGCAGCGCATCCTTGTGCGCCAGAAAGGATTCCGGCGTGATCTCGGTGGTGCGCACCAGATCGCCGAGCGAGAGATAGAAGTGCGCCGCCCGCGCCGCCATCTCGGTGAGCGCGGTATCCAGCCTGCGCAGCGTCCGATAGACCCGCTCGGCGTCGCCCGCTCGATTCACCTCGGCGAGAGTTTGCAGGTCCGCGAGCAGTTCCGGCAGTACGAGCCGCGACAGCGACGCCTCGTCCAAGCGCGCGTCCAGGACACCGGCGACCGCCCGGTATGCCTGGAATCCGGCCTGCGAGAACTGATACACGAAGTGCCGATTCCGGTATTCCGCCAGGGTTGCCGCGCGGGTGCCGTCATAACTGCGCTGCAACACGCCCCACTGATGTAACTGTTCCAGCAGCGGCCCGATCTCCGCACCGGACAGGCACTCGACCGCCGCCGTGTCCTGACCCTGGCTATCGCGCTCGATCCACCGCGCCACATCGTCGGCGTGCAGCAACACCACATAGGCCGCGCGCGCACTGTCGAAGGCGCGCAGCACCAGCAGGTACTCTGCGCGTTTCTCGGCGGTGGCGAAGGAGAACAGCCGTAGCCGATCGTCGGTGGAGTCGGTCACCGGGAACAGGGTAGTAGTCGCCACCGACGGATTTGCCACTGCATAGCTTGTGTGTCTGTCGGTTCCGCCCTGCGAACGGGAACCGCGCCGCGCTGGTCTGCACGACGCGGGGTGGTCTCGGATCACTCGGCGGACAGGGAACGCAGTTGATCGAGATATATACGGGTGCGCGGGTCGCCGGGGAAGCGTTCGATGATTTCCCGCGCGGTCTCGCCCGCGATCCACATGAGCGACGGTAGCGAGCGGCGTTTGCCCGCGAAGGCGCGCATGCCCTCGTCCACCGCCAGCTCCAGATCCCGGTTGCGGACCGCGACGACGGCGAGGGTCAGGTGCGCCTCGGATACCCGCATCGGGTTGCGCACCGTGCCGTCGGCCCTCGTCGAGTTCCGGATCACCTCGCGCGCATAGGATTCGGCGAGCCGGTCCTCGCCGGCTACCCGGCAGCAGTCCATCGCGTAGAAGTCGAACTTTTGCGGATCGACGACGAAATGATTGTCCAGATTGGCCGGATGGTCGAGTCGCTCCAAGATTGCTCGACCCTCGCCGAGCGCGTTCTCCACCTCTTTGCGCTCGCCGAGCCTGGCGAGTGCCTTGGCCCGCTGCGCGGACAACTGGACACCCACGCCGAGTTGCCGGCTCGTGTCGATGGCCGAGTCGACCGCCTCGATCGCACCCCGGTAGTTACCTTGGGTAAGAGCAAACCAAGCGGCCATTTCTGCTGCCCAGCCGGTGATTTCGGGATTCTCCGCCTCCAGGCCGAGCGAGTGCGCGGCGCGGCGGGTGGCCTCGGCGGTGGTGCGCCGCCCGATGTCGTAGTCGACACAGCCGACCAGCAGCGCGACCCAACCGGCCAGTACGAGGATCTCCCGATGTTGCGACAGAGTAAGTCTGCCGTCCAGCAGGGAGGTGATGCGGCGCAGCCACGCCGTGCCCTCGGTGTGCAACTCGTGCGGATCGGCGATCGGATATTCGCAGCACAGCCGCTCCGCGGTGATCCGGATGGCGTCCAGGGTGGCCGCCGAGACATCGGACATGCGCAGTCGTCCGATGAATTCGAGCGTGTCCATCCCTGTGGCACTGAGCAATTCGTCGTCGCGATTGGGCCGGGCCTTGGGGAAGAAGGCGGCGGTCACGGTGTCGAACGCGGCGGCGATGATGGGTGCGTAGAAGTCGTCGGGGCGCGACTCGCCCGATTCCCACCGCCGCCAATTGCGTAGCAACGTACTGTCGGTCGGCAGGTTGTGCGATGACTTCGCGCGCATCACCCGGACGGCGTCTGCTTGTGACCACCCCCTGGCATCGCGTTCGGAGCGCATTCGGACAGCCCAGACGGGTCGATCGTCTCCAGCGGCCACGCCCCTAGTATCGCACCAGTTAACGTCTGGTGGCCCGAATAGGGCAGATAGATGTCATCGGGTTGACAGCTGCATTTGCATGCTGGCGTTCCGCATCCTGATATTGGGCGCGGAGAGTTTGCCAAACCCCAGATGCAAGAACATTTGTACTTGCACATGCGCAACGCCTCCGACGGGTATGCTGCCGGGGGTCATCCACGAAGAGAACAGCGATCCCCACATCCAACGGAGGTTCGGGTGGAAGCGTTGATCTATGGATATTTGCGTGACGATCTGGCCGATGGGCACAGCGAGGAGCTCGAGAACGCGATGAGCACCCTCGCCCGTGCCGAAGGCCTGTGCTTCGCCGCAACTTTCCATGAATCGACATCGGGTGACGGCACGGCGTTTGCGGAGCTGACGCGGGAGCTGCAGCGCGCGGACGCGCACCACGTCGTGGTGCCCTCACTCGATCACCTTGCCGGCCAGACGATTCCGCGTGACATCCTCATCGCGAAGCTGGCCCAGGACGCGGCGGCCCAGGTCTGGACCGTCGAACGCTGACGTCTTCCGGCTCCTCGCGAACACCCAGCGTCGGATAAGCGCCACCGTGTGACTCGCCGCGATCCCGGCGGCAAGACAGGCGAAAAGCGCTGTGCTGTCATGTGTTCCGAACAGCGGATAGATCTGCCAGTGCAGCAGGTAGACGAACAGTGAGCCGTCGGCCAGCAGCGCCGCCACCCCGGCGATCGGTACGGGCACCCGCAGTGCGGGCAGCCAGGCCAGTAGCAGGAGGCAGGCGATGACCAGCCGCTCGCGTTCGGCCTCGGCGAAATAGCCTGGCACCGTTACCAATACGATGACGCCGACGAGCACGCGCTGCCACGTCGTCGTCGCCTTGGCCGCGGCCCAGCCGACGACGAAGAACCAGGCGGCCAGCGGCGAATACGGCACATCCGCGGCCGAATACGGTCCGACGGGCAGGTACCGGAAGATCAGTGCGACCGTGAGCAGGCCGAGCGCGAACCGGAACGGGTCGCGCCGCTCCAGCGTGTCAACCAGCGGTAGCCGAATGAGCAGTGCCGCGGCGATCAGGAAGTAGACGAGCACCTCCAGGAACCACAGGTGGCCCGCGGTGCTGCTCTCGGCCGGACCCAGAATCTTGTTGAGCAGCAATAGGTTCTGCCAGCCGTAGTAATCCGTGAACGGCAGCGTCGCGGCCACCCACAGCGCGGTCGGCACCGCGATGAACGCCGCGGTGCGTAGCGCGTGCCGGGTGCGCGCGGGCCCGGGGACCGAGGTGAGCGCGAACCGGGCGAAGTTGAATCCGGCCACGGCGAGCAGCACGTGGGCCGCGCCCAGCAGTTGGAACAGTCCGATATGGGTGCCCGCGATCAGCACGATACCGGCCGCGCGCAGTCCGGTGGCGGTGTCGATGGTCCGGCTGAAATGCCTGTGGCGCTTGGATTTACCCGTCTCGCCCGCACGGAGCGCGGACAGTTCCGCGACGGTGCGATCCGGCCAGTCGGTCGGCAGTGCGCCGATGACGCGCCCGAGCCGGACCGAAGTGTGCACGTAGGTCAGCGAATTGCCGCCGAGCTCGCCGAAAGTGCGTTCGGCGGCGATGGATTCGGGACGCAGCCCGAGCGCGTCGGCGTAGATGGCCCGGATGTCGGCGAGTTCGGGCGCCGGGGCAGATAGGCCACGTACGGCCGCGTAGTCGAGCTTTCCGTTTGCCAGCCGCGGTAATTCGCCGACCGGGACGATCCGGATGGCGCTCGCGGGCAGACCGCTCAGTTCGGTGACGAGCGTGGTCGGATCGGTGGCCGGGCCGCCGGTGCGCACGGCGACCACCAGGCCCGCATCGCCCTCGGCGCAGCAGGCGCTGAAACCCGCTGCGGCCAGCCCGGATTCGAGCCGTTCCAGATCGATGCGGAGCCCGAACGGTTTGGCGAAGCGGCTGCGCCTGCCGACGATGCGGATCAGGCCCTCCGGTGTGCGCCGCGCGAGATCGCCGGTGCGCAGCGCGCGTACGGTCCGGCCGAGCGCCAGATCGGCAGCGGATTCGGCGTAGCCCATCATCACATTCGGGCCGTGGTAGACGAGTTCGTGCGCATCCTCGCCGTCGACGGATTCGAGGGTGAACCGGCCGCCCGGAATCGCGACGCCGACGCAGTCCGGATGCGCGGCGGTGAGCCGGACCGGAAGGTAGGCCATCCGCGACGTCGCCTCGGTCTGGCCGTACATGACCACGAAATCCCAACCGGCACTTGCTCCGAGCCGTGCGTACCGGCGCACCAGCGCGGGCGCCAGCCTGCCACCGGACAGGGTGATGTAGCGCAGCGCGGGCAGCGGCATGCGGTCGAATCCGATGCGCTCCAACAGTTCGACGGTGTAGGGGACCGCCGCGAACGAGGTGGCGCGGTGCCCGCGGAACTCGGCCCAGAACTCGTCGTCCAAGACCGACCGTTCGGTGAGCAGAAGGCTTGCGCCGCAAAGCAGATGGCTGTGCACCACGGATAGGCCGTAGCAGTAGAACATGGGCAGCGTCGTGGCCGCCCGGTCGTCCGGGCCGAGCGAGAGGTACGCGACGATGGCCGCCGCGTTCGCGAACAGGTTCCGGTACGAAAGCCGCACCAGCTTGGGCGACCCGGTGGAACCCGAAGTGCTCAGCAGCAGTGCGAGATCCGGATGCAGCCGGTGTTTCGTCACCGTCCGGCGGATCCGGGTCACGCCGCCGTCGCGCACCACATCCGGGTCGTAGATCCGCATCAGCTCATCGGTGATCTCGGCGGTGAGCAGCACCGCGCAGCCCGCGGCCAGCGCGCCGAGATATGCGACGAGGGAATCGAGGTCGTTGCGCACGGCCAGTG
This sequence comes from Nocardia sp. JCM 34519.1, assembly GCF_020361265.1. NCBI lineage: Bacteria > Bacillati > Actinomycetota > Actinomycetes > Mycobacteriales > Nocardiaceae > Nocardia > Nocardia sp. JCM 34519.1. The sequence goes on from NZ_JAIRBR010000005.1 coordinate 463,243, forward strand.
CGACGAGACGCCGGTTCGGTCCGAGTGTGCTCGCGTACTCCGCGACGAGTGCCGCCAGCCGCGCGTAGGTGACCCGCTGCAAATCCTCCGTCACCGATTCCGCCGCTGTGACATTCGCCGAGGCAGATCGAGAGCAGAGGACGGCGATCCGGTCGTCGTAGCCGTTCAGGCTGGCGACGATCGGGAAGATGGTCACCCCGAGAAGTCTACGGGGCGAGCCGATTCCATCCTTCAGGTGGCCCCCCGCGAACTTCTGGTGAACCGGTGCTACAGTGCCGGGCCGCCCGTCACAGCCCGAAGCTGCCCGGCCCCCGGCGCCGCAGGTACTTCTCGAATTCGGCCGCGATGGCGTCGCCGTCGATCTTGGCGATGGCCTCGTTCAGATCCAGCGCCGCATCGCCGCGCTCCTCCAAAGACCGTACGTACTCGCTGATTTCGTCGTCGCCGACGGTCATCTCGTTGACCGCGGTCTCCCAGTCCTCGGCCTGCTTGGGCAGTTCGCCGAGCGGGACCTCGATATCGAGGACGTCCTCGACGCGATGCAGCAGCGCGATGGTCGCCTTGGGGTTGGGCGGCTGCGAAACGTAGTGCGGCACCGCGGCCCAGAACGACACCGCGGGCACACCGGCCTTCACGCACTGGTCCTGCAGTACGCCGGTGATGCCGGTGGGACCCTCGTATCTGGTCTGCTCCAGGTTGAACCGTTCGGCCGCCTCCTTGCTGTAGGCGGATCCGGTCACCGGGACGGGCCTGGTGTGCGGTGTGTCCGCCAGCAGCGCGCCGAGTATGACGACCGTCTGGACGCCCAGCTGTTCGATGAACTCCAGTAGGTCGGCGCAGAAGCTGCGCCAGCGCATATTCGGTTCGATACCGCGTAGCAGCACGATATCGCGGTCGCTGCCGGGCGGCGAGCACACCGAGAGCATGGTGGATGGCCACTGGATCTCCCTGGTGACGCCGTCAACCTGACGCACCGTCGGCCGATTGACCTGGTAGTCGTAGTAATCCTCGGAATCGAGTTCGGCCAGTGGTTCGGCGTCCCAGATCAGTTCCAGATGTTCGACCGCGCCGCTGGCCGCGTCGCCCGCATCGTTCCAGCCTTCGAAGGCGGCGACGAGCACCGGATCCCGCAACGTCGGCAATTCGGAATCGGGAGGTTCACTGGGGTTCACCCGGTCAGCCTACGGTGTATGAGGCCCGGTTGTGTTCCTACTCCCGTGTTCCCGGCCGTTCCTTTTGCTGCCACAGGGGCGGTACGGCGGCGGAGCCGACCGGCGGCGCGCAACGCCGAATGAATCCGATCCCGAGTGTGGCGCCGGACACCCCAACCGGGTTCCGTATCGGGGATTGTCCGATCGGCCAATTACGCTGGACCCATGTCCGCGCACCGCCCCGCCGAGTTCGACACCACGCTGCTCGACACGCTCCGTCGGCGTGTCGTGATCGGCGACGGCGCCATGGGAACAATGTTGCAGGCGGCCGACCTGACCCTCGACGATTTCCGCGGGTTGGAAGGCTGCAACGAGATACTGAACGAAACCCGCCCCGATGTGTTGCGCGGCATCCACCGCGCGTATTTCGAGGCGGGCGCGGATGCGGTGGAGACCAACACCTTCGGCTGCAATCTGCCCAACCTCGCCGACTACGACATCGCCGACCGGATCCGCGATCTGTCCGAGCGCGGCACCCGGTTGGCCCGCGAGGTCGCCGACGAGATGGGGCCGTCCGCCGATGGCACCCCGCGGTATGTCCTCGGTTCGATGGGTCCGGGCACCAAGCTGCCGACGCTGGGCCACGCCCCGTTCACCGCGCTGCGCGACGCGTACGCCGAGGCGGCGCTCGGCATGCTCGACGGCGGCGCCGATGCGATCCTCATCGAGACCTGCCAGGACCTGCTGCAGGTCAAGGCCGCGGTCACCGGCAGCCAGCGGGCGATGATCACCGCCGGACGGCGGATTCCGATCATCACCCACGTCACCGTGGAGACCACCGGAACGATGCTGGTGGGCAGCGAGATCGGCGCGGCGCTCACCGCGATCGAACCGCTCGGCATCGATGTGATCGGGTTGAACTGCGCGACCGGTCCGGACGAGATGAGCGAGCATCTGCGGCATCTGTCCAGGCACGCCAGGGTGCCGGTATCGGTGATGCCGAACGCGGGCCTACCCGTGCTCGGCGCCGACGGCGCGGTCTATCCGCTGACGCCGGAGGAGTTGGCGATCGCGCTGCGCGGCTTCGTCACCGAATTCGGGCTCGCGCTGGTCGGCGGCTGCTGCGGCACCACGCCCGAGCATATCCGGCAGGTGGCCGAGGCGGTCGCGGAAGTCCAACCGGCACAGCGCAATCCGGTGCACGAGCCGAGCGTCTCCAGCATGTACACCGCGGTGCCGTTCGAGCAGGACGCCTCGATCATGATGATCGGTGAGCGCACGAATGCCAACGGCTCCAAGGCATTCCGCGAGGCCATGCTGGCCGAGGACTGGCAGAAATGCCTCGATATCGCCAAGGATCAGACCCGCGACGGCGCGCACATGCTGGATCTGTGCGTCGACTACGTCGGCCGCGACGGCACGAAGGATATGTCCGAGCTGGCATCCCGGCTGGCCACCGCCTCGACGCTGCCGATCATGCTCGACTCCACCGAAACCCCGGTGCTGCGTGCGGGTTTGGAGCATCTGGGCGGACGCTGCGCGGTGAACTCGGTGAACTACGAGGACGGCGCGGGCCCGGATTCCCGCTTCCAGCAGACCATGCGGCTGGTGGCCGAACACGGCGCCGCGGTGGTCGCATTGACCATCGACGAGGAGGGCCAGGCCCGCACCGCGGCGAAGAAGGTGGAGATCGCCGAGCGTCTCATCGCCGATATCACCGGCAACTGGGGGCTTTCCGAGAGCGACATCATCATCGATACGCTCACCTTCACCCTCGGCACCGGCCAGGAGGAGTCACGGCGCGACGGCATCGAAACCATCGAGGCCATCCGGGAATTGAAGCGGCGTCATCCGCAAGTGCAGACCACCCTTGGTCTTTCGAATATCTCCTTCGGCCTGAACCCGGCCGCGCGGCAGGTGCTCAACTCGGTCTTCATGCACGAATGCGTCCAGGCCGGACTGGATTCGGCCATCGTGCACGCCTCGAAGATCCTGCCGATCAGCCGGATTCCGGAAGAGCAGCGCACGGCCGCGCTGGACCTGGTCTACGACCGGCGCACCCCGGATTACGATCCGCTGCAGAAGCTGATGGCGCTGTTCGAGGGCGTTTCGGCATCCTCGTCGAAGGCCTCGCGCGCGGAAGAGCTTGCGGCGCTGCCGCTTTTCGAGCGGCTGGAGCGCCGGATCGTCGACGGCGAGAAGGCGGGCCTCGACGCCGACCTGGACGAGGCCATGAAATCCGTTCCGCCGCTGCGGATCATCAACGAGACGCTGCTCTCGGGCATGAAAACCGTTGGCGAACTGTTCGGTTCGGGTCAGATGCAGTTGCCGTTCGTACTGCAGTCCGCCGAGGTGATGAAGTCCGCGGTGGCCTATCTGGAACCGCATATGGAGGCCACCGACGATTCCGGCAAGGGCCGCATCGTGCTGGCGACGGTCAAGGGCGATGTGCACGACATCGGCAAGAACCTGGTGGACATCATCCTGTCCAACAACGGCTACGAGGTGGTGAACCTCGGCATCAAACAGCCGATCGCGACCATCCTGGACGCCGCGGTGGACAAGAAGGCCGATGTGATCGGCATGTCCGGACTGCTGGTCAAGTCGACGGTCGTGATGAAGGAGAACCTGGAGGAGCTCAACTCCAGGGGAGTGGCCGACCAGTTCCCGGTGCTGCTCGGCGGCGCCGCGCTGACCCGCTCCTATGTCGAGAACGACCTCACCGAGGTCTACCACGGCGATGTGCACTATGCCCGCGACGCCTTCGAGGGCCTGCGCCTGATGGACGACATCATGACCCGCAAGCGCGGCGGCGGGCTCGATCCGGACAGCCCGGAGGCCATCGCCGAACGGGAGAAGGCGGCCGAACGCAAGGCCAGGCACGAGCGGTCCAAGCGGATCGCGGAGGAGCGCAAGGCCGCCGAGGCGCCGATCGTGGTGCCCGAGCGTTCGGATGTCGCCGCCGACCTGCCGGTGCCGGTGCCGCCGTTCTGGGGTTCGCGGGTGGTGAAAGGTCTTTCGCTGCACGAGTATTCGGGCCTGCTCGACGAGCGGGCGCTCTTCCTCGGCCAGTGGGGCCTACGCGGGCAGCGCGGCGGTGACGGGCCGTCCTATGAGGAACTGGTGGAGACCGAGGGGCGGCCGCGGCTGCGCGCCTGGCTGGACCGGTTGAGCACCGAGGGTGTGCTGCAGCATGCGGCGGTGGTGTACGGCTACTTCCCGGCGGTGTCGGAGGGCGATGACGTCATCGTGCTCGCCGAGCCGAATCCCGATGCGGCGCAACGGTATCGGTTCACCTTCCCGCGTCAGCAGCGGGACCGGTTCCTCTGCGTCGCCGACTTCATCCGGTCGCGCGAGCGGGCCGAGGCGACCGGTCAGGTGGACGTGTGGCCGTTCCAGCTGGTCACCATGGGTCAGCCGATCGCCGACTTCGCCAACGAGCTCTTCGCCGCCGACAACTATCGCGACTACCTGGAGGTGCACGGTATCGGCGTGCAGCTCACCGAGGCGCTGGCCGAGTACTGGCACCGCCGCGTCCGCGAGGAGTTGCGCATCGACGGGCGCGCGGTCGCCGATTCCGATCCGGACGATGTGCTCGACTATTTCAAGCTCGGCTACCGCGGCGCGCGCTACTCCTTCGGGTACGGCGCCTGCCCGGATCTGGAGGATCGCGCCAAGCTGGTGGAGCTGCTCGACGCGGGCCGCATCGGGGTGACGCTCTCGGAGGAATTGCAGTTGCATCCCGAACAATCCACCGACGCTTTCGTACTGCTGCATCCGGAGGCGAAGTACTTCAGCGTCTGAGAATCGAACAGCGCGGCATCGCCCATCCCGTTATCCAACCGGCCAGCAGAATGTGACGGCCCTCACCGGGCCGGGCACCTATTCGGCATGCTGGTGGATACGGGCTGGGTAGTTATGCCATTGTCGATACGTTGCAACTGCATCCGGAGCAGTCGACGGGTGCGTTCCCCGTGGCCTTCGGGTGTAAAGCGCTTCGGCGCGTAGGGTTTTCGGAGTTTCCGGGCCACGCGCCGTTGGGCGAGAAGAACTCGGCGGGTTATCGGGAGGCAGTACACCATGACGGCGGATCGGTTGATCGCGGGACGGTATCGGCTCACGGATCCGATCGGCACTGGCGCCATGGGTGTGGTCTGGCGGGCCACCGATGTGCGACTGCGACGCACCGTCGCGGTGAAACAGCTGCTGCTCGGACCCGGGCTGTCCAGGTCGCAGGCGGTCGAGGCACGAATGCGGGCGATGCGCGAGGGACGCATCGCCGCCCGGCTACATCATCCGAACGCGATCACCGTCTTCGATGTCGCGGAGGAGGACGGCCAGCCGTGGCTGGTGATGGAGTACATGAACGCGCCGAGCCTGGCGGCGCGGCTATCCGGTAAGCGCACGCTGCCGCCCGCCGAGGTGGCGCGGATCGGCGCGCAGGCGGCGGGCGCGCTGGCCGCCGCGCACGATGCGGGCATCATGCATCGCGATGTCAAACCGGCCAACCTGCTCGTCGGCGACGACGGTACGGTGAAGATCACCGATTTCGGCATCTCGCACGCGGTCGGCGATGTCACGGTCACCGCGACCGGATTCCTCGCCGGCACACCCGCATATCTCGCACCGGAGGTGGCGCGCGGCGAGAAACCGGAACCGGCCTCCGACGTATTCGCCCTCGGCTCAACGCTGTACGCGGCGGTGGAGGGTGGCCCGCCGTTCGGCGAGGGTGACAATCCGCTCGCCGTACTGCACGCGGTGGCCCGCGCGGAGGTGCCGAAGCCGGAGCGCGCCGGCGCGCTCGGCCCGGTGCTGCTGCGGCTGCTCGCGCCGACGCCGGAGGAGCGGCCGACCATGCGCGAGGCCAAGCAGGCGCTGGAAGATATTGCGGCGGGCCGCAATCCGGAGCTGGCGCCGCCACCGCAGACCAAGGTGATGCCGGCGGCGGAGGCGGACGGCGGCTCCGACAAGACGACGGTGATCTCGGCTCCGGAGCCCGCGGGCGCCACCGAGGTGGTCGCCGCACCGGTCGCCGCCCCCGCGCTGCCGCCGCCCGCCAAACCCGCGAATTCGACACTGCCAGGAGGGAATAGCGAGGGCGGTGCGCGCAACCGGGTGGTCGCCATCGGTGCGGTCGCCGCGCTCGTGGTGCTGATCGTCGCGGGCGTCATCGCGTACGCGGTGAACTCCGGGCACGACAGTGGTTCGACCGCCGCGCAGTCGTCCTCGGTCGCGCCGCCCGTCACCTCGTCGAGCGGCGCGGACAGTTCGACGCCGTCCCCGGCCGTCGCGAATCCCGTTGTGCCGGAACAGCCGAACCCCGCGACCGGCACCCCGTCCACGCAACCGACGCCGACACCGTCGCCGACGCCCAGCAGCGGCGCGCCGTCGAGCGGCGCCAAACCGCCGACCACCACCCCGCCGCCACCCATCACCACGACGCCGTTCGGCCCCGCCGCGGTGGACAAGTCGGGCTTCGTCAGCGGTTACTACGGCATGCTGCCCGGGAACCCCTCGGGCGCCTGGTCGCAGCTGTCGCCCTCGTACCAGGCCTCGACCGGCGGCTATAACTCGTACGTCGCGTTCTGGAAGGAGTTCAGGTCGGTCAGCGTTTCGGGGCTGACGCAGAACGGCGACACCGTCACCGGGACCGTCACCTACGTGCACACGAACGGGTTCGTGGAGACCGAGCGGCGCTGGTTCCTGGTGACCTCGGATGGCGGGCGCACCGTGATCGCCAATTCCCAACGGGCATGAGCGAACTGGTGCCGATCACCGACACAGCGTCCATCGCGGTCGAGTGCCGACGGGGATCGGCATGAGTGAGCTTGCCGAGGAGTCGAGGAGGAAATCGGGATGACGATGCGACCCGCCGCGGTGCTGTGGGATATGGACGGCACCCTGCTCGACTCCGAAAAGCTGTGGGATATCGCGGTCCGCGAGTTGGCCAGGGAGCACGGCCGGGAGATGACCGACGCGATCCGGCACGCGCTGATCGGAACGTCGGTGGAGAATTCGCTGCGAATCATGTTCCACGGCCTGGGAATCGAGGAGACGCCCGCGGCGGTGCGCACGTCGCGGGAATTCCTCGACCGACGGGTGGTCGAGCTGATGTCCGGCCCGATTCCGTGGCGGCCCGGTGCGAAGGACGCGCTGGCGCTGGTGCGTTCGGCCGGGCTGCCCACCGCGCTGGTCACGAACACCAAGCGCGATTTCACCGAGTACGGCCTGGACACCCTCGGCCGCGAATACTTCGACGTCACCGTGTGCGGCGATGAGGTGCCGCACGGCAAGCCCGAGCCCGATATCTACCTGCGGGCCGCCGAACTGCTCGGGTTGAACCCGGAACACTGTGTGGCGGTGGAGGATTCGCCGACCGGTGCGGCGGCTGCCCAGGCCGCGGGCTGCGGACTGCTCGTGGTGCCGTGCGAGATTCCGGTGCCCGATGCCCCCGGCCGTCTCTTCCGCGACACACTCGTCGGACTCGAACTCGCCGACCTCGAAGCGGCCCTGCGCGTTCGGGTTTGATCCGGGCCGGGCGAAATTCGATGGCCGCCGCGAATATTCGGTGGTCATCGGAATTCGTGGCCGGATAAATCGGGCAATTCGGATCAACGGTTCGGCGGCGGGCGGCGAATCTGTCGGAACGGTGTCGAGAGTTACTGCGCCGCAACGGGAGTGCGCCCAGCTGAGCGGGTGTGACCGTAGTCACTGGCAATCTCAGCGAATCCGGCGCGCCGACGGCGGCGCTGCACCAGAATGGCGCGCATGGCAGCGATGGGTGTCCTGGACGAAATCGTCGACACCGAACGGTATCCGCTCGCGGCTGGCGCGAGCGCCGTCGTCGCGCGGGCCCGCGCCGAACTCGCCGCCGAAGGCTGCACCGTACTGCGCGATTTCATCCGGCCCGAACTGCGCGAGACCCTGCGCGCACAGGGCGCCGAGTTCGCGCCGCGCGCGCACTACGCGGTCGAGCGGGTCAACGCGTACAACATTCCGCTGGATTCGCCGCTGCCGGACGATCATCCGGGCCGCATCGTGCTCGAACGCGGCAATGCCTTCGTCGCCCGCGACCTCATTCCGGCCGGCGCGCTGATCCACCGGCTCTACGTCGATCCCGCGTTCCAGCGTTTCCTCGCCGCATGTTTCGGCGGCGCCGAACTACACGAATTCGCCGATCCGCTGGCGGGCCTCTGTTTGAATGTGGTGGAGCCCGGCATGTCGCATCCGTGGCATTTCGATACCAACGAATGCACCGTCAGCATGTTGACCCAGGCCGCGGATTCGGGCGGAATCTTCGAATACTGCCCCAACATTCGCGCACCGCACGCGGAAAATCTCGACGACGTGCGTGCCGTGCTCACCGGCGCGGGCGAGCGGCTCATCAAACGACTGGAGCTGCGCCCCGGCGACCTGCAGCTGTTCCACGGCCGCTTCTCCCTGCACCGGGTATCGCCGGTATCCGGTGCGCGGCAACGGCATTCGGCGATTTTCGCCTACACCGACCGCCCCGGGGTGATCGGCAGCGTCGAACGAACCCGTCAGCTCTTCGGACGGGTCCTATCGGATCACCTGGACGCCGCCGCGATGCGGGGCGACCGACTGCTCGACTGAGCGGTGCGCGAGAAGAGGAAAACAGGATATGCCAGCGTCGCACACGACCGGGAAAGCCTCCTTCGACGATATCTACGACCGCCCCGATCCCCGCGACTACTACGCCCGCATGTCCGAATTGGACTATCGCATACCGGAATTGGCGAAACCGTATTTCCAGCGGCAGTTCGACGACTACCGCGCGGCCACCGGGGCCACCCGCATCACGGTGCTCGATATCGGCTGCTCCTACGGCGTGAACGCGGCGCTGCTGCGCTTCGACACCACCATGCGCGGACTGGCCGACCACTACGGCGCGGCGGGTGCCGCCGACCGCGCCGACCTGCTCGCCCGCGACCGGACGGTGCTCACCGCCGCCGACGGCCAGCCCGATGTCCGGTTCGTCGGCATGGACGCCTCCATGACCGCGCTCAGCTACGCGCGGGAGGCGGGTCTGCTGCACGATACGGTGCACGCGGATCTGGAGAACGCCGAACCCACCGATGCCCAGCGCGATACGCTCGCCGCGGCCGATCTGGTCATCTCCACCGGCTGCGTCGGCTACATCACCGAAAAAACCCTGACCCGGGTGGCCACCGCGCATCCGACCAGGCGACCGTGGATGGCACACTTCGTGCTGCGCATGTACGGATTCGACGCGATCGCCGCGGCCCTCGCCGAGCTCGGCTACCGCACCGAACGCGCGCCCGGACTGTTCGAGCAGCGGCGCTTCGCCTCCGCCGCCGAACGCACCCGAGTGCTGAACACCTTGGCTGCCAACGGAATCGACACCGATGACTGCGAATCCGACGGCTGGCTGTACGCGAACCTCTACCTGTCCCGCCCGCACACCGATTCCGAGGATCGAGAATGACTGACAGCGAAGTACGCACCTTCGCCGCCGACGACCGCCTGCCCCGGGTGCCGCTACCCACCCTGGAGGACAGCTGCGCGCGATTCCTGGAATGGTGCGCCCCGCTGCTCACCGCCGAGGAATTGGCCAGCACCGAGGCGGCGGTGGCCGACCTGCTGCGCCCCGACGGTCCGGGGCGGAAACTGCATGCCGCACTTCGGGAATACGACGCCACCCCCGGCGTGGGCAGCTGGCTCGACCTGTTCTGGCCGTCCCGGTATCTCGGCCGTCGCGACCGGATCGCGTTGAACGCCAACTTCTTCTTCCTCTTCCGCGACGACACCCCGCTGGCGGTGTCGACCGGTCAGGGGCAGGCGGCGCGCGCCGCCGGAATCATCACCGCCGCACTGGCATACAAGCTGGCGCTGGATGACGAGGCGATTCCGCCGGTCGTGCAACGCGGCCAACGGCTTTCGATGTGGCAGAACAAATATCTGTTCTCCGAGACCAGGATTCCGGGCGAGCAGCAGGACACCGTGCGGGTGCCCTACAGCGACGAATGGCCCGGCCCGTCCCGGGCGCGGCATATCGTGGTGTTCTTCCGCGGCAGCATGTTCCGGATGGATGTCATCGGACCGGACGGTGTGCCGTACGCGTCCGGCGATATCGCCGATGGTCTGCGCGCGGTGCTGAAGGCGGGCGCGCGCCCGGCCCGCACGGATACCGCGGTGGGCCATCTCACCACCAAGGCCAGGGCCGAATGGGCGCGCAGCAGAGCGGGTCTGCGGGCCGAACCGGCCAATGTCGCGGCGCTCGACACCATCGAGACCGCGCTGTTCTGCGTGTGCCTGGAGGATTTCGCGCCGCGCGATACCCTGCACGCCTGCGATCAGCTGCTGCACGGCGACAGCGCCAACCGGTGGTTCGACAAGGCGGTGTCGTTCATCGTCTTCGCCGACGGGCAGGCCGGGATCAACGTGGAACACTGCGGGCTGGACGGCACCACCATCCTGTCGTTCGTCGACACGCTGCTGCAGGCTCCGGTGGACGAGCACGCGGAGCGGTCCGGCGCGGCGGCGCAGGGCCTGCCCGCGGTCGAGCCGATCGAATTCGTCCTAGACGCCGCGCAGCGCACCGATATCGCGGCGGCGGGGGCGGCGTTCGCCCGCTACGCCGCCGAAAACGCCACCGCGACGGTGTCTTTCGAGGAGTTCGGGACCGCGCGCGCCAAACAGCTCGGCATCTCGCCGGATGCGTTCGCGCAGTTGAGTTATCAGCTCGCGCACCGGCGCAGCAAGGGAATCACCGGCGCCACCTACGAATCGATCGCGACCAGGCAGTGGCGCAACGGCCGCACCGAGGCCATGCGGGTGGTCACCCCGCAGATGATCGCCTTCGTCGACGCCATGCAGGATCCGGCCGCCGACGCGGCGACCAGGCGGGCGGCGGCGCTGGAGGCCGCCGAGGCGCACGTGACGCGCGCGAAACAGTGCCAGGCGGGTGACGCGCCCGAACAGCACCTCTGGGAGCTTCAGTGGATCCAGCGCAGGCGCGGCACGGAACTCGGTGTCACCGAACCGATTCCGCTCTACGACAGCCCCGGCTGGATCATCATGCGCGACGATTACCTGTCCACCAGTTCGGCGCCGTCGGTCAACATCCGCTACTTCGGATTCGGCTCGACCAGCCCGCGCTGTATCGGCGTGGCCTACGTGCTGCTGCCGGACCGCTGGAACCTCTACCTGGCCACCCCGAAGGCGGTCGCCGACCAGATGTACGCGTTCGCGGATCAATTGCGCACCGCCGTGGCCGAACTCACCGACCTGCTCGGCGGCGCATGATCGAAGCACGGGCGGCATGCGCGAGGCCGAGGTGAGCGGACCAGCAACGCCCGCACCGGAATTCAGGTGGCGTCGGGTCACCGAGGCGGATTTCGGGCTGCTGCGCGAATGGCTCATGCAGCCGCATATCCAGCGGTGGTGGCACCACGAGACTTCGCCCGAGGCGGTCGAGCGGGATTTCGGGCCGACCGCGCGCGGCGCGGAACCGGCCGAGGATTTGCTGATCTTCGTGGGCGGCGAGCCGATCGGCCTGGTGCAGCGCTGCGTGCTCGCCGACTATCCGGAGTACCTCGCCGAGCTCGACGGGTTGATCGAACTGCCGGCGGGCGCGATGAGCCTGGACTACCTTGTCGCCGGGCCGGATCGGGTGGGTCGGGGCGTCGGTTCGGCCATGCTGCGCGCGATACTCGCCGGAACCTGGGCCGAATTTCCCGGCGCCACCTGCGTGATCATCCCGGTGGCCGCCGCCAATCGCGCGTCGTGGCGGGCGTTGGAGAAGGCGGGGCTGCGGCGCGTCGCGCAGGGCTGGCTGACACCTGACAACCCTGTCGACGACGGCACGCACTACATCTACCGGATTGATCGGCCGTAGCAAACCCGGAGCCGACCAGCGGTGGGCGGTGAGCGGTCTGCGAGAATGACCGGTCGTGAAGAACTTCGAATCCCTGTTCGCCGAGCTGCAGGATCGTGCGGTCACCCGCCCAGAGGGGTCGGGAACCGTGGCCGCGCTGGACGCCGGCGTCCATACCCAGGGTAAGAAGGTGCTGGAGGAGGCGGGCGAGGTGTGGCTGGCCGCCGAACACGAGAGCGACGAGTCGCTCGCCGAGGAGATCTCGCAGCTGCTCTACTGGGTTCAGGTGCTGATGGTGGGTCGGGGACTGAAGTTGGAGGACGTCTACCGACATCTGTGACGGCCGACACTCCCGCCGCACTCTCCCCGAAAGGAAACCCTCCCGCATGCTGCGCGTAGCAGTCCCCAACAAAGGCGCCCTGTCCGAATCCGCGACCTCCATCCTGGCCGAGGCCGGATACCGCAGGCGCACCGATTCGCGCGACCTCACCGTGCTCGACCCGGCGAACCAGGTGGAATTCTTCTTCCTGCGGCCCAAGGACATCGCCATCTACGTCGGCTCCGGCGAGCTCGACCTCGGCATCACCGGCCGCGACCTGGCGCTGGATTCCGGTGCGCCGGTACAGGAACGGCTGGCGCTCGGCTTCGGCCGATCCACCTTCCGCTATGCCGCCCCCGCGGGCCGCGAGTGGACCGTCGACGATCTGTACGACAAGCGCATCGCCACCTCCTACCCGAACCTGGTGCTCGATGACCTGCGCCGGCGCGGGATCGAGGCCGAGGTGATCCGCCTCGACGGCGCGGTGGAGATCTCCATCCAGCTCGGCGTCGCGGACGCCATCGCCGATGTGGTCGGCTCCGGCCGCACCCTGCGCCAGCACAATCTGGTCGCGTTCGGGGATTCGCTGTGCGATTCGGAGGGTGTGCTGATCGAGCGCGCCGGTTCGGATCAGCGCGACCGCGCCCGCAACCAGCTGGTGGCGCGCATCCAGGGCGTCGTCTTCGCCCAGCAGTACCTGATGCTCGACTACGACTGCCCGAAGGATCTGATGGAGGAGGCCGTCAAGATCACGCCCGGCCTCGAATCGCCGACCGTGTCCCCGCTGGCCGATCCCGGCTGGGTCGCGATCCGCGCCATGGTCCCGCGCAAACAGGGCAACGAGCTGATGGACCGGCTCGCCGATCTCGGCGCGAAGGCCATCCTGGCCACCGACATCCGCTCCTGCCGCGCCTTCTGAGCGCCGGTTCACCCACACCGAATGGCTTCCCGCGCAGGCGATTGCGTGCGCGGGAAGCCGAAACCCACGCGGGAACAAACGCCTTCAGTGGGGAGGTTCGCCGTTTGGTCCGGCGATGGGCCGCGTCGTAGGCTCACGCGAGCGGATCGGGCCGGAATCCGCGACACGCGTTGCGGTGCCGGGCCGGTTCACGAAAACCTAATAAACCGTTCGCGAGACTGTGTGCGTCGAATTACCGAAGAACGCAGCGGTATCGCTACGGTGCGCAGTAATGTGCGCGTGGGAGGAAAGTCGTGGAGCCTGAACTCGAATCGGCCGGCACATGGTCGCGGATCAGGAGCATCCTGATCGCCACCGGGGATGTGGTCGGCGTTTTGGTTTTGATCGTGGTCATCGCGATCATCGGGTCACATGACGACGCCATCGGGTCAATGGCGTCGATCATGCATCACCTTTAGTCGGCGACCGCGTCGGCGAAGGTTTCGTCCGGTGATTCCCCGGTGCCGCCGGTCGGCCAGCCCGGATACGGCGGTGGCGTGCCGCCGAATTCCGGACAAATCGCCTGATAGGCGCAAAATCCGCACAGCCAACCGGGATTCGGCTGGAAGTCGCCGGTGCTGCCCGCCGTCAGAATCGCCTGCCACAGCGCCGAGAGCGTGCGCTCGAAGCGCAGCAATTCCGCCTCGTCGGGGGTGTAGGTGAGGGTCTGCTCGTCGGCCAAATAGATCAATTTCAGTTGGGTGGGCACGATTCCGCGCGTGCGCAGAATGATCAGCGCGTAGAACTTCAGCTGGAACAGCGCCTTCAATTCGTAGTCGACTCCGGGGGCACGCCCGGTCTTGTAGTCCACCACGCGCAGCTGCCCGGTCTGGGCGACATCGATGCGATCTATGAAGCCGCGCAACAGAACTCCGTCCGGCAGCGCCACCTCCACCCGCGACTCGCAGGATTCCGGATCGAATCCGGTCGGATCCTCGATGCGGTAATAGGTGTCGACCAGCGCACGCACCTCGCCGAGGAATGTCTCGCGATCGGTGACCAGCTCGGCCACCTCGGGATGTTCGGCGAGCAGCCGGGCGAGCGCCGGTTCCGCGAGGGCGGCCGCCCGCCCCGGCAGCCGGTCACCCCTCGGCAGTCCGTATAGGTCCTCCAGCACCGCGTGCACCACCGTGCCGCGCACCTGGATCCGCGTCGGCGGCTCCGGAATCCGATCGATGGCGCGGAAACGGTACTTCAGCGGGCACTGTTTGAAATCCATTGCGCGGGAAGGCGACAGCGCGGGCCGCGGCCTGCTCTCCGCTGGATCGGCAGGGGGCGTGGAAACGGGCACCGACATACCTGGCAGGCTATCCCGGCGTACCGACAGCCTCAGGCCCGCATGCGAATGCGGAACACAGAACGGAGTGACTTTTGGCGGCCAGACGGACCGGGCCATTCACCATCGGGGACCGGGTGCAGCTGACCGATGCGAAGGGCCGCCTGTACACGGTGGTCCTGGAGCCGGGCAAGGAGTTCCACACCCATCGCGGCGGGATCAAGCACGACAGCCTGATCGGCGCCGACGAGGGCAGCCTGGTGCACTCCACCAACGGCACCCCGTATCTGGCGCTGCGGCCGCTGCTCGTCGACTATGTGCTGTCGATGCCGCGCGGCGCGGCCGTCATCTATCCGAAGGACGCCGCGCAGATCGTGCACGAGGGGGATGTGTTTCCGGGTGCGCGGGTGCTGGAGGCGGGCGCCGGATCCGGCGCGTTGACTTGCTCACTGTTGCGGGCCGTAGGCCCGGCGGGCGCGGTGGTGTCCTACGAGATCCGCCAAGACCATGCCGACCACGCGGTACGCAATGTCGAGACATTCTTCGGCGAACGTCCGGCTAACTGGTCGCTGACGGTCGGTGACGTGGCCGACTACCCGGGCGACCCGGTGGACCGGGCGGTACTGGACATGCTCGCGCCGTGGGACGCGCTGCCGTCGGTGGCGAAGGCGCTGGTGCCCGGCGGGGTGCTCATCGTCTATGTGGCGACCGTCACCCAGCTGTCGAAGGTGGTGGAGGCGCTGCGCGAACAGGAGTGCTGGACCGAGCCGCGCTCGTGGGAGTCGCTGGTACGGCCATGGCACGTGGTCGGTTTGGCGGTGCGGCCCGAACATCGGATGCAGGGCCACACCGCCTTCCTGGTGAGCGCGCGCAAGCTGGCCGAGGGTGTTGTCACCCCGAAACCGCAACGGCGGCCCTCGAAGGGCTGAGGCGGGTCGACGGGCTCAGGGAGTGCAGGGCGCCTTGGCGAAGCCGAAGATGGTGCAGGCGCTCGCGTCCGAGAGCTTCCACTTGCCGTCGGACTGCTCCCAGGTCATCGGCACCGGGGCGGTGCCGTGCGGCGAGGTGATGCCGACCTGTGCCGCCGCCTTGGTGCCGTCGAGCTTGATATCGCTGACGGCGAACGTCAACGGGTAGTTGGCCAGTCCGGCGGTCATCTTGTCGATGTTGGCAGTCCGCTTGTCCCCGTTGACAATTGCCGCGGCCTTATCCGCCGTAGGCTTATTCGGGTCGGTGATGAGCAGCAAGTTCGCCTGAAGCGCTTCCGCGGTCGGCGCGACGGTGGCACTGTGATCCCCGGACCCCGCTGCGCTGCCGCTCGCCGGCGCGGCGGTCGCGCTCGACGCCTTGGCCGAATCGGACTTGTCGTCCGATCCGCAGGCGGTCAGCCCGACCGTAACGGCGACGGCAGCGGCCGCGGTAGCCACGGTAATACGGAATGTCCTGTCGGGAAGGAGCATCTTCAGCAACCTTTCGGCTCGGTGGGCGAATGGACTCGCCGCAGTCGGGGTTAGGGCAGGCTAACATGGTTGTTCGGACGCCGATCGCAGCCCAGATGTGATCACGACGAAACCATGTCGGAAAGCGAGAACCGTTCACGCCCGGTAGCGTTGATAGACCGGGACTGGGAGGAGCAGCACATGAGCCCCATCGAGAATTCGGATTCGGCGGCCTGGAGAGAGCTCGAGGCAGTACGCGCCGAGGCGGCTGCACTCCGAAGGCAACTCGCCGATTCGCCGGATCGCACACGGGAATTGGAAGCCCGCATCGATTCGCTGACCATTCGCAACACGAAGCTGATGGACACACTCAAGGAGGCGCGCCAGCAGTTGGTCGCGCTGCGCGAGGAGGTCGATCGGCTGGGTCAGCCGCCGAGCGGTTACGGCATCCTGATCGGTGTGTACGACGATCAGACGGTCGACGTGTTCACTTCGGGTCGCAAGATGCGGTTGACGTGTTCGCCGAATATCGATACCTCCGTCCTCGAATACGGTCAGTCCGTCCGCCTCAACGAGGCGTTGACGGTCGTCGAGGCCGGATACTTCGACTCGGTCGGCGAGATCGGCACATTGCGCGAAATTCTCGACGACGGCCGCCGCGCCCTGGTCGTCGGCCATGCCGACGAGGAGCGTGTGGTGTGGCTGTCGGGACCGCTGGCCAAGGTGGCCGAAGTGGACGATCTGGACGATCCGGATTCCCCGATTCGCAAACTGCGGCCCGGTGATTCGCTGCTGGTGGACACCAAGGCGGGCTTCGCCTTCGAGCGCATCCCCAAGGCCGAGGTCGAGGATCTGGTCCTGGAAGAGGTCCCGGATGTCGACTACGCCGATATCGGTGGCCTCAGCAGGCAGATCGAACAGATCAGGGATGCGGTGGAATTGCCGTTCCTGCACAAGGATCTGTTCCGCGAGTACGCGCTGCGCCCGCCGAAGGGCGTACTGCTCTACGGTCCACCCGGATGCGGTAAGACGCTCATCGCCAAGGCGGTGGCCAATTCGCTGGCCAAGAAGATCGCCGAGGCGCGCGGTGAGGATGCCAAGGACGCCAAGTCGTACTTCCTGAACATCAAGGGCCCCGAACTGCTCAACAAGTTCGTCGGCGAGACCGAGCGGCACATCAGGATCATCTTCCAGCGGGCCCGCGAGAAGGCGTCCGAGGGCACCCCGGTGATCGTGTTCTTCGACGAGATGGATTCCATCTTCCGCACCCGCGGTTCGGGCGTCTCCTCCGACGTGGAGACCACCGTGGTGCCGCAGCTGCTGTCGGAGATCGACGGCGTCGAGGGCCTGGAGAACGTCATCGTGATCGGCGCGTCCAACCGCGAGGACATGATCGATCCGGCCATCCTGCGGCCGGGCCGCCTCGATGTGAAGATCAAGATCGAGCGTCCGGACGCGGAATCCGCGCAGGACATCTTCTCCAAGTACCTGGTCGAGGATCTGCCGCTGCACGCCGACGACCTCACCGAATTCAACGGTGACAAGGCGGCCTGCATCGGCGCGATGATCGAGCGGGTGGTCGAGCGGATGTACGCCGAAAGCGAGGACAACCGGTTCCTGGAGGTCACCTACGCCAACGGTGACAAGGAGGTCCTGTACTTCAAGGACTTCAACTCCGGCGCCATGATCCAGAACATCGTCGACCGCGCCAAGAAGTACGCGATCAAGGCGGTGCTCGACACCGGCAACCCGGGCCTGCGCATCCAGCATCTCTACGATTCGATCGTCGACGAGTTCTCCGAGAACGAGGACCTGCCGAACACCACGAATCCCGATGACTGGGCGCGGATCTCGGGTAAGAAGGGCGAGCGGATCGTCTACATCCGCACCCTGGTCACCGGTAAGAACGCCTCGGCCAGCCGGGCGATCGACACCGAGTCGAATACGGGGCAGTACCTGTAAGTGCTCGAAAGCCGAGGGCCGCATTCCAGTTGGGGTGCGGCCCTCGGCTTTTCGAGTTCACGGCGGCGTAGGGGCGTCGCGTTTGGCGAAGGTGGCGATGAGCGCGGTTTCGACCCGTTCGATGCCGTCGACTGCGCCGATGCGTTCGGCCAGGTAGGTGTACAGATCGCTCGAATCGCGGAAGACCGCGATGAGGATCAGGTTGTGGGTGCCGGTGGTCGCGGCGATGAACGCCGCCTCGGCGTCCTCGCTCAGCGACCGGCCGACGGCGGTGAGCCGATTCGGCGCCACCGTCAACCAGATGACACAGGGTGCCGCGAAACCCAGTACCCCGGGGTCGATTTCGACGCTGAAGCGCACCAGCCCGGTGCGCCGCAGTTCCGCGAGGCGCCGCCGCACCGCCGACTCCGACCAGCCGGTGCGCCGGGCGAGATCCGGGTACGCGGCGCGGCCGTCGGCGGCCAGGGCCGCCAGCAGTCGGTGATCCAGCTCGGTGAGCGCTATCGGTTGCGCCACATCGGGATCGGCGGGCCGCAACGCCGCGACGCGGTCCGCGTCGAGCGCGGAGGTGCGGCCGTGCCAGCGCCGCCGCATCAGGTGCCGCAGCACGCGCTGCGCGGAGATGTCCGAGATCTGTTGGTGCCGTGCCAGTTCGGCCAGTGGCGCCGGACCGTTCCCAGGAATCCGGAAGAGACAGGCGATTTCGGTGCCGCTGGACAGCACGCTGACCCACGCGATATCCGGCCGGGCGGTCAGTGCGCGCGCCAGCGCGGCAACGGCGTTGGCGCGCACCTTGATTCGCACCACCCATTCGGCGGCGCCGATGCCGGCGCTGTCGGCGACACCGGTCACCCGCACCACGCCCGCACCGCGCAGCCTGCCGTAGCGGCGGGCCAGGGTGCGGTCGGAGACGCCGAGCACCTCGGCGATCCGGCTGAACGGCGCGCGGCCGTCGATCTGCAGCGCGTGCAGCAGTTGCCGATCCAGTTCGTCGAGGCTGTCCGAATCCACCGGACCAGGGTAAGACGATGTCGGAAAACGGCGTTTCACCGTTCGGTACGAGCCGTCGGCCCGCACCGCCGGGCAGGCTCGCCGGGTGATCAACGAGCACATCAATCGCTTCCACCACACCGGCATCAAGGGCGACCTCGACGCCTTGGCCGCCAAATATCGTTCCTTCGGATTCCTGCTCACCCCGCGGTCGCGACATCTGATGAGCGAACGTCCCGGCGCCGCACCGACACTCGGTTGCACCGCCAACGAATGCGCGGTGTTCGGCGACTCCTACATCGAGCTGTTCGGCGTGGTCGACCCGGCGGCGCCGGATCCGTGGCACGCCAAGACGCTCGCCGAGGGTTTCTGGATCCTCAACCTGGACACCGACGATCCGGCCGCCGACAGCGCGCGGCTCGCCGCGGCTGGATTGCCCGCCTCCGGCGTGCACGAGCTGGCACGCGACGTCGATACCGAGGCGGGCGTGCGGACCATGCGGGCCAGCACGGTGCACATCGATCCGCACAGTACCCCGGAGGGTTTGCTCGGTCTCTCGCAGCACCGCACACCCGAATATGTGCACCAGCCGCGCTATCTCGGCCACCCGAACGGCGCGCGGGGCATCGCCGCGGTGACGACCGTGGTGGCCGACGACCGATTCGACGAGGTCGTCGACCGGTACCGCCGGATTATCGCGGCCGAGCCGGTTCCGGAGGGTCCGGTTACGGTGTTGGCGCACAAGGAGATCCGGATGGAGTTCGTCCGCGCGTCGGCGGCGGGGGAGGCGCTGCCGGGCGAGCCCGCGCCGCGCGCCTCGTATTTCGCCGCGATGACCATTCGGGTCGATGCGCCGGACCGGGCCAGGCGATTGGTGGAAAGCGCTGGGACACAGACCCGTTCGTTACCGGACGGGTTCTCCGTCTCGGCCGGCGACGCGTACGGCGCCTGCCTGCGGTTCGTGTCGTGCTGACCGCCGAGACGACCGCGGGCCGGGTACGCGGAGCCGCCGTCGGGCCGGTGCGGGTATTCCGCGGCATACCCTTCGCGCACGCGGAGAGGTTCGCCTCGCCGGAGCCGCCTGCGCCGTGGCCCGGTATCCGGGACGCCATCGAATTCGGCCCTGCGGCACCGCAATCGGCGTCCCGGCTGGCGCGGGTGTTCGGGCCGTTCGAGGTGCCGCAGGACGAGCATTGTCTGTCGTTGAACGTGTGGGCCCCCGCGGGCGAACGACATCCGGTGCTGGTGTTCCTGCACGGTGGCGGGTTCGCCAGCGGCGCAGGGCGACTCGGCTGGTACGACGGCACGGAATTCGCGGCCGCCACCGATACCGTTGTGGTGACGGTGAATTACCGGCTCGGCGCGCTCGGCTATCTGGCGCTGCCCGGGGTGAGCGCGGGCAATCTGGGACTGCTCGACCAGCTCGCGGCGCTGCGCTGGGTGCGCGACAATATCGCCGCGTTCGGCGGCGATCCGGCGCTGGTCACCGTCTCGGGCCAGTCCGGCGGCGCGCTGTCGATCCTCGCGATGCTGGCCGGGCGGAGCGGTTCGGGACTGTTCCGGCGGGCGATCCTGCAGAGCACGCCGCTGGGGATGCCGCCAGCCGATCCGGACGACGCGCTGACTGTCGGACGAATGTTGCTGGCGGAGTTGGGGATAGCGGACGAGCAGCGGTTGCGGCGGGTTCCGGTCGCTGCGCTTCTGGCGGCGCAGGACGCGGTTGCGGCCCGGTGGTCCGGGGCGACCCCGCCGTTCCAGTTGGTCGCCGACGGCGATCTGGTGCCCGCGGATCTGTTGACCGTGCCGCGCACCGACGTAGACGTGCTGGCGGGCACGAACCGGGACGAAGGGGCCGGATTCTTCGCGGGCGAGCCCGCGGCGATCGCGGCCGCCACCGCCCGGTTCTTCACCGATTCGCTGCCGAGGCTGTCGGATTCGCTGGCCGCCGGGGGAGCGGCGCCGTGGCGATATCGATTCGACTGGTGCCCGCCGGACAGTCCGTTCGGCGCGTGCCACGGCATCGAGTTGCCCTTCGTACTCGGTGACGCGGCGGCATGGGCGGCGGCGCCGATGCTGTGCGGGCAGCGACCGGGCGAACTGGTGTACGAGATGCGCAGCCGCTGGGCGGGCTTCGTGCGCGCGGGTGATCCGGGCTGGCGGCGCGGTACCGAATACCGCTTCGACGGTTAGATGTACCTCCGCATCGCTCCGACCGTGCGCGGGTCGGTGGGCGGTTTCGTCGACGGACCATCGGGCATCCGTGCGCGGACACCGCCGTGTCGAGCCCGAATCGCGTTGTCGGGAAATCGGATTCGTGTGGTATCGGCTCGCCCGTGAATGGATGCGAAGTCACGAATGTGATCTGTATCTCATTGTGATGCGGGGCGCCATATGGTTCTCTGGGAATATCGGCGAAGATAGCTAATAGTTAGCTGAGCCGTTCGTGATTTCGCCCGACGTCTGCCCCGTCGGCGGCGGGATCACGGGGGTGCCGACTCGGCCGCCGCCTTCCTCCCTGACACCCGCGGCGGCCGGGTCGGCGAATACGGACCTGGTCAACGCCGCACGGAGCCAACAGTATTGGGGTCATCGAGCGCATCGCGCCATGATCAAGAACTGATACCATCATTGCGGCGGAGGCGCTTTGCAGGGTCCGGTATCGCCTCCGATGGAGGTGTATCGCCTTGTCTCGATCCGCTATCGGCACGGTCCGATTGCTCACCGCGCTCGGGTGCGTCGGCCTGCTGGTCATCGGCTGTTCTTCGGGGGATTCGAAGAACACCGGCACGAGCTCACCCACGACGACGCAGGCCGCGGCGTGGCCGCCGGATACCGATCGCGGTGACTGCGCGGTCGAAAAGCAGCAGGATGTGCCCGCCACCATGCGTGACGGCGTTGTGCTGCGGGCCGATGTCTATCGGCCGAAAACCGATCAGCCGGTGCCGGTGATCCTGATGCGCACCCAGTACGGCAAATCCGCCGCCCAGGTGCAGCCGTCGCGGTACCGCACCCCGGACTGGTTCGCCTCGCACTGCTACCTCGTCGTCATCCAGGACGTGCGCGGACTCGGCAAATCCGATGGCGTCTTCAGCGAATTCGGCAACGATCAGCACGACGGCTACGACACGGTCGAGTGGGCCGCGCAGTTGCCCGGCGCCAACGGCAAGGTCGGCATGTACGGCTCGTCGTATGTCGGTGCCACGCAATGGCTCGCCGCCACCGAGACCCCGCCGCATCTGACCACCATCGTGCCCGCCAATACCGCCTCGGACTACTACGACGGCTGGACCTACGAGGGCGGCGCGTACCGCCTGGCCTTCATCGAGCCGTGGGCCATGGGCACCATCGGGCTGGAGGCCGCGCAGCAGCGCAAGGACCAGGCGGCCGCCGACCAGATCACCGCGGGCATCGCCGATGCCACCTCCTGGATGAATTTCCGGCCGTACAAAGACTTTCCGCCGTTGCAGCCCTCGAATCCGGCTGTCGCGCCGTGGTTTTACGACTGGATCCGCAACTCGACTCGCGACGATTACTGGAAGCAGTGGAGCATTCGCGACCGCTATCAGAACGTCAAAGTGCCCGTACTGGATATGGAGGGCTGGTACGACGCGTTCCTGGCGGGCGGCGTGGAGAACTTCACCGGAATGGCCGATCGCGGCGGAAGCCAGGAGGCCAAGGCGAATCAGCGGCTCGTCATCGGGCCCTGGGATCATTTGGGTTGGGGCAGAAAGAGTTCCACCATCGCGCCGCGGCTGGAGAACCTCGGCCCGGTGGCCGACAGCCCGATCAACGAGCTGATGTTGGCCTGGTACGACCACTTCCTGAAGGGCGTGGACAACGGTGTCGCGGGTAAGCCGCGCGTCGACTATTACGTGATGGGTGCGAACAAGTGGAAGTCCGCGCCGAGTTGGCCGCTGCCGCAAACGAAATGGACCGAATACTTCTTCCAGGACAGCGGCGTCAACGGACCCGCCGGCCGGGTCGGCAAACTCGTCACCCAGGCCCCGACCGGCACCGGCTCCGACCGCTACCTCTACGACCCGGCGACACCGGTGCCGAGCGTCGGCGGGCATTCCTGCTGCGGGGTCGGCGAGGGTCCGCAGGGTCCGTTCGATCAGGCCGCGGCCGAACAGCGTTCGGATGTATTGACCTACACCACCGATCCGCTCACCGCCGATACCGAGGTGACGGGTCCGGTCACGGTGAAGCTGTGGGCGTCTTCCACGGCGCCGGATACGGATTTCGTTGCGCGGCTGGAGGTTGTGACGCCGGATGGATCGGCGGTGAATTTGAACAATGGCATCCTGCGGGCCGCGTTCCGTGATTCGCTGAGCGATCCGACGCCGATCGAGCCGGGTAAGCCATATCAGTTCACGATCAAGATCTGGCCTACCAGTTACCAATTCAAGGCCGGTGACCGGATCAGGGTGGCGGTGTCGAGTAGCGATTATCCGCAGTACGCGCCGAATCCCAATACGGGGGAGCGTTTCGGTGACAGCGCACGTACCCAACCCGCAACACAGACGGTGTACCGAGACGCGCAGCATCCGTCGTCGGTGGTGATCCCGGTAATTCCGGCCGGGGACAACGGATCCGACACCTTCCCGCTGAAACCGGGCAAATGAGCGCCGGGCCGCGATAGCCGCCGCCCGGCGCGGCATTCGCTAATTGCGGGCCGTGGCAACCGAATCCAGCGAGACATCCACCGCCGGCGCACCGTCGGCGCCGCCGCCCTGGACGCCGGCGTTCGCGATGTTCTGCAGGATGTCGAGACCGGCGGTGACCTTGCCGAAAGGCGTGTAGTTGGGCGGCAATTGGGTGTCCTTGTACACCAGGAAGAACTGGCTGCCGTTGGTGTCGGGCCCGGAGTTGGCCATGGCGACGGTGCCCGCCGGGTAGGTGGCCCCCTGCAGGTTCTCATCCGCGAACCGGTAGCCGGGGCCGCCCGTTCCGGTGGCGGTCGGATCGCCGCACTGCAGCACGTAGATCCCCTGGGTGGTGAGCCGGTGGCAGCGGGTGTGGTCGAAGTAGTTCTCGCCGGACAGGAAGGCGAACGAGTTCACCGTATGCGGCGCCTTGGCCGCGTCGAGCGCGATCGTGACTGTCCCGCAGCTGGTTTCGAGGGTCGCGGTGTACTGGGCGCCTTGATCGACGGTGAGCGCCGGTTCGGCGGGCCACTGTTTGCCGTTGGGCTGACCGGCCTTCGGATCCTGGCAGCCGGGAACGCTGACACCGGTGAGCGCCGGCCGCTCGACCGCGCCCGCACCGCCCGCCGCGAATGCGACCGCGCCGACGGTGGTCGCGAAAATCGCTGCGCCCCTTAGTATCCGGCTGGCTCGGTCGATCCTGCCGTAGTTCCGCTTTCCCCGCACTTCGTTGCTCACCGGTCAGAGTCTCCTTCATTCGGGTCGGCGCATCGGTCGATGCGGTGCGCATCTTGCCATCTCCCGGTACCGCCCGTGCGAGAACGCGGCGACCGGTCCGGTTCCGCCGCCCGGCCGCCCACGAAAATATGGCCTCGCAGGACTCTGGCCGGGTGTGTTAAATTTTGGCCGTGCGGTCAGAAAATGGGTCGGATGGCCAACGGAGGTCGTTCATCGAGGCGGCTCGGCGTAAGCAGATCATCGCGGCGGCGGTCGAGGTGATCTCCGAGGTCGGCTACGGGAATGCGTCGCTGGCCCGGATCGCCGAGCGTGCGGGGATCTCCAAGGGCGTCATCTCCTACCACTTCGCGGGTAAAGACGAGTTGATGACCGAGCTGGTCGTGCAGCTGTTCGTGGCGGGCGCGGAGTACATGGTCCCGCTCATCGAGGCTCAGACGGGCGCGCGCAACCGGCTGCGCGTCTACCTGGAATCGAACCTGCGCTACATCGACGAGAACCGTAAGCACATCGGCGCGATGGTCGCGGTGGCGATCAACTTTCGCAAGCCGGACGGCTCACCGGTTTTCGACGGCAGCAATGAGGAGCGGGACGTGATCGAACCGCTCGCGGAGTTGCTGCGCGAAGGCCAGCGCAGCGGCGAATTCGGCGAATTCGACCCGAAGCTGATGGCGAGATCCATCCGGGACTCGATCGACGGTGCGGGCAGCAGGGCCGTCCGCTATCCGGATTTCGACATGGCCGAATACTCCGCGCATCTGTGCCGCGTCTACGACCTCGCCACCCGCGGGGAGGCCGAAATCGAGGAGGGTCGCCGGGGGCCGGCGGTCCGGGAGGAGGAACTGTCGTGACCGAGACGCTGGAAATGGAAGCGGTGCAAGGGAATACCGCGACCGCGCGCCCGCCCTTCGCCTACCTCGGTGTCGGCGTACTACTGGGCCTGAGCGCCGTCGCGCTGCTGTTCTCCAGCGGCCGATACGGATTCTTCGGCGACGAAATGTATTTCGTCGCCGCCGGGCACAGATTGAGCTTCGGCTATGCCGATCAGGGTCCGGTGCTGCCGCTGATCGCTCGGCTGATGGATGAGCTGGCATCGGGATCGCTTGTGGCGCTGCGTCTTCCGGCGGTGCTGGTGACGCTGGCCGCCATCGTCTTCAGCGCGTTGATCGCGCGGGAGTTCGGCGGCTCGCGCACTGCCCAGGTGCTCGCCGCGGCCGCGTACGCGACCTCGCCTTTCCTGCTTCTCCAAGGCGCCCAATTATCAACCAACGTCATCGATTCCGCGCTCTGGGTGCCGATCACCTGGCTGTTGATCCGCTGGGTGCGCACCAGGCACGATGTGCTGCTGCTGTGGGCGGGGATCGTCACCGCGGTCGATATGCAGGTGAAGTGGCTGATTCCGGCGTTCTGGATCGCCGTTGTGCTCAGCGTATTCGCCTGTGGGCCACGCGAATTGCTGCGCCGCCCGCTGCTGTGGGCCGGTGGGGCGATCACCCTGGCGGCGACGGTGCCGACGCTCGTCTGGCAGGCCCGGCACGGCTGGCCGCAACTGGGCATGACCGCCCAGGTGGCCGCGGAACAGTCGGGGATCGGCGGGCGGGTCCTCTTCGTGCCGATCGCGCTCATCTCGGCGGGCGGTCTCGGCGTATTCCTGCTGGTGACCGGGCTCATCGCGCTGTTTCGCTGGGAACCGTTGCGGCCCTATCGTTTTCTCGCCCCGGTGCAGTTGCTGGTGGTCGTCGCGTTCGTCGCCACCAACGGCAGGCCGTACTACGTGGTCGGCTGCTACGCCGCGGTGATGGCGGCGGGCGCGGTCTGGTGGACGCGCAAACCGGCGCGCTGGCGGCGGTTCTTCTCGATCGCGCTCACGGTCACCTCGGCCGTGGTCGTGGTGCTCTTACTGCCGCTGAAGCCGGAATCCGAATTGCGTCAACCTGATTCGGACCAGACGGCGGGCCTGCAGATCGGGCTGTACGGCAAATTCGGCTGGCCGGAGCTGCGCGAAGGCACAGCGGCCGCCTATTCGGCGCTGCCTGCCGCCGACCGCGAGCATGCGGTGGTCATCACCGACAACTATTGGCAGGCAAGCGCTTTGGACGTGCAGCGCGGCCGCTACGGTCTGCCCGCGATCTACAGCCCGAACCGCGGATTCGGTTACTTCGGCACACCGCCGGATACCGCGACGACGGTGCTGTGGGTCGGCGGCTCACAGGACGAGCTGCGCAAGCACTTCGATTCGGTGACACCGATCGGGCGGGTGGATTCCAGGCTCGGTTTTCCGGATGTCACCCGCGATGTCACCATCTGGCGCTGTGATCGTCCGCACACGCCTTGGTCGACGGCCTGGCCGGGAATGTTGAACCTCTGAGCCGCCGCCTCCCGCACGGCAATCGCCCGGGATACACCCGGGCGATTGCCGTATTCGGCGGTACGGCAACCGATTTCGAGGTTTGCTGCCCGCTGCCCAGCAAACAGATAGCCGGTACTGCCGGTACGCGCCAGGTTCGCAGTATACCTGTCGTCCAGATAGTTCCAATCTGAAGATTCCCAGTTCAGAACCGATTTCCGTGACAGGCCGCCGATCGGTGGATAAGATTTCGAACGCGGATTCGAGGAAATGCGGCCGACCGCAACGGGTTACCCATTCGTTGCTGTCCGTCGCGAAAGGGATGAAACCGATGGTGGACCAGTCACTGCTGCGGCATCTGATCGCGGGCGCGGAACGCGATGAGATCCAGCGGCTCGTCGTCGGCGCCATCGTCGAGTACGGCGATTGCGTACTGCTACTGCGCCGCCCGGAATCCGATTGTCCGGGCGGTATCTGGGAGCCACCCGGGTGCGAGATCGAATCCGGTGAATCCATCGATCGGGCGCTGATCCGCGCGGTGACCCAGGAAACCGGGCTGGTGGCGGCCGAAATCTCCACCTACCTAGGGCAATTCGACTATCCGTCGGCCGAGGACATCCCGGCCAGGCAGTTCAACTTCGTCGTCCGGGTCACCGCCCCCGAACCGATCCGACTACGCGCGCACGACGCGCACGGCTGGCTGGAGCTCACCGAGGAGCCTCCGGTAACCGATGCCGTGAAGAAGATCCTCGACCGCTACCGCGCCATCCGGCTACCGCTCGGCGACTTCGCGAGGGTGCGCTCGGCGACTCCCGAAGCGGGCTAGCCCACCCGTCGCCCGACCACCACCCCTCATGGCATCGCTGCGCGATACTGGGCCTTCAACCATCGCGCCAGTACCGCCGCCTGGCTGTGGTCGGCATCCTTGGTCGCGGTCACCAGCGTCAGCGGACCGGCCGCCGCGAGTTCGCGCAGCCGCCGCACGGAATCCCGGCGATCGGGTCGCGTCAGCTCGTCCCGGTAGCGCCGCTCGAATTCGGCGAACCGGTCCGGCCGATGCCCGTACCACTGCCGAAGCTCGGTCGACGGCGCGATATCGCGCAACCATTCGCCGAGCCGCTCGTCACCGCGCCGCAGGCCGCGCGGCCAGACGCGGTCTACGAGCACCCGTGTTCCGTCCGAGGGTGCGACCGGGTCGTAAACCCGGCGATAGCCGATATGTGCGTCCATCGTGTACTCCCGTACCCAACGGCAACATTCGCCTCCACCGAGTCTACTCGCCGCGGTCAGTCGATCCAGTAGCGGCGGGTGGGTCTGCCGTCGGCCCGGGCTACCACGGAATCCAGTGTGCCACCACATGATTCGATGATCTTCGCGGAGCCGATATTGCTGTCGTCGCAGGTGACCAGGATGCGTTCGATGCCGAGGCGGCGCGCGATGACGATGCTCTGCCGCAGGATCGCCCGCCCGTAGCCGCGCCGCCGGTGCTCCCTGATCACCGCGTAACCGATGTGGCCGCCGTCGCGGCGCAGCGAATCGGTGAGCTCGTGCCGGATCGAGGTGCGACCGACGATCTCGCCGTCGACGACGGCGGCGAGGAAGGTGGACGCCACCATGCCGTCCGGCAGGTCGATACCCCGGCGATTGTGCTCGAGCCGCGTCAGATAGTCGGCCCAGCCGAGCCCCGGTTCGAGTCCGAGCGCGAAGGTGAAAACCTCCTGCCCGAGCGCGAGTTGTGCGGCGCGCACCACCGCCTCGTCCTCGGGCCGCAGCGGTCGCAGGCGCAATGTGTCGGTCCGCATGGTCGGCGACGGTATACGCGAGGCCGATTGCTGTCGAAAGATTTTCGGGTCAGGCCGGACGGCGGGCATAGAGGTAGGCGAGTGCCTCGCGCAGGAGCTCGGCCCGGCGCGGGCTGCGGACGGGCTACGCCCGGCAGTGAATATAGACCCGGGTGGTGGCCACCTCGGTCGGGTAATGCGCGCGTTCCAGCGTCGCGGTGATCTCGAAACCGGCGGCGGTGAGCAGTGATTCGATCATCGGCCGCGGATAGAAGTGGAAATCCAGGTCGACGGCGTGGCCGAGCATCTCGTCGAGATGGCGCACCTCGTCGCCGATGTGGAAGGACAGCAGCAGCGGCGCTCCCGGTCGCAACACGCGGAAGAATTCGGCGAAGGCGACCGGCAGATCGGCCGGACTCACATGGATGATCGAGTAGAAGGCGACCAGCCCGCCGAACGTATGGTCGGCGAGGTCGAGCTTGCGCATATCACCCGTGCGGAATTCGATGCCGGGATGCGTCGCCGCGGCGATCTCGATCATCCGCGGCGAGAGATCGACGCCGATCGTGAACAGCCCCAGATCGTTCAGGTAGCGCGCGATATGCCCGGGGCCGCAACCGATATCGGCGATCGGGTGGGTGAACTCCACCTCGCTCGCGAATACGTCGAGCAGGGCCCGGTCCAGCGGTTTGCCGCGCAGCTCGTGCTGGAAACGGTCCGTGTACGCCGCGGCGATCTCGTCATAACTGTGCTGTGTGCTCACTGGAAACCTCCTTGGCGCGTACCCGTGGGGTGGCGCGGCCGCCGAGGGCGAATCGGCGGCCGGCCACGATGCCGAGGGTGGCCGATCGGCTGAGGGAGAGGTGGGCCCGTGGCCGATCGGTACCCGGCGCGGTCTGCCGATCGCGGCGGCAGACCTGATAAACGTAACCATTCGGACGGCCGATCGCGCCATTCACCGAACGTTCGGCCGAAATCGGCGGCAGAATTCGGTTGTGGATGAACTTGATTCGGAAATCATCGGCCTACTCCAAGCAGATGCGCGGCAGTCGAATCGGGAGTTGGCCCGCCGGGTCGGCATCGCCGCATCGACCTGTCTCGAACGGGTGCGCACGCTGACCCGCCGCGGCGTGATCCGCGGCTATCACGCCGAGATCGATCCCGCCGCGCTGAATCGCCGGGTGCAGGCGATGGTGCTGGTGCAGGTGCGCCCGCAGAGTGCGGCCATGATCGATTCGTTCCAGCAGGCGGCGGCCGCGTTCCGCGAGGTGCTGAGCGTATTCGTGCTGTCGGGTGAGCACGATTTCCTGCTGCACGTCGCGGTGCAGGACCTGGACCGCCTGCACGGATTCCTGGTCGACCGGCTCAGCAAACGCCGCGAGGTGGCCGGCTTCCGCAGTTCGGTGATCTTCCAGCAGGTGCACGACACCCAACCGATCCCGTTGGAACCGTAGGGCCTGTCCTCGAAGTCCGGCCGGATGCCTCCGTGGTCCAGCTCGCCGCCTGGCCGCGTTGTCGTCGTCGCCGATACAACCCCGGTATCGGCTCCTCCTCCGCCTTGCCAG
>NZ_JAIRBR010000054.1:0-600 GCF_020361265.1 Nocardia sp. JCM 34519.1
ACCTGCATGACCCGCTCGATCTCCTTCGAACGGCCGATCACCGGATCCAGCTTGCCCTCCAACGCCGCCTGGGTCAGGTTGCGGCCGAACTGGTCGAGCACCAGCGACGTGGACGGGGTGCCCGCCTCACCGCGCGAACCGGATTCGACCGGCTCCTTACCCTGATACCCGGACAGCAACTGAATCACTTGCTGGCGCACACGATTCAGATCCGCCCCCAACTTCACCAGCACCTGCGCCGCCACACCCTCACCCTCACGGATCAGGCCCAGCAGAATATGCTCGGTACCGATGTAGTTGTGGCCCAGCTGCAACGCCTCCCGCAGACTCAGCTCCAGCACCTTCTTCGCCCGCGGGGTGAACGGGATATGACCGGACGGAGCCTGCTGACCCTGCCCGATAATCTCCTCCACCTGACTACGGACACCCTCCAGCGAAATGCCGAGCGACTCCAACGACTTGGCCGCGACACCCTCACCCTCATGAATCAGCCCCAGCAGGATGTGCTCGGTACCGATGTAGTTGTGGTTGAGCATCCGGGCCTCTTCCTGGGCCAGGACAACGACACGCCTCGCGCGGTCGGTGAACCTCTCGAACATC
>NZ_JAIRBR010000055.1:0-556 GCF_020361265.1 Nocardia sp. JCM 34519.1
CTAGTGTTCTGCGCCTGAAATTCGTTGCCTAATTATAGGATTCGGCGGTGGTGAGGACTGGTAGGCCGAGGTCGGGTCCGGATTTGGTGGTGACCGAGGCTCAGCGTCGGGAATTGATGCGGGGCGCGCGGGCGGCGACGTCGACGCAGGCGTATGCGTTGCGGTGCCGGATCGTGCTGGCCTGCGCCGAACCGGGTGCGTTCAATACCCACGTGGCGGCCGAGGTGGGTGTGTCGGCGATGACGGTGCGTAAGTGGCGGGGCCGTTTCATCGAGTACGGGTTGGCGGGCCTGGCCGATGAACCAAGACCCGGCCGGCCGCCGTCGATCCTGCTGGATCAGGTGCAGCAAGTGGTGGAGATGACCCTGGAGCAGGTCCCCTCCGATGCCACGCATTGGTCGCGGTCGTCGATGGCGGAGCGGACCGGGCTGTCGAAATCGACGGTGGGGCGGATCTGGCGGCGGTTCGAGCTGAAACCGCATCTCAGCGACGGGTTCAAGATCTCCACCGACCCGTTGTTCGTCGAGAAGGTCGTGGATGTTGTTGGCCTGTATCA
>NZ_JAIRBR010000006.1:0-418774 GCF_020361265.1 Nocardia sp. JCM 34519.1
CTCCGAAAAGATCCTCTTCGGCGAAATCGGCGCAGGCCAAACCATCACCGTCGACGTCGAAGGCTGGAACGGCGAGGGTGCTGGCGAGGACGCCAAGTTCACCTTCACCGGCAAGGCCAAGCTGACCAAGTCGGAGCCGGTCGAGGACAAGCCGGTCGCGGCGCTCGCCGGTGACGCTCAGGCGGCCTCCGGGGAGTAGATCCCAGCTAGCCGAAATCCCCTCTTCGCATGGCGGAGAGGGGATTTCGCTATTTCAGTTGGTCGGCAACCGGCGGTCGGTCTGCTGGCGGGCGAATTGGGTGATCGCCGTCGCGATCGCGTCGGGGGCCTCGAGCGGCAAGAGGTGTCCGGTGTCGCGCACGACCCGCATGGTGGCTTGGGGGATAAGCGGCAGCAGGTGTGTCGCGAGCGTCGCGGGCGGTTCGACGCCGTCGTATTCGCCCGCCAGAACCATTACGGGGAGGTCGATTTCGGCCACCTCGGTGCTGATATCGGCGGCGATGCCGTGCAGCGGCCAAGCGAGCCGGGCCGCCGGTGTCGCGGCAAGGCTGTCGGAAATCACTTGGGCGCGTTGGGTTTCGGTGAGCGGGCGGTGGGTCAGGGCGTGGTCGATGGCCGCGGCGACCGTCTGCGCGCTGTCGTAGGCGTGCGAAAGTGCCTGCTGTGCTTCGGGAGTCACGTTCGCGGGACGGGGCGGACCGGGTGCGATGAGCACCACGCCGGTCAGCCCGGCGGGGCGGCGGGCGGCGACGAGTTGGGCGACCTTGCCGCCCATCGAATGGCCGACCAGGACGTAGTCGGTGAGCCCGAGTTCGGCTACGACGCGCAGGACATCCCCGGCGAGCTGGGTGAGGTCGTACGGGCCGGGCAGTCGGCGGGACGCGCCCCACCCGCGGTGGTCGAAGGTCACCGTGCCGATCTCCGGCGACAGCCGTTCGATCACCGGGGTGAAGGTGCGGTGCGAACCACCCCAGTAGTGCAGTAAGATTGCCGTAACACCTTGCCCCGCAGTGATATTCACCGGAAGAACGCCACCGTCGACTGGTATCGGCCGTATTGTCTGTTCGCGCATCGGATATTCCTTTCCTCGTCATCGACGTTAGGTGGCCCGGCCGGGCGTCACGAGGTAAGTTTCCGGTTTGTCATGGTGAAAAACGGACAAGCGGGTTCGATACGCAATCTGTGCTACCAGCCTGAACACAGTGGTGCCGCCGGGGTGGAGGTGCTGAGCTTCGCCGAATTGCGCGGTATGCCAGCGGGAGCATTGGTGCCGCCGCTGCAACGGGCCGACTTTCACGTGCTCGGAATAGTGACGGCGGGCCGAGGTGCGGTCGCGGTGGATTTCGACCGGCACTCGATCGAGGCCGGTGTCGCGGTGTGGATCCGGCCCGGCTGGCTGCACCGCTGGGACGATATCGCCGACTGCCAGGGCGTCATCGTGTTGTTCCGGCCGGAGCTGGTGGCGGTGCCCGCCGCTGGGCCGCTCGGCCCCGTCCGTTGGGCGCTCGGCGCCGACACCGGGCTGGTCCGGACCGCCGCCGAACATCTGCGCCGGGAATTCGGCGCACCGCCCAGCCCGGCCACCGCGCCGATTCTGCACAACCTGCTGGAGGCGCTGCTGTTACGTATCGGCCAATCAGCTAACGAAATGCAAACCGCCGAAGGAACTTTCGCGGACTTCGCGCTGGAAGTCGAGAAGTACCACCGGCAGACACGTGAACTGTCCTGGTACGCCGAACGTTTGGGATATTCACCCCGAACCGTCACCCGCGCCACCCAGCACGCTGTCGGCATCGGCGCCAAGCAGTACATCGATAGCCGGGTGGTCTTGGAGGCCAAAAGACTACTGGCACACTCCGATATCTCGGTCGCCGAATGCGCCCGCCGCGTCGGCTTCGACGATGCCGCCAACTTCGCGAAGTTCTTCACCACCCGAGCGGGCTGCACTCCCGGTGCGTTTGCCGCCGAACACCATTCGACGAACAGGTGACGCCATCCTCGCATAGCTTTCAGCTTCCCGAGCCAGCGACAGTCAATGCGGAACCAGAACGTTGTGCGCAAGCTGAGGTGCGGTGGCTGGACGTTGGGCGGGTGGTTGTGTCGCTGCGACGACTGGATCGCCTCGGCTGGGCGTGCGGCGCCCGGATGACGGTGTTCCCGTGTAGCTTTCAGCTTCCCGCGCATGCACTTGTCAGCGCGGGAAGCTAGGCGCTGTCGGGTCGGCGGTCACCGATAGTGGTCGAGGATTGGGGTGAAGGCGGGGGATAGTTCGGCGGGGACGAGGAGTTCGTCGATGGCGTATTTGTCGCGGTGGAATTCGAGGATTTCGATGGCGTCGGCTGGGTCGGGCGGGAGTAGGCCCGCCGCGCCTGCGGCGCGCAATCCGGCCGGGGTGTGGCCGAGGCGGTTGGCCGTCCAGTACGGCAGTTGGTCGCCGATGCCGATCAGTTGGCTGGTGAAGCGGATATCGCGGTCGGTGTGGTCGCGGACGATGCGGACCATATCGGCCAGGTTCTGTTCGGTGGACTCGGGACCGGCGGCCAACAGGATCCGGTCGGCGATGGCGGCGGCCGCGGCCAGCATTTTCGGGCCGCTCGCCGCGATGACGACCGGTGGCGGCGGCTGGACCGACGCACGTACCGCGGCCACCGTCTCGAACAGCAGTGTCCGGCGCTCGGCGGCGGTACCCCAAGGGCGGCCCAGTTTTTCGGCCTCGGCGGCGGCATCCGGTCGGCCGACGCCGATGCCCAGTTCGAAGCGGCCGGTCGAAAGTAGTTGCAGGGCAGCCACTTCGCGTACGGTGCCAGCGATATCGCGGAAAGGCGCCGCAAGAACGTTGGGCCGCAATCGAATAGCGGTGGTCGCCGCGGCGGCCGCGGCGAGGCAGGGCAGCGGCGACGGGGTGTGCAGGGTGTCGGGCAGCAGAATGGTGTGGTAGCCCTGGTGTTCGGCCGCCCGGGTATCGCGGACCCATTCGGGGCCGGAACGCGGGACGAGAATAATGCCGAATCGCATGCTCATGGATATGCCTTTCGATTCCGTGCGACCGCTCAGCCCTTTACCGGTCCGCGCTTTTCCCGCAGCACCGTGAGGCGGCTGCGGTATTCGTCCTCGCTGATCTCGCCGCGCGCGAAAGACGTTCGCAGCGCGCCGATTCCGCTTTCCCGCCAGCAGAATCGGCGGCGCAGCACGATGGCGAGGACGATGAAGGTGGTCCAGAACAGCAGCGGGAAGATCCAGAAGTAGGGCCAGGGGTGCCAGCCGGTCTGGTCGGCAAGGTAGGTGACATGGTCGAAAATGTTCATATCTCAACCCTGCTCGCGGCGGTCGAGGCGGACATCGGCCGCGCGTCGTCGTCTCGCCTACGTCCGGACGCGTACGTTTTCCGGGCGTACGGTGGATGAGGTCAACAATCGACCGGGGGTGCATATGACAAATCCAGACCACACATTGATCGCCATTCTGCTCGACCGGTCCGGTTCGATGCAGGAGATCAAATCCGATACCGAGGGCGGTTTCGCCGCATATATCGAACAGCAGCGCGGCGAGCCGAAAACCATCGCGGTGACGCTCGCCCAATTCGACACCGAATACGAGCTGGTGTACGCGAATCGCCCGATCGCGGACGTGCCGCCGCTGAACCTGCAACCGCGCGGCATGACGGCGCTGTACGACGCGGTCGGCAAGCTGATCACCGATGTCGGCGCCGAACTCGCCGGCCGTCCGGAGCATGAGCGCCCCGGCACCGTCATCGTCGTCGTGCTCACCGACGGTCACGAGAATTCCAGCCGGGAATGGACGCACGAGGCGGTGCGCAAGCTGATCGAACAGCAGGAGCGGGACTACAACTGGACCTTCCTGTTCCTCGGCGCGAATATGGACGCGGTCGCCATCGGCACCCGAATGGGTTTCGCCCCGGGGCAGGCAATCACCTATGCCGCAGCGCCGAGCGGGGTACGCGCGGCATTCCGTGCCGCATCGGCGTATTCGTCCCGCGCGCAGTCCGCGCCCGCGGGTGCGCCGCGCCCGGTGTTCACCGAAGCCGAACGGCGCGAAGCGAATCCGGGCGTCTGAGGGTTATTGCCAGCCCGGCCGCACCAGCCCGGATTCGTAGGCCATGACCACCAGCTGCGTGCGGTCACGGGCGTTCAACTTCATCAGGATGCGGCTGACATGGGTGCGGGCGGTGGCCGGGCTCATATAGAGCCGTTCACCGATTTCCGCATTGGTGAGGCCCTCGGCGACGAGGGTCATCACCTCGCGCTCGCGGTCGGTGAGCTCCGAAAAGGCCGCGGGCGGCGGCTGTTTGGCGTGTGCGGAGAATTCCGCGATCAGCCTGCGGGTGACGCCGGGCGAGAGCAGCGCGTCACCGGCGGCGACCACCCGGACGGCCCGCAACAGATCCGCGGGTTCGGTGTGTTTGACCAGGAATCCCGTTGCGCCGGAACGCATTGCCTCGAAGACGTACTCGTCCAGTTCGAAGGTGGTCAGCACAACGACCTTCACCGCGGACAGATGCGGATCCTCGGCGATCATCCTGGTCGCGGCCAGCCCGTCCAGGACCGGCATGCGGATGTCCATCAGCACTACGTCGGGGGTGAGTTTGCGGGTGAGCCGCACGGCCTGTTCGCCGTTGGCGGCCTCGCCGATCACCTCGATATCGTCCTGGGCGTCGAGCAGCGCGACGAATCCGCCGCGCACCAGGGCCTGGTCGTCGGCGACGAGCACTCGAATCGTCATCGCGTTCTCCCGTATTCCGTCCTCAGGTGGCCGAATCATCGTGCGGTGCGGTCGTATCGGCGATGGCGGTCGCCTGCGCCGGGGCCGGATTGCCGTTGCGCTTCGGGTCACCGGCGGGCAGCCGGGCCGCGACCCGGAATCCGCCGCTCGGGCGCGGCCCGGCGGTGAGCGCGCCGCCGAGTGCGTGTGTTCGCTCCCGCATGCCGATGATCCCGTTGCCGCCGCCCGCGCCGGTCCGCGTCTGGGTTTCGGTCGGCCGGGTGTTGTCGACGGTGATATCGACGGATTCGGCGCCGTAGCGCACCGTCACCGTCGCGGCCGCGCCGGGCGCGTGCCGCACCACATTGGTCAGCGATTCCTGGATGATCCGCGCCGCGGCCACATCGATGACGCTCGGCAATTTTCTCGGGTCGCCGACCACGCGGGTGTTCACCACCAACCCGGCCGCACGGGTGCGCTGCAAAAGTGTGTCGAGGTCATGGATGCTCGGCGCGGGAGCGAGCGGCGGGGCCGGGCGCACCGGCGGATCCGGATTCGCGGCGGGCGCCGAATCCCGTTCGGCCCCGGCCGATTCCCGCCCGAACAGACTGAAGACACGCGCCCCGCGCGGTTCCTCGCTTTCCGGAACCTGTTGCGGTGGTTCGGTTTCCACACCGGGCATGGCGGCGCCCGTGCGGATGGTCTGTAGCAGCGTGTGCACCTCGGCCAGCGCTTCCTTGCTCGCCGTCTTGATCGCGGCCAGCGCCGCGGCCGCCTGCTGCGGTTTGCGGTCGAACAGTTCGAGCGCCACCGACGATTGCACGTTGATCAGCGAAAGGCTGTGCGCCAGTACGTCATGCAGCTCCCGCGCGATGGCGAGCCGCTCCTCGCTGGCCCGGCGTTCGCGCTGCGCCTCGGCGTCGCGGCGCGCGGCCTCGGCCCGCTGCCTGCGCGCGACGACGACCGCCGTGCGCTGCCGCAGGCCCTCGGCGATCAGGACCAGCACCGTCAACCAGGCCAGCAGCGCGGAGACCAGCCCGGCATGCACCGGGTAGCCGAACAGCTTCGGCAGCGGCCACACCAGGCATAGGAAACCGAGCGGCACGAGCGGGTAACTCCACCAACGGGATCCGAGGACGCCCGCGGTGAGGAATGAGACGACCAGGGTCACGAACAGCGGTCCGTATCCGTATCCGCCCATCAGGTAGGCCAGGCAGATACCGAAGGCGAAATACAGCACCGGCACCGGCTGCGCGCGCCGCCACAGCAGCGAGGCCGGGCCGAGGATCAGCAGCAGGTAGCCGTACCAGTCCAGGTGGTGCACATGCGGCTGCCGGTTCGCGAAAGTACCGCCCACCAGCACGAATACCGTGACGACCAGCGCAACACCCCAGTCCCGCGCGACCAAGTTACCCGTCAACCCTGGCACCTTCACAGATGCAGCCTATTGCGCCGGACCCGTTCATGGCGTCCGCCTGGCTACGTACGTCCGACATCGCGGTGAGACGGATGTGTCCGTCGGGTATTCGCCGGATTCTCGACACATGACAGATTCCATCGTGGTCACCACCGGGTTGACCAAACGCTACGGCGCGCACACCGCCGTCGACGCGGTACATATGCGCGTCGCGGCGGGCGAGATCTACGGCTTCCTCGGGCCGAACGGGGCCGGTAAGACGACCACCTTGCGCATGCTGGCCGGTCTGATCCGGCCGAGCGCGGGCACCGCGACGGTGCTCGGGCATACGCCGGGGGATCCGGCCGTGCTGCGGCGCGTCGGCGTACTCATCGAGGGGCCCGGCTTCTACCCCTACCTGTCCGGCCGGGACAACCTGCGGGTCCTGGCGAAATACCGCGGCCTCGGCGGTGCGGACGTCGAGGCGGCGCTGTCGGCGGTGCGGTTGGCCGACCGCGCGGGTGACGCGTTCCGCACCTATTCCCTCG
Source organism: Nocardia sp. JCM 34519.1 (assembly GCF_020361265.1). Taxonomy (NCBI): domain Bacteria; kingdom Bacillati; phylum Actinomycetota; class Actinomycetes; order Mycobacteriales; family Nocardiaceae; genus Nocardia; species Nocardia sp. JCM 34519.1. Next base: position 6,664 of record NZ_JAIRBR010000006.1, read on the forward strand.
GGATGAAGCAGCGCCTCGGCGTCGGCGCGGCCCTGCTCGGCCGTCCCGACCTGCTCATCCTGGACGAGCCGACCAATGGTCTCGACCCGGCGGGCATGGCCGAAATGCGGGAGCTGATAACGACTCTCGCCGCAGACGGCCATACGGTGCTGCTGTCCAGCCACATGCTCAGCGAGGTACAGGAGATCTGCGACCGGGTCGGGGTGATCTCCGACGGCCGGTTGATCGCCGAATCGACGGTCAGCGAATTGCGCGGCGCCGCTTCGCTACTGCTGCGGGCCGAACCACTCGAGGTCGCCTTTCCCGCCGTTCGCTCGGTGGTCGGAGACCATTCCGCGCTCTTGACCGCCAATGGAATTCGCATCGATGCCGGTACCGCCACCGCGCCGGCGGTGGCCAGGGCCGTCGTCGAGTCCGGCGCGGAGCTCTTCGAGCTGCGCATCGACGAAAAGTCCTTGGAAGAAGTCTTTTTCGAGATGACCCAATTGGAGGAAGCGAAATGAACGGGCGTGATCTGTTGGCCAGCACGCGGGCAGAACTGCTGCGGCTGCGGAAGTGGCCCGCGTTCTGGATCGTCCTCGGCGTCTGGGTGGTGTTGAACCTGGTGTTCGCCTATCTGTTCAACTACCTCGCCTACACCACGGGGCAATCCGGCCGGATGTCCAATGGACTACCGAAAGATCAACTGCTGCAACAGATGTTGCCCACCGCGGTGCCCGAGGTGTTCACCCAGGGCATGGCGATGTTCGGCGGCGCGCTGATGCTGGTGCTCGGCGCGCTCGTGGTCGGCAGCGGATTCGGTTGGGGCACTTGGAAAACCGTGTTCACCCAGGGACCGTCACGCATCTCGGCCATCGGGGCGGTGGTATTGAGCCTCGCGCTGGTCGTCGTCGGGTTGGTCTGCGTGGTTTTCCTGGTCGACACCGGAGTGGCCGCGGTCATCGGCGCGAGCCAGGGGCAGGCGCTCGCGCTGCCCTCATTGCATCGGGTATTGCTCGGGATCGGCACCGGTATCGCGATTCTCGGGATGTGGACGCTGCTCGGCGGGTTGATCGGCGCGATCGCCCGCGGACCCGCCCTCGCGGTCGGACTGGGCCTGGTCTGGGTGCTGGTGGTGGAGAACCTGCTTCGAGGGGTGGCAGGGATCTTCACGCCCATCAAATTCCTCACCGATCATCTGCCCGGCACGGCGGCCGGATCGCTGGCGGGCGCGATGCGCACCGTGCCCGGCTCGGGCACACCGGGTGTGCTGGATATCCTTTCGCGCACCGAATCGCTGGTAGTGCTGGCGCTTTACGCGGCGGCGTTCGTAATCGGCACCGTGGCACTGTTCCGAGTGCGGGATATGTCCTGAGCCAGGTTCGCTGGAAACCGTTGCCGCACACCGTGGCAACGGTTTCGCCGTGTTCTGGTCCGCGCTCGGCGGGAGCAATCATGGCGCGCTCGAGCAAGATCGCCGCGAACACAGCGGTTACCCTCTGGGTAGGTCGCGGGTGTGGCGGATTAGTGGCCGCCGGGTCCGGTGCGTTTCAGGTGCAATCGTTGCGCGTATGTCCTGCGCGAATGGGATTGCCGCGCTTGCTCCTTCAGTCCGCCAGCACAGAACGGGCGATCCGGCCGAGAGCCGCGGCGATCTGTTCCCGACTCAACCCCCGCGCCCGCTGCTGTTTGAAAACCTCCGCCGACAACGGCGCCAGCAGCGCGTCGACCATGGCATCCGGCTGCCGAATTCCACCGGCCACCAAGAGACTTCGCACATGCGCGGCCCAGAATCCGTACGCTCCGGTCGCGAAGCGTGCCCCGCCGGTTTCCGCACCGAGCACCAGATCCGCGTGCTCGCTCAACAATTCGACCATGGCGGCGTAGAAGGCGGCCAGTCGCTCGGCGGGCGACGCCCCGGGGCCGAGCGGCGGCGCACCGCCGAGCAGCCGCTCCTGCAATGCGCGTTCGTGCTCGTCCAAGAGGGCGACCGCGATCGAATTCGTATCGGGATAGCGCCGGTACAGCGTGCCGCGCCCGACTCCGGCGGCCTTCGCGATGTCATCCATCGTCACCGTGCGCGGATCCCGGGCGGCAAACAGTTCGGCGGCCGCCGCGAGCACCTTCGCCCGGTTGCGCGCCGCGTCCGCGCGCTCCGGTCGCCGGTTCGCGGGCAGGCCGGTGAGCAGGTCGGATCGGGATTCCATAGCCGCGACTCTAGCGCAGTTCCAAATAGGTGGACAATATGTCCACTTCTGCTTTATCGTCGAGTGCGCAATCAAGTGGACGCAATGTTCGGTTAATGGAGGTCTTGTCCGAATGAGCACGCTGCTGCACCTGGACGCCAGTGCCCGCCGTGAATCCATCAGCCGCGAGCTGAGCGCGGCCTTCGCCGCCGCCTGGCGTGCGGAAAACCCAAGCGGTACATACGTTTACCGCGACGTCGCGGCCGATCCGGTGCCGTTCGTGGGTCCGGGATGGACCGCGCTGTGCGATGCCGTGCTCGCGGCGGGACACACCGATCTCGCGAAACTTCCCGAACTGGCCCGAACTCCGGAGCAGGTGGCGGCCTGGGCGATCGTCGAGCCATTGTTGGCGGAACTGTTGGCCGCCGACGTCATCCTGATCGGCACCCCGATGTACAACTACTCCATCCCGGCCAGCCTCAAGGCCTGGCTCGACCAGGTGACCTTCCCGCGAATGTCGTTGGGGCACCGGCGGTTCGTCGTCGCTTCCGCCCGCGGCGGCGCGTACACGCCCGGCGCACCCAAGGCCCCCTTCGACTATCAGGAACGCTATCTGCGCGATTTCTTCGCCGGGCATTTCGCCGTGCGCGACGCCGTTTTCGTACACGCCGAACTGGCCAATTCGCGCACCGATCCGAATCTCGCGCAGCTGCGCGACAAGCATGACGAGTCCTACGCGCTCGCGCTGGAATCGGTGCGCGAACTCGCCAAGGAGTACTGAGATGAACTGGGTCGTGCTCGGCATCGCCGGACTGGTCGAGATCGTCTGGTCGCAAAGCATCAAGCCGACCGAGAACTTCACCCGCCCGCTGGCCACCGTCCTTTGCTTCGCGCTCGGGAGCCTCGCGGTCTACCTGCTGTCCAGGGCCATGCAGACCCTGCCGGTCGGTACCGCGTACGCGATCTTCACCGGTATCGGGGCCGTCGGCGCGATCGGGCTCGGCGTGATCGTCAACAAGGATCCGCTCGGCGCGGGCCGCCTGCTGGCGCTGTCACTGATCCTCGGCGGCATCGTGCTCGCTCGGATCACCAATCCGGAATAGCCTGGTGCACAGCATATTCCGATTCACCACCGGTTGATGGGCCGAAGCTGCGCGCCAAGTCGGCCCGGCGCGGGTAGGTTCGTGCTGAATCGATCATCGGCGAAAGGACCGTGATGCCAACACGTACCGCGCGTACCGCCTGGACCGGCACCCTGCAGGAGGGCGGCGGCCAGGTCGAGCTGACCAGCTCCGGGGTCGGCAAGTACGACGTATCGTTCCCCAAGCGTGCCGCCGACAATGCCGACGGCACCACCAGCCCGGAGGAACTGATCGCCGCGGCGCATTCCTCCTGCTACGCGATGGCGCTCTCGGCGCAGATCGGCAATGCGGGCGGCACGCCGGAGAGGCTGGACGTGACCGCCGACGTGACGCTCGGTCCGGACCCGGCGGGCGGCTTCCGGATCAGCAAGATCAAACTGACCGTGCGCGGCAAGGCATCCGGCATCGACGCCGCGCAGTTCGCCGAGGCGGCCGCCGCGGCGAAGGCCGGCTGCCCGGTGAGTAAGGCGCTGGCCGGCGTCGACGATATCGAACTCGACGCGGCATTCGACGCCTGATTGGGCCGCACCTGTCCGGCGCACCGTGTGGTGGGCCGGACAGGTACTCGAAACGCATTATTCGACAGGGCGTTTCGCCTCGATTGCGGCGAAATAGTCGTGGGCGTCCCCGCGGTACATGGCGGGGATCGCGATCAGCACCGCGACGATATGGACGGCCCTGAGCAGCGCGACAAGCACCGAATCCGCGGTGATTCCGCCGAGCAACGCTCCGATATCGTTGGCGGACAACAGGTTCCGGATCGGCTCCACGATCAGTGAGGCCAGGCCGACCACGCCGATGCCGAAGGTCAGCGCGATTCGGGCCCATCGCGCGCCGTGCGTCATTCGCACGGCGACCAGGAAGACCACCAGATAGATCCCCAGCCGCACCGCGACGCCTACGGCCAAGCCCGGCCAGTCGGCGCCGGAGCGCATCACCGCCGCCGCGATGTGCTCGATCATTTCGCCGATCCCGGCGGCCAGCGCCGCCATCAGGGCCAGAAAGGCGACCAATATCGAACGGGGCGGCGGCGGTTCGTCGGTGCGGGTGGCCGGGGCGAAGAGGGCTGTGTGCGGCATGACACCGACACTGCCGCCGGATTCCTCGCCCGAGATCGGCCCGCGGTAGCGATCCGATCTCGTACCGGAGTATCAGGCCTGCTTCGCGGCGACGTCCATGACGACCTCGAATTCCAGCAGCGATGCTCCGGTGGACACCGGCTTACGATCGCTGCCCGCGTGCGCGGCCTTCGCGGGACCATCCCGCCATGCGGCGAAGGACTCTTCCGAATCCCACTGCGTGACAACGAAGTACCGGCTCTCCCCGGCGACCGGACGGAGCAACTGGAAGCCGAGGAAGCCCGGCGAATTCTCCACCGCGTGCGCCCGGTGGGCGAACCGCTGCTCCAGCTCGGGGCCAGCGCCTTCGGGAACCTCGATCGCGTTGATCTTGACGACTGCCATGATCTCGACAATACGACGCGAAAACGAACCCGGATTGCCGGGCTTGGCAGAATCGGCCCGGTGTTGCATGACGAAGGCGGAACCGGCGTGCCCATCCTGCTGCTGCACGGGCTGATGGGCAGCGCCCGAACCTGGCGTGATCAGCTCGGCTGGCTGCGTGGATACGGCCACGTGCACACCTTCGACGCGGCCGGGCACGGCAGGCCGGCGCCCGACGAACTCACCACCGAGGCATTCGTTGCCGATTTGGCAACGGCCACCGCGGCCATCGCCGAACCCATGGTGATCATCGGGCATTCGATGGGCGCGCTGCACGGATGGGTATTCGCGGCGCACCATCCGGCGCGGGTGCGCGCCCTGGTGATCGAGGACATCGCACCCGATTTCCGCGGCCGCACCGCCGCAGGCTGGGCGGCCATGATCGAGGCGTGGCCGCAACCCTTCCCGGATGACGACGCGGTGCTGGCGTATTTCGGCCCGGTGGCGGGCCGCTATTTCCTGAATTCGTTCGAGCGCGGAGCGGATGGCTATCGGCTGCACGGTTCGGTCGCCACCTTCCGGGATATCTCGGAGGAGTGGGGCGGCCGTGACTTCTGGTCCGAGTGGAAATCGCTGCGTGCTCCGGCGCTGCTGCTGGAGGGGGAATACGGCATCACGCCGCCGGGGCAGATGCGGGAGATGGCGCGGGTGCATCCGGACGCCGAATACGTGTTCGTGCCGGGAGCCGCGCATCTGGTGCACGATGACCGGCCCGAGCGGTACCGCGCCGAGGTCGAGCGGTTCCTCGGTCGCGTACTCGGCGGTTGATGAGTGCCGCTGTATTAAGCCGGAAGGCTATGCGGGAGTAGGTTATTCGGTTCGGCCAGCCTCGCCGGCGAGCGCGAACAACCCATCGGCGGTCTGCTCGATCAACCCGTCGACGAGCAGCGAGTCCAGCGCCCGGTCGCGCTGCCCCGGATCGCGAGTCCAGGCCAGGTCCAAGCGGATTCGCTCGACCGGCCCGGTCGCGGCGCGCAGCACATCGAGCAGGCGACCGCGCGCCTGCCGGTCCGTGCCCTCGTATTTCTGTGTGCGCCTTGTGTTTTCGGCTACCGGACGACCGGCGGCGACCCAGGCGCAGCGGGGCAGCGGACAGCTCGAGCAATCGGGCGTGCGCGCGGTGCAGACCAGCGCGCCCAACTCCATCAACGCGGCCGAGAACCTGGCCGCGCGGGAAATCGGTTGCGGCAGTAGCGCTTCGGTCTCCACGAGATCCCGGGCCGACGGATTGCCCGCATCGGCGCGTCCGTGCACCGCCCGCGCGACCACCCGGCGAACGTTGGTGTCCACCACCGGAACTCGCTGACCGTAGGCGAAACAGGCGACGGCGCGGGCGGTGTACGCACCGATCCCGGGCAGCCCGAGCAGCACCTCGACATCGGCGGGCACCTCGTCGCCGTGTTGCTCGGCGAGCACCCGCGCGCACTCGTGCAACCGCAGCGCCCGGCGCGGATAGCCCAGTTTGCCCCAGGCGCGCAGCACCTCGCCCTGCGCGGACGCCGCCATCGCGGATGGCACCGGCCAGCGCGCCACCCACTCCCGCCACACCGGCTCCACCCGGACCACCGGTGTTTGCTGCAACATGATTTCGCTCATCAGGATCTGCCATGCCGTGACACCGGGGCGGCGCCACGGCAGATCACGTGCGGTTGCGCCGTACCAGTCGAGCAGCGCGTCCGCATCGATCGTCACGTTCACCGTCTCCTTCGTCTGCCTGCCAGCGACTGGTAGCCGACCCGTAACCGTTCGAACTCGCTGGTAACCGATGGGTTGTGCACAATGGACGATATGTCGCAGTCCAATCCGATCTCGGCCTGGAAGTCCCTGAGGGAAGGCAACGAACGCTTCGTCAGCGGTGCACTGCTGCATCCTAGTCAAGGCGCGGCCGACAGGGCGAAGCTCGTCAGCGGTCAATCCCCGTCCGCGGTGCTGTTCGGCTGCGGTGACTCCCGCGTCGCCGCCGAGCTGATCTTCGATCAGGGGCTCGGCGATATGTTCGTCGTGCGCACCGCGGGCCACGTGGTGGACAGTTCGGTGCTCGGGTCGATCGAATACGGCGTCCAGGTGCTCAACGTGCCGCTGATCGTGGTGCTCGGCCACGACAGCTGCGGCGCGGTCAAGGCGACGCTGGACGCGCTGGACGGCGGCGAGGTGCCCGGCGGGTTCATCCGCAGCGTCGTCGAGCGGGTGACGCCGTCGATCCTGGTCGGCAGGCGCGAGGGGCTTTCCACCGTCGACGAGCTGGAGGCCAGGCATGTCGTCGAGACCAGCAGGCTGCTCATGCAGCGGTCGATGATCATCTCGCAGCGGGTGGCCACCGGCGAATGCGCGATCGCCTGTGTCACTTACAAACTCGCCGAGGGCAAGGTCCAGCTGCACCGCGTCGTCGGCAATATCGGCGAACTCGCCTGAGCTGGACGGGATTTCCCCAGCGTGCGGGCCGCAATGTACCCGCAACGCCACGGTTTTCCTCCCCCGACACGCCGAGCCCCTGAGTGGCTCCACCCGATCGTGCCCTTACCGTTGAGTCGTGCTGGAACCCACTGGACCGCTGCCTCCGGAGATCTACTGGCGTCGTCGCGTTTTCGCGATCGCCGCGTTGGTGGTCGCGCTCGCGCTGGTGATCTGGTTGGCTCTGCTGGTCTCGCGCGGTGGATCATCGGGCGATTCGAAGGGCGCGGCCACCTCGTCGTCGACGACGGCCAAGGCGGCCGATGCGAGCAAGGCGGGCGAGCCCGCCAACAAATCCGCCGACGCCGCCTCCGGAAAACCCTCCGCCAGCGGCGATTCGAGCACGCCCAAGCCCTCCGGCAGCAGCGCGTCCGCCACCGCGAGTTCGGCGCCGCCCGCACAGTGCCCCGACCAATCGCTCGCGGTGAAGGTGTCGGTCGAGCAGCCCACCTACAAGGTGGGTGAGCAGCCGGTGTTCGTCATCGTCATCACCAATATCTCGTCGGTGACCTGCTCCCGCGATATGGGTTCCGGCCTGCAGCAGGTTTCGGTGCAGACCCTCGACGGTGCGCGCAGGCTGTGGTCGAGCACCGACTGCTATCCGGACGGTCAAGCGGATGTGCGCACGCTGAACCGCGGCGAGCAGGCGGCGTTCACCGTCACCTGGTCCGGCTCCACCTCGCAGCCCAATTGTGCGGGTGAGCGCGTCCCGGTGCCGCCGGGTGCGTATGCCGTTGTCGCGCAATTGGGTTCGGTGCGCAGCTCGGCGGAGCCGTTCAATATCGCCTAGAAATCAGGGTCTTCGAGCAGTTCGCGGAAGTTGTCCTCGATCTGTTCACGGCGGTTCCTGCGCATCTTGTGCGCCGAGAACTCGTCGATCGGGCCCTCGACCGCCAGGCCCGGATCGTCCGGATCCACCTCGTCGACGAAACCCTCGGGGACCTTCGGCGGGCGCGGGTTCAGGATTTCCTTCGTGCGCAGTGTCTCGTGCTGTTGACGGATTCGCTTGGCCAGCAGGCTGCCCGGTTGCGGCGGCTCGGGGTCCCTGCCCTTCTTGCCGAGCCCGGCCATGCGCAGCGCCGCCTGCACATCGCCGACCTCGTGCACCTTCATCGATATGCCCTTGCGCTCACAACCCGGCGGCACCAAAGCCGTTGTGAAACCCAGCCTTTCGGCCTCCGCCAGGCGGCGCGAAATACCGGTCACCCGGCGTACCTCACCCGCCAGCCCGACCTCGCCGAGCACCACCCAGCCTGCGGGCAGCGCCCGCTCGCGCGCCGCGCTGGCCACGGCGAGCGCGACGGCGAGGTCCGCGGCGGGTTCGGTGAGCCGCATGCCGCCGACCGTCGCCGCGTACACATCGTGCTTGCCGAGAAATACCCGGCACCGGCTCTGCAGCACCGCCAGCACCATGGCGACCCGGTTGTAGTCGAGTCCGCTCACCGCACGGCGCGGCGAGGGTATCTCGGTGTGCACCGTCAACCCCTGTACCTCGGCCACCAGCGGTCGTTTACCGTCCATCGCGACCGTGACCGCGGTGCCGGGCACCGATTCGGTGCGGTGATGCAGAAACAGCCCGGACGGATCGGCGACGCCCTGGATGCCGTCGTCGTGCAGTTCGAAGCAGCCGACCTCATCGGCGCTGCCGAAGCGGTTCTTGATGCCGCGCACCATGCGCAGCGTCGAATTCTTGTCGCCCTCGAACTGCAGCACCACATCCACCAGGTGTTCCAGTGTGCGCGGGCCCGCGATGGCACCGTCCTTGGTGACGTGCCCGACCAGCAGCACGGCGATCCCACTCGCCTTGGCCAGCGCGGTGAGTGCGGCCGTCACCGCGCGCACCTGGGTGACGCCGCCGATCACGCCGTCGACCTCCGGGGCCAGCATGGTCTGCACCGAATCGACGACCAGCAGCGTCGGCCGCACCTGCTCGACATGGCCGAGCACGATCGACAGATCGGATTCCGCTGCGAGATAGACCCTTTCGTGCACCGCGCCGGTCCGGTCGGCGCGCAGCCGCACCTGCCCGGCCGACTCCTCCGCCGTCACGTAGAGCGAGATCTCCTCGCGCTGTTTCGCCCAGCGGTGGGCCACCTCCAGCAGCAGCGTCGATTTTCCGACACCCGGCTCGCCGGACAGCAACACCACCGATCCGGGCACGACGCCGCCGCCGAGCACCCGGTCGAGTTCCTCGACACCGGTCGCCCTCGCCTTGGTGACCTGTGAATCGATCCGCGAGATCGGTGCGGCGGCGGTACTCGGCAGCATCGCCTTACGGCCACCGGTACCGGCGACGGCCGCGGCCGAGACGGCGACCTCCTCCACGGTGCCCCACGCCCCGCAGTCGGGGCACTTGCCCACCCATTTGGCCACCTCGTGCCGACAGGCGGAGCAGCGGAAGATCTGCTTGGTCTTAGCCACAGGCGCACCTTACGCACCCGTACCGACAGCAAAAGAAAACGGCTGCCGCATGTGCGACAGCCGTTTCGGAGTTCGGGTCAGTGTCCGCTCTTGTGTTCGCCGGTCTCGGCGGCGGCCTTGTCCGACGTATCGCCCTGGCGGGCGGACAGCGGACCCGCGTCCACCGGGACCTGGACGTTGACGGTGCCGTTCTGCTTGAAGTTGAACGTCACCTGGTAGGTGAGGCCCGGGGTGATATCCCTGGTCAGTCCGGTGATTTCGATCAGCGCCGGGTTGGCGGCCGGGTCGTCGGCGGGCTTTTCGGACGCGGCCGAATGCGGGGTGGTGCTCGGGGCGGCGGGGGTGGTCGCGGGGGCGGTGTGCGCCATCGCCTTGCTCGCGGCGACGAGGGTGTGCTGGGGCTCGATCTCGACGCCGGACTTACCGGCGGGCGGGGTCAGCTTCACCTCGCCGAGGTCGGTCTTGACGCTGATCAGCTCGTCGCCGACGGATTCGCTGTTGTTGACGATGGACAGCGCGATGAGCGCCTTGCCGCCCTTGACGTTGGTGTAGTCGGGGCCGGCCACCGCCGGGTACACGATGTGCACGTTGCGCAGGGCGATCTTGCCGATGTTGGCGGTGTTGCCGTTGATCGCGGAGACCTGACTGGCGGTCTGTGAGATCTGGCCCGCACCACAGCCGGACAGTGCGAGAGCGGCGCCGGCGGCGAGCGCGGCAACCGGCACCATGCGACGCCACCTCGACGTCCGCGCCCCCGAAGAGGCGGTCACAGCATTCAGGGCAGTCACGGGTTGTCCTCCATGTCGACCGGGCTCACTCCACTTGGGAGGGTAATAACTAGGGAGCGTAGTAGTTCACCGAACGACCCGAGCGTCGGGGGAGTGGTATATGGCCATATTCGTCGCTCCGCGCGGCGAACGGCGTCGAGGGGGCACGACACCGCCGCGCGCTGTGCATCCATTCCATAACGGTTCGGCGGACCGGTGCGGGGTTGCGGGGACGCTGCTGGTCGGGTCGCCGATCGGTGTGTCGCGGTGGGCGTTCGGCTAACCCGTTCTGGCACAACGGAATGCACACCGTACGTCTTCTGTCAACCCCCTCGGTGCCCTCGTTGTGGCCCTGACCTGCACAGTTGATCGCGCCGTTACCGAGTCGCATGTTAAACTGTGAACATCGAAAGGGGCACGGGACACATGATTTTTAAGGTCGGAGACACCGTCGTTTACCCCCACCACGGAGCGGCGCTGATCGAAGCAATCGAGACTCGCACCATCAAGGGTGAGCAAAAAGAGTATCTGGTCCTTAAGGTCGCTCAAGGTGACCTGACTGTTCGCGTTCCCGCGGAGAACGCCGAATATGTCGGCGTGCGCGACGTCGTCGGCCAGGAGGGTCTCGATCGAGTCTTCCAGGTGCTGCGGGCGCCGCACACCGAAGAACCGACTAACTGGTCTCGCCGCTACAAGGCCAACCTCGAGAAGCTCGCCTCCGGCGATGTGAACAAGGTTGCCGAGGTCGTTCGCGATCTGTGGCGCCGCGAACAGGATCGCGGCCTGTCCGCGGGCGAGAAGCGGATGCTCGCCAAGGCCCGTCAGATCCTCGTCGGTGAACTCGCGCTCGCCGAGGGCACCGACGACGGCAAGGCCGAGACCCTGCTCGACGAGGTTCTCGCAGCGGCCTCCTGACCGTGAACGGTTCTGACAGCGACGATCTCGTCGTTGCACTGGTACCTGCCGCCGGCCGCGGCGTTCGCCTGGGTGGAGCCGCACCCAAAGCGTTCGTCGCAGTCGGCGGCACGCCTATGGTCCGGCTGGCCGTCGACGGGCTGATCGCCTCCGGCGCGGTCGACCGGATCATCGTGATGGTTCCCCCCGAATTCGTATCGAGTGCGGTTGCCCTGCTGCCCGAGACGAATTCGGTCGACGTGGTGGTCGGCGGGGCCGAGCGCACCGATTCGGTGCGCGCCGGTATCGCCGCCGCGCCCGAAGCCGCGTACTTCCTGGTCCACGATGCCGCCCGCGCCCTGACGCCGCCCGAACTCATCGCCAGGGTGGCGGCCGAACTGCGTGCGGGTCATCCGGCCGTCGTGCCCGCGCTGCCGGTGGTCGACACCATCAAATCGGTCGACGAGTCCGGTGCGGTGACCGGCACCCCGGATCGTTCCGGGCTGCGCGCCATCCAAACCCCGCAGGGTTTCGCGGCCGGCCTGTTGCGTTCCGCGTACGCGACCGATACCAACGCCACCGATGACGCGGGACTGGTCGAGCGGCTCGGCGCCCGGGTGCACACCATCCCCGGCGACCCGATGGCTTTCAAGATCACCACGCCGCTCGACCTCCGGCTCGCGCACGCGCTGCTCGACGAGCGAACGGCGGGCCTGGCATGACCGAGTCAGGGCCCCTCGGGCATGCCGAGAAGGACACCGCATGACCGCGGCGGATATGCGGGTCGGCATCGGCAGCGACGTGCACCCGATCGAATCCGGCCGTCCCTGCTGGATGGCCGGGCTGCTGTTCGACGGTGACGACGGCTGCGCGGGCCATTCCGACGGCGATGTCGCCGCGCACGCATTGTGCGACGCGCTCCTGTCGGCCGCCGGACTCGGCGATGTCGGCGCGGTATTCGGCACCGGACGGCCGGAGTGGGCGGGCGTCTCCGGCGCCGCGATGCTCAAAGAGGTGCGAAGGCTGCTGGAGGAGGCGGGCTTCGGCATCGTCAATGCCGCGGTGCAGGTCATCGGCAATCGGCCGAAGATAGGGCCGCGTCGAGCCGAGGCGCAGCAGGTGTTGGGCGAGCTGCTCGGCGCGCCCGTCTCGGTTTCCGGAACGACCACCGACGGACTCGGGCTGACCGGTCGCGGGGAGGGCGTCGCCGCCGTCGCCACCGCGCTGCTGCACTCCTGTCGCTGAAGACCTGTCGCGCCCGGCATTCCCGCCGGTCGCGGCCCACCCGGACTATTCAGCCGATCAGTTGACGAACATTCCCACCAGCTAGGATGAACCCCCGTGACTCTGCGCCTGTTTGACACCGACACGCGGACCTTGCGCGATTTCGCGCCGCTGGTCCCCGGCCGTGCATCGGTGTATCTGTGTGGCGCAACGGTTCAGGGGGAACCGCATATCGGGCATGTGCGCAGCGGGGTCGCCTTCGACGTATTGCGCCGGTGGCTGCTGGTGCACGACTACGACGTGTGGTTCATCCGCAATGTCACCGATATCGAGGACAAGGTCCTGTCCAAGTCGGCCGAGGCGGGCCGGCCGTGGTGGGAGTGGGCGGCCACCTATGAGCGCGCCTTCGACAATGCGTACGACACGCTCGGTGTGTTGCCGCCATCGGTGGAACCCCGTGCGACGGGTCACATCACCCAGATGATCGATTTGATGCAACGGCTCATCGAGCGCGGGCACGCATACGCCTCCGAGGGCAATGTCTATTTCGACGTGCTCAGCTATCCGGATTACGGCAAGCTGTCCGGCTTCAAGATCGATGACGTCGCCCAGGGCGAGAGTGAGGGCAAGGGTAAGCGCGATCCGCGCGACTTCACCCTCTGGAAGGCCGCCAAGCCCGGCGAGCCCACCTGGCCGTCGCCGTGGGGTCCCGGCCGCCCCGGCTGGCATCTGGAATGCTCCGCGATGGCCGAGTTCTATCTGGGCGCGGAATTCGATATCCATTGCGGCGGAATGGATTTGGTATTTCCGCACCATGAGAACGAGATCGCCCAGTCCAAGGCGGCCGGTGACGGGTTCGCCCGGTACTGGTTGCACAACGGCTGGGTGACGCTGGGCGGGGAGAAGATGTCCAAATCGCTCGGCAACGTGCTCTCGGTGCCGAATGTGCTCAAACGTGTTCGGGCCGTTGAACTCCGGTACTACCTGGGCAGCGCGCACTACCGCTCGATGCTGGAGTACTCGGACAAGGCGCTGCACGACGCGGCGCAGTCCTATCAGCGGATCGAGGCCTTCGTACATCGCGTACACGAGCGCGCGGGCGATGTCCCGGTCGGTAAATGGACCGACGCGTTCGCCGAACATCTCGACAACGATCTGGCAATCCCCAAGGCGCTCGCGGAAATTCACAACCTGGTGACCGAGGGCAACAAGGCGCTCGACGCGGGCGCCGCCGAAAGCGCCCGCGGTATCGCCGGGCAGGTGCGGGCCATGCTCGGCATCCTCGGCGTAGACCCGCTGGACCCGCATTGGCATCAGCCACAAGACAATTCGGCCGCGCTCGAGGCACTCGACGTGCTGGTCCGCGCCGAACTCGACCGCCGTCAGCAGGCCCGCGCCGAAAAGGATTGGGCCAGTGCGGATGCGGCGCGCGACCGGCTGCAGGCCGCCGGCATCGAGGTGACCGATACGCCGAACGGCCCGGAGTGGTCGCTGGGCACCCCACCCGGAAAGGCGAACTGATGGCAGGCAATTCACAGCGACGCGGCGCGGTCCGCAAGGGCGGCTCCAAGAAGGGCGCGGTCGTCGGCTCCGGCGGCAAGCGCAGGCGCGGGCTGGAGGGTCGGGGCGCGACCCCGCCCGCCGAGATGCGCACCAAACATCCCGCCGCCAAGCGCGCCGCCGCGAAAGCCAAAGCGGCACAGGGACGTCCGACAGGTAAGGCGGCGCCGCGCGCGGCGGGTCGCCGGTCCGACGACGGGCCGGAGATCGTGCTCGGCCGCAATCCGGTGGTCGAATGCCTGCGCGCCGGTGTGCCCGCGACGGCACTGTACGTCGCGGTCGGCACCGAGAACGACGACCGGCTCACCGAGAGCGTCAAGATCGCCGCCGACACCGGGATCTCGATTCTCGAGGTGCCGCGCACCGATCTGGATCGGTTGAGCAACAACGGATTGCATCAGGGCCTCGCGCTGCAGGTGCCGCCGTACCGGTACGCCCACCCCGACGATCTGCTGGACCGGGTGCGCGGTACGCAGGAGCCCGCGCTGCTCGTCGCACTGGACAATATCTCCGATCCGCGCAATCTCGGCGCGGTGATCCGCTCGGTGGCCGCGTTCGGCGGTCAGGGTGTGGTGATTCCGCAGCGGCGCAGCGCCAGCGTCACGGCCGTCGCCTGGCGCACCAGCGCGGGCGCCGCGGCCCGGCTGCCCGTCGCGCGGGCCACGAATCTGACTCGCACGCTCAAGGATTGGGCCGCCAACGGCATCCAGGTGATCGGGTTGGACGCGGGCGGTGACACCACCCTCGACGAATTCGACGGCACGGGGCCGACCGTGATCGTCGTCGGCTCGGAGGGCAAGGGTCTGTCCCGGTTGGTGCGGGAGAACTGCGACCAGATTCTCGGCATCCCGATGGCGGGCCCGGTCGAATCGCTCAACGCCTCCGTCGCCGCCGGTGTGGTGCTCGCCGAAATCGCCCGCCAGCGCCGGGTCTGAGCTACGCACCAAATCAGCTACCGCCCCGTAGAATTCGGCTGGTGGCGATACCCAACCAGATACCCGGCCAGCCGATCGAGCATCCGCACGCGATGCTCGTGCTGTTCCTCGGTATAGGCGGCATCCTGTGCTGCGGGGTACTCGGGCCGGTGGCCTGGGCGATGGGTAAGCGCTCGCTGGATCAGATCGAGGAATCGGGCGGTGCGTACGGTGGCCGGGCACAGGTGCTGGTCGGGTACATCCTCGGGATCATCACCACGGTTTTCATGATCATCCTGGCACTGGTGTTCCTGCTGATCCTGGTCGGCGGCAACGCCTGAGCGCACTTCTCAGTCGAGGCTGGGCCGGTCCTCGGATCTGGTGTCCCAGGCCGGCCACTCCTCGTTGACGCTGCCGGACCAGTTGGGCTGGCGGCGGTCGCGGAACGCCGCCATCGCCTCGCCGCCGTCGATGCTCTTGGCGGCGTGCTGGTTCAGATCGCTTTCCAACTGCCCCACCATATTCGGGGTCATCCCGAGACCCTCCCACAGCAGCCGCTTGGACAGCGCGACCGGCAGCGGCGCCGAACCGCTCGCCAGATCGTGCGCGACGGCCAGCGCGGTCGGCAGCACCTCACCGGCGGCCAGGCAGCCGTTCGCCAGGCCGAGCGCCTTGGCCTCCTCGCCGTCGAAGGTGCGGCCGGTGAGCATGATGTCGGCGGCATTGGCCATGCCGACCAGCCGCGGCAGCGTCCAGTGCGCGTATCCGTCGGCGAGCACGCCGCGACGAACCTGGTTGAGCCCGTACACCGCATCGCGCGCCATGTATCGCAAGTCGCACTGCAGCGCCAGCGCCAGCCCGATGCCGACGGCATGCCCATTGACGGCGGCGATCACCGGTTTGCGCACCCGCCACGGCGGCGGATCGATGGTCGCGCTCACCTCGCCGACCCGGTTCGACAGGTCGGCCCCCGCGCAGAACGCCGGGGCGGTGCCGGTGATGACGACGGCGCGCACCGCGTCCTCGGCATCGCAACGCTGTAGCGCGGCACTCAACTCGGCGGCCATCGCCGGTGTGACGGCGTTCTGCTGGGCGGGCCGATTGAGCGTGAGCACGGCGATGCCCGCTGAGACATCGACGAGCAATTCCGAACTCATGCCACGGATGTTAGGCCCACCCGTCACCCGACCACCACCCCCCATCGAATCGCCGCGCGATGCGAAGCCGCACATGGCGGCGTTTCACCATGTCCGGCCGGAAGAGTCCGTTCAACGCAGAATTCGGCGACCGATCGCGTATTTGTGCACCTCGGTCGGACCGTCGTAGAGCCGGAACGCGCGCATATCGCGGAAGATCATCTCCACCACGGTTTCATCGCTGATCCCGATGCCGCCGAGCACCTGCACGCAGCGGTCGGTCACCTTGAACAGCTCCTCGGAGACGAAGGCCTTCGCGACCGAGCTTTCATGCCTTGCCTTCTCGCCGCGATCCATCAGCCAGCAGGCGTGCCAGATGGTGAGGCGGCACTGGTGCAGTGCGATCTCGTTGTCCGCCAACATGAATGACACGCCCTGGTGTTCGCCGATCGGTTTGCCGAATGCGGTGCGGGTCTGCGCGTGCCGGATGGCGATGTGCTGGGCGCGCTCGGCGGCGCCGAGCCAGCGCATGCAGTGGGTGAGCCGCGCGGGGGCCAGGCGCAGCTGGGCGTAGCGCAATGCCTGACCCGGCTCGCCGAGCAGCGCCGACTTCGGCAGCACCAGGTTGTCGAAGCGGACGACGCCGTGGCCCCCGACGTAGTTGCGGTCCATGGTGTTCATGGTGCGTTCGACGACGATGCCGGGTTGGCCGCCGTCGGTGAGGAACAGGGTCGGCCCCGCGGGCAGGTGCGGATTATCCGCGAGGCGGGCCATGATGATCCAGGTCTTCGCGCCGTTCGCGCCGGTGATCAACCATTTGCGGCCGTTGACGGTGAAGTTCTCGCCGTCGAAGGTCGCGGTGCTGGCCAACTGGTCCGGATCCGAGCCCGCACCATCGGGTTCGGTCATCGCGAAAACCGAGCGCTGGTGTCCGTCGATCACCGGCATCAGGTAGCGCTCGATCTGCTCCGGATTCGCGACCTTGGACAGCAGGTACATATTGCCCTCGTCGGGCGCGGCGCAGTTCATCGCGACCGGGCCGAGAGTCGACCAACCCGCGGCTTCGTACAGCACCGCCTGCTCGACATGGGTGAGTCCGCGTCCGCCCAACTCGACCGGCGCCTGGATGGTGAGCAGCTTCTCGGCGCGGGCCAGTTCGACCAGTTCCTGCCGCAGTTCGTCGGTGGGTCCGTGCGCGGTCAACCGCGGATCGCGCTCGTAGGGAACGATCTTGTCGATGACGAACCGGCGCACGCGATCGCGTTCGGCGGCGAGGTCGGCGGGAATCGAGAAGTCGATCATCGTTGGTCACCTTCGTAGTCGGGCGCGTGGCCCGAGCATACGGAACGTATTCCGGCATAGTGAAGGCACCCGCCCTCAGTGTTCGGTGACGCCGATTGCCTCCTATCCCAGGCAGCAACCGCACGACAATGCCGGAATCCCTACTTCCGCACACCCACTGACTTCCGGCGCAAGCAATAGCAAAGCGCGGGAAGCCGACGATAAGCGGGAGACGGATGACCTACGCGGGAACCGAGGCCCGAGCGCGCTGTCGCCGCCGGGGGCCGACCGCTCGGCAGACGAGATAAATGCCGAAGGAGATGGCGGTGACGAAGGTGGAGACCGGGACACCCGGTGCCAGGGAGAGCAGTATTCCGCCCACCGCGGCGGTTTCCGCGAACAGCACCGCGAGTACCGTCGCTCGCACCGGATTCGCGGTGAGCTGGGCGGCGGATGCGGCCGGGGTGATCAGCAGCGCCAAAACCAGTAGCGCGCCGACGATTTGGACGCCGAATGCCGCGGTGATGCCGAGCATGACCGCGAAGACCACCGAAAGCGCGCGCACCGGAACCCCGCGTGCCAGTGCGACTTCCGGATCGGAGCTGGCGAAAAGCAGTGGGCGATAGACGATCGCGAGTATCGCGAGCACCGCGACCGTGCAGCCGATCAGCAGGGTGAGCCCGCCGTTGCCGACGTTCACCACCTGACCGGTGAGCAGCGTGAATTTCGAACCGGCCCGCTCCGGACTCAACCACAGGAAAAGCACCGACAGTCCGAGCCCGAAGGAGAGCACCACCGCGATCACCGAATCACGTTCCCGCGCACGGGTTCCCAGCACGCCGAAGAGTACGGCCGCGACCACCGATCCGGCGATCGCGCCGAAGCCGACACCGATACCGGCCAGCAGCGCCGCGGCGGCACCGGTGAGTGACAGCTCGCTGGTGCCGTGCACCGCGAACGACATCTGCCTGCTGATGATCAACGGTCCGATCGCCCCGGAGAGCAGGCCGAGCAGCGCGGCGGCCAGCACGGCCTGCTGCACGAAATCATGCGAGAGCAGATGTGCGGTGGTGTGGAAGTCGAGCATCTTCGACAGGACTCCGGACAGCTTGTCGATCACGAGCGCACCTCTTCGCGCGGCAGCGTGGGATTCGCGCCGTCCGTGCCGAGTTCATCTGTCGCCGCCGACGATTCGGCCGGAACCAGCAGGCATTCGTCGTCGTTCGCGCACGAGTCGGTCGGGCCGTGATGTCCGCCGAGCGCGTCCATGGTGTCCCCGGAGCCGACGACGACGAGCCGTCCGCGCACCCGTAGCACGTCGACCTGGGTGCGGTAGAGCTCGGAGAGCACCTCGGAGGTCATCACCTCGTCCGGCGTGCCGATCCGGAACGCTCCGTCCACCAGGTACAGCACCCGATCGACAAGGGGCAGAATGGGATTGATCTCGTGGGTGACGAAGAGCACCGCGGTGTCGTGCGTGCGCCTTCGCCTATCGATCAGCTCGGCGACCAGACGCTGATTCGCCAGATCCAGGCTCAACAGCGGTTCGTCGCACAGCAACACCTTGGGATCGCCGACCAGCGCCTGTGCGACGCGTAGGCGCTGCTGCTCGCCGCCGGACATGGATTCCAATGGGGCATAAGCGAATTTCTCCGCGCCGACGGCCGCGACCGCCGCCGCGATCTTGCGCTGCCGTTCCTTGCGCCGCCGCAGCCCCAGCCCCCAGCGGTGTCCGTCGACGCCGAGGCCGACCAGATCCACCCCGCGCAGCTGCACACCCGCATCGATCGTCTTCTGCTGCGGCACATAGCCGATATCCGGATTGCCGACCCGCGCGGGCAGGCCGTGGATCCGTGCGCTGCCCGAGCTCAGCCGGTGCTGCCCGAGCAGCACCTTCAGCAATGAGGTCTTACCGGTGCCGTTGGGTCCGAGGACGGCGATGAATTCACCGGGCGCGACGTCGAGATCCAATCCCTGCCAAAGGGTTCGGTCGCCGAAGGACAGCCGGGCGGCATCGAGCCGGACCGCGGGCTCGTCGAAGGGTCTGCTCACGTTCTCCTCAGCTCAGTGCGGTGGCGAGCGCCTGCGCGTTCTTGGTTTGCCATTGAACGTAATCCGTACCGCTCGGCAGGGTTTCGGTCACCTCCACCACGGGGACGCCCGCAGACCGTGCGATATCCCGCAGCCCCTCGGTGGTCTTGTCCTCGGTCTGCACGTTGTAGATCAGGGCGCGAACCTGCTTGCCGGTCAACAGCTCCCGGACCGCGGCGACCGTCGCCGGCGCCGGATCGGTCTCCTGCTCGATCGCGTTCTGGAATTCGCGCGGGGTCCGGTCCTCGGCCGCAGCGGTGCGCAGCAGGTAGTGCGCGATCGGTTCGGTCTGCAGCACCGGGGTTTTCGGGTGGTCGGCGGCGATCTTGCCCGCGATCGCGGTGATCGCGCCCAGGCGGGCGCGGAAGGCGGCGGCCCGGTCGGCGTATGCCGCGGCATTGGCGGTGTCGATCTCGCCGAGCGCGGCGGCGATTCGGTCGGCGACCGTGCCGACGGTGGTTACGTCATACCAGACGTGCTCGTTCTGGTCGGCTCGGTCGGTGCGCGATTCGAAGGCCTGCACGGTCTTCTTATTCCGGCCGCCGATGGCCTTCGCGGCGAATTCGTCGTAGCCGCCGCCGTTGTAGACGACCAGGCTCGCGTCGGCGATCTTCGCCGAATCGGTCGCGGTGGTCTCATAGGAGTGCGGGTCGATATTCGGATCGCCGATGATCGCGGACACCGTCGCATCGGGTCCGGCGATCTGCGCCGCGATATCGCCCCAGACATTGGTGGACGCGACGACCGTCGGTTTCCCGGAATGTTCGGTGTCGCTGCCGCATGCGGTGAGTGCGATGGCGCTGGCCAAACCCGCGACGACGCCGGCGATTCGGATGGCTGATCGTGACTTCAAGCGGGGCACTCCTGATGACGCGGCAGAGCATAATGGAAACCGTTTCCGTTTCACTTTAGCAGCAGCCCACAACCGCGCAAAAAGCCGGCCGAACGCGTCGAGCCCGCGAACATGCGGTTCGCGGGCTCGATCTACCAGGGCGAATTCAGACGAGCGCCTCGACGGGCTGGCTCAGCAACTGTGCGCAGCGCAACAGGCCCAAATGGCTGTACGCCTGCGGGTGATTGCCGAGCGAGCGTTCGGCCACCGGGTCGTACTCCTCGCTGAGCAGGCCGGTCGGCCCCGCCGCGTCCACCAACTGGGCGAACAGCGCCTCGGCGTCGGAACGCTTGCCGATGAGCAGGTACGCCTCGATCAGCCAGGCCGCGCACAGGTGGAACCCGCCCTCGCCGCCGGGCAGTCCGTCATCGTGGTGGTAGCGGTAAACCGTTGCACCGCTGCGCAGTTCGGCCTCGGTCGCGACGACCGTCGCGGCGAAGCGCGGATCGGACGGATCGATCAAGCCGCTCAACCCGATATGCAGCGTCGCCGCGTCCAGATCGGTGCCGTCGTATGCGGCGGTGTACGACTTGACCTCGTCGTTCCAGCCCTGGGTCTTCACCTCGTCGGCGATGGTCTCGCGCAACAGTTCCCAGCTCGGATCGACCGGCCGCTCGAATTTGCGGGCCAGCATCAGCGCGCGGTCGACCGTGAGCCAGCCCATCACCTTCGAGTACACGTGGTGACGTGGGTTGCCGCGGATCTCCCAGATGCCGTGGTCGGGTTCCTGCCAGCGGCGCTGCACCGCGGAAACCATGGCGTGCACCAGTTCCCAATCGGCATCGGGCAGCGCCTTGGCCGGATCGGTGATGCCCTTGCGCTCGCGTCCCTGCGCCAGGCTCGCGATCAGATCGACGATCGGGCCGAAGACGTCCAGCTGCACCTGCATATTCGCCGCGTTGCCGACCCGCACCGGCCGCGAACCCGCGTAACCGGGCAACTGGTCGATCGATGCCTCGGGCGGCAGGGTTTCGCCGTAGATGGTGTACAGCGGGTGCAGCCGTTCCGGGCCCTGCAGCGTCTCCAGCACCCGATGCACCCAGTCCAGGAATTCCTCCGCCTCGGTGAGCGAGCCGAGCGAGACCAGGGCCTGCGCGGTGAGCGACGCGTCGCGCAGCCAGCAGTAGCGGTAGTCCCAATTGCGCACGCCGCCAATGTCTTCCGGCAGCGAGGTGGTGGCGGCGGCCAGAATGGAGCCGGACGGCCGGTGCACGAGGCCGCGCAGGGTCAGCGCCGAGCGCTTCATCAGATCGGGCTTGAGCGGCGGCAGTTCGAGCCCGGCGGACCAGGCGTACCAGTAGGTCTCCGCCTCCCGCCTGCGCTCCGGCTCGCTGGTCATGGCCGGTGCGAGATCGGCTGTGCCGCAGCGCATCTCCAGAACCACCGGGCCCTTGGACGGATCGATCACCGCGCGCGCCGAATGGTGCACGCCGTCATCGATGATCTCCCACTCGACGCCGGGGGAGCGCAGCACCATCGGATCGTTGGTGCCCTGCACCCGCAGGCCGGTCGGGCCCGCCTTGATGGTCACCGGCACCTGCCCGAACTCCGGTCGCGGCGCGAAGGTGACGACCGCCCGCGCATCGCCGGTGATCACCCTGGTCAGATCGGTACGGTCCGGCGCGACGTCGTGCGGCAGATAGTCGACGACCTGCAAACTGGCCCAACGTGTTTCGACGGTCATGGTGCCGTCGACATAGCGCTGCGAGAGCGGCAGCCCCGGCCGCTCCGGCGCGATGCTGAAGTGTCCGGCCTGCGGCCCGCCGAGCAGATGCGCGAACACCGCGGCGGAATCCGGTTCGGGGTGGCAGAACCAGGTGACGGTGGCGTCGGGGGTGAGCAGTGCGACCGAACGCGGGCTGGCCAGCATGGTCAGCCGCTCGATTCGGGGGGCGCTGGCACCGGCCAGCCAGGTGCGCCGCTCCTCCAACAGGAAGGCCAGCGCGCAGGACACATCCTCGGTGCTGTCGACGCGGAACTTGGCCAGGGTCTCGCCCTCGCCGACCTTGATGCCGACATCCGGGCCGGACAGCACCCGGAACGCCTTCTCGTCGGTGACGTCGTCGCCGAAGAAGACCGCCGCCGACGCGGACGCCTCATGCCGGACGGTATCCAGCGCGGTGCCCTTGTCGGTGGGCACCACCGCGAGTTCGATCACCGCCTTGCCCTCGGTCACCTGTACGCCGACCCAACTCGCCGGACCCTGCCTGGCCTGGGTCAGCGCGCGGCGGCCGATCTCCGGGCTCGCATTGCGCACGTGCAGTGCGATACTCGCCGGTTTGGTTTCCACGCTGACGCCCGGATTCTCCTCGGCGATCTGGGTCAGGGCCGTAGTCACCTCGTGCAGTAGATGTTTGGCGTCGTTATCGATGGCGTGCACGAAGCCGACATCGAATTCCGAGCCGTGACTGCCGATCAGTTGCACCTCGACCGGAAGCCGGGACAGCGCGGCCAGATCGCGCAGCGCCCGGCCGGAGATCACGGCGGCGGTGGTGCCGGTCAGACCGGCGAGCGCTCGTAGCGCGTTCACCGATTCTCGATGCGGATAAGCCTTGGCGGGATCGGACACGATGGGCGCGATAGTCCCGTCGTAATCCGATGCGACCAAGAGCCGTGGCACGCGCGCGACCGTCGACAATGCACGGCGAAGTTCCAGTGGCAGATCCTGTGCGCTCACGCATCCAACCTAGTGATCGGAGGAGTTTTTTCAGGGGCGGGCAAAACAATACTGTGTTGAATTTGCCGCACCGTGCCGCGCCGGTATGCGTGCGCAAGGTGGCGACGCGCGCAGACCATCGCTGCGCGCGATCTTCCCTGGTTGTGCCCTCCGGTACAAGACCAGCGTGGCCCGGCTCGCATTCGGCGCCGCGGGTGGTCCAGGTCTCCCCAGCGGTGGGATTTGCCCGCCGTCGGCTGGTGATGTGGCCGCCGGATTGCTGCCGGGCGGCCGTCCGCGGTTAAGAGCGCTCGCCGAGGAGGAGGTCGACCGTCAGTTCCAGTCGCTCGGTGACATCGGTCGCCGAGGCCCGGCGGGTAAGCCACGCAACGAGATTGGATAACCACACATCACTGATTACCCGGGCGATGGCCAATTGACGCTCGGTTGGCTCCCCATCGTTCATGGCGCGCGCGAAAACCCGGTCCATCACCTTGCCGACCCGGTCCACCTCCGCGGCGGCCGAGGCGTCGGCGAACATGAATGCCCTGGTCATGGCCTCGGTGAGCAGCGGATCGCGCTGCATCATCCTGGTGATCTGGGTGAGCAGCAGATGCATTCGCTCCTGTGGCGTCGAGCCGGCAAGCGGTCTGCGTTTGCCCTCGATCTGCTCGAACTCCCGGGACAGTGCCGAAACGAGCAGGTGCACCTTCGACGGGAAGTAGCGGTAGAGCGTGCCGACCGCGACATCGGCCCGCTCGGCGACCGCGCGCATCTGGACCGCGTCGTATCCGCCCTTGGATGCCAATGCCAGCGTGGCGTCGAGGATGCGCTTGCGCCGTTCCCGTTGCGCGGCCGAACTCAGCTCGTCCTCGCTGAGCGTGGTGACCGTCGTCGGCGCCGACCCGTTCGAGTCGGCTCCCTGCGATCGGGAGGGACTGGCCATTTGCTGAAAGTCCTTTCCTGAAACGTCGTTTCGTCGGCTGGCTTGACATCTGCGTCGGTAGGGCAGCGCGTCTCTTGACTTACGCCCGACGATGATATTAGAACATGTTCTAGGTGTGGGAGTCACGCCGGAAAGGCGGTATGGAGTGTGACCATCGCCACCACTGACGAGCATAAAGCCGTTCAGGAGTCGATGCGCGGGTGGGCGGGATCGGTGCGCCCAATTGCAACAATGCGGGAGCAGACCGCCGATTTCTGGCGCGCGTATTGGCCCGGGCTGGCCGGGCTCGGAATATTTCGGGTCGCGGTGAGCGAGGCGAACGGCGGCGCCGGTGGGACCGTCGCCGACCTCGCGGTGCTCGTCGAGCAGGCCGCGCACGACCTCGTCGGCGGGCCGGTGCTGGCGACGGCGGTGGCCAACCTGGTCACCGCGGGTGCGCTGGACGAGGAACTGCCGTGCGGTATCGCGCTCGACAACGCTGTCGGCTCCGCTGAGAGCGTACCCGCGGGCACAGCCAGCATCGAACCGGCATCCGGTGCTGTGTTGCTCGATGGTGTCTGGGATCTGGTGCTCGGCGCGGCGCCGGGCACCGCGGTGCTACTGCCCGTCCGGACGCCGAATGGCTTGCGCTGGTGCCTGATTCCGCCGGATACCACCGGGTTGCGGGTGGAGCCGCTCGCACCGATTGACCCAAGTGCGCCACTGGCGCGAGTGCACTGCGACGCCGTGTCGGTGCCCGACGCGCGGGTGTTCACCGCACCGCACGATGTCGCGGATCTGGTTGCCGCGCTTGCCACCGCGGAACTGGCCGGCGTCGCGGGCTGGTGTCTGGAGACCGCGGTCCAGTACGCGAAGGTACGCGAACAATTCGGGCGCAAGATCGGATCTTTCCAAGCGGTCAAACACATTTGCGCCTGGATGCTGTGCCGTACCGAACTGATCCGCGCGCTGGCCGCCGATGTCGCGGCCGCCGTGGACGAGGGCGGTGCGGAGTTGCCGATCGCGGCCGCCATCGCCGCGGCGGTCGCGCTGGACGCCGCGGTGGAAACCGCCAAGGACTGCATCCAGGTACTCGGCGGCATCGGCTTCACCTGGGAGCACGACGCCCACTTCTACCTGCGCCGGGCCACCGCGCTGCGCCAGCTGCTCGGCGGCGGCGCGCATTGGCGGGCCAGGGTCACCGAGCTGACCCGCGCCGGCGCCCGCCGCACCACCGGCGCCGACCGGGTGCTCGCCGCCGAAGACATTGCCGCCGTGCCGGATTCGTGGCATCGCGAGCTGGTCGCGCAGATCGCCGAGATCGCGGCGCTGCCCGCCGAGCGGCAGCGGGCCGCGCTCGTCGACGCCGGACTGGTGATGCCGCACTGGCCACCGCCCTACGGCCGAGACGCGAATGCGACTGCGGCACTTGTCATCTCGGAGGAATTGCGGCGGGCCGGGGTGGCCGTGCCCGATATCGTGATCGGCGGCTGGGCGATTCCGACGCTGCTGCGCTACGGAACCCAGGACCAGATCGATCGATTCGCGCTGCCGACGTTGCGCGGCGAGATCATCTGGTGCCAGCTGTTCAGCGAGCCGGAGGCGGGTTCGGATCTGGCGGCGCTGCGCACCACGGCGAAGCGGGTCGACGGCGGCTGGCGCCTGCGCGGGCAGAAGATCTGGACTTCCGAAGCCACCAGGGCGGATTGGGCGATCTGCCTGGCCCGCACCGATGCCGCCGCGCCGAAACACCGTGGCATCAGCTACTTCCTGGTCGATATGCGCACCGGCGGCATCGAGGTGCGGCCGCTGGTGCAGATTACCGGACAGGCCAGGTTCAGCGAGGTATTTCTCGACGACGTATTCGTGCCGGACGACTGCCTGGTCGGCACGCTGAACGATGGATGGCGGATCGCCAGATCTACCCTGTCGCACGAGCGGATCGCCATGAGCGGCAACGGAATCGGCGCCGAGCTGGAGGAGTTGCTCGCGCGGCTGCCCGCCACCGGCCCGGGTGCGGAACTGCGCAACGACCGGCTGGGCGGACTTGTCGCCGAGGCGGTTTCGGGTCTGCTGCTGGAGCAGCGGGCCGCCGCGACCACCATCGCGGGCGGTGACGCGGGCGCGCAGAGCAGCGTCCGCAAGCTGGTCGGCGTGCGGCACCGCCAGGCGGTGGCGGAATTCGCGGTCGAGACGGCGGGGCCCGCCGGGGCGCAGGAGAATGCGGCGGTCACCGAATTTCTGCAAACCCGTTGCCTTTCCATCGCGGGCGGCACCGAACAGATCCTGTTGACGGTGGCCGGGGAACGCATCCTCGGACTGCCGCGCGACGCGGACGGTTAAACGAGAACCGGGAGATGAGCGTGGACTTCACCAGGGATGAGGGCCAGGACGCAGTGGCCGAGGTCGTCGTCGGATTGCTGGAGCGCGAGCCCGCGCGCGATATCGGGCTGTGGCCGAGCCTGGTCGAGACCGGACTGCTCTCGGTCGCGCTGCCGGAGCGGTTCGGCGGCGACGGCCTCGGCCTGCCCGAAATATCGGTGCTGCTCACCGAATTGGCGACCGACGCGGTGGCGGTGCCCGCGCTGCCGACCCTCGGTTTCGGACTGCTCGCGCTGTTGCCGGTATTGCCGGACCGGGTCGCGCAGCGGGTGTATCCGGAGATCGCGCAGGGCGCAGTGGTCACGGCGGCACTCAACGAGCCCGCCGCACCGTTCGCGGTGAAGCCGGAAACCCATGCGATCTCCGACGGCAGCACCGTGCGGATCACCGGGCACAAGGTGGCCGTGCCCTATGCGGAGCAGGCTCGCTGGCTGCTCATACCCACCGATTCCGGTGTAGCCCTGGTCGATTCGGAAGCCCAGGGACTCACCAAGACCCCGTCACCGGTCTCCGGCGGCATGCCGGAATGCACGGTGCTGCTGGATCAGGTGGTGATACCCACCGAACAGCTGCTGCCCGGTGCGCTCGGCCGACTACATCGGCTGGCGCTGGCCACGATCGGTTCGGTGGCCGACGGACTGCTGAAGGGCGCGATCACGCTGACCGCCGAACATCTGCGCACCCGACGGCAATTCGGCCGTCCGCTGGCGGAATTCCAGGCGGTGGCGCAGCAGATCGCCGACCTGTACGTCATCTCGCGCACCCTGCACGCCGCTGCGGTATCCGCCAATTGGGCGCTCGCACAGGATGATTCGAGCCAGGCCCACCAGGACCGGGTCGATGACGACCTGGAGATCCTGGCCTACAGCGTCGCCGCCGACCTGCCGCGGGCCATGCAGAAGTGTCATCACCTGCACGGCGGCCTCGGCGTCGATATCACCCATCCGATGCACCGCTACTACTCACAGGCCAAGGACATCGCCCGCTGGCTCGGCGGCGCATCCTTCCGGCTCGATCGTCTGGGGGCGAGATGTTCGTCGATCTGACCACCGAACAGCGCGAGCTGCGCGCCGAATTACGTTCCTACTTCGCCGATCTCGTCACACCCGAAGAGGAAGCGGAGATGGCCATCAACCGGCACGGCGACGCCTACCGCGCGGTGGTCCGGCGCATGGGTCGCGACGGCTGGCTCGGCGTCGGCTGGCCGATCGAATACGGCGGCCAGGGATTCGGACCGGTCGAACAGCAGATCTTCTTCAATGAGGCGGTGCGGGCGGATGTTCCGCTGCCGCTGGTCACGCTGCTCACCGTCGGCCCCACACTGCAGCAGTTCGGCACCGATGCGCAGAAACAGCGCTTCCTGCCCGGAATCCTGTCCGGCGAAATCCATTTCGCCATCGGCTACTCCGAACCGGAGGCGGGTACCGACCTGGCGTCGCTGAGAACCAGCGCCGTGCGCGACGCGTCCGGCGACTGGATCGTCAACGGGCAGAAGTTCTTCACCACCGGTGCGCACGAGGCCGACTACATCTGGCTGGCCTGCCGCACCGGAACGGTGGAATCGCGCCATCGCGGCATCACCATCCTCATCGTCGATACCACCGATCCCGGCTATTCGTGGACGCCGATCATCACCTGCGACGGCGCACACCACACCAACGCAACATATTTCGACGATGTCCGGGTGCCCGCCGACATGCTGGTCGGCGCGGAGAACGGCGGATGGAAGCTCATCACGACCCAGCTCAATCATGAGCGGGTCAGCCTCGGGCCATCCGGCAAAATCGAACAGCTCTACGACCGGGTCCGGGAGTGGGCACAGCCGCGCGGCGTGCTCGCCGAGGGCGAGGTACGGCGCACGCTCGGCCGCATCCACGCCATGGTGCGGCTCAACGAACTGCTGAATTGGCAGGTCGCCGCGACTCACGGCGGCGATCAGGCCAGCGTCATCGCGGATGCCTCGGCCACCAAGGTGTTTTCGACGGAATCGCTGCAGGAGGCGGGTCGATTGGCGGAGGAGGTGGTCGGGCACTACGGCGATCCGGCAGACCCGGCCACCGCCGAACTGCTCACCTGGCTGGACCGGCGGACCAAACAGAATCTGGTGGTGACCTTCGGCGGCGGCGTCAACGAGATCATGCGCGAGCTGGTCGCCACCGCCGGCCTCGGCCTGCCACGAGTTCCGCGCTGAGAACCAAGGAGACGCGCATGCCGGAAACCCTTGCCCCGGAAGCGATTATGCAGGCCGCCGGGGCCATCATGGCCGAGGGCGACTGCCCGCCGCGGCTCGGTCGCGATCCGGTCAATCAGCCGATGATCAACAACTGGGTCGAGGCCATCGGCGATACCAACCCGATCTACGTCGACGAGGCCGCCGCCCGCGCGGCCGGACACCCCGGAATCGTCGCACCACCCGCCATGGCCCAGGTGTGGACCATGCCGGGACTCAATCGCTCTCGGCCGGAGAGCGATCCGATGGACCAGACCTTCCGGCTGCTGGACAGCGCCGGTTACACCTCGGTGGTCGCCACCGATTATCAGCAGACATATCACCGGTATCTGCAAGTGGGGGAGCAGGTTTCGGTGGTCAACCGGCTGTCGGACATTCGCGGTCCGAAGCGGACCGCGCTGGGCGAGGGCTGGTTCATCACCTTCCAGATGTCGTGGAAGGTCGGTGATGAGGTCGTCGTCGAAATGCTGTTCCGGATGCTGAAATTCGCGCCGGGCACCGCACAGGCGCCATCCGGCGAACGGGTCAAGCCGCTCGTCTCGCTGGACACCGAATTCTTCTGGGAGGGAGCCAAACTCGGCGAACTGCGGATACAGCGGCTACCCGATGGTTCGCTGCGGCATCCGCCGATTCCGGCACTGTGGCTGGACAAGTCGGAGACCACCGACTATTTGGTCGCGTCCGGGCGCGGGACGGTATTCAGCTACGTCGTACACCATGCGCCGAAAGTCCCTGGGCGGCAGCTGCCATTCGTCGTCGCGCTGGTCGAACTGGAGGAGGGTGTGCGGATGCTCGGCGAGTTGCGCGGTATCGACCCCGGCGCGGTGGAGATCGGTCTGCCGGTGCGGGTGGCCTTCGAAAAGTTGGACGAGGCAGGCGCTTTGCCCTACTGGGTGGTGGCGAAATGACTACAGCATCGCGCACCGGTGGGCCGACGACAGCCGAGCCGGTCGTCGAGATCGGTACCGTGCTACCGGAACTCGTCATCGAGGCCGATCCCACCTTCATTATCGGTACGGCCTTGGCCACCAGGGATTTCCAGGATGTCCACCACGACAGGGACAAGGCGGTCGCCCGCGGTTCCAAGGACATCTTCGTCAATATCCTCACCGATGCTGGGCTCGTGCAGCGATTCGTCACCGACTGGGCCGGGCCGCGCGCCATCGTCAAATCGATCGCCTTGCGCCTGGGCGTGCCGCTGTACGCGGGTGACGCCCTGACCCTCACGGGAACGGTCACCGCGATCGAGGCGGGCGATATCCACATCGACGTCGTCGGGCGGGACAGCCTCGGCGATCACATCACGGCGAAAGCCGTTATCGCCTATCGGAGTTCGCATGACTGACCAGGGCATCTCGGGCCGTGCCGCGATCGTCGGCATCGGCGCGACCGACTTCTCGAAGGACTCCGGACGCAGCGAGTTGCGGTTGGCGGCGGAGGCGGTGGGCGCGGCACTGGCCGACGCCGGTCTGACAGCCGCGGATGTCGACGGCCTCACCACCTTCACGATGGATACCAACACCCAGGCCGCCGTCGCGCGCGCGGTCGGTATTCCGCGGCTGAAGTTCTTCAGCCACATCGGATACGGCGGTGGCGCCGCCTGCGCGACCATCCAGCAGGCCGCCATGGCCGTCACCACCGGAATCGCCGATGTGGTTGTGGCCTATCGCGCGTTCAACGAGCGTTCGGTCTCCCGCTTCGGCCAATTCTCAACGGCTTTGGCCGCGGCGCCCACCTCGTCCGGCATCGACGCGGGCTGGTCCTATCCCCAGGGTCTCGGCACGCCCGCCGCGCAGGTGGCCATGGTGGCCCGCCGGTACATGCACGTATACGGCGCCACCAGTGCGGATTTCGGTCGCGTCGCGGTGGCCGACCGCAAACACGCCGCCGTCAACCCGGCCGCCTTCTTCTACGGCAGGCCGATAACCCTGGAGGAACACCAGAATTCGCGCTGGATCGCCGAACCGCTGCACCTGCTCGATTGCTGCCAGGAATCCGACGGCGGCGTCGCGATCGTGGTCACCAGCGTCGAACGCGCCCGCGACCTGCCGCAGCGCCCGGCCGTAATCGCCGCCGCCGCACAGGGTTCCGGCACCGACCAGTACGTGATGACCAGCTACTACCGCGACGCGCTCACCGGACTTCCGGAAATGGGGCTGGTCGGCGAACAACTATGGGCCCAAAGCGGTTTGCGGCCCAGCGAGATGCAGGCCGCCATCCTCTACGACCACTTCACCCCCTTCGTCCTCATGCAACTGGAGGAACTCGGCTTCTGTGGCCGGGGCGAGGCCAAGGATTTCATCGCCGACGGCGCGATCGAACTCGGCGGCCGCCTGCCGCTCAACACCCACGGCGGCCAACTCGGCGAGGCCTACATCCACGGCATGAACGGCATCGCCGAGGCCGTCCGCCAGATCCGCGGCACCTCGGTCAACCAGGTCCCCGATCTGCTGAATGTCCTAGTCACCGCAGGCACTGGCGTCCCCACCTCCGGCCTGATCCTCAGCGCCAATTGAGCGGAGCCGACTATTCGGGTCAGCTGGTCGGAGCGGCGGGCTCGTCGCCGGTACGGGTGCGGTGGGCCAGGCCTTGGATCACCAATGTGTACAGCACGATGATCAGGATTGGGGCGGCGATGGGGGCCCAGGCCAGGTTCAACGGGAGGAATGCGGATAGGGCGGCGGCGGCCGCGAAGGTGATGGCGCCGGCGACGGAGGGGATGGTCGTCGGGACGACACCGGCGGGCGCGGTGACGGTGGCGGTATTGAGCAGGTAGGTGGTGCACACCAAACCCGTTGCGGCAGCGGATAGTACGCCGGTGTCGGCGATGGCGAGCGCCGCGATCGCGAGCAGTACCGCGGCGACCGCGGCGGGACGCAACCACCAGCCGGCGACCACCAGGACGGCGACCGGAATGGTGAGCACGGGCGTCATGATGCCGACGGCGGTGACGAGGAGCGCACCGGCGAGCACCGCGAGGAATCTGGTCATCGGCGCACCCGAACGGTGCGGCGATGCTCCGGGAGCACACGCATCGCCTGGTCGAGCCGGGTGCCCTCCGGCCAGGCGACGATATCGACACCGACGGTGCCCATATCGCGGTACATCGCGGAGCGCTCCAACTGCCACATCTTGGCCAGTGTCGGTTCGAGCCCATCGTTGAAAGGGTTGCCGCGCAAGACATCCACGGCCACCACTACATGCCCGCGCTTGCGCAGATCGATCAGCGCCAGCGCGAACTGGGTATCGAGCAGCGTCGAGAACGCCACCACGATGGCCCCGAGCGGCACCGCCGCATGCGGTGCGAGCGTGCCGGTGGTCGGGATGTGTTCGTCGCCGACATCGAGCACGGTGTCGACGATCCGATAGAACTGGCGGCGGCCGATATCCGGGCGCAGCCACCGCGGCGACCGGCCGAGACAGACGACGGCCGTCCGGTCGCCCGCCTGCAGCGTCGACTGCACCACCTGGGCGGCGCCGCGCACCGACAGTTCGAGCGAGTCGCTGGCCGGACCGGGCGCCTGCTGCGAAGTATCCACCAGCACAACGACATCGGCGGACCGATTGGTGAGCCGTTCGGTGACGTAGAGCCGGCCGCGACGCGCGCTCACCGGCCAATTGATGGTGCGCAGCTGGTCGCCGGGCGCATAGGCGCGAATATCGGCGTACTCCACCCCCGGACCGTGCTTGCGGGTGAGGTGGGTGCCGATTCGTTCCGGAAGTTCGGTGCGCGGCAACCTGATTCGCTGTGGGTCGGCGATCGGGTAGACGAACAATTGTCCGGCGGGCAGTATCGCGGTGGCCACCGAGAGCCCGGCCGGATTCAGCGCGGAAACCCGCACGAATATCGGATACCGGCCCCAGCGCTGCGTCGAGAGCGCGAGCCGCAGCCCGGCCGGCGTCTGCCCGGAATCGACCGCCTCCTCGACCTGAATATCCAGCCCGGCAACCTTTTCCGGTTTGCAGCGGAGCAGCGCGTGCCCGTGCTCGACGAATGCGGCGATGGTCAGCACCACCTCCTCGGTTTCGAAGCACCGCGACGTTCCGCCACCGTCGACCTGAATTCTGGTGGTGGACAGCTGAAGCGGCGCGGTGGCGAGCACGCCGAGCAGCGGTGCGGCGAACACCACCAGCTGCCATTTGCCGAGCGCGATCGCCGAGACCAGCGCGACCGCCGCGCATCCGGCCAGCATGTACACCAGCGGCGCCGGGCGCCAGGACAATTCGGCGTCTACCGCGGTGCTCGCGTCGCGATGCCTCATGTCACGGTGGCGCGCGGCACGGGCAGGCGGCGCAGGAGTTCGGCGATCACGTCCTCGCCGCGGATCCGGCGCACCCACATCTCCGGCCGCAGCGTGATCCGGTGCGCCATCGCAGGCACGGCCAGCGCCTTGACGTCCTCCGGGATCACGTAGTCGCGTCCGAGCAGCAGCGCCCTGGCCCGCGACATCTGCACCAGATCGAGTTCGGCGCGCGGGCTGGCGCCGACCTCGACCTGCGGATGACTGCGGGTGGCCGCCGCGAGGGCGACGACGTACCCGACCACGTCCGGATGCACCGTTACGTATTCGACCGCCTGCCGCATCTCCAGCAACCCGGTCGCGTCCACCACAGTGCCGACGACGGCGGGTGTCGCGCCGCGCTCCAGCCTGCGCCGGATCATCTGCGTCTCATCCTGTTCGGACAGATATCCGAGCCGCAGCTGGATGGCGAACCGGTCCAGCTGCGCCTCCGGCAGCGGATAGGTGCCCTCGTACTCGATCGGATTGTCGGTGGCCAGGACGATGAAAGGCTGTGGCAACTGGTAGGTTTCGCCGTCGATGCTGACCTGTCCCTCGGCCATCGCCTCCAGCAGGGCCGCCTGCGTCTTGGGCGGGGTTCGGTTCACCTCGTCCGCGAGCAGCACATTGGTGAAGACCGGTCCACGGCGGAACGTGAAACGGCCCGAGGACATGTCGTAGATGGTGGAGCCGAGCAGATCGGCGGGCAACAGGTCGGGCGTGAACTGCACCCGGGTGAACTGTAGGCCGAGTGCGGCCGAAAACGACCGGGCTATCAGGGTTTTCCCGAGCCCGGGTAGATCCTCGATCAGAATATGCCCGCCGGAAAGCACGGCGATCATGATGAGCTGTAGCTCATCCTGTTTGCCGACGACGACGCGGCCGATCTCGCGCAGAATCGCCTCGCTGCGCTGCACGGTGGCTTCCATCGGCATCGTCATATGGCTACTCGCAGTCGGTTCAACCTGTTCACATCCTTTGCAGACGCTGGAGGATTTCGTCGAGGGCGGCCCGGCCCGGTGCCCGGCCGCGTTCGTCGCGGGGTGTGGCGGCGGCCGGGTCGACCCAGCGCCACAGCTCCGGACCGAACCGCAGCAGGCCCGCGGCCTCGGTGGCCTTGCGGTTCTTGGTAATTCGCAACCCGGTGGACAGCTCGAATTCCTTCGCGAGCACCGGCCGCAGGTGGCGGTCCCAGTCGGCGCGGCTGCCGTCGGCGCGTTCGGCGAGTATTTCGGCCCTGGCCTGCCAGCGGCGCAGCATCTCGGCCGGGCCGTTCTCGATTTCGTCGAGTTCCGGTGTGGGCGGGCGGGGTTGTCGTTCGAGCAGTGACAGCAGCAGTTGGGCGCAGACCAGCGCGACGAGTATCGCGGCGGCGAACAGCATTGCGCCACGGGCATTCCGGAAGGTGGCCGCGTAGATCACCAGCAGTGCGAGCGCGGCGGCGATGGCGATTCCCCAGCGGGTCATACCTTTTCCCCCTGCAGGTCGGCGAGCACGATGCGCAGCAGCTGTTCGGCACGCATGCGCTGCCATTCGAGCATGGCGTGCGGGCTGAACCTGGCCTCCTCGAACAGCGCGACCAGCTCGCGCGCGGACGCGTCGTGCAGCGCGCCGCGTTCGAAGGCGCGGGCCAGCACCTCCATCGGGGTATCCGAAACCAGTGGCGCCGCGGCGCGATCGACGGACAATCCGCGTTCCATCGCGATGTAGCAGGCGATGATCGCGGTGCGCGGATCCTGTCCCGGCGCGCTGACCGCGGCCAGACCCATCTCGGCCGCCCTGGCGAGCGAATCCATCGTGGTCGGCGCGGGTTCGGGTTCGGACGGCGGGGCCGGATCGGTGTGGTGCCTGGTCGATACGGCGACGGCGATGAGGCCGATCAGCGCGACGGCGATGAGCCCGATCGCGCCGACCGCGACGAAAAGTACCGGCGCACCGGATAATCCGGATGGCTCGCTGGAATTGGTTGCCGTGGAGACAATTTCGCTGGTGGAAGGCTCGGGGGACGGTACGGCGGTCGAGCGGGTTTCCGGGCTGCGGGTGCCGATTCCGATCAGCGCGACCGCGGCAACCATCGCCGCGGCGACGCCCAGCGCGATGAGCGCGCCGAGCAGCGGCAGGCCGATCCCGCCCGGTCGGCGCCTGCGCTCTATTTCCGGCAGTGCCAGCGGCAGTCGGTGCTGGCCGACGATCACGCCTGCGGCCAGGATCACCATCGAAACGGTCAGCAACACCGGCATCAGCGCGGCGGCGAGCGTGGACGGCAGGGCCGGATGATTCCCGGATCCGCCGGTGCCCGGGATGTGGCCGCGCAGCGTAATCGTGGCAACCGCGAGCAGCGTGATCAGCACGATCACGCGGAATAACGCGGCTCGCGCCACGGCCACAGCGTTACCACCAAACCTCAGTGCCAGCGAACAGGCACATGGTTACATGCCGGACGGTTCGCGCGAGCGAGAATCGATTAGTTAGGAAAACGCCCGCTTATTTCGAGCCGGGGTTGTCCACCAATGTCAATTGACATGCGGCGGCGGCCGAGTTCGGCAGTTCGCCGAGGCGGCTGGCCGCGCGCGTCAGATCGGGTACGCCGGCAACGCCGGACAGCAGGCCGGTCAGTGGTTCGGCGGCGTAGACGGTGAGCTCGGAGTCCGCGTCGTAGAGCACGTCGACGAGGTTGACTAGGCGCATGGTCCAGTCCGGCGGGACGGTGCGCAGCGGCGGGATATCGCGCAGTATCCAGCGTGGATAACGGTGTGCCAGCTGAACATAATCGGCGGCCGCGGTCGGGGTGCCGCACAGCTCGGCGAAATCGATTGCGAGGCAGCCATCCGCATCGGACCGGGCGATCAAATGTCGGGTCCCCACCTGGATTTCGTGCCGACCGGCGGCGGGCGCCGACTCGACCAGGTAGCGACCGTTGGTGAAGCCGCCGCGGGCGATGGCCCTGGTGCGGTAGTCGAGTGGTCCGTCCACGGCCAGCACATCGAGATGTGCCTGGATCTCGTCGATGCTCGGCTGGAATTTCGCGTGGAACAGCGGATTCGGCAGCAGTTCGTTCGGTGGATAGTTCGACGTGACAACCAGCGTGGTGCGACGGGCGAAGAGCGCGCGCAACATTCGGGCGATGAGCATGGCATCGCCGATATCGTGCACGTGGAATTCGTCGAAGCAGACGAGTCGGGCATCGCCGGTCAACGCCTCGATCGCCGCTTGGATAGAACCCGATGCATGTGCGGCGGAATGTAATTCGGCGAAGAATTCATGAAAGTGGAAGCGGCGCTTCAGCTCGGAATCGACAGATGCGTAGAACCGGTTCAACACCATCGTCTTGCCGCGACCCGGACGCCCGTGCAGATAGACCCCGCGCTGCCGCTTGCGCGGCCTGCCGCGTCGGTCCAGCAACCGTGCCAGTCGTGCCGCGGCGTGCGCCTGGTCCGCATCCGGTTCGATATCGCCGATTTCCATGCCAACCTCCTCATCCTCTACAGTTGTAGAGGATGGTTTGCCGGACGGAAAGGTGATGATGCCCACACCGGACAGGCGCGCGTCGATCGCCGACGCGGCGATAGAAATCATTGCGGCACAAGGTATTCGAGCGCTCACCCACCGCGCCGTCGACAGCGCCCTCGACCTGCCCGCCGGATCGGCGTCATACTACTTCCGCACCAAACGCGCGCTGCTCGAGG
The DNA here is from genome assembly GCF_020361265.1 of Nocardia sp. JCM 34519.1. Classification (NCBI taxonomy): domain Bacteria; kingdom Bacillati; phylum Actinomycetota; class Actinomycetes; order Mycobacteriales; family Nocardiaceae; genus Nocardia; species Nocardia sp. JCM 34519.1. The sequence continues at coordinate 43,263 of NZ_JAIRBR010000006.1, forward strand.
GGATCGTCGACCGGATCGCCGCGCGGTCCCGCGCCGATTTCCTGACCGGCGGATTCGAGTCGGTGGACCTGGGTGACCCGATCGCGGTCGCCCGCGCCAACGCGATCTGGTTGGACCGGCTGCTCGCGCGGCGGCGCAACCAGCTGATCGCGCGGCACGCGCTCATCATCGATCTGCGGTCGGACGCCGAACTGCACGACCGTCTGGCGCGCAGCCTGTTCTCCATCGAACATGCGCGAAAGTTGTTCGAGCACATGGGGTTCGCCGATCCGATCAATGCGGCGGCGGATTTCATCGCGCTGCTGGAGGGCGCGGTGTTCGACCGCTTCGCCGGTGCCCGTGCACAGCTATCGACAGGTACGCCGGACAGCGTCGACCAGCTGACCAGGCTGCTGACACCCTTTCTGGCGCATCAGGGCCAGCCGCGTTCGCTGTAGGCGGGGCCGCCGAGGTAGGCGCGAATGCCGGCCGCCGAATATTCGATGATCCGCTCCGGTAGTTCGTCGAGCGAAAACCAGCGCAGCTCATAGCAGTTATCGGGTTCGCGGTTCACCGGATCGCCGGACCACCGTTCGGCGACGAAGAACAGCCCGATCCTGGCGGGGCGGCCGGGGGCGACGACATGCGCGGTGTGGATGAACCGCAGATCGGCCGGTTCGATCAGCACGCCGGTCTCCTCGAACGCCTCGCGCGCCGCACCGGCCGTCGCCGACTCGTTCGATTCGAGCTTGCCCGCGGGCAGATGCCATCGGCCGTCGAACTCCCGATCGGCGCTGCGGCGCAGGCTGAGCAGCAGTTCGGTGCCGCGGATGAGCAGGACGTGCACGTCGACGAGATGACGCTCGGTCATTCGAACGGCCCGGCAAACGGTGTCATGGCGGCGAGTCTGCCAGCACGGACCGACCATGACAGGTGTCACGGTCAGGTCGTGATGGTTCGCAGAGTCGGTGCGCGGTTTGCGTCCGTAGTGTTCTTCAGGACAGGAAGTGCGGATAACCCCAGTTCAGGAGCATTGAAATGACGACAATCTCGACCGAATCCGAGCAGGTCGTTGCGAATCCCATGCGGCCGAACCTGCTGACGATGCTGCGGCCGATCGCTCTCGATGTGGGCTTGCCGCTCGTCGCGTACTACGGTGCGACCGCGCTCGGCTACTCCGATTTCACCGGACTGCTGGCGGGGTCGATGCTTTCCGCCGCGCTGCTCGGATACCAGGCGATCCGGGCGCGCAAGCTGGACGGCATGTCGGTGCTGATGCTGGCAATCTTCGGGTTCGGACTGGCGTCCTCCCTGATCACCGGTGATCCCCGGATGATGATCGTCAAGGATTCGGCGGGTACGTTCATCGTGGGCGTCGTGATTCTGGTGAGTGTGCTCATCGGTAAACCGCTGACGTACTACGGTGCGCGCAAAATGATTTCGTCCCGAGGCCCGGCGGCCCTCGCCGCGTTCGAGGAGAAGGTCCGCACCATTCCGGCCGTCCGCAAGTCCTTCGACCGGTCGGGAATCCTCTGGGGTGCAGGCCTTTCCGCTGAGTCGGTGGTGCGGGTGGTACTGGCCTACCAACTGCCGGTGCACACGATGGTTTGGCTGTCCACGGTGCTGATGGTGGGAACCATAGCGGGCCTGATGGTGGTCAGCATCGTAATCGGAAAGCGCAACCGGGATATGTAAGCCCGAACGGCGGGTAGTCCGGAATGGACTACCCGCCTCGTCTCATTCGGACCGAAAACTCAGCTTGACGTCGCCGAGTACGGCGGCGTCTTCGCGTTCGACAACCGTTGCGGCGATGGTCAATTCGTCATCATCGCGCCAGATCCGGGTCCGGATGGTTTCGCCGGGATAGAGCACCCCGGCGAAGCGGGCACGAAAGCCGGTCACCCGGCTCGCATCGGAGTCGAGCGCGGTATCGGTGGCCGCCTTGCACACCATCCCGTAGGTGCACAGGCCGTGCACGATCGGGTTGGGAAAGCCTGCGGCGCGGGCGAATTCGGGATCGGAATGCAGCGGGTTGCGGTCACCGCACAGGCGGTAGAGCAGCGCCTGCTGCGGCAGTGTCGGCGTGGTGACGTCGTAGTCCGGTGCCCGATCGGGCAATTCGGATTTGACGCTGGGTCCGCGCTCGCCGCCGAAGCCGCCCTCACCGCGGGCGAAGATCGAGGAGCGGGCGGTCCACAGCGGTACACCGTCGGAGCCGGTCGCCGTCGTCTCCTGCACGATCACCGCGGCCGTTCCCTTGTCCCAGATCTCGGCGATCCGCCCCGTGACGGTCGCCTTGCCCGCGGCCGGGATCGGGCGGTGCACCCGCACCTCCTGATTCCCATGCACCACATTCGCGAGCTCGATGTCGATGCCGGGGAAGTGGACTCGGGGCGGTTCGGTTTCCCGCAGCGTCGGCGCGACCGTCGCAAAGGTCGGAAGTACTTGCGGTGCGGTGTCGTTCAGGTAGCGCAGTTCCGCCGGGTCGGTCCAGCGTGCGCCCGCGCCGAGGCCGAGATGGTAGAGCTGCACATCCGATGGGGTCCAGCGGAACTCCCGGCTCGGGAGTTCCGCGCCGAGTGCGACTTTCGGATCGATGGGCATCAGTTCTCCTCCTGGCCGCCGACTGCGGATGCGATCGGATGGTCCGCCTTTTTCCGCGCCATGTCGAGTACGGCGAGATATCCGAAGGTCAGCGCCGGTCCGATGGTCGCGCCGGGGCCAGCGTAGGTGTGGCCCATCACCGGTGCGCTGGTATTACCGCACGCGTACAGGCCGTCGATCACCGACTTGTCCTCGCGCAGCACCCGTCCCGCGGTGTCGGTGACCAAACCGCCCTTGGTGCCCAGATCGCCCGGCACGATCTGCACCGCGTGGAACGGCGGCTGTACCAGCGCGGCGAGGCAGGGATTCGGCTTGTTGGTCGGATCGCCGTAGTACCGGTCGTATGCGCTGTCGCCGCGCCCGAAATCCGCATCCTTGCCGGTGGCGGCGAACCCGTTGAACCGCTCGACGGTGGCGGCGAGCCGATCGGCGGGCACCCCGATCTTCTCCGCCAGCTCGGCGATGGTCGGCGCGGAGGCGATCACGCCCTTCTCCAGCCAGCGACGCGGAAACCGCTGTCCCGGTTGCAATCCCGCGAAGATGTAGCGGTTCCGGTAGCGCTGGTCGAAGATCAGCCAGGCGGGAATGTTCTCGCCGGGGCCCTCGCCCTGTCCGTACTCGCCGCCGTACATGGTGTGCACCGCCTCGACATACGGCGCGGATTCGTTGCCGAACCGCTCGGCCCGGTCGTTGACGATCAGGCTGCCCGGCAGATTGCGTTCGGCCAGGCAGAACCACGGCCCGCCGGTGAGCGGGATGGACGGACCCCACCAGGCGTCGGCCATGAAATCGACTGCGGCGCCGAGCTTCTGGCCGGCCCGGATACCGTCGCCGGTATTCGAGGACGCGCCCGTCGTCCATTCGGTGCCGATCGGTTCGCGCTGGTATTTGTGCCGCATCTCGGCGTTGTGCTCGAAGCCGCCGCTGGCCAGCAGCACCCCGTAGCGGGCGCGCACCGTCACCTCATTCCCCTCGTGTCGCACCACGACGCCGACCACCACGCCGTTCTCGGTGACGAGGTCGGTCAGCGGGGTGTTGAGCAACAAGGGAATTCGCGCGTCGAGCAGCGCCTTGCGCAGCGCGGCGACCAGTGCCTGCCCGCGCCCGACGAGGCGCTGCCCGAGTGCCCGCGCCTTGAAAGTGCGCGCGCCCACCCGGAATACCCGCAGGAAGCCGCGCGCGGTGCGCCGATGCAGATTCAGCCACTTGAAATCGGCCTGGGTGACAACGACATTCAGCGGCGCTTTGGCGAAATCGGGCTGCATGGCGCGTGCCTCGGCGCCGAGCACTTTGGTGTCGAACGGCTTCGGCTCCACCGAGCGGCCGAGTGCCCGCCCACCCGGCGCCTCCGGGTAGTAGTCGGAGTAGCCGGGCACCCATCGCATCTTCAGCGGGGTGTTGCGCAGCAGGAAGTTGAACGCCTCCGGCCCCCGGTCGATATAGGTGTCGATCCTGGCCCGGTCGACCACATCGCCGATGATGCTGTGCAGGTAGGTGCGGGCCGCCTCGATATCGTCCGCACCCGCCTTCTTCAGCGCGTCGTTGGTCGGTATCCACACGCCGCCGCCGGAGCGCGCGGTCGAGCCGCCGTAGAACTCCGACTTCTCGACGATCACCACGCTGAGACCCCGGTGAGCTGCGGTGAGGGCGGCGGTCATGCCGCCGGCGCCGCTGCCGACCACCACCACGTCGTATTCCCGATCAATCATGTAGAACACGTTATAGAATGATGCCGCTGTTGGTCTATGTTGTCTGGCAGCGGACTTTTATACATTGAGAAAACTTGTTTCAGTTTCGGACCGGAGTGAAGTACATGGGACGCGAGTGGGACCTGACCGCGGACGTGGTCGTCGTCGGATTCGGTGCGGCGGGCGCCGCCGCGGCGCTGGAGGCGGCCGCCGCCGGTGCGCAGGTGCTCGCGCTGGACCGGTACGCGGGCGGCGGCGCATCGACGCTGTCCGGCGGCGTCGTCTACGCGGGCGGCGGCACATCCATCCAGCGCGCGGCCGGTATCGACGACACGCCGGAGGCGATGCTCGCCTATCTGGAAAACGAAGTGGGGGACGTGGTTTCCCCGGAAACACTACGGCGTTTCGTCGACGAAAGTCCGGCGATGATCGAATGGCTTGCCGGACACGGTGTTCCGTTCGAGGCGTCGCTGTGCCCGTACAAGACCTCTTATCCGAACGACGACTACTACCTCTACTACTCGGGCAGCGAGGCATCCGGCATGGGCCGGGCCGCCGCGAAGCCCGCACCGCGCGGGCATCGTGCGAAAGGCCGGGGAACATCGGGAAAACAGCTGTACGGACCGCTCGCCGCCGCCGCGTCCCGGATGGGTGTGCGCCTGGAAACCCTCACCAGGGCAACGCAATTGATCACCGATGACAACGGGACGGTGATCGGCGTCGAATGCCGGACGCTGCGCGACGCGCCGGGCGGTGTCCGCGCCCGATACACCAGGATGGCGAAGCTATCCGCGAAACCCGGCATCTACTACCGCCCGCTGCGGCAGGCCATGGATCGTCAACTGGCGCGGCTGGATAGCCGTTACGCCACCACGATTCGGGTGCACGCCCGCCGCGGCGTCGTGGTCAGCGCGGGCGGCTTCATGGCCAACCGCGGCATGGTCAGGGAGCACGGCCCGCAATATCGCGGCGGGCTGGTACTCGGCACCAGCGGCGACGACGGCAGCGGCATCCGGATGGCACAGCAGGTGGGCGCGGCCACCGACCGGATGGGCAATATCTCCGCGTGGCGGTTCATCCTGCCGCCCAGCGCGTTCACCGGCGCACTGCTGGTGGACGCGGCGGGCGGCCGGGTGATCGACGAAACCAGGTACGGCGCGGCGGTGGGCCACAAGCTGATCAACGAACACGGTGGAAAGGGCTGGGTACTCGCCGATTCCGAGCTGATGCGCACGGCATCCGCGCAGATCCGCACCCAGTCGACCTGGTTCCAGCGGGCACAGTTCGAGGCGATGCGCCGCGCCGCGGTACGCGGTGCGACGCTGGAAGCCGTTGCCGCCAAGGCCGGAATCGATCCGGCCGGGCTGCGTGCGACGGTCGTGGCGCACAACGATGCCATCGCTGCGGGCGCACCCGACCCGGTCGGCAAACCCGCCGAATTTACCAAACCCGTACGCGTCGCGCCGTTCTGGCTGTTGGATGTCGGCATCAAACCGAGCCTGACCAATCCCTGCGCGATGCTGACGCTGGGCGGCGTCGTCGTCGACGAGCGCACCGGTGCGGTGAAATCCGCCGCCGGTGCGGATATTCCAGGTCTATACGCGGCTGGACGCACCGCCGTCGGGATCTGCTCGGACTCGTATGTGAGCGGACTTTCGCTGGCCGACTGCATCTTTTCCGGACGTCGCGCGGGCAAGTCCGTGGCCGGAATCGAGCAGGCGCTCGATCAGACAATCGTGGAAGGGAATTAGCGTTGCTGTCCGACGCGGTACGCACCGAACTGGCCGAGGAACTCGCGCGCGCCGAGCGCGACCGGGTGCCCATCGATCCGCTCATCACCCGGTATCCGGATATCGACGTGGTCGATGCGTACGAGATCCAGCTGATCAATATCCGGCGCAGGCTCGACGGCGGCGCGAAGGTGGTGGGGCACAAGGTCGGCCTGTCGTCGGAGGCCATGCAGCGGATGATGGGCGTCGACGAACCGGATTACGGCCATCTGCTCGCGGAAATGGAAGTGCGCGAGGATATTCCGGTCGAGGCGGGGCGTTACCTGTATCCAAGGGTGGAGGTGGAGGTCGGCTTTCTGCTCGGCGCCGATCTGCCCGGTGAAAACTGCACCGAGGCAGACGTATTGGCGGCGACCGTGGCCTACGCACCCGCCATCGAGCTGATCGATTCGCGGATCAAGGACTGGAATATCCGGCTGTGCGACACCATTTCCGATAACGCGTCATCGGCCGGATTCGTGCTCGGCGCCGGGCGGGTCGCGCCGAAGGATATCGACATCAAGGGCATCGACGCGCTGCTCACCCGCAACGGCGCGGTGGTCGCCGAGGGTCGCAGCGATGCCGTACTCGGTGATCCGGTGATCGCCGTGGCCTGGTTGGCCCGCAAGGTCGCGAGTTTCGGTGTGCGGTTGCGCGCGGGCGATGTGGTGCTGCCCGGTTCGTGCACCCGCGCCATAGACGCGCGCCCCGGCGATCAATTCCACGCCGAGTTCGCCGGACTCGGTTCCGTCCGTTTGCAATTCAGCTGAGGAGACTTCACGTGAATGGGAAGGTAGCCGCCGCGATCGTCGGATCCGGCAATATCAGCACCGACCTGCTGTACAAACTGTTGCGCTCGGATTCGATCGAGCCGCGCTGGATGATCGGCATCGACCCCGATTCGGAGGGGCTGAAGCGGGCGCGCGGGCTCGGGTTGGAAACCTCGCACGAGGGCGTCGACTGGCTGCTGGCCCGAACCGAACTGCCGGAACTGATTTTCGAGGCCACCTCGGCGTATGTGCATCGCGCCGCCGCGCCCAGGTACGCCGAGGCCGGTATCCGCGCCGTGGATCTCACCCCGGCGGCGGTGGGTCCGGCCGTGGTGCCGCCGGTGAACCTGGACGCGAATATCGATGCGCCCAACGTCAATATGATCACCTGCGGCGGACAGGCCACCATACCCATCGTCGCGGCGGTTTCGCGGGTGGTGCCGGTGGCATACGCCGAAATCGTCGCCTCGGTGTCCTCGGTTTCGGCCGGGCCGGGAACCCGCGCCAATATCGACGAATTCACCAAGACCACCAGCCGCGGCGTCGAGACCATCGGTGGTGCGGCGCGCGGTAAGGCCATCATCATCCTGAACCCGGCCGAACCGCCGATGATCATGCGCGACACCATCTTCTGCGCCATACCGGAAGATGCGGATACCGACGCGATCGCCGAATCGATCCACCGCATGGTCGGCGACATACAGCACTACGTACCCGGCTACCGGCTGCTCAACGAACCGCAATTCGATCCGCCGTCGGTGATATCCGGTGGTATGGCGAAGGTTTCGGTATTCGTCGAGGTGGAGGGCGCGGGCGATTTCCTGCCCCCGTACGCGGGCAATCTCGACATCATGACCGCGGCGGCCACCAGGGTCGGCGAGGTCATCGCTCAGCAGATCGTCGCGGCCCGGGTGTAAAGGAGCCAAATCATGTCCTATTCCGCAGAACTCGATATCCGCGTCACCGACACCTCGCTGCGCGACGGTTCGCATCACAAACGCCACCAGTTCACCGCCACCGAGGTACGCGATATCGTCACCGCACTCGACGGCGCCGGTGTCCCGGTCATCGAGGTCACCCACGGCGACGGGCTCGGCGGCTCGTCGTTCAACTACGGGTTCTCGAAAACGCCTGAGCAGGAACTCATCACGATCGCTGCCGAAACCGCGAAGCAGGCCAGGATCGCGGTGCTCATGCTGCCCGGCGTCGGGGTGAAGGAGGACATCAAGATCTCGCGCGATAACGGCGCGTCGATCTGCCGTATCGCCACCCACTGCACCGAAGCCGATGTCTCCATCCAGCACTTCGGTTTGGCACGCGAATTGGGTTTGGAGACAGTTGGTTTCCTGATGATGTCGCATTCGCAGCCGCCGGAGGTGTTGGCGAAGCAGGCCAGGATAATGGCGGATGCCGGCTGCCAGTGCGTATACGTCGTCGATTCGGCGGGTGCCCTGGTGTTGGAGCAGGTTTCGGATCGGGTCGCCGCGATCGTCGCCGAACTCGGCGGCGACGCGCAGGTGGGATTCCACGGCCACGAGAACCTCGATCTCGCGGTGGCTAATTCCATCTACGCGATTCGTGCGGGTGCGACCCAGATCGATGGCAGCGCACGGCGTTTCGGCGCCGGTGCGGGTAATGCGCCAGTGGAGGCGCTCGTCGGCGTATGCGACAAGCTGGGCATCAGGACCGGTATCGACTTCTTCGCCATCGCCGACGCCGCCGAAGATGTTGTCCGCCCTGCCATGCCGCAGGAATGCCTGCTCGACCGCCAGTCGCTGATGATGGGTTACGCGGGCGTCTACTCCAGCTTCCTCAAACACGCCGAGCGCCAAGCCGAACGCTACGGTGTCTCCGCCGCTGAACTGCTCGTCCGCGCGGGCCAACGCAAACTGGTCGGCGGCCAAGAAGATCAGCTGATCGATATCGCCTTGGAACTCCAGCGCGAACAACACACCGTCACCGCATAATCCGAAACGGCCGGTTGCCGCGGCCCACCTACCGCGCCAACCGGCCAATCACGTATTCGAAGCAACGACCCCTCCGGCGTTGCCCCGAAACGGTTTCGCCTACAACCAGGTGTCGAGGGTGGTTGTGGTGAGGAAGTGTTCGAGATCGGCGCGCCACGGGGCCGGGACGGTCTTGTCCGGTTCGATGGCGGTGTATTGGCCGCGATAGAAGAGCAGGGGGCGGCCGGTGGCGGTGGCTTCGGTGAGGGAACGGACGCGGCCGATGACGATGTGGTGGTCGCCGCCGTCGACGACGCTGGCCACATCGCATTCGATGGCGGCCAGGGTTTCGTCCAACACCGGAAGATCCAGTTCCGAGGTGCGCCAGGTGATTCCGGCGAATTTATCGGGTTCGCGCGAGCCGAAGCGGGCGCACAGCTCGCGCTGCTCCTCGGCCAGCACGTTGACGCAGAAGCGCCCGGACAGTTCGATTGCGGCCCACGAACGCGAGGTCTTGGTGGGGCAGAACAGGACCAGCGGTGGGTCGAGGGATAGGGCGGCGAACGACTGACAGGCGAACCCGACCGGCGCGCCTGCCTCGTCGAAGGTGGTGATCACCGTGATGCCGGTGCAGAACTGCCCGAGCACATTCCGGAAGACTCGCGGATCGATCTCCGGAAACTGTTCCGCCGTCATGGTTTCGCCGCCCCGCCCGTCACTGCTCGCGCTGTCCGATGGTGAAGTCGTGACCCCACAGGCTCACCGCGGTGGATTCCCGCGCGATCCAGTCCTTGTCGTCGACTTCCAGTCCCTCGCAACCGAATTCGATGTCGAATCCGCCAGGGGTCTTCATGTAGAAGGAGAGCATCTTGTCGTTCACGTGCCGCCCGAGCGAGGCCGACATCTTGACCTTCTTGCGCAGCGCGCGATCCAGGGCCAGCCCGACGTCGTCGGCCCGCTCCACCTCCAGCATCAGGTGCACGATGCCGCTGGGCGTCGGCATCGGCAGGAAGGCCAGCGAGTGGTGGCGCGGGTTGCAGCCGAAGAATCGCAGCCACGCGGGTTCGCCGTCGGCGGGCCTGCCGACGAATTGCGGTGGCAGCCGCATCGAATCGCGCAGTCGGAAGCCGAGCACGTCGCGGTAGAACTCCAGCGCGGCCTTGTCGTCCTTGGTGCTCAGCACCACATGCCCGAGGCCCTGCTCCTCGGTGACGAACCGATGCCCATACGGCGTGACGAGGCGCCGATGTTCCAGCGCGACACCGTGAAAGGCCTCCTGCACATTGCCGGATGGATCCTCGAAGATGATCAGCTCGTCCACCCGGCGGTCGGCCTTCTCCTGTGCGGTGCCCTCCTTGAACGGCACCCCGGCGGCCGACAACCGATCCCGGATGTCCTGCAGCTCACCGGCATTCGCGGTCTCCCAGCCGGAGGCCCGCAGTCGGTCCTGTGCACCGGGCATGATGACCAACCGCGCCGGGAACTCGTCCATGCGCAGATACAGGGCCTCCGGATCGGTGCCCTTGCCCTCGACCAGGCCGAGCACCTTCAGCGCGTATTCGCGCCAGGCCGCGATGTCGGTGGCCTCGATGCGCAGATATCCGAGCGAGCGGATTCCCATCACTCCCCCTTCGCACTCGACAGGAAATCGACTGCCAGTCGGTTGAATTCGTCGAACTTCTCCAGCTGGGCCCAGTGACCGCAGCCGCCGAAGACATGCAGCTGCGCGCGCGGGATCATCTTCAGAGCCACGATAGCCCCGTCGATCGGATTCACCCGGTCCTCACGTCCCCAGATCATCAGCACCGGTTGCCGGAGTTTGTACGCGTCACGCCAGAGCATGCCCTGCTCGAAATCGGCTCCGGCGAACGACTTTCCCATCGCCCGGGTCGCGGCGAGCGATTCCGGCGCACTCGCGGAGGCGAATCGCTCCTCGATGAGTTCGGGCGTGATCAACGACTGGTCGAACACCATGATCCGCAGGAACGCCTCCAGATTCGCCCGGGTGGGTTCGGCGTTGAAGGCGGCCAGCTTCTTCACGCCCTCGGTCGGATCGGGCGCGAAGACGTTGACGCTCAAGCCACCCGGGCCCATCAGGACCAGCTTGCCCGCCCGGTCCGGATGGTCGAGCGCGAACCGGACGGCGGTCCCGCCGCCGAGCGAATTACCCAGCAGGTGAACGCGATCCGTGATCTCCAGGGTGTCGAGCAAGTCCTTCAACGCCGACGAGCTGTGCACGAAATACTGCGGATGGTCGACCGGCTTATCCGACAGCCCGAATCCGGGCTGATCGACCGCGAGCACATGGAACTGTCGCGCCAGCACCGGAATATTGCGGGCGAAGTTGGACCACGAGGACGCGCCGGGTCCGCCGCCGTGCAGCAGCACGATCGTCGGCCCGTTGCCGACTCCGGCCTCGTGGTAATGCAGCTTCAGATCCGGACGCACCTGTGCGTAACGAGATGTCGACTCGCGGGTGAGTTCCGCGGTTGAGGTCACACTTCCACCTTCCTGACATTTGCCGACCGGGGAAGCGAAGCGCCCCCGGTCGCGGAACAGCGCCCGATGACCAACGCATAAGCAGCGCGGCAGCGCTGCGTTGCGTTGGTCATCACACCATTCCGTCGGTGACCGGCAGTCCGAATTCGTGCGTGCCGTACATCAGGTAGGCCCGCTCGGGATCGTTGGCCGCGTGCACCCGCCCGGCATGCGCGTCACGCCAGAATCGTTGCAGCGGTGTGCCGTTGGCCAGTGCGGTGGCGCCGGAGCTCTCGAAGAGCTTGTCGATCGATGCGATGGCGCGTCCGGTGGCGCGCACCTGGTCGCGCCGCGCCCGCACTCGCATATCGAACGGAATCTCCTGTCCGGCAACAAGACACGCGTATTCGTCGGCGACGTTTCCGGACAGCTGGCGCCACGCGGCGTCGATATCGCTCGATGCCTCGGCGATGCGCACCTTGGTGAACGGATCGTCCTTCGCCTTCTCGCCGGCGAAGGCGGCACGCACCCGCTTGCCCTGATGTTCGACGTGTGCGGCGTACGCGCCGTAAGCCATGCCGACGATCGGCGTCGAGATGGTGGTGGGATGGATTGTGCCCCAAGGCATCTTGTAGACCGCATCGGTGTTCTGCGCCAGGCCGGGCGATTTCAGCTCGCTCATCGTGCGGAAGCTGAGGAAGCGGTGCCTGGGCACGAAAACATCTTCCACCACAACGGTATTCGAACCGGTGCCGCGCAGGCCGACGACATTCCACACATCGTCGATCCGGTATTCGGTGCGCGGGATGAGGAACGAGCCGAAGTCCACCGGCTTGCCGTCCTTGATCACCGGACCGCCGAGCACCGCCCAGGTGGCGTGATCGCATCCGGAGGACCAGGCCCAGGCGCCCTTCACCAGATAGCCGCCGTCGACGACGACGCCCGCGCCCATCGGCGCGTACGACGAGGAGATCCGCACGTCGGTGTCCTCGCCCCAAACCTCTTCCTGGGCTTGCTGATCGAAGAGCGCGAGATGCCAATTGTGCACGCCGACAATGCCTGCCACCCATCCGGTGGAGCCGCAGGCGCTGGCCAGTTTGCGCACCGTGTCGTAGAACAGCACCGGGTCAGCCGCGTGTCCACCCCACTGCTTCGGCTGTAGCAGGCGGAAGAATCCGGTCTCCTGCAGTGCCTTCATCGTCTCGTCTGGTATGCGCCGCAGGTCCTCGGCCTCCTGCGCGCGTTCGCGCAGCGTCGGCAACAGCGCCTGGACCCGCTCGGTCACTTCCTGCGTCATTTCCGGACCCGCTCCTGCCTGGTCGATTGATAACCGGTACTCATTTGCATCTGAGACTAGAACAGGTTCTTATTCCTGTCGAGAACCGGCTGACGGCACGGGCATTAAAAGGATCTTCCCATGATGTGCCGCTGATCGCTGGCATGAAACCCGACATTTTTGTAACGTGTTCTAGTACAGATGAGGAGGGATTAGCGATGTCGGTTACCCCCAAGGGGAGCGGTGCGAGGATCCGCGAGCTGGACGTCGGCAGCACGCCGACCCGCTACGCGCGGGGTTGGCACTGCATCGGGTTGGCCAAGTCGTTTCGCGACGGCAAGCCGCACTCCGTGCACGCGTTCGGCACCAAACTGGTGGTTTGGGCGGACAGCAACGGCGAGCTGAAGGTGCTCGACGCCTACTGCAGGCATATGGGCGGCGACCTCAGCATGGGTGAGATCAAGGGCGACGACATCGCCTGCCCGTTCCACGACTGGCGCTGGGGCGGCAACGGCAAATGTTCATCGATTCCGTACGCCCGCCGGGTTCCGCCGCTGGCGCGCACCAGATCCTGGCTGGCCATGGAGCGCAACGGTCAGCTGTTCGTCTGGCACGACCACGAGGGCAATCCGCCAGCGCCCGAGGTCACCGTCCCCTACGTCGAGGGCGCGTACCAGGACGACGACGGCACGACCTTCGAGACCATGCGCGACGGCTGGACCGAATGGACCTGGAACTCGATATTGATCGAGGGCGCCAACTGCCGCGAAATCATCGACAACATGGTCGATATGGCCCACTTCTTCTATATCCACTTCGCGTTCCCGACCTACTTCAAGAACGTGTTCGAGGGCCATATCGCGACGCAGTTCCTGGAGACCAAGGGGCGTCCCGATATCGGTATGGCGGCCAAGTACGGCGGCGATACCATGCTGAAATCGGTCGCGTCCTATTTCGGGCCGTCCTACATGATCAACCCGATGACCAACATCTACAGCGGGTACGAGATCAAGACCGTTCTGATCAACTGCCACTACCCGGTGACGCAGGATTCCTTTGTGCTGCAATGGGGTTTGACCGCCGAGAAGCCGAAGGGCATCGGGGACGAGGCGGCGACCAAGATGGCCGCGAAGCTCACCGACGGCATCAGCGTCGGCTTTCTGCAGGACGTGGAGATCTGGAAGCACAAGTCCAAGGTGGACAACCCGCTGCTCTGTGATGAGGACGGCCCGGTGTATCAGCTGCGGCGCTGGTACGACCAGTTCTACGTGGACGCGGCCGACGTCACCGAGAAGATGACCCAGCGCTTCGAATTCGAGGTGGACACCGCCAAGGCCAACGAGGCGTGGGAGCAGGAGGTCGCGGAGAACCTGCGCCGCAAGCGGGAGGCCGACGCGAAGACGGCGGACGTCTGATGGCGACCTGGGCGAAAGCACCCGACTTCGCCGACCAGCCGGCGCGGCAGGCCGAAGTGCGCGCCCAGACCGTGCTGGACAAGCAACGTTATCTGGACGATGGCATGACACCGCTGCGGTGCCAGTCCTGCCAGATTCGAGTTCTGGTGCGCAAGAACAGTTCTCGGCACACCTCGCTGCAGTGGACGGAACCGCCCGGGAACCGCTGCCCGGTCTTCGCCGAAATCAGCGGGCCCGGGCAGCCGGTATCGTGTCCGCAATTACAGCGCACCATCGAATGGGCCGTCCGCGAAGGGCTGCTGGAGATTCCCGAATAACGCTGTGCCGCAGTGCTATTCGAGGGTGAAGTCGGCGAAATCGAAACCCGGCGAGACGACGCAGCTCACCAGCGCGTACTCGTCACCGACCGGACGGGCGGCCTGCCGGGCACCGCCCGGCACCACCGCCTGCGGCACCTGCCCGGCCGCCACGTCCGGCCCGAGCACGATTTCGTCGCCCTCGATATTCAGCAGCAGCGGCCCGCCGTCATGCCACAGCCACAGCTCGTCCGAACGAACGGTATGGGGTGCGGAACTTTCCCCCGGCATGAGCAGAAAGTAGATCGCGGTCGCGCTGGCCCGCGCCCCCGAATACCCCTTCGGCTCGAATTCCACAGCGCTACGCCACGTCTCCCGAAACCACCCACCCTCGGGATGTGGCGTCAAATCCAAGGCGGCGGCCAACGGCGGTCGACTATCGGTCATGCATCGACCGTATCGGCTCCGCCCCATCCGCGCTGGATCTTGCGCTAGCCGTCGACGTCGCAAGGAGTGTTTTGATCAATCGTCGTAGTGGTAGCGGCACGACACAATCTGCACGGTGTCGTTGGAGCAGCGGTACACAAGGCGGTGTTCCTCGGTGATCCGCCGCGACCACCATCCAGAAAGGTTGTTACGCAACGCTTCTGGCTTACCAATGCCTTCGGCGTTACCGTTGCGGCAGATGTCGTCGATGAGCCGGTTCACCTTCTTCAGGATCGCGCGATCGACCGCCTGCCAATGCCGATAGTCTTCCCAGGCGCTCGCATCGAACGCAATTTTCCGGCTCATGCGTCGTCCTCTGCATCGATGAGTTCGTGGAACTCGACCTCATCGGCCTCGGCGCGTTCGATCGCCTCGAGCAGGCGTCGCGCGTTCTTGCGGCTCGACAGCAGATAGTTGGTTTCTTTCATCGCCGACCACTCACGCAGGCTGATCACCACGGCCGGTTCCTTACCGCCGCTGCGGGTGATGACGACTTCTTCGTTGTCCTCTGTGGCTGCGTCGAGAACCGCGGCGAAGTTGGCCCTTGCCTCGGTGGCGTGCATGGCTCGCATGGCTACTTCCTATCCCTGGAGAATAGGGTCAGTCTACATGATTATGTACTTAATTAGGTACAGACGAGTGGGCTGGGAGGGACTGCCATGCCGGATCGCCTGACCGGCGAACTCGCCGTGCTGCCGCTGTATCCGGGGCATGGGCCGGTCGGCGATCGCGGGTTGCTGTTCGGCCAGCTCCACCAGCCGCCGAATGTCGCGAAGTACGGAATGATTTCGTCATAGTCGGCGGCGGCGTGGTCGTAGACGGCGGCGATCTCGGCTGTCCGCCCGGCATTCGTATCAGTCACGTTCAGAGCGTGACGACTCGCTCTGGCACCGCACTTGCATTGCACTGTCGAGGACGGCGGTCGATTCCGGCCGTACCCGAAAGTTGGCGGCCCTCGAATTGGTTACGCCGGAACCCCGATGGCAGGGATCGGCTATATCCCGCGAGACGTTCGAGTGTTTGCCTTGATACAAGGACCGGCCCAGAACGTCAGGTGGAACACTGTGACCGCGCGATTCCGCATCCATACCTACAGCGCCGAAGAGACCGGCATATTCGTCAACAGCTATCTGATCGAGACCGCCGATGGCGTGGTGCTCATCGATGCCAACCTGCTGGTGTCCGATGCGCGGGCATTGGCGGCCCGGCTTGCGGCACTGCACAAGCCGCTGCTGGCCGCGTTCGTGACCCATCCGCATCCGGATCATTTCAACGGCCTGCCCTATGTCGTTCCCGACGACGTGCCGGTCTATGCGACGGCAGCCGTGGCGAAGGTGATCGAGGAGAGTGCGATCGCCAAACGCGAGCAGTGGCAACCGACCTACGGGGATGAATGGCCGGATCGGTATCGGGTGCCCGAACACCTGATACCGAGCGGATCCAGTGTGGTGCTCGGCGGGGCGACTTTCACGGTTCATGATGTCGGTCCGGCCGAAAGTCATGCCGACTCTTACATTTTGGTCGAAGCAGGCGAACAGCGGGTCGCGTTCATCGGCGATCTCGCATTCGGCGGCGGCGTGCATTCCTATATGACGGACGGGCATTCGGGTTCTTGGCTCACCGCGCTCGATCGGCTGACCGGTGAACTCGCCGGGCTGCCGCTGTATCCGGGGCACGGGCCGGTGGGCGATCGCGGGTTGCTGTTCGACCAGCGGAAGTACCTGGTGATGTATCGAGAAGCGGTGCGGCGCATCGGATCCGGCGCCGCCGAACTCACCGATGCGCAGAAGGACGAGTTGTCGGCGGTGTTGACCGAGTTCTTACCCGACGCGCCGCTGGCCTGGTTGGTGCCGTTGGGCGCGGACCCGGTCGCCGCCGAACTCGCCGCCTCGGGGCGGTCTAGCTGAACGGGGTGCGCGGGCGCTCCTGGAGGACGTCGTCCACGTAGATGTCGACCTTTTCGTTGTAGAAGCAGACGAGTCCGGCGACCTTCTGACTTTCCGGGAGCGGGGTGCGGTAGCCCCAGACGATGTCCTTGTATTCCTTGTCGCCGACGCGCACGGACCAGTACTCGGCGGTGCCCTTGTACGGGCAGGAGGTGTGGGTGTCGGTGGGGGTGAGCAGGTCCATGCGGACGTCGGTGAGCGGAAGGTAGTAGCGGGCGGGGAGGCCGGTTTCGAAGAGGATCTGCGGGCAGTGCGAGTCGGCGACGGTGACGCCGTCGATCTCCACCCGGACGTGCCGGGAGCTGGCGAGGATGTCGACCCGGGTGTACGGATCGCGCGGGTGAACGAAGATCGGCTCGTTCTCCTCGAACCATTCGAATTTGTCGAATTGCAGCCGGACCAGGTCGTTCAGTTCCGGCAGCGGCGAATCGTGATACCGCAGCGCCGCACCCGCCGCCGTACTTCCGTTCACCACCACGTCGTAGACGGTGCCCTCGCCGCGGCTGGGGGAGTGCTCGGTCCGGCCGACCGGCTCCGATTTCGCGTGCAGATCGGCCGCGGGCAGGTAGTAGGTGGGGTAGTGCGGGCTCTCCCACACGAGCACCGGCCGGACGGTGTCGGCCACCAGATGCCCGCCGAGGTAAGCCCGTACGCGCTTCTGTCCGATTTCCACTTTGACGCGTCCGCGCTTCGGTTCGGTCATACCACCCGAGGGTACGCCGCGCAGATGAATCCCTATTGCCGCGCAGCCGTTTTCAGGCCCTCGAGCAGTTCGGACATATCCGTGTCCATCCTGGCCAGCCGCGCTTGATCGAATCCGGTGAGCCGGGAGACGATCGCGGCGCCGAAGGCGCGCCGGGCCGCGGTGAGCCGGGCGCGCCCGGATGGGGTGAGCTCGACGAGCACCGCGCGCGAGTCGGCCGGGTCGCTGCGCCGGGTGGCGTAACCGTCGGCGACCAACCTGGCGATCAGCGCGGTGGCGGCCGGCTGGGAGCACCGGTCGATCCTGGCGAATTCGCTCACCCGGACCGCGCCGTGCTCGTCGAGCACGGCCAGGGCCCGCATGACCGCGCGCGGTAGTTCCTCGCCGCTGATCACCCCGGCCAGCCGGGTGAGCCGACCGGCGGTGACGAGTAGATTGACCACGATGTCGTCCGGGGTGGTCACCTGAGTCTGCTGCACTCCACTATTATTACATAAGCTAACTATGTAAGTGGGCCTGACAGATTCAGGTGAGTACCGGCCTGTGCGCCGCACCGAAGAGTTGCGCGTCCGCGTGTGCCCGTTTGAAGAACAGATGCGCGTCATGTTCCCAGGTGATGGCGATGCCGCCGTGCAGCTGAATGGCCTCGGCGGCGATCGCGCCGAATGCCTCGGTGCAGTGCGTCCTGGCCACCCAGACGTCCTCGGTGACGGTCGGGGCATATTCCGCGACCGAATCGATCGCCAGCGCGGCGGCCGACTTCGCCGATTCCAGCAGCACGTACATATCCGCCATCCGGTGCTTGAGCGCCTGGAAACCGCCGATCGGGCGGCCGAACTGCACCCTGGATCTGGTGTATTCGACCGTCATCTCCAGGCACCGCTCGGCCGCGCCGACCTGCTCCGCCGCCATTGCGGCCCAAGCGATTTCACGTAGGCGAGCGATGAGCGGCTCCGGATCCGCCGACCCGAGCTTGCGTCCAGGTGTTGCGGCGAAACCGATTTCGGCCAGTTTGCGCGTCGGGTCCATGGTCGGCACGGTCCGCACATCGGCCCGCGCCGGATCCACCTCGAACAACCCGGACGAGGTGATGACGATCAGCGTGTCGGCGTTCACTCCATCGAGAACGTAATGTGCTGTGCCGGTGAGTGTTCCGCCATCCGATTCGATGCCGGGGTGGTCCCAGCCGTCCGCGCCAGCCCAGCACACGGCGAGCGTACGACTGCCGTCGGCCACCTCCGGCAGCAGGCGTGCGCAGGTATCGGCATCGCCCGACAGCAGCACCGCCTGCGCGCCGAGCACCGCGGAGCCGAGCATCGGCACCCCGGCCAGCGTGCGCCCGAGTTCCCGCACCACCATGAGTGATTCGGCCAATCCGGCGCCGAAACCGCCGTATTCCTCGGGTATCGCCAACGCGCCGACCCCGGCCTGTTCGCACAGCAGCCGCCACAGCGTCGGGTCGTAACCGAGTTCGGTGTCCATGGCCGCGCGCACGGCGTCCCGGCCCGCGTGTTTGGCGAGCAGTGCCCGGACCGATGCGGTGAACTCCGCGAGCTCGGTCATGCGGTGCTCCGCTCCGCCTCGTCCCGCAGCGCCCGCGCGATTCGGGATCGATGCAGATCCGGTGTGCCCCAAGCGGTTCGGAGCGCGGTCACCCTGGTCAACCACAGCGAGAGGTCGTATTCGGCGGTGTACCCGATCGCGCCGTGCACCTGTAGCGTGGCCCGCGCCGCGCGGTAAGCCGCGTCGCCGCAGGCGAGCGCCGCCGCCGAAACATCGCGCGCCCTGGTCGGCTCGGACATGGTGAGCGCGGCCCGGAACAGCAGCGGTTCGGCCAGCTCCAGCCCGATCAGCACATCGGCCAATTTCTGCTTGATCGCCTGGAATTCGCCGATCGGCCTGCCGAACTGCTTGCGCTGCTTGGCATATCCGGTCGCGGCGTCGAGCAGCGCCCGGCCCGCGCCGAGCAGCTGTGCGGCGCAGGCCAACGCGCCGTAGTCGAAGGCGGCCGCGATGGCCTCGGCGACGCCGTCGCCCGCGGCCACCACCTCGTCGGCCGCCACGGTGCACAGCCGTCGCGCCGGATCCAGCGAGCGCACCAGGCCGGTCCGATGTCCGGTGGACAGTCGATCGCCCGCCGCTACCAGGACCACGTCGGCGGTATCGGCGTCCAACGCGGTGGCATCCATACCGAGCGTGCCCGTCGCGGTGCCGTCGGCGAAGGCGGGCAGCCAGCGCCGCGCCCCCGCCTGGTCCGGAAGTGCCTGCAGCAGTGCGGGTATCGCGGCCGCCGTCTCGATCAGCGGTCCGGGCGCCGCGGCCCGGCCGAGTTCGACGAAGGCCACCACCAGATCGATCGGCTCCGCGCCGACGCCGCCGTATTGTTCACCGACCGCGAGCCCGAGCACCCCGGCGCCGCCCAGCTGACGGATCAGCGTACGGCCCGGCTGCGGATCGCCTGCGGCCCAGGCCCTTACGGCCGCCGGTGTGCGCCCGGCGTCGAGTAGCTTGCGCACGCTGGTGCCGAAGTCGAGTTGTTCCGGGCTGAGCGCAAACCTCATCGGCTGCTCCCTCGCGGTAAGCCGAGCAGCCGCTCGGCGATGATATTGCGCTGAATCTCGTTGGTACCCGCGTAGATCGGTCCGGAGAGCGCGAAGAGATAGCCGTCGGTCCACGGCCCGGATCGCTCCGCCGCCGCGCCGAGCACCTCGAATGCGCTCTCGTGCATGGCGATATCCAGCTCGGACCAGAAAACCTTGGTGATCGAGGATTCGGCCCCGAGCTTGCCGCCCTCGTTCAGCCGGGTGACCGTGCCGAGGGTGTGCAGCCGGTAGGCCTCGCTGCCGACCCAGGCGTCGACCACCGCGTCGCGCTGCGTGGTGCTCGTCTCGTCGCCGCGCTCCAGCCAGAGGTCGCGCAGCCGCCGCGCGGTAGCGCTGAATCGTCCTGGGCTGCGCAGTGATAGGCCGCGCTCGTTGCTGGAGGTGCTCATCGCCACCCGCCAGCCCTCGCCCGGCTCGCCGATCACATCCCGGTCCGGAACGAAAACCTCGTCGAGGAAGATCTCCGCGAAGCCGGGTTCGCCGTCGAGCTGCGGAATCGGCCGCACCGTCACGCCGTCCGCGGCGAGCGGAAACATCACATAGGTGAGTCCCTTGTGCCGCTCGGCGGCCGGATCGCTGCGGAAGAGGCCGAAGGCCCAATCCGCGTATGCCGCACGGGAACTCCATGTCTTCTGCCCGCTCAGCAGCCAGCCGCCGGTGGTGCGCCGCGCGACCGAGCGGATACCGGCGAGATCGCTGCCCGCCTCGGGTTCGGACCAAGCCTGCGCCCAGATATCGTCACCGCGCGCCATCCGCGGCATGATCCGGGTCAGCTGCTCGTCCGTGCCGTGCTCGAAAAGTGTTGGAGCCAATAGGAATATGCCGTTCTGGCTGACGCGTCCAGGTGCGCCGGCCGCGTAGTATTCCTGCTCGAACAGAACCCACTCCAGCAGCGACGCGTCGCGGCCACCGTATTCGGCGGGCCAGGACACCACGGAAAGCCGAGCGTCGGCGAGGGTCCGTTCCCATTCCCGGTGCGCGGCGAAGCCGGCCTTGGTATCCATCGACGGCAGCGGGCGGGCCGGTTTGTGGGCGGCGAGGAAATCCCGGACCTCCCGCTGGAAATCCAGTGTGGCTTGGTCGAAATCGAGATCCACCTACGCGGTTCCGTTCTGCTCGGCCGTACCTGCCTGCGCCTTCATGGATTTGGCGTTCATCCCGGCCAGCGCGTCGGCGCCGACCTCGGCATTGTGCGCGTGCGCGAAATGGTGCAGGCCGAATACCGAATCCATGCCCGCGCGCATACCCATCAGGTCCTCGGCCTGATTCACCGCCTTCTTGGTCAGCGCGAGGCCGAATTGCGGCATGGCCGCGATCTTTTCGGCCAGCGCCAGGGTTTCGGCGACGAGTTCGTCGCGCGGCACCACTCGGTTGACCATGCCCCATTCCTTGGCCTGCGCCGCGCCGAACCGGTCGCCGGTGAACAGGAACTCCTTGGCGGCGCGCGGGCCCATCACCCACGGGTGCGCGAAGTACTCCACACCTGGAATGCCCATGCGGACAACGGGATCGGAGAAGAACGCGTCATCCGCGGCGATGATCAGATCGCACACCCAGGCCAGCATGAGCCCGCCGGCGATACAGGCGCCCTGCACCATGGCGATGGTCGGCTTGGGAATTTCGCGCCAGCGGCGGCACATACCGAGGTAGACCTCGAGCTCCCTGGCGAAGCGCTGATCCCCGCCCACCCGGTCCACGTGGTCCCACCACAGCGCCGCCCTGTTCTGGTAGCGCACGTGGTGGTCGCGGCCGGGCGTGCCGATATCGTGCCCGGCGCTGAAGTGTTTTCCGTTGCCCGCCAAGACGATAACGCCGACATCCGGATCCTCGACGGCCCGCTCGAACGCGGCGTCGAGCGCGTAGGTCATCACCGAGTTCTGCGCGTTGCGGTAGTCGGGCCGGTTCATCGTCACCAGGGCGACCCGGCCGCGCACCTCGTAGGTGACCACATCCGGTTCGTACGGGATCTCCTCCGGCATCAGTTCTCCTCACGTAGTTGCCGCTTGAGCACTTTCCCCGCGGCGCTGTAGGGCAGCCGGTCGCGGAATTCCACGAACCGCGGCACCTTGAAGTTCGCCAAAACCGTTGCGGCATGGGCGATCACCTGCTGCTCGGTGAGTTCGGCCCCCGGCTTGCGCACCACGTACGCCTTGCCGACCTCGCCCATCCTGGCGTCCGGCACGCCGATCACCGCGGATTCGGCGACGCCGTCCAGGCGGGCCAGCGCCTGCTCGATCTCGGCCGGATATACGTTGAAGCCGCCGCAGATGTACATGTCCTTGAGCCGGTCGGTGATCTTCAGATAGCCGTGTTCGTCGATGGTCCCGATATCGCCGGTATGCAGCCAACCATCGGAATCTATTGTCTGGGCGGTGCTTTCAGGATCATCGAGGTAGCCGAGCATGACGTTGGGTCCGCGCAGCAGCACCTCGCCCGCCGGGCCGAGCCGCAGTTCGAAGCCCGCGATCGCCCTGCCACAGGTGTTCGCGATGGTGTCGGCATCGTCGTCGGCCCGGCACATGGTGCCGAATCCGGCCGCCTCGGACAGTCCGTAAGCCGTTATCACCACGTCGAATCGGAGTTCGGCACGCATGCGCTCCACCAGCACCACCGGGACGGTCGCGGCCCCGGTGACGGCCACCCGCAAGGTGCTCAGGTCGAAGCGTGCGCGGTCCGGATAGTCGAGGATGGTCTGATAGATGGTCGGCGGGCCCGGCAGCACCGTAATCCGTTCCGTGCTCACCAGCCGCATGGTTTCCGGAACGTCGAAGACGGCCTGCGGGACGATCGTCGCGCCGGTGACCAGGCAGGCGAGAATGCCCGCCTTGTAACCGAAGTTGTGGAAGAACGGGCTGACCACCAGATAGCGGTCGTCGGCGCGCAGGGTGGCGCATTCGGACCAGGCCCGCACCACCGAGAGCGCCTGCCGATGCGCCACCAGCGTGCCTTTGCTGCGCCCGGTGGTGCCGGAGGTGAAGAGGATGTCCGAAATATCCTCGGGGTCAACGGATTCCGCGAGTTTGCGGATGTCGTCGAGCGATACCGAGGCGGCGGTGGCGGCCAGCTGTGACCAATGCAACGCATCCGATGCCGTGTCGGTCTCCGGCTCGACCGGGATGGCGATCACCGTGTCGATTGCCAAGTCGGGTGCGGTGGAACGCAATTCGGCGAGCCGATCGCGGCCGAGAAATGGTCCGGCGACGAAAAGTGCCTTCGCGCCGACTCGTTCGAGCACATCGACGGCCTCTTCGGCGACGTATCGGGTATTCAACGGAACCAGCGCCGCGCCGCAGTAGTGGACGGCCAGTGCGGCGACCACCCAGTGGTGGGTATTGGGCGCCCAGATGGCGACGCGTTCCCCGGGCCGCACCCCACGCGCGACGAGTGCGCGGGCCACCTCCTGTACGGCCGCCAGCAGCTGGTTCCAGTCCAGCCTGACCGGCCCGTCGACGAGTGCCTGCGCGTCGCCGAAGGTGGCCGCGGCGGCGTGCAACGCCATTGGTGTGGTCTGTGCAGGGCTTGTCACGGCTGTCCTCACCGTCCGGTTATGCCCGAACTCTACAAAGCAAGTGCTTGGTAGGTTATCCTACCGGCGTGGTTGTGATCCAGACCTCAGATTCCACCGGCGCACCGGAATCCGCGGCGGCCGACGCGCGTTTCGCCGCCGAGGTACGGGACTGGCTGGCGGAGAATCTCGCGGGCGAATTCGGAAAACTGCGTGGCCTCGGCGGCCCCGGCCGGGAACACGAGGCCTTCGACGAGCGCCTGGCCTGGGACCGTCACCTGGCCGCGGCGGGCTGGACCTGCCTCGGCTGGCCGGTCGAATACGGCGGCCGCGCGGCATCCGTGCGCCAGCAGGTGATCTTTCACGAGGAATACGCGAAAGCCGACGCGCCGTCCCGGGTTTCGCACGTCGGTGAGGAACTGCTCGGGCCGACCCTGCTCGCCTTCGGCACCCCTGCCCAACGGGACCGCTTCCTGCCGGGCATCAAAACGGTGTCCGAACTGTGGTGTCAGGGCTATTCGGAACCCGGGGCCGGCTCCGACCTCGCCGCCATCACCACCGCCGCCCACCTGGACGGCGACGAATGGTCGATCAGCGGCCAGAAGATCTGGACCTCACTGGCCCATGTGGCCGACTGGTGCTTCGTCCTCGCCCGCACCGAGCGCGGCTCCTCCCGGCACAAGGGCCTTTCCTACCTGCTGGTTCCCATGAAACAGCCGGGTGTGGACGTGCGCCCGATCGTCCAGCTCACCGGCACGTCGGAATTCAACGAGGTCTTCTTCGACAATGCGCGCACCGGGGCCGACCTGGTGGTCGGCGCGCCGGGTGACGGCTGGCGCGTCGCGATGGGCACCCTGAACGTCGAGCGCGGCATCTCCACGCTCGGCCAGCAGATCCGTTTCGCCCGCGAACTCACCGATATCGAGGCGCTGGCCCGCCGCACCGGCGCGGCCGACGATCCGCTCATCGCCGACCGGATCGATCGTGCCTGGGTCGGCCTGCGCGTGTTGCGCGCGCACGCGCTGCGCACCATGACCGATGCGGGCGCCGATGCCGCCGGACAGGCCTCGGTGGCAAAACTGTTGTGGGCCAACTGGCATCGCGGTCTCGGCGAACTCGCCATGGCGGTGCTCGGACCGTCCGGGCTGGTGGCGGGGGAGCGCGATCTCACCGAATGGCAGCGGCTGTACCTGTTCACCCGCGCCGACACCATCTACGGAGGTTCGAACGAAGTGCAGCGCAACATCATTGCCGAGCGGGTGCTCGGACTACCACGGGAAGCAAGGTCATGAACTCACCACTTTCCATTGCGCCGCAACCTGTTCCGGGCCACGGCCTGCTGACCGGCCGGATCGCGGTCGTCACCGCGGCCGCGGGCACCGGCATCGGCTCGGCCACCGCGCGGCGGCTGCTCGCCGAGGGCGCCGATGTGGTGGTCTCCGACTGGCACGAAAGGCGTTTGGCCGAAACGGAAGTCGAGCTGAAGGGGGAGTTCCCGGAGCGCAGGGTCGCCGCGATCGCCTGCGATGTGCAGCGCACCGATCAGGTCGACGCACTGGTGCGCGGCGCGGCGGCGGCATTCGGCCGCATCGACATCATGGTCAACAATGCCGGGCTCGGCGGCGAGACGCCGGTGGTGGATATGACCGACGAGCAGTGGGACCGGGTACTGGATATAACCCTGAACGGAACCTTTCGATGCACCCGGGCCGCCCTCGCCTATTTCCGCGCGGCGGGCCACGGCGGCGTCATCGTCAACAATGCGAGCGTGCTCGGCTGGCGCGCGCAGCGGGGGCAGGCGCACTATGCCGCGGCCAAGGCAGGCGTGATGGCGCTGACCCGGTGCAGTGCGTTGGAGGCCGCCGAATTGGGGGTGCGAATCAACGCGGTCGCACCGAGCATCGCGCGGCATGCCTTCCTGGACAAGGTCAGTTCCACCGAACTGCTCGACCGGTTGTCCGAGCGGGAGGCCTTCGGCCGGGCGGCCGAGCCGTGGGAGGTGGCCGCCACGATCGCCATGTTGGCCAGCGACTACACTACTTACCTGACCGGCGAGGTGGTCTCGGTGAGCAGCCAGCGGGCGTGAGTCCGCTTGTGCGCGTTGGGGTGTGTGTCACAGTGGGTTGCTGACACTTGTCGGGGTATGCGGCAGCTGAACGCCGAGTGATCTTCGGGTGAACCACAATTGCCGTTGGTTTTCTATCGAATTGCGCGATTCGCCGCGAACCTTGCGCATTGGTAGCGTCGGAGCCAGCAAACCATCGGAATGCACGTGCATTTGCGCGTGCATTGCTGATCTAGGATGATTTCATCGTCCGAAATGCATTCCCGAACGCGCCAATGCGCCTGAGTGCGATCGCATTTCGGCATTCGCGTGGATTGCGTAAATGGGCGGCTGATCAGGTGCAAAAGGGTGGCGCGTCGGACCGCCGGTTGTGCAATGCTGGTGGAAGTCGGATCCCGAACTTCCTAAGGGGCGATGGCTATGGGCCCGGATCGCCCACATGCCCGCGAACAACTGGAACTGGACCTGGTGCGCGAGGTCGTGCTCGCCCGGCGCCGGATGGAGAGCCTCATCCGCGCCGCGCTCACCCTCGGCGCCGAGCTCATGCAACACACCTCGCGGGACGCGACCGCTACTCGCGCCGTGCAAATTCTCGAACTGTTCGCCATCGATGAGGGTGAGATCGCACGCGATCCCCGCGGTGCGCTGCGCGCCGATATCGAACGCGATCAGGAGCGCGCCCGGCGTCTCGGTTACACGATCGAACCGGAGAGTGTGGACACCGAACAGGATCGGCGAAGACAGCGGCAGACCGAGCTGCTGTGCGAGGTGCGCGCCGATCTGCTCGAGGTGCTGCGCAAATGCCGCAAATTCCAGCTGGACCGCGGGGCATTCGCGGACGAGATCGCGCAGGGTCTCTGCGATGCCACCGACAAGCTGGTGATCGGCGCCGATATGGAGACATATAACGCCTGGCAGCGCGGCATGGTGCTCAAGCTGATCGAGGAGCCGACGCGCTACGGCCCGCCGCGGGTGATGGCGACGGTCGACGCGGGCCCGGGGCGCGGCCCGCTGACCGTGGAGTGGGACAGCTGCGAGCGACGGCTGGCGCTGGTGGCGCGATTGGCGCGAGCGGGCATGTCCCCGTTGGTGATCTGCGATCGCTTGCTCGCGGACCTGTCGGTCTCATCGCCGCTGCGTTACTCCGTTCGCTGAGCCGGACCATCACGCCGGGGATACCCGCGCCCAACCTGTACCAAGCAAATGCTTGGTTGTATAGTGACCGGTGTGACCGCACCAGACGCCTCGAAATCAGCTCGGCGCAACGAACTGCTCGCGCTGGCGGCCGAACTCTTCGCCGAACGGGGATTGCGCGCCACCACCGTGCGCGATATCGCCGACGCGGCCGGGATTCTATCGGGGAGCCTCTACCACCACTTCGATTCCAAGGAGTCGATGGTCGACGAGATCCTGCGCGGTTTCCTCGACGACCTCTTCGGCCGGTACCGGGAGATCGTCGCGTCGGGGCTCAGCTCACGAGATACGTTGGAGGCCTTGGTAACCGCCTCCTACGAATCCTTCGACCGCTTCCACGCCGCCGTCGCCATCTACCAGGCCGAGGCCAAGCGGCTGCGCGATGCCGAACGCTTCGCCTACATCGGTGAGTACAACCGGGAATTCCGCGAACTCTGGCATCGCGTACTCACCAACGGTGTGCGCGACGGCAGCTTCCGGCCGGAACTCGACGTCGAACTGGCCTACCGATTCCTGCGGGACACGGTGTGGGTCGCGGTCCGGTGGTATCAGCCGGGCGGTCCGATCACCGTGCAAAACCTCGCCAAGCAGTACCTGACCATCGTGCTCGACGGACTGACCGTGGGCCCCGCGGTGGGAGCGTCAGGCCAGGAGGCGGAAGCGAAGCGTGGCCACGTAGGGCCCGGGAGCGCCGCAAATTGAACACCGAGTAGGAGTTTCGCCATGTCAGCACCATCCGCCCGCCGCCCGTACACCCCGCTGCGGGATGCCTTCGTGATCGATGCGGTGCGCACCCCGGTCGGCAAGCGCGGCGGCGCGCTGGCCGGTGTGCACCCGGCCGATCTCGGCGCGGCGGCGCTGCGAGGACTGTTGGACCGCAACACCGTTGATCCGATCAACGTCGACGATGTGATCGTCGGCTGCGTCGACAATATCGGTCCGCAGGCGGGCAATATCGGCCGCACGGCATGGCTGGCCGCCGGGTACCCCGAGGAGGTGCCCGGCGTCACCGTCGACCGGCAGTGCGGATCCTCGCAGCAGGCAATCACTTTCGGCGCGCAGGCGATCATGAGCGGCACCGCGGAGGTGATCGTCGCCGGTGGTGTGCAGAATATGAGCGCCATCCCGATCTCCGCCGCCATGCTCGCGGGCCGGGAGTACGGATTCGATTCACCGTTCGTCGGTTCGGCGGGCTGGGATCACCGCTACGGCACCGGCGAGGTGTCCCAGTTCCGCGGCGCGCAGCTGATCGCCGAGAAGTGGGGTATCACTCGGGAAGATATGGAGCGCTGGGCTTTACGCAGCCATGAGCGGGCCCGCGCCGCCATCCGGGATGGCCGATTCGACCGGGAGATCGTGCCGGTCGGCGATTTCTGGATCGATCAGGGGCCGCGCGAGACCAGCATGGCGAAGATGGCGTCGCTGCCCCCGCTGGCCGAGGGCAGCCCGCTCACCGCCGCGGTGGCCAGCCAGATCTCCGATGGGGCGAGCGCGACCCTGCTCGCCTCGGAATGGGCGGTGGCCGAATACGGTTTGACGCCGCGGGCGCGCATCCATCACGTGAGCGCACGCGGCGCCGATCCGATCATGATGCTCACCGCGCCGATTCCGGCCACCAGGTTCGCCCTCGCGAAAACCGGTCTGACCATTGACGATATCGACGTCGTCGAGATCAACGAGGCCTTCGCGCCGGTGGTGCTCGCCTGGTTGAAGGAG
Source organism: Nocardia sp. JCM 34519.1 (assembly GCF_020361265.1). Lineage (NCBI taxonomy): Bacteria > Bacillati > Actinomycetota > Actinomycetes > Mycobacteriales > Nocardiaceae > Nocardia > Nocardia sp. JCM 34519.1. The sequence goes on from NZ_JAIRBR010000006.1 coordinate 71,702, forward strand.
ACCGGCGCCGATCCGGACCGGGTGAATGTCAACGGTGGTGCCATCGCGCTCGGTCACCCGCTCGGGGCAACGGGCGCAAAGCTTTTCGCGACTCTGCTCAACGAGCTGGAGCGGGTGAACGGACGCTACGGGCTGCTGACCATCTGCGAGGGCGGCGGCACGGCCAACGCGACCATCATCGAGCGGTTGGGCTGAATCATTCGGCCGAACCGGCCTTCGCCGTGAGCGATTCGAATACCGCCGCGGTGTGCGATCCCGGTGTCGCGCAATAGGTGATGATGCGCTGATCGGTATCCGAGACGATGAGCACCTGGCATTCGAAATCCAGCGGACCGAGTTCGGGATGCCGCACCTGCTTGCGCGTCGTGCGCCGCACCGCGACCTCGTGGTCGGCCCACAGTGCCGCGAATCGCGGTGCCGTGCCGAGCAATTCGGTGACCAGCGCGGACAGCTCCGGATTTCCGGGGTAGCGGGCGTAGGCGGCGCGCAGGTCGGCGATCGTCGTGCGGAGGAAGGCGATGGCCTCCCCGTCCTGCCAGTACGGGTCGTCGGCGGGCAGCCGGAACATCCAGCGCACCATATTGCGTTCGTGCCCCGGCACTTTCGCGAGATCGCCGACGAAGGGGATGGCGCAGCGGTTCCAGGCCAGGATCTCGTAGGTGGCGTCGACGACGTACGCCGGTACGGTCATCGCGTCGAGCAGTGTCCGAACAGACTGTGACACCGTCCGATTCGGGCCCGGCACGGTCGGCGGTTGTTCCCCTGCCATCCGGAAAAGGTATTCGCGCTCGTCGGCGGTGAGCAGCAGCGCCCGCCCGAGTGCGGCCAACACCTGCCTGGACGGTTTCGCGCCGCGTGCCTGCTCCACCCGGATGTAGTAGTCGACCGAAATACCCGCCAGCTGTGCGACTTCCTGCCGCCGCAGCCCCGGCGTGCGGCGGGTGCCGATATCGGGCAGCCCGACATCCGACGGCCGCAGCCGGGCCCGCCGCGCCCGCAGGAAGGCCGCCAGTTCCGCTCGATTCGCCATGCCATCAGTGTGCGACGGCGCGGCGCGCGATGGGTGGTACAGCTTGGACCTCCCTGCGCCGGCCCGGTGCTGTCAGCGTCGATGACATGACGAAAACAGCACTGATCACCGGTGCCAACCGCAGCATCGGATACGAAACCGCCCGGCTACTCGGAGCTCTCGACCACACCGTGCTGGTGGCGGCGCGCGACGCCGAGCGCGGGACCGCGGCCGTCGACAAGTTGCGGGCCGAGGGCGCGGACGCCAGGTTCGTGCGGCTGGACGTCACCGACGCCGATTCGATCGCCGAGGCGGCCACCTTGGTGGGCAACGAATTCGGGCAGCTCGATGTCCTGGTCAACAATGCCGGGATCCTCGGCATGGTCCAGGGTGGCGACCCGCGTCCATCGGCAACCGATATGGCCACCCTGCGCGAGGTGTTCGAGACGAATGTCTTCGGCGTGGTCGCGGTGACCAACGCGTTTCTGCCGCTGCTGCGCAAGGCCCCGGCCGCGCGAATCGTCAACGTGTCCAGCGAGGTCGGCTCGCTGACCTCGACGATGGACCAGAACGGGCCGCTGTGGCCGATGGCCGCCGTCCCGTATCCGTCATCGAAAGCCGCGCTGAACATGGTCACCACGGCATACGCCAAGGAACTGTGGGACACCCCGATCAAGGTGAATGCCGCGAACCCGGGCTACTGTGCGACGGACTTCAACGGCCACAGCGGATTTCGCACCGCGACGCAGGGCGCCGAGGTGAGCGTGCACCTGGCCACCCTGCCCGCCGACGGTCCGAGCGGACAGCTCTGGGGCCACCTGTGGGGCGTCGGATCCGGCGACGAGTGCGGGGTACTGCCCTGGTGACCAGGGTCAATTCGATTGGAGTCCGGTCGCTTTCGGCTCCCGGGCGAGGGCGGCGATCGAGTCGATTCGGGCGACCGCGTCGGCGACGATGCGATCGATCAACTCCTTACAGGTGGGCAGGTCATCGATGATCCCGGTGACCTGGCCCGCCGCCAGTACGCCCGCCTGCGTATTACCCTCGACCAGACCGGCTTTCAGCAGCATCGGGGTATTGGCCGCCATGACGACCTGAGACCAGCTGAGATCCTTGGTCTTTCGCATGGCCAGACCGTCGCGCACCATGGCCGACCATTTCATCCCGGTCAGGCTCTTGAACCTGGCCGCGTTCGCGACGGCCGCGGTCAGGCCACGCCACCGGCCCGAATGCTCCAGGCGCTGCACGAGTTCGGTGTTCAGCACCCGGTGCGGCATGCCGTCCACCTTGGTGGAGACCACGGTGTCCTGCAGCCCGCGCCGCAGGTACTCCTGTTTCACCGCGTCGGGGACGGTGCTCTCCCGCGTAAGCAGGAATCGGGTGCCCATCGCGACACCCGCCGCGCCGTACGCCAATGCGGCGGCCAGCCCGCGTCCGTCGAAGAACCCGCCTGCGGCGATCACCGGAATATCGACCGCGTCCAGCACCGACGGCAGCAGCAGCGTGGTGGCCACCGGACCGGTGTGCCCGCCGCCCTCACCGCCCTGGACCAGGACCGCGTCCGCACCCCATGACGCCACTTTCACCGCGTGCTTGGCCGCGCCGATGGATGGAATCACCACCACCCCGGCGTCTTTCAGCTTGGCGATCAGCTCCTGCTTGGGAGCCAACGCGAACGAGGCCACCGCGACCCGCTCGCGGATCAGCAGGTCGATGCGCGCGTCGGCGTCCGAGGCGTCGGCGCGGATATTCACCCCGAACGGTTTCGCGGTGTGCGCCTTGGTTTTCGCGATCGCCGCCTCGAGTTCGGCATAGGTCATGGTGGCCGAGGCCAGAATGCCGAGCCCACCCGCCTCCGCGGTGGCCGAGACCAGATTCGGCCCGGCCACCCAGCCCATACCGGTCTGCACGATCGGATATTCGATGCCGACCAGATCGGTCAGCGCGGTGCGCAATACGGTCATGCCGGTACCTCGCTCTCCCGAATCCGCTTGGGGTCGAGCACCTCCCGGATCAGCCGCAACTCCTCGGCATTCGGCGTCCGCGTCGTGCCCGCGGTGTCGAGCCCGGCGATCTCGAACGAGGTGTGCTCCGCGACCTCCGCCGCGGTGACGCCGGGATGCAGGCTGCGTGCCCGCATGGTGTGCCCGGGTCCCTCGAAATCGAAGACGCCCAGATTGGTCACCACCCGGTGCAGGTGCAGGAACCGGAAGGCGGGATTGTCCGGATCCACCTTGTCGTAACCGACGCCGGAGACGATATCCACCGATTCGCAGAACACCCGCCTGCTGTGCCGCGAAACCCAGTAGCTGGTCGCATGATTCACGGTATTACCGGGCGCGCCGCGCACGCCGAACATCTGCCGGGTCGGCCGCTGCAGCGGCCCGAACGCGGACAGGTTCTGATTGCCGTACCGATCGATCTGGTTCGCGCCCATCACCACGTGCCGCCGTCCCGATGCGACGACGTCGAATACGCGCCGGAACGGAATCCAGCCCTCTATCGGCGCCTTCCCGCCCAACGGGGGCGTTTCGGCGAAGAACAGCGCCTCACCGTCGGAGAGCAGCAGGTCGGGCTCGGTGGTCAGTTTGGCGAGGCGCGCACCGATGGTGGCCATCGGCGACATCGGGCTGGCCATGATTTCGCCTGCGCCGCTGAATATTTCGGCGCATGCGACGGCGCAGACCTCGGCGCGGGTAATGGTGTCGTGGTTCATTCCGCGCTCTCCTGGCCGAATTCCCGGACGGCGGCCTGGTATTCGTCCTCGGAGACCGCCAGGTATTCGTCGACGAACTGTTGCCATGTTTCCGGCGTTCGGGCCGCGTCGACGTAGTGCCGCTGGAACTTCTCGTCGCGCCCGTAGCTCTCGCCCGCCAGCGTGAAGTGCGCGCCGCCGGGAGCCTCGACCACGCCGTCCACCATCATGCGGTTGAGCAGCAGCGACTGCAGCGGAACGGTTTTCACCAACTCATCGGTATCCACCAACCGCTCCACCGAGAGGTATCGACGCTCGGCGGCCAGGCAGTAGAGATCGTCGAAGTACGGGTCGACGCCGGTGTACGCGGCATTCCCGTGCCGGTCTCCGATATTCAAATGCACAAGGGCCGCATCGAGATTCAGCGCGGGCATGGCGATCAACGTCTCGGTCCGGCCCTCGGGTCCCGGATACGGCGAATCGACCGTTTTCAGCTCGCCCTCCCAGAAATTCACCACATCGGAGCCGAGCCCGGCCCGGATCGGCAGGAACGGCAGCCGTGCCGCGGCGGCCTCCAGCCCGCATTTGAGCATGCCCTCGTCCATCTCCCGCGCGATCAGCGCGCCCGAGGTGCGTGCCTTGGCGAACCACGGATCGTAGAACGGCGCCGAATCCAGCGATACGAAGCCGTAATACGCCTTGCGCACCTTTCCGGCCGAACACAGCAGACCCAGATCGGGGCCGCCGTAACTGACCACCGTGAGGTCGGTGATATCCGAGCGCAGGATGGCCCGCACCAGCGCCATCGGCTTGCGCCGGGAACCCCAACCGCCGATGCCTATGGTCATGCCGCTGCGCAGCTCGCCGACCACCTCGTCCAGCGACATTCGCTTGTCCCGCATGGGCTTACTCCCCTCCCCGGCGCGCGGCCAGGTCGTCGTCGAACCGGGCCCGGATCTCGTCGGCCACCCCGGCCAGGTTGAGTTCGAAGGTGAATCCCTGTTCGTACCGGTAGCTCCGATGTACGTCCTGCCCGTCGATACCGTTGAGCGCGCGTTTGGCGGCCCGGATCACCCGGCCGTCCTTGGCGGCGATATTCTTCGCGACTTCCAGTGCGGCGGCGTCCAATTCGGCGCGCGGCACCACCTGGTACACCGAGCCGAACTCCCGCAGTTGCTGCGCGGTGATGGTGCTCGCGGTGTAGTACAGCGCTCGCATCAGATGCTGGGGGACCAGTCGCGACAGATGCGTCGCAGCGCCGAGCGCACCGCGATCCACCTCGGGCACCCCGAAAGTGGCGTCGTCCGAGGCGATCACGATATCGGCATTGCCGACCAGTCCGATGCCGCCGCCGAGGCAGAATCCGTGCACCGCCGCGATCACCGGAACCTGGCAGTCGTACACCGCCGAAAATGCCTCGAAGCAGCCATGATTCGCATCGATCAGCGCCTGATGGCCCGGCTTGCGCTGGATCTCCTTGATATCGACCCCGGCGTTGAAGCCGCGATTCTCCGCCCGCAGCACCACAACTCGGGTCTGCGGATCCCGCCCGCCGGCGCGGATGGCGTCGGCGAGCTCGAACCAGCCCTCCGACGGAATGGCGTTGACCGGCGGGTAATCCACCGTGACCACGGTGATGCCGGTTGACTCGGAGTGGCGGCTGATCCCCATCGCGTGTCCCATCGTGAGCGCCGGATCGCACCGGCACATTGGCAAAGCAAGCAGTTGCTTGGTAGGTTAACACGGTGGCGCTCGTAATCGATCTGTCCGGCCGCATCGTCCTGGTCACCGGCGGCGTACGCGGTGTGGGTGCCGGGGTGAGCCGCACCTTCCTCGCCGCTGGCGCGACCGTCATCGCCTGCGCCCGCAGACCCGCCGACCAGCCGGTGACGAGCGGGGACCGCGCCATCGAATACCGGCACTGCGACGTGCGCGACGCCGATGCGGTGCGCGCCATGATCGACGACGTCCTCGCGCGGCACGGCCGCATCGATCACCTGGTGAACAATGCGGGCGGCGCGCCCTTCGCACTCGCCGCCGCCGCGAGCGCGAATTTCCACGCCAAGATCATCGAGCTGAATTTGCTTGCGCCACTTATGGTTTCGCAGATCGCAAATGCGGTCATGCAGCGGCAGGACGACGGCGGCACGATCGTGAACATCTCCAGCGTCAGCGGCCATCGCCCGTCGCCGGGCACCGCGGCCTACGGCGCGGCCAAGGCCGGAGTGGACAGCCTCACCGCCTCGCTCGCCGTCGAATGGGCGCCGAAGGTCCGGATCAACTCGCTCGTCGTCGGCCCGGTCGATACCGAGCTGAGCCATCTGCACTACGGGGATCAGGCCGGGGTCGACGCGGTGGGCGCGACCATTCCGCTCGGCAGGCTGGCCGCGCCCGACGATATCGGCCGCTGCGCCGCCTTCCTCGCCTCACCGCTGGCCGCCTATGTCAGCGGCGCGACGCTGCTCGTGCACGGCGGTGGCGAACGCCCGGCATTCCTCGCGGCCGCCAACGCGGAACACGATTGAACCGACGAACAGGATGAATATGGACAACCGGATCTGCGCGGGCCGCACGGTCATCGTCACCGGGGCGGGCCGAGGGATCGGCCGCGCGCACGCGCTGGCCTTCGCCGCAGCGGGCGCCAGCGTCGTTGTCAACGATCTCGGCTCGGCCCTCGACGGCGCCGGGCAGAGCGCGTCACCGGCCGAGCAGGTGGTGGCGGAGATCACCGCGCTCGGCGGCAGGGCCGTCGCCAACGGTGACGACGTCGCGGACTGGGCGGGCGCGCGACGGCTGATCCACCAGGCCGTCGACACCTTCGGCGGGCTGGACGTGCTGGTCAACAATGCCGGATTCGTGCGCGACCGGATGCTGGTGAACCTCGGCGAGGAGGAATGGGACGCGGTGATCCGGGTCCACCTCAAGGGCCATTTCGTCACGATGCGGCACGCCATCGAATACTGGCGCGGTGAGGTGAAGGCCGGGCGCCCGGTCGACGCACGCGTCATCAACACCAGCTCCGGCGCCGGCCTGCAGGGCAGCGTCGGGCAGGCCAATTACGGTGCGGCCAAGGCCGGTATCGCGGGCCTCACCCTCACCGCCGCCGCCGAATTCGCCCGCTACGGGGTCACCGTCAACGCCATCGCGCCCGCGGCGCGCACCAGGATGACCGAAACCGTCTTCGCCGAAACCATGGCCGCGCCGGACTCGGGATTCGATGCCATGGCGCCGGAAAACATCTCCCCGTTGGTGGTCTGGCTGGGCAGCGCGGAATCCGCCGGTGTGACGGGGCGCATGTTCGAGGTGGAGGGCGGCAAGGTCGCGCTGGCCGACGGCTGGCGGCACGGCATCGCGGTAGATCGCGGCGCGCGCTGGGATCCGGCCGCATTAGGCCCGGTAGTTGCCGACTTGATAGCCAAGGCGGTGCCGCCGGAACCCGTCTATGGGGCGTGACATACCCGTCAATGGGGCGTGACGTTCGACCATCCCCCTGCACAGGTCGATAGCTGGCGCATATTATGGGGCTTCCGTCCGTGAAAGTCCCGGATGAGAGTGGCGACCGGGCTTGTAGAGATCTGCGCTGTATCCAAAGGATGAAGGGGAAGGCTGGCGCATGGCCGTTGGTCGCACATTACGCGTGGTGGCAGTAGCTGGGGCTGTTGCCGGTATCACGCTGCTCGGCCCGGCGCCGGCCCAGGCGGGAGATTCCGACTCCTGCCCCGGCTGCACCGGCGCCGATCAAGACTTCGGTTCCAATGATCCGAATGCTCGAATTCCGCTGGTGCCCGCCGAGCCCGCCGCCGGGCAGGTAGGTGCGGTCGCCGGTCCCGGTTCGGCCGCCGGATCCGCCGCGGCGGGGTCGGCCGCCGCCGGTTCGGCCGCTGGTTCCGCGGGTGTCGGCGCGTTGCTCGGCACCGGCTCGGCCGGGCTCGGCTCCGCCGTCGGCACCGGCTCCGCGGCCTTGGGCACGGGTTCGGCAGCGGTCGGTTCGGCGGCGGGCACCGGTTCCGCCGCAGTCGGTTCGGCCGGTGCGGGCGTACTCGGAACAGTGCTGGGCACCGGTTCCGCCGCCGTGGGCACGGGCTCGGCAGCAGTGGGTTCCGCGGGTGTCGGTTCCGCCGGTGTCGGTTCCGCCGGAGTTGGCTCAGCCGGAGTCGGTTCGGCTGGAGTTGGTTCGGCCGGAGTCGGTTCCGCGGGTGTCGGTTCGGCCGGAGTCGGTTCTGCCGCAACGGGTTCCGCCGCGGTCGGGTCCGCGGCCGTCGGCTCGGCTATGGCCCCGCTTCTGCTGCTGCTCATCCCGCTGCCCACCGCGCCCACCCCGCCGGCGCCCGCGGCGCCGTTGATCATCCCGCCCGCACCGGCCGCCCCGGCGTTACCGCCGGTGCCCGCGCTGCCGATCCCGGCCGCGGCCCCTCCGCCGCCACCGGCACCGCCCGCACCCGCGCCGCCTCCGCCGCCCGCGCCACCGGCGGCCGCACCCGCCGCGCCCGCTCCGCCGAATCCGAACATTCGCCCCACCGCGGCCGACGACGTGCTGCCCAAACCGCAGCTGCTCTCGGTGATCGGCGGCCTGGTCGCGCTCGCGCTGGCCGGAATCGGTTCCGGCGCGGTCAGTTTCCAGGGTGCCGCCGCGGCCCAGGCCCGAGTGGATGCCGCACGAGCCGCATTCTTCCCGAGGGCATGAGGGGGCGACGACCATCATGAGTAGCGAGAGCAGGGCGCACAGCGGCACCCGGTCGTACCGCCGGGTGGCCGCCGCGGTGGACGCGGTGTGCGCGGTCGCCGCCGACTTCGACGCGACCACCCTCGACGAGGTCGTCGCGGCCATCGCGAGCGAGCGCCACCGTCAGATCGAGATCGCGAGTGCCCAATTGGGTCCCGGCGTCTGCGGTCAGCGCAGGTTCTATCCGGACAAGGATGTGATCGTGCTCGCGCAGGCGCTGCCGAGTCGCGAGCACACCCTCGCGCACGAACTGGGCCACATCGTCTTCGATCATGAGGGCGCGCCCGCGCCGGAGGTGACGCTGGAGGCCAGCGACGACCTGATCGCCTACATGCTGAGCCAGCGGGCGCATCAGCAGATCTTCGACGACGGCGAGGACGAACTGGCCGAATGGGAGGCCGAGACCTTCGCCGCCATGCTGATGACCCGACTTCGCGTATTCAACAGCCGGGGCGCAGGCGTCTCGGTCCTTCGATTCGATGAGGCCCTCGGATGACCTTCTGGTTGACGGCTCTGCTGGTCTGGATGGCCGCCGGTGCGCGGGTCGGACGTGTGCTGGTGAAGCCGGCGACGACGGCCCGGGTGGCGATCATCGTCGCGGTGGCGGCGGTGGCGCTCGCCTCGACCGTCGCGGTGCCGGAAGTCGCGGTGGCCGTCGACAATCTGCTGCCGCGCGGTGTGCACAATGCCTGGCTGTCCTACGGCGTCGTGGTCTCGGCGTGGATCGTCTTCACCACCGCGACCTCGGTGGTGGCCGCCGCGGCCTGGCCGGTGGTCTCGCGCCGCAACCTCGGCCAGATCGCCACCGTCCTCTACGCCGCGGGCATCGTCGCCATCGCGACGACGCTGGCCTGGTCGACGACCTTCGGCTGGGCCATCGTGCTGTTCGGCTGCGTCTTCATCGTGGTGACCGGTCTGCGGAATGTGGCGTGGACCGTGCTCGGCCGCGGTATCGCGATTTACACCACAGGAACCGCACTGGTCGGTTTGCTCGCCGCACTGCAGATCCGGCAGGCGGCCATTCACGCGCCGCGGCCCAAGCACAATCAGCCGTTCTGGGCCTGGCCCGCGTACGAGATCGCAAGCCTGCTGATCGCGCTCGGCGCGGTGTGGATCGTGGTGGAGCTGTGGCTGCGGGCCCGAATCCTGTTGCGGCAGATCAACGTTCTGCATCGGTTGCTGGTCGCCCGGTTCCCCGAGGTTGTCGCGCACGACCAGACCGGGACGTCGACGCAGCTGAAGGCATCGGATCAGGTGGCGCAGATCATGGACGCGCTCTACCTGCAGTCGGGCGGTGGCGTCGTGCTCGCCGAGGTAGGCGCCCCACCCGCCTCGGTGACCGACCGGGCCGACCGGGTGGCCCAGTGGGCCAGGAACCCGTTGGGCGATGTGATGGTGGACGCCCGCTGGATCGCGCCGCCGGAGGGCATCAGCCCGCGCGGCTGGGTTCAGGCGATTGCCCGGGCCTACGAGTTGACCGCGGACACCGTGGTGCGGAATTGATAGATCCGGTTCGCTGGGCCCGCATTTCGACACCCGGATGGGCGGGATGCCGACCTTCTTCGGAAGGGCGATGAACCACTCGGGGACGTATCCGATGTGTTACCCGAGCGTTCATGTAAAACTGCCGACCGGTTTCTTGTAGTTCCGGATTGGAATCACGTCGCGCCGAATGTACTTGCACACCCGGCAAACCGATCGGTACAAAGTTAGTGGCCCCTAATTTTCGGGGCGCCGCACCGCCTTTGGATGGGCAGGTTTCAGCGCCGCCGGAGCCCGATAACCGTGCTCGATCGCCTTCGAAAGGCGTCCCCCATAACGCAGTACAGCACGACCGGGTGGTCGCACTGTACTGCGTCGGACGTGAACCTACTCCGTACCGTCCGGAGGAATTTCGGGCAAGCCTTCGCTTGCCCGCAACTTCTCCGCCATGGAGGTGAGCAGGTTCTGAGATTCTTCGGACAGGTCGAACGCTCTACTCGACAGCCGTCTGAGTCCATAGCCCTGCAGCTGGGACAACAGCTCAAGATCGTGATCGATCTTGGCGGCATAGATGTCGTTGAAGAAGTAGTCCGGCTTGACCTTGAAGAACTTCGCCAGGGCGGCCACCGTCTCGTCGGACGGGTTGGTCCGCTGTCCCGACCGCAACTGGGACAGGTACGGTTTCGAGATCGGATGTCCGGAGGCCGTCAGCGCAGCCGCAACCTCCGCGTTGGTGTGCGGCTTGCGCCCCGGGGGATGCACGGTTTCGAACAGCTTGTTCAGCCGCGCCGCGAAATCAGCCATTGTGAGCCGCCCAATTCCCTTCGCTGTACTAACAGTCGTTATCTCGGATACGTATCATTGATATTAGCGGCTCAGTAACTGAAAACCTACGCCTGTTTCCGGATTTCCTTGAAGCTTCTAGGTGCCGCTCGGCGGAAGGCACAGCGACGGCAGTGTTTGCGGGTCACCCCAACGGCTCTGGTGGAGACGGGGTACGGCGCGGTTCTGGCCCGTCGCGAGGGTCTTCCTCGTCAAGTCAATGATAGCCGAAAGATAGCTGACGTCTCATCTACTGCTCTGTACCTGCGATTGTGTGGCGTACGACACGTTTTGCTGCCTTTGGGATGAACGTTCAACCTCGGGAAGGTTACGTCCGGACCGGGCCGCCGACCCCCGTCGGCGGCCCGGAATTGGATGAACGACGCTACAACCGCTCGATGATCGTGCCGGTCGCGAGCGCGCCACCGGCGCACATGAGCACCATCGCGATACCGCGATCGGTTCGCTCCAGTTCGTGCAGTGCGGTGGTGATGAGCCGAGATCCGGTGGAGCCGACGGGATGTCCGAGTGCGATTGCTCCGCCATTGACATTTACCCGATCCATGTCCGGTTTGTGGACAGCGGCCCACGAAAGTGGCACCGACGCGAATGCCTCGTTGATCTCGAAAAGGTCGATGTCTCCCATATTCATTCCGGAACGTTCCAGCAGTCGAGTGGTGGCCTGGACCGGACCGTCGAGATGGAACTCCGGCTCCGAGCCGACGAGGCACTGCGCGACAATTCGGGCTCGCGGCCGTAAACCCGCTCGGCGCGCGGCATTTTCGTCCATCAGCAGCACCGCGGCCGCGCCGTCGGAGATCTGCGATGAACTGCCCGCCGTATGCACCCCGCCCTCCAGCACCGGCTTCAGCTTCGCCAGGCCGTCGACGGTGGTCTCGCGCAGGCCCTGATCCCTTGTCACCTCCAGTTTTTCGCCGGTGAGGTTGCCCTCCTTGTCGACGGCGGGCGCGGCGACCGTCAGTACCTCACGGTCGAATCTGCCCTCGGCCCATGCCTGACCGGCCAGCCGCTGTGAACGGGCGCCGAACTCGTCGACATCGGCACGAGTGATGCCGCGCCGCTTGGCGATTCGCTCCGCCGCCTCGAACTGATTGGGCAGATCGATACTCCAGGAGGCGGGCCTGCGCGGGCCGGCGTGCTCGCCGACATTGGCGCCCAACGGAACTCGGCTCATCGCCTCGACGCCGCAGGCGATGCCGACCTCGATGGCGTCCGCGGCGATCAGGCCGGCGATCAAGTGGTTGGCCTGCTGCGCCGAGCCGCACTGTGCGTCGATGGTGGTCGCGCCGACCTGCCATGGCAGTCCGGCGTGCAGCCATGCCACTCGGGTGACGTTATTGGACTGCTCGCCCGCCTGGGTGACGCAGCCGCCGATGACCTGTTCGACCGTTGCCGGATCGAGGTGTGCGCGCTCGAGCAGTCCGCGCTGGGCCGCGCCGAGCAGTTCGGTGGCGTGCAGGCCCGACAGCCAGCCGCCGCGCTTGCCGATGGGGGTGCGCGCTGCCTCGACGATGACGGGTGTGCCCATCTCCAACCTTTCCCTAGGGAGCTAAAAATGGAACGAGTTCAGTCGTCTTGATCGAGCCGAATCACTCGTGTTCTTACCTATTTCTAGCACCTGTGCTTCAATGCTTGTAGAACGTGTTTCAGTTTGACACGTGTTTCAGTTTGTCGAAGGAGACATCTGGTGGATGACACTCGGAATTCCCGGCCCGCACTGCCCGACGGGTTCGACGTCACCGACCCCGCCATCTACGCCGAGCGAGTTCCGGTCGCGGAGTTCGCCGAGCTGCGCCGCACCGCGCCGATCTGGTGGAATCCGCAGTCCCCCGAGGTCAGCGGCTTTCACGACGACGGCTTCTGGGTGGTGAGCAAGCACGCCGACGTCAAAGAGGTGTCCCGGCGCAGCGACGTCTTCTCCAGCCACGAGAACACCGCCATCCCGCGCTTCAACGACGACATCAAGCGCGAGCAGATCGAACTGCAGCGGATCGTGCTGCTGAACAAGGACGCGCCGGAACACACCAAACTGCGCAAGGTCATCGCGCGCGGCTTCACCCCGCGCGCGATAAACGGTCTGCGCGCGGAACTTTCGGCGCGAGCCGAGTCGATCGTCAAAGCGGCGGCGCAATCCGGCTCAGGCGATTTCGTCACCCAGATCGCGTGTGAGCTGCCGCTGCAGGCGATCGCCGAATTGATCGGTGTGCCGCAGGAGGACCGGATGAAGGTCTTCACCTGGTCCAACGATATGACCGGTTACGACGATCCGGAGAGCACCGCCGATCCGGTCGCCGCATCGGTCGAAATCCTCGGCTACGCATACCAAATGGCGGCCGCGCGCAAGGCGAATCCGGCCGACGATATCGTCACGACGCTGATCCAGGCCGATATCGACGGCGACCGGCTCACCGAGGAGGAGTTCGGGTTCTTCGTCATCATGCTGGCCGTCGCCGGCAACGAGACCACCCGCAATGCCATCTCGCACGGCATGCTGGCCTTCCTCGACAATCCGGATCAGTGGGAGCTGTTCAAGAAGGAACGTCCGGCCACCGCTGCCGACGAGATCATCCGGTGGGCCACCCCGGTCACCTCCTTCCAACGAACGGCGTTGGTGGACACCGAACTCGGTGGCGTGCAGATCAAGAAGGGGCAGCGGGTGGTGATGCTCTACCGCTCGGCCAATTTCGACGAGGACGTCTTCGAGAATCCGGAGCGCTTCGACATCATGCGCGCGGACAATCCGCATCTGGCCTTCGGCGGCACCGGCGCGCACTTCTGTATCGGTGCGAACCTCGCGCGGCTGGAGATCGACCTCATCTTCAATGCGATCGCCGACCATCTGCCGGATATCACCAAAATCGGTCCGGCCAAGCGGCTGCGGTCGGGTTGGCTCAACGGGATCAAGGGTTTTCCGGTCGACTACCGGACCGCTCGAGAAGCGCACTGAGTCGCGTTACCTTCGTCGTCCTGTAATGGACGACGAAGGGGACGCAAATCATTCGGCTGGTTTCGCGGTCGCCATCGCACGGTTGACCTCCCAAAAGGCCCGTAGCGCAGTGATTTTCCCGTCGTCGTCGACGCGGTAGGTGAAGACGCCCTCGGCGTCGATCCGCTGGCCGCCGATCCGGGTGCGGATCAATCCGGTGAAGGCGATCTCGTTGCCGCAGGCGAACGAGTCGTCGAAGCGGAATTCGATCGACTGGGTCGGCGCGATCGCCTTGTCCCAGAAGGCGGCGATAGCCGCGCGGCCCCGATGGCCGACCCCGTCCGGATCGAAAAACGAAGGACCGACCGGATCTTCGACGATGCCGTCGGCGGCGAACAGGTCGAGCCACGCCGCCTTGTCCCTCGCGCGCACCGCCGCCTGCGAGGCCAGCCCGGCGGCGCGGGCCGGATGGCCGGTCTCGGATGTCATGACGCCTTCTCGATATTCGCTTCGGCGAAGCGCCGCAGGGAGTCCTGTTTGGCGGCGAGCTCACCGTCGAATCCGATACCGTCGAAAACCCACGGCACGACGATGGCGTCGGTGACGCCCGCCGCGGCCAGCTCCTGGTATCCGGAGGGGCCGAACCGATCGATGCACACCGCTTGGATCTCGAAAGGCGTTTCGGCTCTGCCGAATTCGTCCCGCAGCGCGGTGAGTTTCCCGATGGTGCGGCACAGCTCGGCGTAGGTCATCATCGCCGAGGTCCAGCCGTCGCCGACCCGGGCGGCGCGGCGCAGCGCCGCATCGGTGTGGCCGCCGATATAGAAGGGCACCGGCTCGGTGGGCGCTGGGCTCATCTGCAGCTCGTCGAAATCGAAGAATTCGCCGTGGTATTCGACCATGCCGCCGCCGAGCACCAACTTGATGACCTCGATCATCTCGTCGACGCGGGCACCGCGACGGGCGTAGGGCACCCCGCACCATTCGAATTCCTCCGGCGCCCAACCGATTCCGACGCCGAAGCCGAAGCGGTTGCCGGACAGGTTCGCCACCGAGCCGACCTGCCTGGCCAGCAGCAGGGGATTGCGGGAGCCGAGTTTGAGCACATTGGTGTAGAAGCGGATCCGGCTGGTCACCGCGGCCATGGCGGTCGCGCCGATGAGCGGATCGACCCATGGCGTATCCGGGCTCCAGAAGCGGCTGCCGTCGGCGGTGTACGGGTATTTCGCCGAGGCGGATCGCATGTAGAACAGCGAATCCGGCAGTGCGATCGACGAGAAACCGCATTCCTCGGCGGTTTTCGCCAATTCCGGCAGTTGGTCGAGCGGGCTCAGCGCGATACCGAGGGTGAACTTCACGGGCGCTCGCTCCCGACCACCCACATCGAGAAGTATTGGGACCCACCGCCATACGCGTGACCGAGCGCCTTACGGGCGTCCGGCACCTGGTAGGCGCCGGCGCGGCCCATCACCTGCTTGGCGGCCTCGGCGAACCGGATGAGCCCGGAGGCGCCGATCGGATTCGAGGACAGCACCCCGCCGGACGGGTTCACCGGCAGCTTTCCGCCGATCTCGGTCTCGCCCTTATCGGTGAGCTGCCAGCCCTCGCCCTCCGGCATGAAGCCCAGGTTCTCCAGCCACATCGGCTCGAACCAAGAGAAGGGGACGTAGATTTCGGCGGCGTCGATCTCCTCCAGCGGATCGGTGATGCCGGCGGCCTGCCACAGCGCGGCGGCCGCATCCCGGCCGGCCTGCGGATTGACCTGATCGCGACCCGCGAAAGTCGTTGGCTCCGTGCGCATTGCCGTGCCGTGCACCCAGGCGACCCGTTTGCCCGCGGCCTCGACCTCGGCCGCGGCGGCCGCATCGCCGATGACGATTGCGCACGCGCCATCCGATGACGGGCACGTCTCGTCGAATCGGATTGGGTCCCAGAGCATTTGCGAAGCCAGCACCGATTCCAGGGTGATATTGGGCTGACGCAGGTGCGCGAGCGGATTCTTCGCACCGTTGCGCCGATCCTTCACCGCGACCATGGCGCCGATATGGCTCGGCGCATTGGACCGGCGGATATAGGACCGGACGTGCGGGGCGAAATAGCCGCCCGCGCCCGCGCCGACCGGCATGGTGAACGGTACCGGAATCGAAAGGGCCCACATGGCATTCGATTCCGACTGCTTCTCCCAGGCTACCGCGAGCACCCTGCGGTGCACGCCCGCCTGCACCAGATTGGCGGCGACCACACCGGTCGAACCGCCGACCGAACCCGCCGTATGCACCCGCAGCAGCGGTTTTCCGGTGGCGCCCAACGCATCCGCGAGATACAGCTCGGGCATCATGACGCCCTCGAACAGATCGGGCGCCTTGCCGACCACGACCGCATCGATATCGGCGATGGTGAGATCGGCATCGGCGAGCGCGCGGTCGATCGCCTCGCGGCACATGCCCGCCATTGATACATCGGTTCGTTTTGTCACGTGATGGGTCTGTCCGGTACCCAACACCGCCGCAACTTCACGCCCGCCCGTCACCCGACCGCCGCCCCTCATTGAATCGCTGCGCGATACGGTGCTCATTCCGCCTCCAAAACACTAACAAGGTTCTGCTGCAGGGCCGGGCCGCTGGTGGCGTGGGCGAGCGCTCGCCCGGCCGAACCCGCCATGATGGCCTCGGCCGCGAAACCGATGCGCTCCAGGCCCGCCGCGAACATCGGGTTGGCCGCCAGCGCACCGCCGGACGGATTCACCCGGGTGCCGTTCTTCAGTCCGATGGCCTCGGTGAGGATGAGCTGCTGATGGCTGAACGGCGCATGCAGTTCTGCGATATCGAAGCCGGTATCTCCGCCGGTAACCGCTTGGGCCGCAGCCGAAGTGGATGGGGAGACGGTGAGGTCGCGGGCGCCGAGCACGGGAGTGTCTATCCGGTGCGCGATTCCGGTGATCCAGGCGGGACGTTCGCACAGCTCCCTGGCCCGGTCGCCCGCGGCGAGCACGATGGCGGCCGCACCGTCGGTGATCGGCGCGATGTCGTGCGCGCGCAGCGGATCGGCGACATACGGTGCGGAAAGCAAACTTTCGACGTCATTGTCGGCCCCTGCGGCGACCTGCGCCATATCTCGTTCGGTCCAGCGGCCCCGGTCGAGACCCGCCCGAGCCTGCAGTCCGGCGATCGACAGCGCGTCCGGCCACAGCGGGGCGACCAGATACGGATCCAGCTGCATGGTGAGTACCTGGCGCAGCGTGCCCGCCGACGACTTGCCGAAGCCGTAGACCAGCGCCGTACGCGCCTGTCCCGAACGGATTTTCACCCACGCCTCGTAAAGCGCCCATGCGGCGTCCATTTCGACGTGCGATTCGTTGATCGGCGGAACGGCGCCGATCGCATCGACCGCCGAGATGAACGAAAAGGCCCGTCCGGCAAGGTAATCCGAGGATCCGGAGCACCAGAAATCGATATCGGCCTTGGTGATGCCGAGCCGGTCGTACAGTTGCTGGAAACACGGCACCAGCATTTCGACGCCGTTGGTGGTGCCGAAGGTCTCCGGAACGTGTGGCGCGTGGGCGAATCCCACGATCGCGATATCGGCGGTGTTGTCGGTCAACGTATGCCTCTCACGGGATTGCGGGGTCAGAGGTGATGCTTGTAGGTGTCGTAATCGGCATCGGGTTCGCCGGTGGGCTCGAAGTGGTCGACGTTGTCGAGTCCGTAGCCCCACTCCGCGCGCGGCTTCCACACCGCGCGTACCCGCATACCCATTCGCACTTCGCTTGCGTCGCAACCGAGTACGAGGTGCAGCACCGGAATGTCCGCGCCGTCGAGCAGTACATAGGCCGCGACGTACGGCGGTTTGATCCGCTGACCGAGGAACGGCACGTTGACGATGCAGAAGGTGGTGACGGTGCCGTGGTCGGTCAGCTCGAGGTAGTCGTCGGTGGGCCTGCCGTCGGTCGGATTCGCGCCGCGCGGTGGGAAGTACACCTTGCCCGCGGCGTCGGTGCGCGCGCCGATCAGCTTGCCGTCGGCCAGGCCGCGCAGATACACCGTCTCCTGCGGCGATGCGGTGTGCTTGTACGCGAGATCCACCGGCGTGGTGATGATTCGCACGGGTTCCGCATCGTCGACGGAAGTGCTTGGCGTGCTGGATGTTTCGCCGGGCTCGAAGCAGGCGATGTCGTGGATGCCGCCCGTGGTCTCGGCGGCCCACCGGGCGACGACGCGCAGTCCGGTGTGTATCAGATCGGGCGTCGCGACATCGACCGCGTGCAGCAGCGCGGTATCCGCGCCGTCGAGCCGGATCAACGCCCAGGCGAACGGTCGGTCGAAAGGCTGGCCCGGCAACGGTTCCCGCACCCAGGTCCAGGATTCGACGGTGCCGGTATCGGCGACGTCGACGAATTCAGTGAGCGGGGCCGAGGTGACCGGGTCGTATTCGGCGGGCGGCACCAGCACCCTGCCGTCGGAGCCTCGCACGCCGACGATCTTGCGGTCGCGCAGGCCGGTCAGGAATTTGCCGATGGTGGGGCCGACCGAACGGGTGTAGTCGAATCGCACCCGCAGGGGCGCGCTGAGCACATCCGGCGCCGTCTCCATTCCACCGGCGACGACCGTGGACGCAGTATTCCCTGGAGTCACGATATCGAGTAGAACAGGTTCTTATTCTGGTGGCAAGCAGTAGGGATGACAGCATGAAATTCGGATTGCAACTCGGATACTGGATGGCGCGGCCGCCCGCCGGTGCCGGCGAGCTGGTGCTGGCCGCGGAGGCGGCCGGATTCGATGCCGTATTCGCCGCCGAATCCTGGGGCTCGGACGCCTTCGGCCCGCTGACCTGGTGGGGTTCGCGCACCGAGCGGGTGCGGCTGGGCACCTCGGTGGTGCAGCTGTCGGCGCGCACCCCGGCGGCCACGGCCATGCATGCGCTCACCCTCGACCATCTCAGCGGCGGCCGGGCGATTCTCGGTCTCGGCGTATCCGGTCCGCAGGTGGTGGAGGGCTGGTACGGGCAGCCGTTCGGCAAACCGTTGCAGCGCACGCGGGAATACGTCGAGATCGTCAGGAAGGTGCTCGCGCGCGAGGCCCCGGTGACGAGCGATGGCCCGCACTATCCGCTGCCATACACCGGGCCGGGAGCGCTCGGGCTCGGCAAGCCGCTCAAGCCGATAGTGCATCCGCTACGTGCGGATTTGCCGATCTGGCTGGGTTCGGAGGGTCCGAAGAATGTGGCGCTGACGGCGGAGATCGCCGACGGCTGGCTGGCCATCTACTTCGCGCCGCGGTTGGCCGGGATGTACGACGAATGGCTCGACGAGGGTTTCGCCAGGGCGGGTGCGCGGCGCTCGCGCGCCGATTTCGAGATTGCCGCGAGTTGTCAGGTGGTCGTCACCGACGATCCGGCGAGCGAGCTGGAAAAGATGCGCTGGGTCATGGCCCTCTACATCGGCGGGATGGGTGCGCCGGAGTTGAACTTTCATGCCCAGGTCTATCGCCGGATGGGCTATGAACGCGAGGTCGACGAGATCGGTGCGCTGTTCCAGGCGGGTAAGAAGGCTGAGGCAGCGGCGGCGGTTCCGGATGAGCTGATCCACGACACCGCGATCATCGGCGATGAGGACCACGTCCGTAAACAGCTGGCCGTTTGGTCGGCGGCCGGCGTGACGATGCTGCTGGTGTCGGTTCCCGATATCGCGCAATTGCGTCGGCTCGCACCCCTTGTCGAACAGTAGAACGCGTTCTAGATTCAATGTGGTGACGACCTCTCAGGAGCCAGCAAAAGTTCTCGGACTGTGGAATATCGCCGAAGCCGAGCCCGAGCGGATCGCCATGGTCGATCCCGCGGGCCGGGAGGTGACCTATCGCGAATTGGCAACTCTGGCAAACAGATACGCCACCGGCCTGCGCGGGCTCGGGCTGACGAGCGGCGACGTGCTCGTCACCATGCTGCACAACTGCGTCGAGATGGTCGCCGCGTATTTCGCGGCCTATCAGTCCGGGCTGTACATCGTCGCGGTGAACTGGCACCTCACCGGGCCGGAGGTCGGCTATATCCTGCGCGACAGCGAGGCCAAGGCATTCATCGCGAGCGATCGCTTCGCGGGCACCGCGATCGCCGCCGCCGACGACGCGGAACTGCCTGCGGCAGCACGCTTTTCGGTCGGCGACATCGACGGCTTCAAATCGGTGTCCTGGCTCGGCGCCGCGGGAACCGGGCGGCCCGCCGACCGCGGCACCGGCGCGCCGATGCTCTACACCTCCGGAACGACGGGGCGGCCCAAGGGTGTTCGGCGTCCGCTCACCGGCGCCGACCCGGATGTGATTCCGCAGCACAGCACCGCCTTCTTCGGGCTGTTCGGGCTGGCGCCCTACGACGATCACGTACACATCTGCGGTTCGCCGCTCTACCACACCGCGGTGCTGAACTTCGCGACCATCTCGATTCAGTTGGGGCACATGCTCGTACTGATGGATCGCTGGGACGCCGAGGATATGCTGCGGCTCATCGAGAAGTACCGGGTCACGCACAGCCACATGGTGCCGACCCAGTTCCATCGACTGCTGGCGCTGCCCGAGGAGGTGCGCGCCAAATACGACGTGTCATCGCTGCGCAGCATGGTGCACGGCGCGGCGCCGTGCCCGGAGGAGACAAAGCGCAGAATGCTCGAATGGTGGGGGCCGACGGTCACCGAGTACTACGCGGCCACCGAGGGTGGCGGCACAGTGATCAGCGGCGCCGAGTGGCTGCGCAAACCCGGTTCCGTCGGCAAGGCGTGGCCGTGGTCGGTGATCAAGGTGCTGTCCGAGGCCGACGGCAGTGAACTGCCGCCCGGCGAGGCGGGCCTGGTCTATATGCAAATGGGCGGTTCGAGTTTCGAATACCACCACGACAAGGCCAAGACCGATGAGGCCAGGGTCGGCAACCTCTTCACCGTCGGCGATATCGGCCACCTCGACGAGGACGGCTACCTGTACCTGCACGATCGCCGCTCGGACCTGATCCTGTCCGGCGGGGTGAACATCTACCCCGCCGAGATCGAGAACGTGCTCGTCACCCATCCGAAGGTGGCCGATGTCGCGGTCTTCGGTATCCCGCACCCGGATTGGGGTCAGGAGGTGAAGGCCGTCGTACAGCCCGCGGATGGAATCGAGGGTGACGCCGACCTCACCGCCGAGCTATTGGCCTTCGCCGCAACGCAATTGGCGAAGTACAAGATTCCGCGCACCATCGACTACCTGCCCGAACTGCCCCGCGATCCGAACGGCAAGCTCTACAAGCGCAAGTTGCGCGAACGGTACGTGCCCGCGACCT
This sequence comes from Nocardia sp. JCM 34519.1, assembly GCF_020361265.1. Lineage (NCBI taxonomy): Bacteria > Bacillati > Actinomycetota > Actinomycetes > Mycobacteriales > Nocardiaceae > Nocardia > Nocardia sp. JCM 34519.1. The sequence goes on from NZ_JAIRBR010000006.1 coordinate 92,682, forward strand.
GAGCGGCGGTTCCCGCGCATACAGCAGCTTCTCGCGCACGTAATCGCGTGCGCGAGAAGCTAATTGATGCGCGGCGAAACCAACCGTATGCGGGAACGGTCGTGCGCCTGTCGATCACGCCCTTCCCGGCGCCTGGCCTCGCCCTCAGGCCGTTTCGCGCAACTCCGGCGGCAACCCGAACAACGGGAACAGGCGCTCGGTGTCCAGGAAGAAGTTGAGCCCCGCGATGGCGTCACCGTCGAGCTCGAGCACGGTGATCGACCACGGCGTCCACAAGCCGGGCTCGCCGCTCGGCTTGTATTGACCGAAGGCGGGTGCGCCGTTGGCGCCCGACAGCCGGACCATCCGGGAATCGCGGCAGCCGCTGCCGCTGCCGAGCATGAAGGCGGCCACATTCTCCGGACCCGAGATCCACAGCTCGATCGGCGGCATGGACAGCGCCACATCGGCTTTCAGCAGGTCGGTGAGCGCGCTCATATCGTAGGCCTCGAACGCCTTGACGAAGTTGTCGACGAGCTTGCGCTGCTCCTCGTTCGATTCGTCGTAGTTGTCGGTGACGGTCGGCTGGACCTTCGACATGGTGGCGCGGGCCCGCTGCAGCGCGCTGTTCACCGAGGCGGGCGACATGGTGAGCGCCTCGGCGGTTTCATTGGCGGAGAAGCGCAGCACCTCGCGCATGATCAGGATGGCCCGCTGGGTGGCGGGTAGATGTTGGCAGGCGGCGACGAAGGCGAGCCGCAGCGTGTCCTTGGCGGTGGCCGCCTCGGCCGGATCCGCCCCGAAGGCGAGGGCATTCGGGATCGGCTCGATCCACACGTAATCCGGCTGTGGCGCGGGCACCGGTGAATCGGGCCGGGACGGACCGGACAGATCCATCGGCCGGGCCCGGCGCTGTGGGCCGTCGAGCATATCGAGACAGACGTTGGTGGCGATCCGGTACAGCCAGGAGCGCAGGCTGGCCCGGCCCTCGAACGAGTCGTAGGACTTCCAAGCGCGGGTGAACGTCTCCTGCACCGCGTCCTCGGCCTCGAACGACGAGCCCAGCATTCGGTAGGCGTAGGCGCACAGTTCCCGTCGGTGTCCCTCGAAGGAGGTGAGTACCTCGGCGGAAATACCCGTCGCGGATTCGGCGGGCGTGGAGATGTCGTTCATGCGTGTCACCCTGCCACAGGGCACCGACATCCGATACCTGAATGGTGCCGCCACCTGCGCAAACCAAGATCAACCGAGGCTCGCGGCGGCGCCGATTAATTCATCCCACCCGATCCGTCTGTATTTCGATACGTGATTTTGGGACCTTGAAAGGGGCCGAGTGCCATGGCAAGCAAGATGATCTTCATCAATCTTCCGGTCACGGACCTCGGGCGGTCGATGCGCTTCTACGAGGCGCTCGGGTGGCGGGTCAACAACGAGTTCACCGACGAGAACACCGCCTGCATCGTTATCGACGACAACATCTGCCTCATGTTGCTGACCCTCGGATTTTTCCCGAACTTCACCGAGCGCCCGATCGCGGACACGGTCGCTACCATCGGCTCGCTCTATTCGCTCGCTCTGTCGAGCGCCAGCGCGGTCGACGAATTGGTGGACGCCGCGGTGCTGGCCGGCGCGACCGAGGAGGTCAATGTGACCAAGCGAGCGATGGAGGCCCAGGTCGGCATGCACGGCCGGACCTTCCTCGACCCGGATGGCCACCAGTGGGAACCATTCTGGATGGACTATCCGGGCGGCGACTGAGGGGTCGGCCCGGTGCGTATACCCGCACCGGGCCGAATATCTTGCGGCGCAGGATATTCCGTCGCTCAGCTGCCGGTGAAGGTCGGCTTGCGCTTCTCCGCGAAGGCCTTCGGGCCCTCCTTGGCGTCGGCCGATTTGAATACCGCGGTACCGAGCTTCGCATCGATCTGGAATGCGTCTTCCTCTGGGAGGCATTCGGTTTCGCGGATGGTGCGCAGGATGGCCTGCACCGCGAGCGGTCCGTTGGCGGCGATCTGCCCGGCCAGCTCCAGCGCCTTGTCCAGTGCGGTGCCGTCCGGCACCACGTGGCCGATCAGGCCGATCTCCTTGGCCTCGGCCGCGGTGATGTGCCTGCCGGTGAGCAGGATGTCGGCGGCGACGGTGTACGGGATCTGGCGGACCAGCCGCACCGCCGACCCGCCGAGCGGGAACAGGCCCCAACGCGCTTCGGACACACCGAATTTCGCGCTCTCGCCGGCCACCCGGATATCGGTGCCCTGCAGGATCTCGGTGCCGCCCGCGATGGCGGGCCCTTCCACCGCGGCGATCAGCGGTTTGGTGAGCCTGCGGCCCTTGAGTAGCGCCTCGATCTTTGACAGATCCCAGCCGCCGCCCGCGAAGGAATCGCCGGGGTGTTGGGCGGTCATGGCTTTCAGGTCCGCGCCCGCGCAGAACGCGCCGCCCGCGCCGGTCAGGATCGCGACGCGAATGTCGGGATCGGCGTCGACCCGATCCCATGCCTCGCGCATGATCGCCATCATCTCGCCGGACAGCGCATTGCGCGCCTCGGGCCGGTTCATGGTGACGATGAGGACGTTATCGCGTTTCTCGACAAGGCAATCTGGCATTGCGGAATCTCCTGACTACGGGGTTGTCAGGAACAATAACACGTTCTATTTTTAGGACTGTGAGCTACAACATAGCGGACCTTGTCGAACATGCCATCGACCTGATGCCCGATCGCGTCGCGCTCGCCGACGACAGCCGTGAGATCACCTACGCACAGTTGGAGGAGCGGACCAATAAACTGGCCCACTACCTGCGCGAACATGGTGTCTCACCGGGGGACAAGGTCGGCATCTACTCACGCAACACGATCGAAGCCGTCGAGGCGATGGTCGCGGTGTTCAAAGCGCGGGCCGTGATGGTCAACGTGAACTTCCGATACGTCGAGAACGAGTTACAGTATATTTTCGAAAATTCGGATATGGTCGCGCTGATCCACGAGCGTCGCTATAGCGACAGGGTGGCCGCGGTTCGGCCGAGGACGCCGCTGCTGCGCACCGTCCTCGTCGTGGACGACGATACGACCGGGACCACGGCGATCGCAGCGGATTCGGTGGAATACGAAGCGGCGCTTGCCCAATCCTCCGGCGAACGGGATTTCGGCGAACGCTCGCCGGATGACATCTTCATGCTCTACACCGGCGGCACCACCGGCATGCCCAAAGGCGTGATGTGGCGGCACGAGGACTGGTGGCGGGTGCTCGGCGGCGGCATCAACTTCATCACCGGCGAGCGCGTCGAGGATGAGTGGCATCAGGCCAAGACCGGTGCGGGTAATCCGCAGCTGGTGCGCTTCCCGATTCCGCCGATGATCCACGGCGGTTCGCAGACGGCCGCCTTCCACAGCCTTTTCGACGGCGGCAAGATGGTGGTGATTCCGGAGTTCACCGGGCACGGGGTGTGGCAGCACATCGACCGGCACAAGATCAATCTCATCTTCATCACCGGTGACGCGATGGCCAGGCCGATGCTCGATGCCCTCATCGAGGGGAATCCGGAAACCGGTGCGCCATACGATCTTTCGAGCCTGTACGTGATCGCGAGCAGTGCGGCGCTCTTCTCGCCGACGCTGAAGGACCAGTTCCTGGAGCTGCTGCCGAATCGGATGATCTCCGACAACATCGGATCGTCGGAGACCGGCTTCGGCGGAATCTCGGTGGCGGCCAAGGGCGCCAACCACACCGGCGGGCCGCGGGTGAAGATCGACGCGTCCACCGCGGTGCTCGACGAGAACGGCAACCCGGTGGTGCCGGGGTCCGGCCAGATCGGTCTGATCGCCCGCAGCGGGAACATTCCGCTCGGCTACTACAAGGACGAGGCCAAGACCGCGGCAACCTTCAAGGTGTACAACGGAATTCGCTATGCCATCCCCGGCGACTACGCGCGGGTGGAGGCGGACGGCACCGTCACCATGCTCGGCCGCGGCTCGGTGAGCATCAACAGCGGCGGCGAGAAGATCTATCCGGAGGAGGTCGAGGGTGCGCTGAAGACGCATCCGGAGATCTTCGACGCGCTCGTCATCGGCGTCCCGGATGAGCGCTGGGGCCAACGGGTTTGCGCCGTCGTGCAGTGCCGCGGCGAAAGTCGCCCGACGCTGGCGGACCTGCGGCCGGTGCTGACCCAGGAGATCGCGCCGTACAAGCTGCCGAGAAGCCTGTGGTTCGTCGACGAGATCAAGCGCTCGCCCGCAGGCAAACCGGACTACCGGTGGGCCAAGGAGCATGCCGAATCCCGGCCCGCCGACGACCATTTGGAAGCGAGCAGTAAGTAGTGCGTGGGCCGCCGCGATTACGCGGCGGCCCATCGTGTTTCGGCTTCCGCCGATGGGCGTGTGGCGACTCGCCACGGAGCAAAGTCATGATTTCGTCGGTGCTCATGCCCGCGATGTCGTCGCTGCATGCGGTTCCGCGCAGTCGTCGCACGATGCGTCGGCCCCGACTGGAGGCACCGGAAAACTAGGCTATCGCCGAACAAATGACGAAGTTCATACGCTGATTCGGCCCGCCGGTTCCTGAACCGGCGGGCCGAATCATGTTGTGGCGCAGCGAATCATGCTGGGTCGGCGAGGAGGGCGCCGAGGGCGCGGAGGTGGTCGGGGGCGGGGCCGAGGGCGAATTCGTTGTGTTTGGCCGCGGTGAAGTAGTTGTGCACGATGTGGTCGCGGTCGATGCCGACGCCGCCGTGTACGTGGACGACGGTGTGTGCGACACGGTGGCCCGCGTCGGCGGCCCAGAATTTGGCGGTGTGCACGGCCGCGGCGGCCGGTAACCCTTCGGCGAGCAGCCAGGCGGCCTGGGTGACGGCCAGGCGCAGACCCTGCACGTCGATGTAGCCGTCGGCCAAGCGCTGGGCGACGGCCTGGAAGCTGCCCACCTGGCGGCCGAATTGTTCGCGCTCCCTTGTGTATTCGGCGACCAGCTCCAGAGCCCGCTCGACGGTGCCGAGTTGCTGGGCGCTGAGGCCGAGCCAGGCGCGGACGAGAATCCAGTCGAGGATCTCCGCACCGGACGCCGCGGTGCCGATCAATTCGGCTGGGGCGTCGGTGAATTCGACGAGATATTCGGCGCCGCGATCGGTGACCTGCTGTGCGGTGACGCGCACGGCGGCCGGATCGACCAGGAATACCGCCGCCGCGCCGGAAACCGTTGCCGGGACCAGGATCCGCGCGGCCTGCGCGGCGAACGGTACGGCGGTCTTGACGCCGGTGAGCCGCCAGCCGTCGGCGGTCTCGGTGGCGACGGCGGCGGGCCGAGCGGGCTCCCAGTTGTGCTCTTCGGCCAGCGCGACGGTGAGGATCGCCTGCCCGGCGGCGGCCCGGGCGGCCCAATCCTGCTGCGCCGCATCGCCGAATCGGGCCAGCGCGCCCGCGCCGAGCACGATCGACCACAGGTACGGCACCGCCGCGACGGCCCGGCCCAGCTCGCGCAGCACCGCGGTCTGCTCCAACTCGCCGAGGTCGTTGCCGCCGACCGCATCGGGCAGGGCGGCCGCCAGCACCCCGGTCTCGGCCAGCGAGCTCCACAGCGGTTCGTCGAAACGCACGTCCGCGGTGTCGAGTTCGCGCAGCCGGTCGGCGGTGACGAGTTTGCCGCAGATCTCGCCGGTCAGCCTGGCCAGGTCGAGCTGTGCCTCGGTGGGTGTGAAATCCATTGGTATCTACCTGCTTTCCCGATCAGCGCGCCGCGGCAGGCTGCTTGAGCGCCGTCATGGCGATAATGTCGCGCTGGACCTCGTTGGTGCCGCCGCCGAAGGTGAGGATGAGCGCGGCCCTATGCATCCGCTCGAGCCTGCCGCGCAGCACCGAGCCCGGTGAGTCCTGTCGCAGATAGGCTTGCGGACCAAGGACTTCCATCAGCAGCCGGTATGCCTCGGTGGCCAGTTCGGTGCCGTAGACCTTGCAGGTCGACGCGTCCCACGGTCGCGGTGCGGCATCGCCGCCGGCATCGGCGCGGCTGGCGATCTCCCAGTTGAGCAACTTCAGGTATTCGACCTTCGCGTGCACCCGGGCCAGATTGAGCTGAACCCATTCCCGGTCGATCACACGGGACCCGTTGCTGTCCTTGGTCTCTCGCGCCCACTCGACGGTCTGGCGCAGCGCCAGCTGGAGCGGCGCGGCCGAGGTGAGCGCGACGCGTTCGTGGTTGAGCTGGTTGGTGATCAGCGCCCAGCCGCCGTTCTCCTGTCCGACCAGCGCACTCGTCGGCACCCGGACGTCCTGGTAGTAGGTGGCGCTGGTGTCCGGGCCCGCCATGGTGTGCACGGGCGTCCAGGAGAAGCCGTCCGCCGTGGTCGGCACGATGAGCATGCTGATGCCCTTGTGCTTCTTGGCGTCCGGGTCGGTGCGCACCGCCAGCCAGACATAGTCGGCGTACGCGATGAGGCTGGTCCACATCTTCTGTCCGTTGATCACGTATTCGTCGCCGTCGCGCACCGCGCTGGTGCGCAGGCTGGCCAGGTCGGTGCCCGCGCCCGGCTCGGAATAGCCGATGGCGAAGTGCAATTCACCCGCGGCGATCTTGGGCAGGAAGAAGCGTTTCTGCTCCTCGCTGCCGTAGTGCATGATCGTCGGCGCCACCGAGTTGATGGTCAGGAACGGCACCGGCGCGCCCGCGATGGCCGCCTCGTCGGTGAAGATGAGCTGATCCATCGTCGGACGGTCCTGTCCGCCATATTCTTTCGGCCAGCCGAGGGCGAGCCAGCCGTCGCGGCCCATCTCGCGCACGACCTCCCGATAGACATTGCCCTGCCCGTACTCGCCGGTCTGCGCGCTGAGCGCGATCCGGCGCTCGGGGGTGATCAGCTTCGCGAAGTAGTCGCGCAGTTCCGCCTGCAGCGCTTCCTGTTGCGGCGTGTACGCGATGCGCATGGCGATACCTGCCTTCGTTCGTTCGAGTTCACCCGATCATTGCATATCGACTGAAACATGTTCCAGTATTGGCCACTGATGCGGCCGATGACGGCGCGCGGCGCACCATTGGCTTGTAGGCTGCGAACAGAGTCGGATGAAGGAGTGCTCATGAAGGTCATCGTCGATTTCGACCAGTGCGAAGCGAATGGAATCTGCGTTGGAATCGCCCCCGACGTCTTTGAACTCGATGACGAGGACCAGCTGCACATTCGAGTCGCCGAGGTGCCGGCCGATCGGCTCGCCGATGTCGAGGACGCCGTCGCGCAATGTCCGAAGGCGGCGCTGCGGCTCGGGTGAGCAATCCTTGCCGTAGATAAGAACACGTTCTAAAGTCGGCCCCGTGGGAGATCTGGAACACAGCCTGGCGGGCCGGGTGGCGATCGTGACCGGCGGCGGCGCCGGACTGGGGCGGGCCGAGGCGCTCGCGCTGGCCGAGGCCGGCGCCTCGGTGGTGCTCAACGACCTGTCGGAATCCGGCGCGGTGGCCGACACCATGGCGGAGATCCGGGCGCGCGGTGCCAAGGCCGAGTTCGTCGCGGGCAGCATTGCCGAGCGAACCACCGCCGACGCCCTGATCCACACCGCGGACGAGGCGTTCGGTGGGGTGGACATCGTGGTGAACAACGCGGGCATCACCCGGGACAAAATGTTGTTCAACATGTCCGACGAGGATTTCGACGCGGTGATCGCGGTACATCTGCGCGGCCACTTCCTGTTGTCCCGCAACGCCGCCGCGTATTGGCGCGGCAAGTCCAAGGCCGCGGGCGCCCCGGTGTACGGCAGGTTGATCAACACCTCGTCGGAGGCGGGTCTGCTCGGTCCGGAGGGGCAGGCCAACTATGGCGCCGCCAAGGCGGGCATCACGGCGCTGACCTTGTCGGCGGCCCGGGCGCTGTCCCGATATGGGGTGCGCGCCAACGCGATTGCCCCGCGCGCCCGCACCGCGATGACCGCGTCGGTGTTCAGCGCGGCGCCCGAGGGCGAGGTGGATCCGCTGTCGCCGGATCATGTCGCCCGGCTCGTCGCATATCTCGCATCGCCCGCCGCCGACGCGATCAACGGTCAATTGTTCGTCGTATACGGCGGTATGGTCGCGCTGATGGCGGCGCCGGTGGTCGAACATCGCTTCGATGCGGCGAATGGTGAATGGGCGCCGTCCGAACTGGCCGCGACCCTCGGCGATTACTTCGCGGAACGTCCTGCGGGCCAGACCTTCTCGGCCTCGTCGCTGTTGGATCTGAGCTGACGCCGCACTTTCGGCGAAACCTGGGGGCCGACGAGTGTTGATCACTCGTCCGGGGCTTGGTAGACATGGGGGTCATGGTGTGTATCGCCTCACAAAGGCACCGGTACATATTTTTGATACCCGTTTCAGTTTCCTATCCAGGCCCATAGAAAAAGTGCAGCTTAAATGTGGCCAAAAGCTTCCAGTGCGCTAGTGAACGTGTTCTAATCGTTGCGGCGGTGCTGCCACGGTGGCGTGGTATGCCGTGTGCTGTACGAGCTGATCGAGCAAGGAGGATCGCGCCATGAACGAGGTCCTTGCCGTGCCGCTGCGCGCCGTTGGCGGATTTTTCGAAGTCGTCGCCGAAGTCGCGCGTTTCAGCGTCCGCAGGCCCTTTCAATGGCGCGAGTTCATCGACCAATCCTGGTTCATCGCACGGGTTTCCATCCTGCCGACACTCTTGGTCGCCATTCCGTTCACCGTGCTGGTGAGCTTCACGCTGAACATTCTGTTGCGCGAGATCGGCGCGGCCGACCTCAGCGGGGCCGGTGCGGCATTCGGCGCGGTGACCCAGGTCGGGCCGATCGTCACGGTGCTGATCGTCGCGGGCGCGGGCGCCACCGCCATCTGCGCCGACCTCGGCGCGCGGACCATCCGCGAAGAGATCGACGCCATGAAGGTGCTCGGTATCAACCCGGTGCAGCGGCTGGTGGTGCCGCGGGTGCTGGCCTCGATGTTCGTCGCGCTGATGCTGAACAGCCTGGTCTGCACCATCGGCATCGTCGGCGGCTTCCTGTTCTCGGTATTCCTGCAGGATGTGAATCCGGGCGCGTTCGTCAACGGGATCACGCTGCTCACCCACCTGCCCGAATTGGTGATCTCCGAGGTCAAGGCCGGATTGTTCGGATTGATAGCCGGGCTGGTGGCCTGTTATCTCGGGCTCAATGTAAAAGGCGGGCCGAAGAGCGTCGGCGATGCGGTGAATCAGACCGTCGTCTTCGCGTTCATGGCCCTTTTCGTGGTGAATGTGGTGGTCACCGCGGTCGGTATCAAGTTCACGGCGCGGTGAACCCATGGCTTTCGTGATCGAGTCTCGCTTCCCGCGTACCGTGCGACGGGTGCGTCGAATGTCGGACTCGCTCGATTCGGTCGGTAAACAGGCCGTGTTCTATGTGCAGGCCCTCGGTTCCATTCCGCGGGCGCTGCTGCATTACCGCACCGAGACGATCCGGCTCATTGCCGAAATCAGTATGGGCACCGGCGCATTGGCGGTGATCGGCGGCACTGTCGTAATTGTCGGATTCTTAACGCTGTTTGCGGGCGGAACCATCGCCGTGCAAGGTTACAGTTCGCTCGGCAATATCGGCGTCGAAGCGCTCACCGGATTCTTCGCCGCATTCATCAATGTGCGTATTGCGGCGCCGGTGATTTCGGGTATCGGGCTGGCCGCGACCATCGGCGCCGGCTCCACCGCACAACTCGGCGCCATGCGGGTGGCCGAGGAGATCGATGCGCTGGAGTCCATGGCGATCCGGCCGGTGCCGTATCTGGTCGGCACCAGGGTGCTGGCCGGGATGATCGCCATCATCCCGCTGTACGCACTCGCGGTGATCGCCTCCTTCATCGCCAGCCGCTTCGCCACCGTCGGCATCTATAAGCAGTCGGCGGGCGTATACGACCACTATTTCCGGACCTTTCTGATTCCGAGCGATATCCTCTGGTCGTTCGCGCAGGCGATCTTCATGGCCCTGGCCGTCATGCTGATCCACACCTACTATGGCTTCAACGCCGCGGGCGGGCCGGTCGGCGTCGGCATCGCGGTCGGCAACGCGGTGCGGGCCTCGCTGGTCGCGGTGGTCACGGTGACCCTGCTGATCTCGCTCGCCATCTACGGCACCTCCGGCAACTTCCACCTCTCGGGATAGCGGCATGGCGGATTCGAAGCATTGGCATGGGCTCGGGCTGAAGCTGGCGGGCTCGGCACTGGTGCTCGCGGTGGCCGCGGTGATCGCGGTCGCGCTCACCATGTTCTCCGGTGGGTTCACCCCCACCGCGACCGTCACCATCGATGCGCCACGCAGCGGGCTGGTGCTGGATCCGGCGGCGAAGGTGAAGATGCGCGGGGTGGAGATCGGCCATGTGACGAAGGTCGAACACACCGCCGACGGCGCCCGGCTGCGGCTGGCGATGAATCCCGAACAGCTGAAGCTGGTTCCGGCCAATGCGACCGTTGATATCCGCTCTACCACGGTATTCGGCGCCAAATATGTGAACTTCGTTGTCCCGGACCAGCCTTCGAAGGCATCACTGCAACCCGGCGCGGTGCTGCGGGCCCAGCAGGTGACGGTCGAATTCAACACGCTGTTCCAGCATCTGAGCGATGTACTGGCGAAGGTGCAGCCGGACAAGCTGAACGGGACGCTGTCGGCGCTCGGCGTCGCGCTGCAGGGCCGCGGGCAGAAGCTGGGCGAGCTGCTCGCCAACGGCGATACCTATCTGCGCGACATCAACCCGAGTCTGCCCGCGCTGCAACAGGATCTGAGCAAGACCGGCGATGTCACCAATCTGTACGGCGATACCGTCGACGATCTGCTGCGCACGGTGAACAATGCGATCGTCACCAGCGGGACGGTGGTCGACCAGAAGAACGACCTCGACGGCCTGCTCGCCGACGTCACCGGGCTGGCCGACACCACCGGAGCGGTGTTGCGCTCCAACGAGAAACCGCTGGAGACCGCGCTGGATCTGTTGCGGCCCACCACCGGCCTGCTCGACGAGTACTCTCCCGCGTTGAGCTGCTTGATCGTCGGACTCGCCAAGGCGCTGCCGCTCGGCGAGCAGGTCTTCGGCGGTCTGCAGGAGGGGGTCGCGTTGAATACCAACTTCATGTACGGCGCGAAGCCGTACAAGTACCCGGACGATCTGCCGAAGGTGAACGCCACCGGCGGACCGCACTGCGAGGGCCTGGTGGACCGGGTGCCCGGCAGCCGGTCCAACTACATCGTCACCGACACCAACGAGGGCAAGCCGTACGTGCCGTCGACGAAGATGGACTTCAGCGGTGCGCGGGTGCTGCAGCTGCTGTACGCCGGTCTGCCGGGGGTGCCGCCGCTGTGAAGAACACCGCGACAACCGTGAAACTGGTCATCTTCACGCTGGTGATGGCGCTCGTATTCGCCGGGCTGGTCGTCGTATTCAGCCAGATGCGATTCGCCAGGGAGACCGGCTATCACGCGGTGTTCACCAGTTCGTCCGGGATGCTGCCGGGCGCGAAGGTGCGCATCGCGGGCGTTCCGGTCGGGTCGGTCACCTCGGTGAAGGTCGGCAAGGACTACCTCGCGCACGTCGACTTCGATGTGGACAGCAAATACCCGCTGTTCACCAGCACCCGCGCCACCATCCGCTACGAAAACCTGGTCGGCGACCGCTATTTGGAGCTGCTGGACGGACCGGGCGATGCGAAGCCGCTGCGCTCGGGCGGCACCATCGACAAGGAGCGGACCGCGCCCGCCCTCGACCTGGATATGCTGCTCGGCGGATTCAAACCCCTACTGCGCGGCCTGGATCCGGGCCAGGTGAACGATCTGACCAATGCGCTGCTGCAGATTTTCCAGGGGCAGGGCGGCACGCTGGTCTCGCTGCTCAACAGCGGCGGATCGTTCACCAAGACGCTGGCCGAGCGGGACGCGCTGATCGGCAGCGTGATCAACAATCTCAACGCCGTACTGCAGACCATCGACCAGCGCGGTGATCAGTTCGCCAGCACCATCAGCGAATTGCAAAGGCTGGTGAGCGGTTTGGCGGCGGACCGGGATCCGATCGGCGATGCCATACCGCGGATCGCGGGCGCCACCGGCGATCTCACCGATCTGCTCGCCCAGGCCCGGCCCGACCTGAAGGGCACGATCGAGCAAACCGGGCGGCTGGCAACGAATCTCGACAACGGCCAGGACACCATCCAGTGGGTGCTCGACCGGCTGCCGGAGACATACAAGAAACTGATCCGCATCGGCTCATACGGCTCGTTCCTGCAGCTCTACGTCTGCCAGACCAACTTCGTCATCGATGGTCCGGACGGGCAGCCACTGCATATCAACATGCCGGGCAAGCAGGCCGGCGGAAGGTGTGCGCCGACCCAATGAACGAGCAGCGATCCCCCCTCATCACCCTCGGCATCGTCGGCGTGGTCGTCGCGGTGGCGGTGGCGCTTTCGGCACTCCAGTTCGACCGGCTGCCGTTCATCCGGTCCGGCGCGGTCTTCACCGCGTACTTCGCCGACGCGGGCGGCCTCACGACCGGCGACCCGGTACAGGTGGCCGGGGTGAAGTCGGGCCGGGTGGAGCAGGTGCGCCTCGACGGCGACAAGGTGCTGGTGCGCTTCAGCCTCGACGAGTCGATCGTGCTGGGGCGCAAGACTTCCGCGGCGATCAAGACCAATACGGTGCTCGGCCGCAAATCGCTCGACGTGACCCCGGCCGGATCCGGTGCGCTGCGCCGCGACGACACGATTCCGTTGGACCGCACCACCTCTCCGTACTCGCTGAACTCGGCGCTGGAGGATCTGGCGAGCACGGTGCACGGGCTCGATATGGACCGGGTGGATAAGACACTCGACGCGCTCTCGACCGCCTTCGCCGAAACACCCGCGCCGCTGCGTTCGGCACTGGACGGCGTTACGGCCCTGTCGCGCAGCCTGAATGCCCGCGACAAGGCGCTGAGCGAGCTGCTGACCCGGGCGCAGGGCGTCACCAAGATTTTGGCCGACCGGGCCAACCAGATCAACGCGCTGCTGCTCGACGGCAACGATCTGCTCGGCGAGCTGGACCGGCGCCGTAGCGCGCTCAGCCAGCTCATCGTCGCCGTCAACGGGGTGGCGCAGCAGCTGTCCGGGCTGGTCGCCGATAACGAGGCGCAGCTGAAACCCGCGTTCGAGAAGCTGAATTCGGTGCTGGACCTGTTACAGCGCAACCGCAAGAACATCTCCGACGCGCTGGACGGCCTCGGCCCGTTCGCGGCGGCGCTCGGCGAACAGGTCGGCAGCGGGCCGTACTTCCAGGCCTACGTCGTCAACGCCAGCAGCGTGACGCTGCGGCCGCTGGTCGACGCGATGGTCTGGCCGCAGCGGGTGCCGGAGGATCTGCGCGAGTACCTGTTGGATCCGCAGCCGCCGTCGATCGCACCCGTGCCACAGGAGCCGCCTCGATGAATATCAGCGATCCGACACCGACCGATGGTGACGCTGTCTCCAAAGTCACACGGCGACTGCCGAATTGGGCGCGCCGCCTGCCGCGCTGGGTATTGATTCTCGCGGGCGTGCTCGTCATCGCGCTGGTGGTGACGGTGGCCTGGGGCGGCATAACCAATATCGGCAAGTCGAAGATCACGGCGTATTTCCAGAGCACCACCGGCCTGTATCCGGGTGACGACGTCCGGGTGCTCGGGGTGAAGGTCGGCCGGATCGACTCGATCGAACCGGGCAGCGACAAGGTGCGGGTGGAGCTGACGATCGATCGCGGGATCAGCCTGCCCGCCGACGCGAAGGCCGTAATCATCGCGCCCTCACTGGTTTCCGCGCGGTTCATCCAGCTCGCACCCGCGTACACCGGCGGGCCGAAGCTGCGCGACGGTGGCGAGATCGGCATCGAGCGCACGGCGGTGCCGGTGGAATGGGACGATATCAAGGCCGAATTGTCCAAGCTGGCAACCACATTGGGGCCGGTGGGGGAGGACAAGGAGGGCTCGTTCGGCCGGTTCGTGAATACCGCGGCCAATAACCTGGATGGCAACGGCGACAAGTTCCGTCAGACGCTGCACGAGCTTTCGGCCACCCTGAATACGCTCTCGGACGGGCGGACCGATCTTTTCGGGACGATTCGCAATCTGCAGAAGTTCGTCGACGTGCTGTCCGCGAGCAATGAGCAGATCGTGCAGTTCGGCGGCCGATTGGCATCGGTGGCCTCGGTGCTGAACGGGGTGTCGACGGATCTCGGTGCGGGACTGGACAATCTGGATTCCGCGGTGGCCGATGTCAAGCGGTTCCTCGACACCAGCGGGCCGACGCTCACCGACAGCGTGCGCAAACTGGCCGACGCCACCCAGATCATCGTGGACAAGCGACCCGAGCTGGAGCGCGTACTGCATTCCGGGCCAACGGCCCTGGTGAACTTCTACCAGCTCTACAAGCCCGCGCAGGGCACGCTGACCGGCGCCGTCGCGCTCGGAAATTTCGCGAATCCGGTGAGCTTCCTCTGCGGTTCGGTGGAGGCGATCGAGGCGAACGAATCGGATAAGAGCGCGCAACTGTGCGCGCAGTACCTGGCGCCGATCCTGAATTCGGTGGCGGTGAACTATCCGCCGCTGCTGCTGAATACGGCGAGCGGCGTGCAAGCTTTTCCGAATCAGCTGGTCTACAGCCCGCCGAGCCTGGCGGATCGGGCGAAGCCGGACCCGCAGCCCGCGCCGCCCCCGATCACCGTGCCGGACGGCCTTGCCGGACTTGCCCTTCCGGGTCTGCCGGGAGGTGGGCGATGAGAACGTTCGCCACGGTGGCGCTGGGACTCGCTGTCGCACTCGGCGTTTCGGGCTGCGAGTGGGACGGGCTGAACTCGCTGCCGATGCCCGGTGTGCAGGGCACCGGCGCCGACGCCTATCGCGTGCGCATTCAGATGCCGAATGTCACGACGCTGACCAGGAATTCGCCGGTGCGAGTGAACGATGTGACGGTAGGGACGGTGTCGAAGATCGAGGTGGAGGGCTGGCACGCCCTGGTCACGGTCTCGCTCAATCACGATGTGCACCTGCCCGCCAACGCGACCGCCAAGATCGGCCAGACCAGCCTGCTCGGCAGCAATCACCTGGAGCTCGCAGCGCCGACGGACACCGCGCCGGTGGGCGAACTGCGCGACGGTGATCTGATCCCCCTCGACCGGGCGGGCGACTACCCGACCACCGAACAGGTGCTGTCCTCGCTGTCGGTGGTGCTCAACGGTGGCGGTATTTCGCAACTGGAAACCATTACCCGCGAACTGAATTCGGCATTGTCCGGTCACGAGACCCAGATCCGCGACCTGATTCCGCAGCTGAACGAGCTGACGACGACGCTGGACAAACAGACCGGCGACATCATCAACGCGATGAGCGGGCTGGACCGGCTCACCGGTCAGATCGCGCAGCAGCGCGATGTGGTGGCCACGGCGATCGAGCAGATCCATCCGGCGCTCACCGTGCTCGCCGACCGGCGGGAGAACATCACCAGGGCGCTCACCGCGCTCGGCGCGCTGAGCGATGTCACCCAGCGGATCATCGACACCAGCGGCGGCGATCTGAAGGCGAACCTGAAAAGCCTCGCGCCCGTGCTGCAAACGCTCGCCGACACCAACAACAACCTGATCGAGGCGCTGAAGATCGCGTTGACCTTCCCGTTCCCGATGAAGAATCTGGATCACGCGATCAAGGGCGACTACCTCAACCTGTTCATGACCGTCGATATGACAGGTAAACGGCTGGACAGCAACTGGCTCACCGGAACCCCGCTCGGCGGCCGATTCGGTGGTGTGGAGGGCGCTTTGGGCGCCTTCGCGCCGAGTACCGCTGCCGAGGGCGGCAATCCGGCGACCGGACCGCTGCAGCCGCCGGGCACGCCCGCGCCGCCGACCCCGACGATCCCGGGGCTGCCGCCGATTCCCGGCCTGCCCGCGATACCGGGGCTGACCGTGCCGCTGCCGGAAAGCGGTGCGCAACAAGGGGGTCCGGGCCGGTGAAACTCACCAAATTCGTCCGCGTCCAGCTGACGATCTTCGCCGTGCTCACGGTGATCGGCCTGGTCGTCATGGGCGGTACCTATGTGCAGCTGCCCGCGATGTTCGGTATCGGGCGCTACGCGGTCACCGTCAAACTCGCCGCGACCGGTGGTCTGTACCCGCATGCGAACGTGGCCTACCGGGGCACGAATGTCGGTGTGGTGCAAGACGTTGTGCTCACCCCGTCCGGTGTCGACGCGAAGCTGTCCATCGGCAGCGACTACAAGATTCCGTCCGATGTCGACGCCTATGTGCGCAGCGTCTCCGCGGTAGGTGAGCAGTACGTCGATCTGGTGCCCGCGCCGAATCACAAGGGCGGCAACCTGTCCGACGGTTCGGTCATCCCGGTGGATCGTACGAAGCTGCCGCAGGATGTCGGCGCGCTGCTCGATCAGGCCGATCGGATGCTGTCCGCCGTCGCCGACACCCGGCTGCGGCAGCTGATCGACGAGGCGTTCCGCGCGTTCAACGGGGCGGGTCCCGATCTGCAGCGTTTCATCGACTCGGCATCGCTGCTGGTGCAGGAGGCGAAGAACAATACCGAGCCGACCAAGAAGCTGATCGACGAGATCGGCCCGCTGCTGGACACGCAGACCCGATCCGATTCGGCAATCCGTTCCTGGACAAAGGATTTGGCGGCGGTCACCGATCAGCTGCGGGCACACGATCCGTCGCTGCGCGGGATCCTGCGGCAGGGCCCGTCCGCCGCGCAGCGGGTGACCCAGCAGTTCAACGAGCTGCAACCGACGCTGCCGCTGCTGCTTTCGAACCTGGTCAGCGTCGGGCAGGTCGGTGTGACGTATCACGCCGGGCTGGAACAGATCCTGGTGGTCTACCCACCGCTGGTCGCGGCGCTGCTGACGGTGATCCGCGGGCCCATCGAATACGGCGCGCTGGTCGACTTCATGGCCACCTTCGAGGACCCGCCGCCGTGCACCACCGGCTTCCTGCCGCCGGATCAGCGCCGCTCGCCCGCCGACCTGACCGAGGTGGACACCCCGCCCGGGCTGTACTGCAAGGTGCCGCAGAACGCATCGGAGGCGGTGCGCGGCATCCGCAACACTCCGTGCATGGAATTTCCCGGACGTCGCGCCCCGACACCCGAGCTGTGCCGCACCGGTTATGTTCCGGAGGGCAACAACCCGCCGATCGGACCGCCGCAGCCGGTGAACCCGGAAGGGACCGTCGCGCCCGCGGCCGCGCATCCATACGATCCGGCGACCGGGACATATATGGGCACCGATGGACGCACCTACCGACAGGGGGATATCGGACCGGACGGTTCCGGCACGATACCGTCGAGCTGGCAGGCGATGCTCGAAGAGCAGCAACGATGATCGAGCGCAGCGAGGTACGGGATGACTGAAACTCAGCGGGTGCGGCGGCGTGCGGTGCGCTCGGCCGGGCCGCCGGCCGAGGAGACCACGGCGCAGGTGGTCATCGAGAAAGCCGGGGCCGCAACGACTGTCGCGGCGCACCCGGTGGATTCGGCGCGGACCGAGCAGCCGCGTGACGCCGCTGCACCCACCACCGATTCCCTGAAATCCGGCCAGGTCGACCTCGCGAAACCCGGCGCGATGGCGGATGCCGTCGAAAAGCCCGAAGATGCGAAGGATTCCGCGGATGCACAGGGCGCGACCCGGCGCTGGCGACCCTTCCGCCGCAAACCCGCCGTGCCGCTCGTCGCGGACGAAAAGCCCGAGGACGCCGCAACGGGTCGGTCGCGCGCCGCCCACGTCGCCGTACTCGCCGCTTGCGCGGTGCTCACCCTGCTGCTCGTCACCGGGGCGGGCGTATCCGTCTACTTCACCCGGACCGAGGCCAAGGACGAGGCCCGCCGCGCCGAATACACGCAGACCGCGCGCCAGGCGGTCATCAACCTGACCACCATCCACGCCGACTCCGCCAAACAGGATATCGATCGCATCCTGTCGGTGGCCTCCGGCGAGTTCCGATCCGAATTCGACAAGCGGGTCGACCCGTTCGCGAGCATCGTGCAGCAGGCCAAGGTGGTCTCCAACGGCGAGGTCGTCGAGGCCGCGATCGAATCCGAGGACGATGATTCGGCGCGGGTGCTGGTCGCGGCCAAACAGACGCTGACCAATGCCGGTGATCCCGGCCCGCAGACCAGGAACTACCGGTTCCGGGTCACCGTGACCCGCACCGACGCCGGGTTGAAGGCATCGAAGGTGGAGTTCGTGGCATGACCGGTTTGCGCGGCAGGATTCTGCTCATCACCATGGCGGTCGTCGCGGCCGCCGCACTGGCCGTCGGCGGGTTCAACGGCTATCGGATCTGGAACAACCACCAAACCGAGCAGGCCCGCAAGGATGCGGTGGCCGCC
This sequence comes from Nocardia sp. JCM 34519.1, assembly GCF_020361265.1. Taxonomy (NCBI): domain Bacteria; kingdom Bacillati; phylum Actinomycetota; class Actinomycetes; order Mycobacteriales; family Nocardiaceae; genus Nocardia; species Nocardia sp. JCM 34519.1. The sequence continues at coordinate 110,981 of NZ_JAIRBR010000006.1, forward strand.
GCGGGCCGCACGGTCGCGGCGATGTTCACCTACGACTACAAGACCGTCGACACGGAGTTACCGAAGGCCGCCGACAACCTTTCCGGCACTTTCCGTTCCGACTACACCAAGCTGATCCAGCAGGCGATCATCCCGGGCGCCAAGGAAAAACAGCTCGCCGTGCAGGCCACCACCCAGGCCGGTGGCGTCGTCTCGGCCGGGCGCGACCACGCCGTCGTGCTGCTGTTCCTGAATCAGGTGACCACCAGCAAGGATTCACCGCAGGGCACCACCACCGGCAGCCGCGTCCGCGTCACCCTCGACAAGCGGGACAGCCGCTGGCTGGTCGCCCAGGTCACGCCGGTCTGAGCCCGGGTTTCGCGGCAGTGCGACGACGAAGACCGTGCCCTTACCCAATTCGCTGTACGCGGTGACGCTGCCGCCGTGCGCGTTCACCAACGCCTGCACGATCGAAAGGCCGAGTCCCGTACCGCCGCTCGCGCGGGTGCGGGAGGTGTCGGTGCGATAGAACCGTTCGAAGACGCGCTCGGCCTCGTCGGCGGGCAGGCCGGGCCCGGTGTCGGCGACCTCGAGCAGCACCTGCTCGGCGTGCGGGGTGAGGCGGACGGTGACCGACGCGTCCGGCGGGGTGTGCGTGAGGGCGTTGGTGAGTAGGTTCACCAACACCTGACGCAGCCGGGCCTCGTCGCCGAGCACCTCCAAAGTGCCTTCGCCGGAACTTATTTCGAGTTCGATCCGGCGCTTGGGCGAGCCGTTGGCCGAGGCCGCGGCGACGGCGCGGGCATTGTGCACCTCGTCGCTGGCCAGCGAGAGCAGATCCACCGGGCCCAATTCCAGCGGGCGCTGCGCATCCATCCGGGCCAGCATTAGTAGATCCTCCACGAGCAGGCCCATCCTGCGTGCCTCGCGCTCGATGCGGTCCATGAACGTCGCCGGATCCTTCGCCGCCCCTTGCCGATACAGCTCGGCGAAGCCGCGGATCGTGGTCAGCGGGGTGCGCAGCTCATGGCTGGCGTCGGCGACGAAGCGGCGCATCTTCGCCTCGGATCGGCGGGCCGCCGTCTCCGACGCCTCGGTGGCGGCGAACGCCTGCTGAATCTGGGCGAGCATGCTGTTGAGCGATTGGGACAGCAGATCGACCTCGGTATTGTTGCCGCGCACCGGAACTCGGCGATGCAGATCGCCCGCGGCGATCGCGGCCGCGGTCTGCTCCACCTGACGCAGCGGACGCAGACTGCGGCGGATCACGAAGTAGGCGATCACCGCGAGCAGCAGCAGCACCAGCGCGCCGACCATCAGCTCGAGCTGGATCAGGTTGGCGACCGTCTCCTTGTTCTTGGTGAGCGGCAGCGCGACGGTCACCGTGCCGTCCGGCGTCGTGGCATCCATCGCCCGCCATTTGATCGACGATCCGTCGACCGAGCCGACCGTTATCGGATGTCCGACCGGATGATCCGGAAGATTGGGCCGCGCAGGGACACTGAACGCTTCCACATTGCCGATTCGACCGTCGGCCGAGACATAACGGACGTAGAACTGGCTCGACGAGCGGTGCTGCTGCTCGCCGGGGGGCGGGGGCGTCAGCAACATCCGGTGCCGGGCACCCCACTCCCGCAGTCCCTCCCGCAGATCCTGATCGGTGCGATATTGCAGTGAGCGGTACAGCTCCGAGGTGACCACCCCGCCCGAGATCAACAGTCCGAGCCCCGCGGTGAACACCAGGGCGATCACCAGGGTGATGCGCAGCGGAATCGCGGACAGCGCCTCGGATATCGACCGCCGGGCCGCCGCGACCCGCACCGCGATCATTTCCCGGCCGACCGGCGATTCGGCGCCCGCATCACGTAACCGACGCCGCGCAGCGTGTGAATCAGCCGCTCCTCGCCGGTATCGACCTTTTTGCGCAGATAGGAGACGTAGGTTTCGACAACACCGACCTCGCCGCCGAAGTCGTAGCGCCACACGTGATCCAGGATGCGCGGTTTGCTCAGCACCGTGCCCGCGTTCACCATGAAGTACCGCAGCAGGGTGAATTCGGTGGGCGACAACGGAACCGGCTCGCCCGCCTTCCACACCTCGTGGGTGTCGTCGTCCAGTTCGATGTCCTCGAACCGGATCCGTGAGGTCTCCTTGGCCGGCGCGGTATGTCCCGCGCGCCTTAGGACCACGCGTAACCGCGCGACCACCTCCTCGAGGCTGAACGGCTTGGTGATGTAGTCGTCCGCGCCGAGGGTCAGGCCCGCGACCTTGTCCTGCACCTCGTCCCGTGCGGTCAGGAAGAGTACGGGCGCCTCGATGCCGTCCGCGCGCAGCCTGCGCAGCAGTCCGAAACCGTCCATACCGGGCATCATCACGTCGACGATCAGTGCCTGCGGGCGGAAGCTGCGCGCCTTGTCCAGCGCCTGCGCGCCGTCGGCCGCCGTTTCCACCTCGAAGCCCTGATAGCGCAGGCTCACCGCGAGGAGTTCGACGATCATCGGTTCATCGTCGACGACCAGTACCCGAGCCTCGGGGCCCTGATCCGATGGCGCACCATTCATGCGTTCAATCGTGCGCTATGGGACTGGGAGCCCGCTGGACCTTCCCTGGGTGATTCCTGTGAAGGACCTTTACGCGGGGTAGACGTCGTCGTCGGTGAGCAGGGCGCTGCCCGCGACCTGGTCCTGGGCCAGGGCGTCCAGGAAGGCGCGGGCCCAGCGGTCGACATCGTGGGCGAGGACCTGGCGGCGCAGTGCCCGCATGCGGCGGCGCTTGGTGTCGCGATCGTCCTCGATGGCCGAGGAGATGGCGTCCTTGACGCTTTCCAGATCGTGCGGGTTGCACAGGTATGCCTGGCGCAATTCGGCTGCGGCACCGGTGAATTCGCTCAACACCAGGGCGCCGTTCAGGCCGCTGTGGCAGGCGACGTACTCCTTGGCCACCAGGTTCATGCCGTCGCGCAGCGGCGTCACCAGCATGACGTCGGCGGCGACGAAGAAGGCGATGAGCTCGTCGCGGGGGATGGGCCGGTGCAGATAGTGCACGACCGGATAGCCGACCCGGGAGAACTCACCGTTGATCCGGCCGACCTGCCGTTCGATATCGCCGCGCATCTGGATATAGCTCTCGACGCGTTCCCGGCTCGGTGTCGCCAGCTGCACCATCACCGTCTCCGACGGATCGACCCGCCGCTCGATCAGCAGTTCCTCCAGCGCGGCCAACCGGATATCGATGCCCTTGGTGTAGTCGAGGCGGTCGACACCGAGCAGGATGGTCTTCGGATTACCAAGCTCCGCACGGATTTTCGCGGCGCGCTCGCGCACCGAACGCCGCCGGGAATGCTCGTCCAGTTCGGCCGATGCGATCGAGATGGGGAACGCGCCCACCCGCACCGTGCGGAAACCGACCTGCACGACGCCCAGTTTGGACCGCACCCCGATGGTGCCGCGCGATGTCGGCTGCCCGGCCAGCCTGCGGGCCAGGTAGAGGAAGTTCTGTGCGCCGCCGGGCAGATGGAAGCCGATGAGATCGGCGCCGAGCAGGCCCTCGACGATCTCGGTGCGCCACGGCATCTGCATGAACAGCTCGACCGGCGGGAACGGGATGTGCAGGAAGAAGCCGATGGTCAGATCGGGCCGCAGCATCCGCAGCATCTTCGGCACCAGCTGCAGCTGATAGTCCTGCACCCAGACGGTGGCGCCCTCGGCCGCCACCTTCGCGGTGGCCTCGGCGAAGCGCCGGTTCACCGTGACGTAGGCGGTCCACCAGGAACGTTCGTAGATCGGACGGACGATCACATCGTGGTAGAGCGGCCACAGCGTGCCGTTGGAGAAACCCTCGTAGTAGTCGGCGACCTCGTCGGCGGACAGCGGGACCGGATGCAGCTCCAAGCCGTCCTCGATGATCGGATCCACATCGACGTCCGGGACGCCCGCCCAGCCGACCCAGGCGCCCTTGTTGCTGCGCAGCACCGGCTCCAGCGCGGTGACCAGGCCGCCGGGGCTGCGCTTCCAACGGGTGGTGCCGTCGGGCAGGCGCTCCAGGTCGACGGGTAGGCGATTCGCCACGACGACGAAACCCGAACCGGCGCCGCTACTTTCGACGGTTCGGGATAGTTCGCCCTGATCGGTCTGCGGTTCGGACAGGGTCTGCTCGGAATCTTTCGACGGCTGCTCGGTCATCTGGTCCACTCACGCATCCTTTGCGCGTCGGTTGGTTCCGGCTGTATTCGATTGGCGGCATTCCCGGACGCTTCGCGTGCACACCGCCCGCGGGCCCACCCCTCATGCCGCGTATTCGATTGGTGCCGACGGCGCCGTTGCCTTCGACCGGGGAGGCGGCGGGGCTATTCGACCCGCGAGTTGGGTCCGATGCCGAGCATCGACAGCAGCATCCGGCATTCGTCGGCGTCTTCGGCGTAGGCCGCGACGACGCGCTGCGCCTGGCGTGCGGTTTCGTCGGCCAGCGGTTCCAGATCGTCGTCCGCGATGTCGTTCGCGCTGCTCTTCGCGGCCATCTCGTGTCCTCCCGGTTAATACGCTCGTGCGTGCGAATAGTCAATGGTATCTGGCGTGCGACTGGGTGTGCCGCACCCACTTCCCGGTTACCCATCGGCGCAAGGGCGCGATGCGTCTCCTCGGCCGCCCCTATACCGTGGTGCCAGATTCAACTCCACGAAAGGGTCGAAAGTATGCCGCTGGCCACGGTGAACGGAATCGCACTCAACTACCAGGTCAAAGGTGACCGGGCGAAGGGCACCGATGTCAAGGGCGGCGGCCCGCTTGTGGTCATGATCATGGGGACCGGCAGCCCCGGCCGGGTCTGGGATCTGCACCAGGTGCCCGCCCTGGTCGCCGCTGGTTACCGGGTTTGCACCTTCGACAACCGCGGCATCGCACCGTCCTATGAGGCGCCCGACGGCATGACCGTCGACGATTTGGCGGCCGACACCGCGGCGCTCATCGAAATGCTCGGCGAGGGTCCGGCGCTGGTGGTCGGCCAATCGATGGGTTCGCGGGTGGCGCAGGAGCTGGCGCTGGCCCGGCCCGATCTGGTGCGCAAGGCCGTGTTCATGGCCGGGCACGGCAGGCTCGACCAGTTCCAGCAGGTGCTCTCGCTCGGCGAACACGACCTCGACGCCAGCGGCATCAAGTTGCCGCCCAAGTACGAGGCCGCCGTCACCGCGGTGATGAACCTCTCGCCCGCGACCATGGCCGATTCGAATGCCGCCCGCGACTGGCTCGACCTGTTCGAATTCACCGGCGGACCGGTCACCCCCGGCATCCGCGCCCAGCGCAGGATGGATCACGACTTCAACCGGTTGCAGGCCTACCGCGGCATCAAGGTGCCATGTCTGGCAATAGGTTTCGCCGACGACCGGATGATCCCCCCTTATCTGTCCAGGGAGGTTGCCGAGGTCATTCCCGGCGCGCGTTACCTGGAGGTTCCCGATGCTGGGCACTTCGGCTACCTGGAGCGTCCGGACGCGGTAAACAAGATCTTGCTGGACTTTTTCGCCGAATGACACCACCGCACGTCCGAGGTAACCGCCCATCGGTAACACCGGTCTTGCTAGTGTCGAAACACCGCTCGGGGGTTCAGTCGATCCGCAACAGCGCCGGTCTGAATCCAGAGCATCCCGTACACAGCGCCAGTATCCAGTGAGGTGAAATTGAGCACCAACCCGTTCGATGACGAAGACGGCCGTTTCTTTGTCCTGGTGAACGACGAGGAGCAGCATTCGCTGTGGCCGGCCTTCGCGGAGGTTCCGGCCGGATGGCGAGTCGTATTCGGTGAGGACAGCCGCGCGGCATGTGTCGAATACGTCGAGAAGAACTGGACCGATATGCGGCCGAAGAGCCTGCGTGACGCGATGGCCGCCGACGACGCGGCCCGGCAGGGCGCCCAGTCCTGACCCGCGGTAGCCGATACTGCGCAGGGACCACCGATCGCGTGACACCGAAACCCGGTGTCACGCGATCAGCATGCCCGGTTATGATGGCAACCGCTTTCCCGCCTCCTTAGCTCAGTGGTAGAGCACCGCTCTTGTAAAGCGAAGGTCGTCAGTTCAATCCTGACAGGGGGCTCAGACAGCACGAGCGCGCCGAAGTTGGCGCGCTCGTTGCGTTTTCGGGTGGTCAGTCCGGGACGTTGCGGCCGTGGCCGAGGTCGCGCAGGGCCTGCTTGATCTTGGCCTGTGCCTCGTCCAACGATTCCGGGCTCGGGCTCTGATCCGCGCCCGAGATATCGAAATCGCCCATGCTGTATGCCGGGAAGACGTGCAGGTGCAGGTGTGGCACCTCGAGTCCGGCGATCAGCAGTCCGGCCCGCGGGGCATCCCACGCCTTGCGCACCGCCTGGCCGATGGTCTGGGCGACGCCGGTCAACCGCGCGAAGGTATTGGCGTCGACGTCCTGCCACTGATCGATTTCCTTGCGCGGCACCACGAGCGTGTGCCCCTGCGTCACCGGTGCGATGGTCAGGAAGGCGACGAATTCGTCGTCCTCCCAGACGAATCGACCTGGAAGCTGACCGGCGATGATCGCGCTGAAGACAGAAGCCATGCCCGCAGGCTACCCGCCGCCCGCCGCGGTCTCAGCCCGCGACGAAGTGCGACAACAGCCCTTGCACCTCATAGATGTCCACCTGACGGTTGAACCGCTTCTGCACCGGTTCCGGCGAACCCGAAATCCAGATGGCCAGTTCCGCGTCCAGGTCGAAGGTGCCTGCGGTCTCCACCGAGAAGTGGGTGATGGCCCGGTACGGAATGCTGTGATAGCTCATGCGCCGTCCGGTCATGCCCTGTTTGTCGATGAGGATCAGCCGCCGATCGGTGAACAGGATGGCGTCGCGGACCAGCAGGTACGCGGCCCGCACCTGCTCGCCCTCGCCGAGCAGCCGGGTGTACTCCTGCTGTGCCTTGGCGGAATCGATCCGCCCGGCATTGCCCATCAGTCCGTCGATCAGACCCATCGTCCGCGCACCCTCCACCGGTCGAGCCAGCATGAAATGTGGGGGCTCGGCCCCCACATCCGTTGTCCAACAACCCATCATCCTCTTCCGGCGCGAACGACCGGCGAAACATGGCGACCGTCCCGTCATCCCCGAGGGGTACACCGCGTGTACGCCGCGCACCCAGCACCTAAGCTGTTGGCCGTGCGCGTACTCGTCATCGGTTCCGGAGCCCGTGAACATGCCCTTGTCCTGGCGCTGCGCCGGGATCCGGCGGTGGCCGCGCTCTTCGCCGCACCGGGCAACGCCGGAATCGCGCAGCACGCGCAGACCAAGCCGGTCGACCCGTGCTCGGCGGAGGCGGTGGTCGCGCTGGCCACCGAACTCGAAGCGGATCTGGTGGTGATCGGGCCCGAGGTGCCGCTGGTGCTCGGCGTCGCCGACGCGGTGCGGGCGGCCGGGATCGCATGCTTCGGCCCGTCGGCCGCGGCCGCCCGGATCGAGGGTTCGAAGGCGTTCGCCAAGGATGTGATGGCGGCGGCGGGCGTGCGCACCGCGCACAGCGAGGTCGTGGACAATCCGGCCGAACTCGATGCGGCGCTCGACCGTTTCGGACCCACCTGGGTGGTGAAGGACGACGGGCTCGCCGCCGGTAAGGGTGTCGTGGTCACCGCGGACCGGCATGCGGCCCGCGACCACGCCGCCGAACTGCTGGAGCAGGGGCATCCGGTGCTGCTGGAATCGTTCCTGGACGGGCCGGAGGTCTCGCTGTTCTGCCTCGTCGACGGGGAGACCGTGGTCGCGCTGCTGCCCGCGCAGGACCACAAGCGGGTCGGCGACGGCGATACCGGACCCAATACGGGCGGTATGGGCGCGTACACCCCACTGCCGTGGCTGCCCGCTGAAACGGTTACCGCGATCGTCGAGGATGTGGTGAAACCCGTTGCCGCCGAAATGGTTCGGCGGGGTTGTCCGTTCTCCGGACTGCTCTACGCCGGTCTCGCGATCGGCCAGGCCGGGCCCGCGGTCGTCGAATTCAATTGCCGCTTCGGCGATCCCGAGACGCAGGCGGTGCTCGCGCTGCTCGACAGCCCGCTCGGTGAACTGCTGTACGCAACGGCCACCGGAACTTTGGCCGAAGTCGCCGCACCGGAGTGGAAGGACGGATCGGCGATCACCGTTGTGCTTGCCGCGGAGAACTATCCGGGGCGGCCGCGAATCGGCGATGTGATCACCGGGGCGGGCGACGGCGCCTTCGACGGCGCGACGGCGGTACTGTACGCCGGAACCACGCTGCGCGAGGACGGTGCGCTGCTCTCCGCGGGCGGTCGGGTGCTGAACGTCGTCGGAATCGGCGGTGATCTGGCCGAGGCACGGGCCAACGCCTACGAGCGGATCGGCGCGATCAAGCTGCCCGGCAGCCACTACCGCACCGATATCGGCCTGGCCGCCGTCGAGGACCGCATCAGCGTCTGAAATCATTGCGTAACAACTGATTTCGTAATTACATGGGTAACTCATCGGGAACGGGCTAACTTACCGATATCCGTACCGCCAGCCGCCAACGTAAATCTCGCGGCACACGAGTCCGGCCTGAATATCCGGAGAGGCGGAACAGCTCAGCCGAACGACAATCCGTGCAGCGCCAGCCACTGCGCCGGGTCGACGTGCTGGCCGTTGACGATCACCTCGAAATGCAGGTGCGGGCCGGTGGAATCGCCGCGGTTACCCATGCGCGCGATCTGCATACCCGCCGGAACCCGTTCACCGACCGAGACGAAGAAGTCGTACATATGTCCGTAGACGGTGATGGTGCCGTCGTCGTGCCGGATCCGCACCCACAGCCCGAAACCCTCGGCGGGGCCCGCATCGATGACGGTGCCGTTCGCGACCGCGTAGATCGGGGTGCCGATGGCGTTGGCGATATCGATGCCGTTGTGGAAAGTGCCCCAGCGCGAACCGAATCCGGAAGTGAAGGTGCCGCGGGTGGGCAGCACGTAGCCGGTGATGCCGGGCAGTGTCGCGCCGGCGGCGGGCGCCGCGCCACCGGACATCCACGGCTGATATTCGCCCGCCGCCGCGGCCGCCGCCTCGGCCTTGGCTCGCTCGAGGGTGGCCCGCGCGGCCGCCGCGACGACCTCCTGTTCGCGCAGCCGTTCACCGTTGGCGATGGCGTTCAGATACCGGCGCACGGAGGGCTGGTCGGCCTGCACCTGTAGTGGGTAGGCGACCGGAATTCGTTGTGCCTCACCGATTTCCGCGGGCCGGTCGATGACGAATCCGGTGAAGACGGAGTCGCCCGCCGCGAAGACGGCCGCGACCACCAGGGTGGCGATCAGCACGCGGTGTTCGCGCAGCAGTGCCAGGATCCGGTCGCGGTCCGGCCGTTTCCGCACCAGTGCCCGAATCTCCTCGGGCGTGAGCCTTTTTCGCGCCGATGCGCGAATCTCCTGATAACTGGGTAGTTTGCGGGCGTGTTCGGTGAGCTGTCTTCGGAGGTAGGAGCCGATGTAGGACTCCGGACGTTGTTGTTGTCGCCAATTCGCTTGTAGGACAGTGGTTCCCACGAACCTGGCGGTACGTTCGGCGCTCGGCTCGTCGGCTGAGTCGGTGTCGTCGAGCGGGGACTTCGTGCCATTGCCGTTAGAGGCGGTGTTACCGGTGCTGTTGGCAGTCCCGTCGCTCGGGTGCGAACCGGCGTTCGATGCGCTGTCGTTCTGCTGGGTCTCAGCGGTTCCGTTTTCCATATTCCGCGACCCATGACCGTTTCCATCGGCGGAATCGGCCGATCGCGGCTCGGGTGCGGACGCGTCGACAACGTCGGCGCCGGCGGACCCGGCGCCGAGACGCTGGGCGACCGCTCGGCGAGCCTTGTCAAGCATTGTGCCGACCATAACCCCGACCGCACGGGAGCGCGTGCTCTACCGTCTGTCGGGTGTCAAGAGAATCTCGCCGGTCGACCATTCCACCTTTCTACGTGATGGATGTCTGGAAAGCCGCAGCGGAACGCGCCCGCACACACGGCGATGTGCTGGTGCTCGCGGCGGGCCAGCCGTCGACGCCGGCCCCCGCGCCGGTGCTGCGTGCGACGAAACAGGCCATCGAGTCCGAATTGCTCGGCTACACAGAGACTTTCGGCATTCTGCCGCTGCGCGAGACCATCGCCCGCCACCACACCGAGACCTACGGCTACCCCGTCGACCCCGACGATGTCGTGGTGACAACGGGATCCTCCGGCGCGTTCTCGCTGATTTTCCTGGCCGCCTTCGACCCGGGCGACACCGTGGTGGTGGCTCGACCCGGCTATCCCGCCTACCGCAACACCTTGGCGGCGCTCGGCTGCCGCGTCGTCGAATTGGATTGCGGCGCGCAGACCCGATTCCAGCCGACGGTCGCCATGCTCGAACAGCTGCCCGAGCCGCCCGCCGGACTTGTGGTGGCCAGCCCGGCGAACCCGACCGGCACCATGATCACCCCCGCCGAACTGGCCGCGCTGGCCCGCTGGTGCGACGAACACGGCACGCTGCTGATCTCGGACGAGATCTATCACGGCATCACCTACGACGGTGCCGACGCCGATAATCGGACCTCCTCGGCGTGGGAGACCTCCCGCGAATCGGTGGTCATCGGTTCGGTCTCCAAATACTTTTCGATGACGGGCTGGCGGCTCGGCTGGATGCTCGCGCCCGCCGATCTGCGTCCGGCGCTGCAACGCCTGGCCTCGAATCTGACCGTCTGCCCGCCGGCCATCTCCCAGTACGCCGCCATGCACGCCTTCACACCGGAGGCGAAGGCGGAGTTGGACGGTCATGTGCGCCGCTATGCGGTGAATCGCGGGCTACTGCTGGACGGCCTGCCGGAACTCGGCATCACCGATCTCGCCCCGGCCGATGGCGCGTTCTACGCGTACGCCGATATCGGCCATCTGACCAGTGATTCCCGCAAGTGGTGCGCCGATGTACTCGACCACACCGGTGTCGCGCTCGCGCCCGGCCTCGACTTCGACACCGTCAACGGCCATCGCACGGTGCGCTTCTCGTTTGCCGGAGCCACCGCGGACATCGAGGCGGCGCTGATTCGGCTCCGGAAGTATCTCGGCGCCTGACTCCTACTGTCCGGCAACAAGTTTCCACAGTTCGGCACCGGAAAGGCGCGGATGCGGTAAAACAACGGTGGCTGCTTTTCCTCTCTGAATTCCCCTGGATGAACTGATGACGACTGGCACGATGGCACGGTGATCACCGCGACGACCCCGAAAGGCGAACGGCGTCGCCAGGCTCTGGTAGCTGCTGCCGCCGAGTTGCTACTCGAAGGCGGATTCGAGGCGGTGCGGCACCGGTCGGTCGCCACCCGCGCCGACCTGCCGCTGGCGTCCACGACGTACTACTTCGAATCGCTCGACGATCTGATCGCGCGCGCGGTCGAGTTCAGCGGCAATGCGGAGCTGGACGCGATGCGCCGCCGGGTCGGCGAGGTGAGTCATCGCCGCCGGGGCGCCGAGGCGACCGTCGATCTGGTGTTGGACCTGCTGGTCGGCACCGACGGGCACGACGAGGCGGGTCGCGGTCAGCTGATCGCGCGCTACGAGCGCTCGGTGGCCTCGGCCCGGCACCCCGAACTGCGCGAGGTCCAGCTACGACTACGGGCCCAGCTCGAAGAACTGCTCGGCGATGTGCTGCGGCGCTCGGACCGGGCGGTGCGCTCCGAACAGCTGCGCAGGCTGGTCGCGGTGGTGGACGGCGCGGTGGTCGCCGCGCTCAGCGAGATGGATCCGGATCCGCGGCGGACGGCCCGCGGTGCGCTGCTCGAGGTGATCGATATCGTCGCACCCCCGGTGCGGACGTCGGGGCCGGAGTCGGCGGCGCGGGTGAATATGGACGGTTCGGTCGCGGCGCATCAAATACAGACGCCCCAGCAAGCGGACCGGTTCCGGGCACTAGACTGACCGGACGTGACTATCGTCCCCAACGTCCTCGCCACTCGGTACGCCTCTCCGGAGCTGGTGCATCTGTGGTCGCCGGAGCACAAGATCGTACTCGAGCGCAAGCTGTGGCTGGAGGTGTTGCGGGCCCAGTCCGAACTCGGCGTCGAGGTGCCTGCCGGGGTACTCGCCGATTACGAGCGGGTGCTCGAGCAGGTCGATCTCGCATCGATCGCCGAACGTGAGCGGGTGACCAGGCACGACGTCAAGGCGCGGATCGAGGAGTTCAACGCGCTGGCCGGGCACGAGCACGTGCACAAGGGTATGACCAGCCGCGATCTCACCGAGAACGTCGAGCAGCTGCAGATCCGGCTCTCGCTGGAACACGTGCACGCGCACGGTGTCGCGATCGCCGCACGGCTGGCTGAGCGGGCCGCCGAATATCAGGCGCTGGTGATGGCGGGGCGTTCGCACAATGTCGCGGCGCAGGCCACCACGCTCGGCAAGCGGTTCGCCTCGGCCGCCGACGAACTGCTCATCGCGCTCACCCGGCTGCGCGAGCTGATCGACCGCTACCCGCTGCGCGGCATCAAGGGCCCGATGGGCACCGCGCAGGACATGCTCGACCTGCTCGGCGGCGATCCGGCCAAACTGACGAAGCTGGAACAGCAGGTGGCCCGCCACCTCGGCTTCGCGAACGTGCTCACCAGCGTCGGGCAGGTGTATCCGCGCTCGCTGGACCACGATGTGCTCTCCGCGCTGGTGCAGGTCGGCGCCGGACCGTCCTCGTTCGCGCACACCATCCGGCTGATGGCCGGACACGAGCTGGTCACCGAGGGTTTCCAGCCCGGCCAGGTCGGCAGCTCGGCCATGCCGCACAAGATGAACACCCGCTCCTGCGAGCGCGTCAACGGGCTGCAGGTCGTGCTGCGCGGTTACGCCTCGATGGCCGCGGAACTCGCTGGGGCGCAATGGAATGAGGGTGACGTCTTCTGTTCGGTGGTGCGCCGGGTCGCGCTGCCGGACGCCTTCTTCGCCATCGACGGCATGATGGAAACCTTCCTCACCGTACTCGCCGAATTCGGCGCCTACCCGGCGGTCGTCGCCCGGGAACTCGACCGCTACCTGCCGTTCCTGGCCACCACCCGGATTCTGATGGCGGCGGTGCGGGCCGGCGTCGGCCGGGAGACCGCGCACGAGGTCATCAAGGAGCACGCGGTCGCGGTCGCATTGGCGATGCGTGAACAGGGCAGGGAGCCGGACCTTTTGGATCGTCTCGCCGCCGATTCCCGCCTGCCCCTTGACCGTTCGGCCCTGGATGCGGCGCTCGCCGACAAGTCCGCGTTCATCGGCGCCGCGCAGGCGCAGGTCTCCGATGTGATCGGCCAGGTGCAGAAGCTGGTGGACCGGTACCCGGACGCCGCCCGCTACACTCCGTCGCCAATTCTGTAGTGGCCGTACCAGTTTCGCTGCGAATTCGCTCGCGGGTGTCATAGCCGGTCGGTATTGTCCCCGCGTGGCCATTCACGCGTTCGTCGACGAGTCGGTTCGCCGGGACCGGTACATACTGTGTGCTGCGCTGATCCAGGGCGGCAGTCTTAGTCGTGCCCGTGCGGTCGCGCGAGAGCTATGTCTGCCCGGCCAGCGCCGCTGGCATTTCAAACACGAGTCAGACCAGCGGAAGCGACAAATTCTCGCTGCTCTCGTACAACTCAGCGGTATCGAGGTTATGTTCTATGAGGCGCGTGGCGTCGAGATCAGTGCTCGGCATGACTGTCTTTATGCCCTGGTGACCGACTTGGCCGAGATGCACGCAACACGGCTCGTAATCGAATCGCGTGAGAGTCAGGACTGGCGGGATCGGCAAACGATCGCGGTAGCTCTGCGGAAGATGTCGGGTGAACTGCCGTATGTGCACGCCTTGCCGCACACTGAGCCTGGGCTGTGGTGGCCGGATGCGATGGCGTGGGCGTTCGGAGTTGGTGGGCAGTGGAAATCGTTGGTTGAGGGCCTCATTGGAGGCGTTCACGATGCACAGGGCCGCAGATAACGCGAAACCCGGCTGCTGGCCGTCCGACCAGGAACCGGGTCCACTTCTCCCAGCTAGTGCCAGGAGCTATCAATGATCATAGCCGAGATCGTCTAGTCCGCACAGAATTTATTCGGTGCCGCAAACATGGGGATACAGCTGCAAGTAGCGCGAAACCCGACTGCTCACCGTCCGGAGAGGAGCCGGGTCCACTTCTCCCAGCTAGTGCCGGGAGCTAACAACGAACATAGCTGAGATCGTCTAGTCCGCACAGGACTTATTGGACGCCGCAAACATGGGGATACAGCTGCAAATAGCGCGAAACCCGGATGCTGGTCGTCCGGCCAGGACCCGGGTCCACTTCTCCCAGCTAGTGCCAGGAGCTACCCAACAAGCGTAGCCGCTGCGCTCTCGTGTCGACAGGAAATATTTGATGGCGGCGGTCTGGATAGCGCGAAACCCGACTGCTGGACGTCCATCCAGGAGCCGGGTTCACTTCTCCCGGCTAGTGCCAGGAGCGCGAGACGAGTATGCCAACCGGAAGTGGGGGAGGGACAGGGGTTTTCGGGGCGGGTTAGGGTGCCGGGATGGATCCGTACACGATTTTCGGCGAGATCATTGCTGGGCGGGCGCCCGCGAGCAAGGTTTACGAGGACGATGATGTGTTGGCGTTCATGGATATTCGGCCGTTGACGCCGGGGCATCTGCTGGTGGTGCCGAAGGTGGCGGCGCGGAGTCTGGCCGAATTGGATCCGGCGATCGGGGGGAAGCTGTTCCAGGTGGGGCAGCGGTTGGCCGCGGCTTTGCGGGCCAGCGAGGTGGGGTGTGATGGGGTGAATTTCTTCCTGGCCGACGGGGTGACGGCCGGGCAAGAGGTGTTCCATGTGCATCTGCACGTGATCCCGCGGACGGCGGGTGACGGGTTCGGGCTGCGGGCGCGGCCGACTCATCCGCGGCGCGCCGATCTGGACTATCTCGCGACTTCGATCCGGGGCGCGCTGAACCGCTGACCTTGCGGCCCCGATACGAACCATGCGGTTTGCTGTGTCGATGCTCAGATCTTGAATCTCTTCCGCGCCACCCGTGGTGTGAGTACCGTTGAATGCCATTGGCATGCGGTGATGGAGGTGGGGTCGTGCGGCATATCGGAGTTGCGATGACTGTGCTGGCCATGGCGTTCGCCGTGCTCGGCCCGGCGATCTCCGACCCGCCACCGGCCGCGGCGGCCGGGGTGCGCATCACCGAGCTCAGCCCGACCCGCTCGGCCGTCTTCGTCGACTCACCGGCCATGGGCCGGACGATTCAGGTTCAGGTGCTGCATCCGGCGGGCGGCGGGCCGCGTCCGGCGTACTACCTGCTGGACGGCCTGGATCCCGGCGCGAACCAGAGCACCTGGACCAACGCCACCGACGCCGAGCAGTTCTTCGCGGGCGATCGGGTGAATGTGGTGTTGCCGGTCGGTGGCCAGGCCAGCTATTACACCGACTGGCAGCAGGACGACCCGCGCTTCGGCCGATACAGGTGGGAAACCTTCCTCACCGAGGAGCTGCCGCCGATCATCGACGCGTACTTCGATGGCAACGGCGTCAACGCGATCGGCGGTTTGTCGATGGGCGGCAACGCGGCTTTCATTCTGGCGGTTCGCAAACCGTGGCTGTATCGCGCCGTCGCGGGCTACAGTGCTTGTCCCGACACGGGTTTGGCGACCGGC
Organism: Nocardia sp. JCM 34519.1; assembly: GCF_020361265.1. Taxonomy (NCBI): domain Bacteria; kingdom Bacillati; phylum Actinomycetota; class Actinomycetes; order Mycobacteriales; family Nocardiaceae; genus Nocardia; species Nocardia sp. JCM 34519.1. Next base: position 126,572 of record NZ_JAIRBR010000006.1, read on the forward strand.
GCGGTGATGTTCTCCATCGCGAATCGCGGTGGTGACCCGAACAATATGTGGGGCCCGCCCGGCAGTCCGGCCTGGGCCGAACACGATCCGGCGCAGCTGGCGGATCGCTTGCGCGGCAAGACGATCTATCTGTCCACCGGGTCCGGCATCCCCGGCCCGCACGAGGCGGAGATCAAACCCCAACTGCCGGAGAACATCTTCTTCGGCGGGCCGATCGAATCCGGTGTCAACGCCTGCGTCGCCGCCTTCGAGCGGCGGCTGCACACCATGAATATCGCCGCGCGAATCGACTACAGCCCCACCGGAACCCACTCCTGGTCCTACTGGCAGGACACACTGCACGCGTCGTGGCCGACCATCTCCACCGCGATAGGCGCTTAAGCGAGCCCGGCGTCGCGGACGACGATCGCGATCTGGACTCGGTTCTGGGCATCGAGTTTGGTGAGCAGCCTGCTGGTGTACGACTTCACCGTCGCGACGCTGAGGTGCAACTCCCCGGCTATCTCGGCGTTGGACAGGCCGCGGCCGATGGCTCGGGCGATATCCAGTTCGCGTTCGGTCAGGGCGGCGACGGCGCGGCGGGCGATCTCGCCGTTCCGGTCGTTCGGTATGGCCTTGACCGCCGAAATCAATTGCGCCGTAACGCTCGGCGACAGCATCGGTCGCCCGGCGGCCACCTGTTTGATCGCCTCGATGATCTCGCCGGGCGGTGTGTCCTTCAAGAGGAATCCGCTCGCGCCGATACGCAGCGCGCGCAACACCAGTTCGTCGGCGTCGAAGGTGGTCAGCACGATCACCCGCGGCGGTGACGGCGACCGAAGCAGCTCCGCGGTGGCGTCCAGTCCGTCGCGCACCGGCATCCGGATATCCATCAGCACGATATCCGGTGCATGCGTATGGACCACATCCACCGCTTGGACGCCGTCGGCCGCCTCGCCGACGAGCTCGATTTCGCGGTCGCCGCCGAGAATCAGGGTGAGCGCGGAGCGGGCCAGGTGATCGTCGTCCACCACCACGACGCGGATCGGATTCGGATTCATTTGTCGCCCTTGGCAATCGGTGCCGACCATGGAAGTACGGCGCGTAGGCGGAAGCCGCCGTTGTGGTCGGGGCCGTAGTCGATGGTGCCGCCGACGAGTTCGGCGCGTTCGGCGAGGCCGAGTAGTCCGTAGCCGGAAGACGTTGTGTCCGACGGGTATTCGGGTGCCGAGTTGGCGATGTCGACGGTCAGGTCGCGGTCGGGCCCGCCCTCGATGCGCACGCGGACCGTGGCGCCGGGTGCGTGCTTGCGCGCGTTGGTCAGCCCCTCCTGAGCGATGCGATAGGCCGTGCGCCCACTGGTTTCCGGTACGCCGCCGCCGGTGTTGTCGACAACCGAGACCGTCATGCCGCCCGCCCGCGCCTCGGCGACGAGCCGGGGCAGATCGGCCAGCGTCGGCTGCGGCGGTTCCGGTGCGTCGGCGGCATCCTCCGCGCGCAGTACGCCCAGCACCTGACGCAGTTCTTCCAGCGCCAGATGAGCGTTCGTGGCAATGGTTTTCGCGGTGTCGGTGATCTGCTCCCGGCTCAGATCGGTCCGGAAACCGAGCGCACCCGCGTGCATGGCGAGTATCGAAATCCGGTGTGCCAGCACATCGTGCATTTCCCTGGCGATGCGGTGCCGTTCGAGTATGCGGGCCTCCGCGGCCCTCGCGTGCTGCTCCCGTTCGGCGGTCTCGGCCCGAATTCGCAAAGACCACACCAGATCTCGTCGCGCCCCCACCGCGAACCCGACGGCGACGACCGCGACGGTGGCGGTGACGACGACCGACGGTCCATACCATTCGGGGGTGCTGCCCGGCCGTCTCGGGTAGATCAGGTAATCGGTCAACATGCCGGTGAGCACGCCGCCGATCGCCACCGCGATCGTCTCCGGATAGCGCCGCCGGGTGGCCAGCGAGCACAGTGCCAGCATGGCCGCGCCGCCCGCGGATATGGCGGCGGTGGATAGGACCGTGACGATCGCGGCGATAGCGAAGGGATAGCGGCGCCGGTACCCGGTGAGCGCCAGACAACCGATACCGACCAGCGGATCACCCACCCGGAACCAGGCGCGCAGCGCGCCGTCGACATCCGGCGCGAGGTCGCCTTTCAGGCCCCACCACCCGATGACGCCGATCGTTGCGGCCAGAAACAGCCGCCACGCCTGCGACCACCAGCGCAGCGGCGGCGGTGTCGGCAGCAGCGACGGTGCGGTGGTCACCCGCGTGACTCTAAGCCGCCCTGCCAGGTGACCGCATCGCCCGCCGGGGCGAATCGCCATCGACCAAAGTAGGTACGACGTCTCGACCGTTGACCGCTGACCTGCGGGCATCGATCGGGCAACCATATGACGCGACCGGTATCGGACGAATTCGGGAGCGGAAATGAACAAGAATGTGTGGCTCGGTGTCCAGATCGTGAGCGCGGTCCTGATGGTGGTCTGCGCCCAAGCCGCGATCCGCCAGCTGTTCCATCACGGTTCCTCCCAGATATGGGGTCTGCTCGACTGGGTGCCCGGCGGTTGGACCGGGCAGGTCGTCGCACTGGTGCTGATCAGCGCGGTCGGTGCGGTGCTGTCGGGCTTGGCGCACAGCCGTACGAAAACCGTTGGCGAATAACGTATGTCATGCCGCCCAGCCGTCGCGGGGACCACGGCGGCCGGGGAACAGGATGAAGGCCAACGCGAACAGGCCGATGGCGGCGAGTGCGCCGTAGAGGATCACACCGCCTGGTACACCGAGGATTTCGGCGTTTTCGGTGCGCTCGACGATCTGGTGATACGGCTCGTCGGAATCCGCGGCGGCGAAGGTGAAGTCGGTGCTGATCGCCGCGGGGTTGTCGATGGTGACGCGCAGTCCGGTCAGGTAGTCGTGGCCGCCGCCGCTGAGCCGCGCCAGGTCGGCATCGGCGAAATCGGTTACCCTGTCCGCGAATTCGATGTCCGACGATTGTTTGTTCGCGTCGGGATCGGTGCGCCGCATCCGGTGCTCGCCGAGGACGTAGAGCACCACGGTCTGGCTCGACTTGGCGGCGGCGGACATGCGCATGGGATAAACGAGCCGGTCGGTGTCGAACTCGAAGCGCACCGGATCGAGTGCGCCGCTGAGCGGTTGGTCGCTGGTGAGCCGCATGGCCACGAACGACCAACCGTCCCGCAGATACGGCGCCATCGCGTCGACGACCTCCGGCTTGGTCTGATAGCCGTTGTCGGTCAGCCACTTTCGGATACCGTCGAGGTCGCCGCCGGTGAGCGTGGTCGCCTCCAGCGGCCCGAGCTGGACGCGGCCGAGTACGGTGGGCCCCGCGGTGACGGGCGCCGCGGCCGATGACGCTCCGGAGCCGATCTTGGATAGCCAGCGGTAGTGCGTCACCACCTGTGGTGCGGTGCGGGCCTCCAGCTCTTTGAAGGTCTGCGGCGCACCGGCGGTCACGGTGGCCGGCGTTGGCGTCGGCACGATCAGCGCGGCGGTGTCGATGCCGGAACGCAGGGCCAGTTGCATGACGATCGTTTCCCGGCGACCGTCCCAACCCAGGAGCGCGACTTCACGATTCACCGTCGCGGTGCTGCCGAGATCACCGGCCTTCGGGATCACTCCGCCGCACGCGCAGGCCGAAGCCGGTGCGACCGCACCGATGCCGACGCAGCCGAACAGAACCGCGGCGGCGGTGCCGAGCCGCGCGATGATGGCGAACCTCATGCGCGGCAGATTACTTGCGAACCATCGGCAATGCCTTGTCGAGGTCCGATCCGTCCGAATCTCGCTGCGGCCCAGCGCGTTACCGGACCGCAACTCGCTCCGGCTGCCACCGCGGGTAGTCGCTGTAGCCATCAGCGGTGCGTCCGTACAGCAGATCCTCGCGGATCTCCGCCAACGGCAGGTCGTTCGTGATGCGTTCCACCAGATCGGGATTGGCGATGAACGCGCGGCCGAAGGAGATCAGGTCGGCGTGGTGTTCGCGCAGCGCGCGTTCCGCGTCCGCCGCCGTGGTGGCCGAACGGTTCTCCCCGACATTCGCGATGAACGTGCCGTGCCAGCGGGGGCGCAGATCGGCCAGCGCGGGATAGTCGTCGTTATCGATGAGGTGCAGGTAGGCGAGGTCACGGCCATCCAGTTCGGTGACGAGCGCGCGATACAGCGGCCCCGGATTGTCCTCGCGCATATTGAATTGCGGGTTTCCCGGCGAGAGCCGGATCGCGGTGCGTCGCGAGCCGATCGCCGCGGCGACGGCGTCGACGACGGCCAGCGGCAGCCGCATCCGGTTCTCGATCGATCCCCCGTATTCGTCGGTGCGCAGGTTGGTGTTGTCGGCCAGGAACTGGTGCAGCAGATAGCTGTTGGCGCCGTGTATTTCCACACCGTCGAAGCCGGCGCGCATCGCATTATCCGCAGCATCGGCGAAATGCGTTGGCAACTGGGCGATTTCGGTGCGGTCGAGTTCGCGCGGGACGATCGGTTCGCCCTTGGTGCCGTCGATGAGGTGCGGGTGATCGGGATCCAGCACCGCGGAGGGGCCCGCGGGCCAGGAGCCGTCGATCCGGCCGCGCGGGTGGTTCTTCCGGCCACCGTGCATGAGCTGGGCGAAGATCCGTCCGCCCGCGGCGTGCACGGCGTCGGTCACCTGCCGCCAGGCCCGCACGTGCGCCTTGGTCTGTAGTCCGGGCACCCACGCCTCGCTCTGCCCGGTGCTGTGTGGCCAGATGCCCTCGGTGATGATCAGGCCCGCGGCCGCGCGCTGTGCGTAGTAGTCGGCGACGTCGGCCGTCGGCGATCCGTCCGGCAGCGAGCGCAGCCGGGTCATCGGCGACATGACGATCCGATTCGGTAGGGCGAGAACATGATTGCGGTACGGGGTCAAAAGCAGCATATTCGGTACGCTAGAACCTGACATCAATGTCAGGTCAAGGAGCGGTTATGCGCATCGGTGAATTGGCGCAGCGCACCGGGGTCAGCGTGCGTTCGCTGCGCTACTACGAGTCGAAGGGCATGCTCGCCGCCGAGCGCACCTCCGGCGGGCAGCGCGAATATCCGGAGTCGGCGGTGGATCGGGTGCTGCGCATCCAACAGATGTTCGCGGCGGGCATCGGCAGCGACACCATCACCGAATTGTTGCCGTGCATCCACGACAGGGACGGCACGCCCAACGCGGCGGCCACCCCGTTCCTGGTCGACAAGCTCACCGAGGAACGCAGCCGCATCGATCAGGCGCTGCGCGATATGCACCGGACGCGCGCGGTGCTCGACGGCATCATCGAGGCGGCGAGCGGCGGATCGGCGGGGCCGGGCGCGACGAGGGGTCCGCACCCGGGCGAACAGTAGTGTGGAACCCATGTCTGTCGAGAGTGTTGCGGCGCCGATCGCCAAGCGGGTGCCGACCGAGCGGGTGCATCACGGCGACGTCTTCGTCGACGAGTACGAGTGGCTGCGGGACAAGGAAGACCCGGAGGTCATCGCCTACCTCGAGGCGGAGAACGCGTACACCGAGGCGCGCACGGCCCATCTCGACGGGCTGCGGGGAAAGATCTTCGCCGAGATCAAGTCGCGGGTGCAGGAGACCGATCTCTCGGTGCCGCACCGGATGGGTGACTACTGGTATTACTCGCGCACCTTCGAGGGCAAGCAGTACGGCAGCTCGTGCCGCTGCCCCGTCGCCGCCGACGCCGAGGGCATCGACGCGTGGACACCGCCCGAGCTGAAGCCGGGTGTCGAGATTCCGGGTGAGCAGGTGCTGCTCGACCTGAACGAGCTCGCCGAGGGCCGCGACTTCATCTCGCTCGGCGCGTTCGAGGTGAGCCATGACGGCAACCTGCTCGCCTACTCGGTGGACACCGTCGGCAATGAGCGCTACGTGCTGCGTTTCAAGGATCTGCGCACCGGCGCGCCGCTGCCCGACGAGATCGCCGAGACCGCCGCGGGCGCGGCCTGGTCGCTGGACGGCGAGTTCGTCTTCTATCAGACCGTCGACGAGGCATGGCGGCCCGATACCGTGTGGCGGCACCGCCTCGGCACCCCCGCCGATCAGGATGTCAAGGTCTTCCACGAGCCCGACGACCGCTTCTGGGTCGGCATCGACGGCACCCGCTCGGAGCAGTACCTGTTCATCGTGAGCAGCTCCAAGATCACCACGGAGTACCGGGTGCTGGCCGCCGACGATCCGGAGGGTGAATTCCGGGTGGTGCTGCCGCGCCGCGAGGGCGTCGAGTACTCGGTGGAGCACGCGGTGATCGGCGGCGAGGACCGCTTCCTGATCATGCACAACGACGTGGTCGACGGGGTGAAGGCGGAGAACTTCGTGCTCGCCGAGGCCCCGGTCGCCGACCCGTCGGATATGACCATCCTGATCGGCCACGATCCGCAGGTGCGGTTGGAGAGCGTCGGCGCCTTCGCCGACTATCTGGTACTCGGTTACCGCCGGGAAGCCCTTCCGCGCCTTGCCATTTGGCCGCTGACGGCGGACGGTTACGGGGAACGCCGGGAGCTGGAATTCGACCTGGAGCTGGCCTCGGTCGGCACCGCGGGCAATCCGGAGTGGGCGCAGCCGACGCTGCGCATCGCGCTCGGCTCGTTCATCACCCCGCGCCAGATCTTCGACTACGTGCCCGCGACCGGAGAGTTGTTGCTGCGCAAGGAGGATGTGGTACTCGGCGGCTACGATCCGAACGAGTATGTGCAGCGCCGGGATTGGGCCGTCGCCGACGACGGGACCCGGATCCCGATCTCGCTGGTCTGGCGCAAGGAATTCGCACCGGATTCGCCGAAACCGTTGCTGCTCTACGGATACGGCTCATACGAAACGGCGATAGATCCGTATTTCTCCATCGCGCGGCTGTCCATGCTGGATCGCGGCATGGTGTTCGCCATCGCGCATGTGCGCGGCGGCGGCGAGATGGGCCGGTACTGGTACGAGAACGGCAAAACGCTCACCAAGAAGAACACCTTCACCGATTTCGTCTCCTGCGCAAGGCATCTCATCGACACCGGGGTGACGGCCGCGGATCGTCTGGTGGCCGAGGGTGGCAGCGCGGGCGGCATGCTGATGGGCGCCGTCGCCAATCTCGCGCCGGAACTGTTCGCCGGAATCATCACCAGCGTGCCGTTCGTCGACCCGCTCACCTCGATCCTCGATCCGGATCTTCCGCTCACCGTCATCGAATGGGACGAGTGGGGAGATCCCTTGCACGACAAGGATGTTTACCAGTACATGAAGTCCTATTCGCCCTACGAGAACGTCGAGGCGAAGGACTATCCGGCCATCCTCGCGATCACAGGGCTCAATGACACCAGGGTGCTGTACGTGGAACCGGCCAAATGGGTGGCCAAGCTGCGCGTCACCAAAACCGGTGACGCCCCGCTGCTGTTGAAGACCGAGATGAGCTCGGGTCACGGCGGCGTCAGCGGGCGCTACGAGCGGTGGAAAGAGGTCGCCTTCGAGGAGGCGTGGATCCTGGACACCGTCGGCCTGGCCGACGCCTGACCGGTCCCCGGGGCGAATGCGGAAATACCGCGGAGTTTCCGGCCGCTGAACATCGGGGGATGCCGGGAGCCGAACGCCGACAGGGTGTTCGGCTCCCGGTCATCCGGCCTGCACGCCGTGGACATCTGCGGCTGGCACCGTTATTTCATGAATGCTGAGCTGATCGTTTCCGTATCCGGAATCCGGGACGCGACCCGCGATGCCGCGATCGAATTCGCCGCGGAGATGGATCGGCGCGACGTCAGGCTCTCGCTGCTGGTCGCGCCCCGGCTCAAGGGCCGCTACCGGCTGGTGGACGATCCGGCGACGCAGGCCTGGCTGCGCGGGCGGCGGGCCCGCGGTGACGCGATCGTGCTGCACGGCTACGACCAGGCGGCCACCAAGCGGCGCAGGGCCGAATTCGCCGCGCTGCCCCGGCACGAGGCGCGGCTGCGTTTGATGGCCGCAGACGGGGTGATGGAGCAGGTCGAATTGCGCACCAGGCTGTTCGCGGCGCCGCGCTGGGACGCCTCGACCGGTGCGATCGAGGCGCTGCCCGAGGTGGGTTTCCGTTTGGCGCTCGGCCTGACGACCATTCTCGATCTGGAGCGCAATGTGGCGCAGAAGGCCAGGGTGTACGGGATCGGCGAGGGGTTCCGCGCCGAGCCGTGGTGGTGCCGGGCGTTGGTGATGGGCGCGGCCCGCACCGCACGACGCGGCGGCATGCTGCGCCTTGCGGTTTCGGCCGCCCAGCTGAGCCGCTCCGGGCCGAGGCAGGCGATGCTCGACGCGGTCGATCTGGCGCAGTATCACGGCGCGGTCAGCCAGGTGTATCGCTGGGAGCCGTTCAGCATCGCCCGTGCGGCGTGAGAGTGGGTCGCGGACAAGGAGTTTCATAGACGGCACGGCCGCAGGGCGCGGTCGGGGAGTTGCGTGATCGGTGGCCAGATCGGTGCCGGGCCGGTCGCGCCCCGGCTTCGCCGGCGGCACCGCCGGTTCGCGTCGCCGTTCGGAGGAGGGCGTAAATCCGAACGGCGGCGCGGCATTTCACGGCACCGCGGGCTTCGCATCGTGGGTGAACCCGCCCGATTCCTCCTGCGTCATGGACGAACTCGGCGGGTGCCGGTCCAATTGGCCGAGCGCCCTTCGCATATCGGCCAGAAGGAGATCCGCCATATCGTGGCTGAAGCCGTGCCGCACCAGCACCCGCATGATCGTCTGCTCCTGTCGGTCCGCGGGCAGCGGATAGGCGGCGACCAGCCAACCCCTGGTGCGCAACCGATCCGAGAGGTCGTACAGGTTGTAGGTCTGCCCGTCGGTCAAGCTCCAGGACACCGCGGCGATGCCCTCGCGCGGGTCGCCGCCGTGGATGATCTCGAACGGGCCAAGCGCCGCAATACCTTTCGCCAGATGCTGGGCGACGCCGTACAACCCGGATTGCACCTGGGTGTAACCGTCGCGGCCGAGGCGGATGAACTGGTAGTAGGAGGTCACCACCTGGCCGCCGGGCCTGGAGAAGTTCAGGTTGAAGGTGGCCATATTGCCGCCGAGATAGTCGACGTTGAAGATCAGCTCGTCGGGCAGATCGCTCGCCTCCCGCCAGATCGCCCAGCCGGAGCCGAGCGGCGCGAGCCCGGTCTTGTGCCCGGACGCGTTGATCGATTTCACCCGGGGCAACCGGAAATCCCACACCAATTCGGGCGCGGTGAACGGCGCCAGGAAGCCGCCGCTCGCCGCGTCGACGTGGATCGGAATGTCGAGTCCGGTGCGTTCCTGCAGTTCGTCGAGGGCCTTGCTGATCGCCGCGACATCCTCGAACAGTCCGGTGAAGGTCTGGCCGAAGGTCGGCACCACCATGATCGTGTTCTCGTCGCAGTGCGCGGCGATATCGTCCGGTCGCAGGGTCAGCCGGTCGCCACGCAGCGGCACCTGCCGGATTTCCACGTCGAAGTAACGCGCGAATTTCTCCCAGCAGACCTGGACCGGACCGCAGACGAAATTCGGAATTCCCTTGCCGCCCTTTGCCCGCCAACGGAATTTGGCGGCAAGCCCGCCCAGCATCGCCGCCTCGCTCGACCCGGTGGTCGAGGTGCCGAGCGTCGTCCCCGGATCCGGTGCGTGCCACAGCTCGGCCACCATCCGCACGCAGCGCTGCTCCAATTCGGCCGTCTGCGGGTACTCGTCCTTGTCGACGATGTTCTTGTCCAGCGATTCGGCCATCAACCTGCGGGCGTGATCGTCCACCCAGGTGGTGCAGAAGGTGGCCAGATTCATTCGGGAAACCCCGTCGAGTAGCAGCTCGTCGTGCACGATCTGGTAGGCGGCCGGGCCGAACATCTCGGCCTTCGGGAACGCGTTCTTCGGCGCGCCGGATTCGAGCGGATACATGGCGAAAAGGTCTTCGGATGACTCGGGCATTTCGCAAACCTCCTCGACGAACCGGATGTCGCTCAAGCCTAGGTGCCTGCCGTTTATCGAGCGGCGCGCCACACGATGATGTCCGCGCTACGCGGGGATGACGATTTCGATGATCGTTCGGTGACGGTGGGGCCGCATCGGTCGAATAGGTTGGTCCGCGGTGTCGGCGCTCGGCGGGCTCGACGTGGAATGTCCTGGGGTCCAGGGATTCTCGCGCGGTCACGACCAGCATCGGCGACCCTTCTCGAAGCTGGGAAGTGCGTATAAATCTGCGTAGAGTCGCCGCCGAGTGCGACCGGATTGCGAATGGGAAAAACGAATGAGAATGCGTAGTGTTGCCGCGGTCGCCGCACTGGTCGTCGGCGCGGTGACAATCGGCTCCGGGTTGGTGTACGCGGAACCCGCCGCGCCGTCCGATGGGATCAGGTACTCAGTCAAGGCGGTGGATAAGACGGTTGTCGCGAGCCTGCGCGGCGGCACCTTCGCCCTCACCGAACAGGATGGCGCGACGCCGGACGCACCGAAGACCCAGATCGCGAACATCAAGGACGACAAGGGTGCGACGGTGCTGTCCTTCCCGCTGGACTACCGCGTCGAGGGCACGCCGATCCCGGTGCAGGCCGTCGCGAAGCAGGACGGCACCGTGCTGGAGATCACGCCCGAACGGCCCGCGAACGCGCCGGCTGTCACCGCACCCCTGGTGGTGACGCCGATCGCCTCGCCCGCCGAGGATCAACTGGCGATGAACGAGTTCTCCTCGAAGCTCGGCGTCGCCACGCAGGTCGGCGGATTGGTCGGCAGCATAATCGGTTTCGCCATCGGCTGCGTCACGACCATACCGCTGGGCTGCATCCTCGGCGGTGTCGCCGGTGTTCCGGTCGGCGGGGCCATCGGCACCATCGTGGCGGGCGGTCCGGCGCTGGTCGCCGCGGGTATGGATCTGCTGCAGACCATGCAGGCCGCCCCCGGCGCCAGCAAGTGGGCCAACGACGGCAAGCCCGCACCGCAGAACTGATTCGCCGAGCCCCTGGATCCGACTCCAGGGGCTTTCTGCTGTCATTGTTGAAAATCTCTGACGGACAGGACGATTCGGCTCAGGCGCGGTGCAGATCGCCGGCGATCGAGAAGGCGGCCCCGCCCGGATCGGTGCCGTATACGCCGGAGATCTGGCGGTGGCCGTCGCTGACGATGGTCCAATACCGCAGCGTCACAGCGGAATCCGCAATCGTGCAGGTCTGCACCGGCGGGTCGAGTTTCGCGGTGTCGCCGCGGGTGACCATGGTCCATTCGCAACCGTCGTCGGTGCGGGCGGTGATGCGGTCGTCGTAGTTCGCGACGACCGTGATGGTCCCGGTCTGCGGTGCCGCCGCGCCGCCGCTCATCCGAATGTTGGCTCCGCTCTTCGGATCCGGTGCGCCGTAAGCCCAGGTCCCGGTGAACGCGGCGGTGGCGGCCGGATCGTCCTCGCCGGTCCGGGTGCGTGCGCCGCGGGCGAGGTCGAATTCGTAGTCGCGGTCGCCGTGATGGCTGATGGCCTTGATGGATTCGGTTTCGTGGTCGCCGTCGACGCGCACGGTCCACTCGGTCATCGTGTACGCGTAGCCGGCGAGCGGATTGTGGCAGGTCTGGTTCGCGCCGTCGAGGACGAGCGCGTCGCCCGCGCTCTTGAATCGCCAGGTGCAACCGACATCGGTGCGGCCGACGACCCGGTCCGGACCTGTTGCGGTGAATACGATGTCGCCGATCTGCGGACCCTGTATGCCATCGCCGATATTCATCACGGCGATATTCGTCATCGTGGCTTGGTCGGGCAGGTCGTAATTCCACCGGCCCTGGTATCGCTCGGCGGCGCCGGAGTCGGCGTGGGCCGAGCCGCAGATCGCGGTCGCGACCGCGCAGGTGAGCAGTAGGGGTGTCAGGTGACGCAACATGGCCATTACCTCGGTATCCTTTATGTAAGGTAACCAATATTGCTAGGTTACCTAGTTATTAGGATGGCGAGAGGTAGCTGGGATGTCAACGGAGAAGGGCAGATTGGTAGATGCCGTGCTCGCCGGGATCGGGCGAACAGTCGAACGCGGCCTGCGGATGAACCAGGCGGCCGCCACCCGGCTCGGCATAAACGCCACCGATATGCAGGTATTGCAGTTGCTGCAGGATCGCCCGCGAACCGCCGGTGAGCTCGCTCGGTCCACCCGCCTGACCACCGCGTCGATGACCGGCCTGATCGATCGGCTCGAAAGCGCCGGGTTTGTCCGGCGGGTCCGCGACACGGCGGATCGCCGCCGGGTGCTGGTGCACCTCGACAACGAGCGCGCGCTCGCCGATATCGCGCCGATCTACGGGCCGTTGCTCGGTGGGTGGCGGCGCTCGATCGCCGGGTACACCGCGGCCGAATTGCGGCTCATCGTCGATTTCCTGACCACGGTCGAGCGGGGATTCGACGCCGAACTCGATGGGCCGGGGCAGTGATCGTCTCGGCCGCGTTCGGTGCTGAGCGTTTGCTCGGCGGTTAATATTCGGGGTGGACCAGCGGCGGCGGGCGAGTGCTCGCCCCGGCGCGGGCCGCCGGACTTCCTCCGGCGGCGCCCATCAGGCGGTCCGGCGTAGGGCAGGTGCTCGAACGACGGAAGGCGAAGCCGATGGCCGAGACGGCGACCGCGGCGCGGGCGACGACGAAGTATCTGTCGTGGATCACGCTGGCGATGATGACGACGAGTTCGGTGGCCAGCCTGCGCGCCTCGCCCACCATGGCGGTATACGGACTGGCCTGCGTATTCCTGTATCTCCTTCCCGCACTGCTGTTTTTGCTGCCGACCTCGCTGGTCGCCGCCGAGCTGGCATCCGGATGGGATGGCGGGGTGTACAAGTGGGTCGGCGAAGGACTGTCGAAACCACTTGGGTTCCTTGCCGTCTGGTGTCAGTTCGCGATGACGATCTTCTACTACCCAAGTCTGCTCGCCTATGTGGCAAGCACTTTCGCGTACATCATCAATCCCGCGTTGGCCGCGAACGGGGTGTACGTGGCGATCGTGATCATCACCGTGTACTGGGCGGGGGTCTACGTTTCGGCGCAGGGGACCAAGACGGTGGCCGGGCTGTCGAGTATGGGGCTGGTGATCGGCACGCTGCTGCCCGGCACGGTGCTGGTGCTGCTCGGGCTGGTCTTCCTGGCGCAGGGCAACGTCTCGGCCGCGCCGATGGATGCGGGGCATCTGCTTCCGGCCTGGACCGGTTTGGCGAGCCTGGTGCTGATCGTCAACAACTTCCTCAGCTACGCGGGCATGGAGATGAACGCGGTGCACGTTTCCGCGCTGCGAGATCCCGGCCGGGAATATCCGAAGGCGATGTTCCTGGCGGTCGGGCTGGTGCTGGTGATCTTCATCGTGCCCGCCGTCGCGATCAGTTGGGTGGTGCCCGCGGCAAACCTGAGCCTCACCGCCGGTGTGATGCAGGCGTTCGACGGTTTCTTCAACCATTTCGGGATCGGCTTCCTCACCCCGGTGGTCGGGGTGCTGCTGGTGGCCGCGGCGCTGGGCGGCATGCTGACCTGGCTGGCGGGCCCGTCGAAGGGCCTGATCATGATCGGCCGCGCCGAGGGCTACCTGCCGCCGATCCTGACCCGGCTGAATCGGCAAGGCGTGCAACAGAACATGCTGATCGCGCAGGGCGTATTCACCACGGTGATCGCACTGCTCTACGCGTTCATCCCGGACGTGTCGAGCGCGTACTGGATCCTCTCCGTCATCACCACGCAGGTCTACTTGATCATGTATGTGCTGATGTTCGCCGCGGCGGTCCGGTTGCGCCGGGACCAGGAGGATCATCCGCGCGGTTACCGAGCGCCCGCGCTGATGGGGTTGTGCGCGTTGGGAATCGCGGCATCGATCGCCGCGTTCGGGATCGGATTCGTGCCGCCGTCGCAGTTCGGTTCCGGCAGTACCGCCCAATATGTGCTGATCGTCGGCGGCGGGATGGGTTTCGTCGGATTGCTGATTCCGTTCCTGTTCTTCAGTCTTCGCAGACCGGAGTGGAAATCCGCACTGCCGCAAGGGGAGCCGGAATGACCATGCGGGATGTTCCGTTCGGCAAGCGCAGGCTCATCTACCTTATTTCCGCCGTACTGCTCGGTCTGATGGCTATTTTCGGAGTCGTGATGTTCACCGAGACGGCCCGCGATACGGATGCGGCGGCCAAGGCGCAGCGGCTGCACGACCGCTTGGCCGACGCCGGGCTGCCCGCCCCCGAACCGCGGGTGATCGGCGACAGCCTCGGCCGGGACGGCGGCCTGGTCTGCCAGGATCCGTCCTCGCCGCTGATCAAGGCCCGCTATCAGAGCGCGATCAGCAATGGCGCCGACGGACCGGGCAGCCGCCCGGTGATCGGCGACCGCGACGTGGCCGTCGCGGTCGAATTGACCATCGCCACCTACTGTCCCGATCGTCTCGGTTCCTATCTGAACCAGGTGCGGGATATGAAGTTCGACGATACAACGAAGTGAGGTCATGACATGACGTCCGATGATGCCCGCACCGCTGAGCTGCGCAGCCGCGTCGCCGCGCTCATGGTGCAGGCGAAAACAGATCTGGCGCAATTGGTTTCGTTCAAATCGGTACACGATCCGCGACAGTTCCCGCCGGCCGAGTGCGAGCGGGCCGCGCAGTGGGTGGCCGACGCGTTCGCGGCGGCCGGGCTGACGAAGGTCGGCCTGCACGAAACCGCCGACGGCAGTAAGGCGGTGATCGCCAGCCGTCCCGCGCCGCCCGGCGCGCCGACCGTACTGCTCTACTGCCACTATGACGTTCAGCCGCCGCTCGACGAATCCGCTTGGCGCACACCGGTCTGGACGCTGACCGAACAGAACGGCCGCTGGTACGGGCGCGGTGCGGCCGACTGCAAGGGCAATATCGTCATGCACCTCACCGCGCTGCGCGCGCTCGGCCCCGACCTGCCCATCGGGGTCACCCTGGTCGCGGAGGGTTCCGAGGAGCAGGGCACCGGCGGCCTGGAGCGGTTCGTGCAGGCCGATCCGGAGCCGCTGCGCGCCGATGCGATCGTGATCGGCGACTGCGGTAACTTCGCCGCCGGACTGCCGACCCTCACACAGACTCTGCGCGGCAGTGTGAATGTCGTGGTCGGCGTGGAAACCCTTGCCGGACCGATGCATTCGGGCATGTACGGCGGTGCGGCGCCCGACGCGCTCGCCGCGCTGATCCAGCTGCTCGCCTCGCTGCGCGACGAACACGGCAACACCACCGTCACCGGACTGCCGAACGATCAGAAGTGGTCCGGCGTGCAGTACCCGGCGGACCAATTCCGTGCGGATGCGGGCATTCTCGGCGACGTCGACATCATCGGCGACGGGACGGTCTCCGACATGCTTTGGGCCCGCCCGGCTTTGACGGTGCTCGGGATCGATGCGCCGAAGGTCGTCGGCTCCACCGCGGCGGTCCAGGCCTCGGCCCGGGCCCGGCTGAACCTGCGGATCCCGCCGGGCATCGATCCGGAGCAGGCGCACAAACTGCTCGTCGCACATCTCGAGGCGCATACTCCGTGGCACGCCAAGCTCACCATCGAGACCGAGGGGCTCGGCGGGGCGTTCTCGTCCGGTAAGGGCGGCCCGGCGCGCACGGCCATGGAGGCGGCGCTGGCGGCCGCGTACGGGAAGCCGCCGACCACTCAGGGACAGGGCGGTTCGATCCCGCTCTGCAATGTCTTCGCCGAAACCTATCCGGACGCGGAGATCATGCTGATGGGCGTCGAGGAACCCAAATGCCTGATCCACGCGCCGAACGAAAGTGTCGACCCGAGCGAGATCGAACGTATGGCGTTGGCCGAGGCGCTGTTCCTGTCCAGCTACGTCAAGGCCTAGGCCCACCCGTCACCCGACCGCCGCCCCTCAACGAATCGCTCCGCGATACCGTTATGTCTCTATGTGGTCCTCCGGCTCGATCACCCTGAATTCGCTTTCGGCGGGCCCCATTTCGGCCAACCGCCCGAAGTAGATGCCCTGCGCCGACGGTTCGATGATGCCGAAGTGGATGGGCAGGGCGGTGGCCGGCCGGACCGCGCGGAAGTAGTCGACGGCCTCGCTGATCCGCATCCACGGGGCCGCGGCGGGCAGCGCGAGCACCCCGACCGGCACGGGTGGCACCCACAGCGAGTCGCCGGGGTGCACGAATTCCGCCGGGCTGTCCGCGGTGCCCAGTTGGAAGACCGTGTTATCGATCACCGGGAGGTCGGGGTGGATCACCGCGTGCCTGCCGCCGCCACCGGTGATCTGGAGTTCGCCGAGCCGGATCACGTTGCCGGCGTGCACCGCCCGCCACGGCTCGCCGCGCAGCTGCGCGGTCTGTGGGTCGCTGAACAGTTGCGCGTCCGGGTTGGCGGCGATGAGCGCCTCGATCCGGTTCGGGTCGATGTGGTCCGGATGCTGGTGGGTGACGGCGATGGCATCGAGTCCGGTGATGCCCTCGAAGCCGTGCGAGAAGGTGCCCGGATCGAAGAGCACCTTCTTACCTTGCAGCTCGACGAGGACGCAGGAGTGACCGAAATGGGCTATGCGCATGCGGACATGGTATGCAGCCCACCCCGGCAGCGGCCCGGACAACCAGGACAACTAGGCTGCTGCGGTAATCCCCACCAGCTAAGGAGCAACGCGTGGCACGAGTCGTGGTCGAGGTGATGCCGAAGGCCGAAATCCTGGATCCGCAGGGACAGGCCATTGTCGGTGCGCTCCCGCGCATGGGATTCGCCGGGGTCGCGGATGTGCGGCAGGGCAAGCGTTTCGAGCTCGAGGTGGACGACAGCGTCGGGGACCAGGAGCTCGAGCAGATCGCCGAGGCGCTGCTGTGCAACACCGTGATCGAGGACTGGAAGGTGGTGCGCCTGCCGTGACAGCCCGCATCGGTGTCATCACTTTTCCCGGCACGCTCGACGATGTCGACGCGGCGCGGGCGGTGCGGCTCGCGGGCGCCGAAGCGGTGAGCCTGTGGCACGCCGACGCCGACCTGAAGCAGGTCGATGCGGTGATCGTGCCCGGCGGATTCTCCTACGGCGACTATCTGCGGGCCGGCGCCATCGCCCGGTTCGCCCCGGTGATGGGTGAGGTGGTCCGCGCCGCGGGGCAGGGCATGCCGATCCTGGGTATCTGCAACGGTTTTCAGGTGCTGTGCGAGGCCGGACTGCTGCCCGGCGCGCTGACCCGCAACGAGGGCCTGCATTTCATCTGCCGCGACGAGTGGCTGCGGGTCGAGTCCACCGCGACCGCGTGGACCTCGCGCTACGAATCCGGCGCGCAGATCCTGATCCCGATCAAGAACGCCGAGGGCCGCTACCAGGCCTCGCCGCAGGTGCTCGACGAGCTGGAGGGTGAGGGCCGCGTGGTGTTCCGCTACGCGGGCGAGAACCCGAACGGCTCGCAGCGCGATATCGCGGGCATCGCCTCGGCCGACGGGCGCATCGTCGGCCTGATGCCGCATCCGGAGCACGCCACCGAGCCGCTCACCGGCCCGAGCGACGACGGCCTCGGCATGTTCTTCTCGGTGGTCGACACCCTCATCTCGGCCTGAAAACCCCTGGGGCGCCCCGGATTTCGCCGGGGCGTCAGGTGATCTGCGCGATGATGTCGAATTCGAATCCGTTGGCCAGCGCGATATATCCCGGCTGCACCGCCTGATTCCCCAGGAAACTCCTACTGCCGCTGGGTGTTTCGAGTCGCACACCCCTGTCGAGCGCCCGGTGCATCTCGGGCACCTCCAGCGATCCGACGGTTTCCGCGATCGCCTTCAGCGTGTGCACCGCCTCGTAGCTCATATTGCTGAAGCTGGTCAGCGCGGGCGCGAACGATCCGTGCAGTCTGCGGTAGCGATCCAATCGGTCCCGCCCGTCGGCGGTCTTCTCGTCGATGAAGAAGCTGGATGCCACGTAGAAGTTGTGGTTGGCCGCGACACCGCCTGCCAGCAGCACATTCTCATCCGCCGCCGGACTGATCCTGATCTGTTTATCGGCCCGGCCGGTGGCCGCGAACTGCCGGTTGAACCGCGCGACATCCGCACCGACCATGAGGATCACCACCCCGTCGGCCAGATCCAGCGCCGGATGCCCGAGGAAGTCGCCGAAGTCCGGCGCGCCGAGCGGGACGAACCGTTCCAGCACGATTGCCGACCGGTCGCCGAGGCTGCGGCGGATGGCTCGGGCGGAGACATGCGGCCAGATGTAGTCGTTGCCGATGATCGCCCAGCTCCGGATGCCGAGTTCGCGTTCCAACCAGTGGATCGCGGGCAACGTCTGCACCTCGGGATGTTCGCCGAGCATCAGGACACCGGGCAGTTCGTCGGTGAGTCCCTCGTGGCCGGTGGCGTACAGGTATGGCACGCGGCTCGCATTGGCCTGGGATACCGCGAGCCGCACCGCGGAGGTGTGCCAGCCGGTGATCGCGTGCACCATTCCGGTGGCCAGTAGCGCCGCCACCTCGTCGGCCACTTCCTGGGGTCTGCGGCCGCCATCGATATTGGTGGTACGAATTTCCCGGCCCAGAATTCCGTCGCCGCGGTTGATTTCGTCGACCGCCAGTGAAATCGCCGCGTCACACGATGCCGCCACGATTCCCCCCGGTCCTTGTAACGGAACTATGTTGAGGATCTCGATCGTGCCGTCGGGGCTCTCGCCGAACGCGGACATTCGGTACTCTTCTCTACGTTCGAGCGAATTTCAGGGTAGGCGGGAAATAATGACGACCATTGTAAGCGGATATTCGACGCTGCATGGTGCGCTGCGAGCCGCCGAACGCGGTTGGCTGCGTCACTTGGATGCGGCGCTGTGCGCTAGGCAACTCACGGCGGATCAGTGGTCGATGCTATCCAATTTGTCCGCCGAGTCCGGTATCACCATGAGCGAGCTGGCCGCTCGGTCGCAGCTGGCGCCGTCCTCGGCCACCCGCCACGCCGATTTCCTGGCCGAACGCGGGCTCATCTTCCGTATCGCCGCAGAGGACGACCGCCGCCGGATCCTGATCGGGCTGAGCAAACTCGGCGTCGATCTGGTCGCCGCGGTGCGCGCCGAGGAGGCGCGGGCCGAGCACGAGCTGCGTTCGCGAATCGGTGCGCGCCGCTACACCGAGCTGATGCGTTTGCTCGATCTGGTTTCCGCCGTCGATTGACGGGTCATCGGACGAATTCCCTTTGGTCCGTTTTTCTCCGGCGACGGCCGAGTGGAAAGTGACTGCGTCGGTTACCTTTCCGATTGAAATAGATCGGCGCTATCGCCGCGATCGAAAAGTCACAAAACGGTTGCGTTGTGCCCGGAGATAGCGATTGTCGATCATGCGGGTCATCGCCCGGATCGGACAAATGTCGCACGGGGTGAAACGCTGCCCTCGGGTGCGGAACTCGTTGTGTCGCCCGAATATTCGGCAATAGCCATGATCTATTGCGAGGCGGGAGGGGTGTGCTCGCCGTCGGGGTCGTGATCGGCGGTCGAAGGCGGCTCGAGCAAGCGACCGGCCAAAACAAACTGTTCGGTCCTGTCCGGTTTTGACCGGGTTTGGTGCCTAGGATTCGGATATGCCCGTATCCACCACCGCAGCCACCGCAGTCGGACTGTGCGACTTCGTCGATTCCGCGCCGTCCCCGTTCCACGTCTGCCGCACGGTGGCGCGGGAGTTGGAGGGCCACGGATTCACCCGGCTGCCGGAGTCGTCGCCGTGGCCGCTGGCCGATGTGGCGCGACAGTACCCGTGGGGTGCGGCCAATCGGCAGCATCAGTCGGACGGCGCGGGACGGCATTACGTCATCCGCGGCGGCTCGCTGATCGCCTGGGCCGCTCCGGATTCGCTGGGCGCCGCCCCGTTCCGGATCGTCGGCGCGCACAGCGACAGCCCGAACCTGCGCGTCAAACAGCATCCGGATCTGTCCACCGCGGGCTGGCAGCTGGTCGGGTTGGAGCCGTACGGCGGCGCATGGCTCAACTCCTGGCTCGACCGCGATCTCGGCCTGTCCGGCCGGCTCAGCGTGCGCGACGGAAATGCGGTGAGCGAGCGGCTGGTTCGCATCGATGAGCCGATCCTGCGGGTGCCGCAGCTGGCCATCCACCTGTCCGACGACCGGCGTGGGGTCGCGCTCGATCCGCAGCGGCATCTGAACGCCGTCTGGGGCATCGGCGCCGAACCGCGCTCATTCCTCGACTTCGTCGCCGAACACGCCAATGTCGATCCGGAGTCGGTGCTCGGCTGGGAGCTGATGGCACACGACCTTTCGCCGAGCCGCCTCGTCGGGCGCGACCGCGATCTGGTCAGCGCACCCCGGCTGGACAACCAGGCCACCTGTTACGCGGGTATGCGCGCCTTCCTCGCCGCGATCGCCGAACCGGGCGCGGCGATCCCGGTGCTGGCGATCTTCGATCACGAGGAGGTCGGCAGCCAGTCGGACCGGGGCGCGCAGTCCGAATTCCTGCCGTCGGTGCTGGAGCGGATCGTGCTGGCCCGCGGCGGCGGCCGCGCGGAATATCTGGCGGCGATCGCCGGATCCGTTTGCGCCTCGGGCGATATGGCGCATGCGACGCACCCCAACTACCCGGACCGGCACGAGCCGGCGCACCGCATCGAGGTGAACGGCGGCCCGGTGCTGAAGGTCAACCAGAACCTGCGCTACGCGACGGACGCCGCGGGTGCGGGCGCCTTCGCGCTGGCCTGTGCGCAGGCCGATGTGCCGTTGCAGCGTTACGTGCACCGCGCGGATCTGCCATGCGGCTCGACCATCGGACCGATGACCGCCGCCCGCACCGGCATGACCACCGTGGATGTCGGCGCCGCCCAGCTGGCCATGCATTCGGCCAGGGAGCTGATGGGCGCCGCCGACATCACCTCCTACGCCGCGGCGCTGGCCGCCTTCCTGACGCCCGCGGTGACCGGGCGGTACGTGGTGGCCGCGAATACGAACACCGCCAGGGTCGCGATCACGTAGCTGCTGCCGATCACCTGCTGCCACCAGGCCCAACCCAATTCGCGGTCGTTGCTGTGCGGCAGCAGCCACTGCGGGCCGATCAGGAACAGCAGGCCGAATCCGGCGACGGCAGCGACGAATCCGCGAGTGCGCCTGCCCTTCGCGATGGCATCTGCGGCGACGACCAGCGCGGGCGCCACCCACACCCAGTGATGCGACCAGGACACCGGCGAAACCAGCAGCACCGCAGCGGCATTCACCAGCAGCGCGGCCACCGTGGCACCGGCCTCGATGAGCCGGTGCATCCACACCGCGGCCAGCGCGACGGCCACCGCCGAAACCGCGATCCAGATCACCGTGGCCAGTGAGTTGGAAATCCCGAGCCGGAAGACCAACCCCTTGATCGACTGGTTGCCCGCGAAGAACGGCGGGCCGATGCGCCCGGTATCGGCGAGCGTGTGGAACCAGTACTCCACCGAATCGCTCGGGAACAGCGCGAATCCGACGCCGACCGCGACGGCGGCCGAGATCACGAGCGTGACGGCCGCCTTCCAATCCCGGCGCAGTAGGAAGTACAGCAGGTATCCGGCCGGGATCAGCTTGACCGAAACGGCGATGCCGATCAGCATGCCGCGCGGCCAAAATGGTTTGCGGACAAGGCAATCCAGCGTGATCGCGGCCATCAGCACCAGGTTGATCTGGCCGAAGCCGAAGGTCTGGCGCAGCGGTTCGAACACCTGGGTCACCGCGATGATCGCGATGACCAGGGTCAGCATCGTCATCCGGGACAGGCCGGGACGGATGCGGGCGAGCACCAGCCAGAGCGTGATGCCGAGGCTGAACAGCGAGGTGGCCAGCACCAGCACCTCGGCGAGCGCGAGCGGCATCAGCGAAAGCGGTGCGAAGAACAGCGCGGCCAGCGGCGGATAGGTGAACGGCAACCCGATTCCGGCGACCGGGGGCATCGGACCGTATAGCTCGCCGTCGTTCAACCAGACGCGGGCACCGTTGCGATAGACCTGCAGGTCGATATAGCCGGACCACCAGTGCACGAGCAGTGAGACCGCCGCTGACACCGCGAACAGGGCGATGGCGGCGATCAGCCAGCGCGCGGAAGAGGGTGGCCCGGAGGCGGATTCGGCCTCGTCCACCGGTTCGGAATTCGCGATATCCGGCCGCGACTCGTCCATAGCGACAGACTGCTCGCCCGGATGCGCGACCCCCGATCCATCGTTCACCGCCACAGGGTATCGGGTGCGCGCGAACCGGTGGTTCCGCATACCCGCGTGCCCAACACGCCACTTCGTCGAGGGTGGTAGACGTCGGACCGGACGCCTGCTAAGGCCCTCACCTGCGGGGGCGGTAAACGCTGCCTCTAGACTGAGCGCCAGGCATCTCGCCGCGACTTCGTCGGCTGCCACCCAGGGGCTTGCCCCACCCTTGCCGACCCCATGCCCGGCCGAAAGGACCCTGGTACTCCGTGACTCCGCAGGTCGACACCGTCAGCGCAGCCGCAGCAACCCCCGATGTACCGCAGCCCTACAAGGAATTGGGGCTCAAGGACGACGAGTACGCCCGCATCAGGGAGATCCTCGGGCGCAGGCCTACGGACGCCGAGCTGGCCATGTACTCGGTGATGTGGAGCGAACACTGCTCCTACAAGTCCTCGAAGGTGCATCTGCGCTACTTCGGCGAAACCACCACCGATGAGATGCGCGCATCCATGCTGGCCGGCATCGGCGAGAACGCGGGCGTCGTCGATATCGGCGACGGGTGGGCGGTCACCTTCAAGGTGGAGAGCCACAATCACCCGTCCTATGTCGAGCCGTATCAGGGCGCGGCCACCGGCGTCGGCGGCATCGTGCGCGACATCATGGCGATGGGCGCCCGGCCGATCGCGGTGATGGATCAGCTGCGGTTCGGTGCGGCGGATGCGCCCGACACCCGGCGCGTCGTCGACGGCGTCGTGCGCGGTGTCGGCGGCTACGGCAATTCGCTCGGCCTGCCGAATGTCGGCGGCGAGACCGTATTCGACGCCTCGTACCAGGGCAATCCGCTGGTGAACGCGCTGTGTGCCGGTGTGATGCGGGTCGAGGATCTGCACCTGGCCTTCGCGTCCGGTAAGGGCAACAAGATCATTCTGTTCGGCGCGCGCACCGGCCTCGACGGCATCGGCGGCGTCTCGGTGCTGGCCTCGGACACCTTCTCCGGTGACGAGTCGGGCACCGGTCGCAAGAAGCTGCCGAGCGTGCAGGTCGGCGACCCGTTCGCGGAGAAGGTGCTCATCGAGTGCTGTCTCGAGCTGTACGCGGCCCGGCTGGTGGTCGGCATCCAGGACCTCGGCGGTGCCGGATTGTCTTGCGCCACTTCCGAACTCGCGGCCGCGGGCGATGGCGGCATGCATATCGACCTGACCAAGGTGCCGCTGCGGGCCAAGAATATGACCCCGGCCGAAATTCTCTCCAGCGAATCGCAGGAGCGCATGTGCGCCGTGGTCACCCCGGACAATGTCGACGCGTTCATGGCGGTGTGCCGCAAATGGGATGTGCTGGCCACGGTGATCGGCGAGGTCACTGACGGCGACCGGCTCGTCGTCACCTGGCACGGTGAGACCGTCGTCGACGTGCCGCCGCGCACCGTCGCGCACGAGGGCCCGGTCTATCAGCGCCCGGTGCGGCGCCCCGATGAGCAGGACGCGCTGATCGCCGACACACCCGACAAGCTGAGCCGTCCGAAGACCGGCGAGGAGCTGCGGGAAACGTTGCTGCGGATGGTGTCCAGCCCGCAGCTGTGCAGCCGCAGGTGGATCATCGAACAGTACGACCGCTACGTGCGCGGCAACACCGTGCTCGCCGAGCACGCCGACGCGGGTGTCGTCCGGATCGATGAGTCGTCCGGCCGCGGTATCGCGCTGGCCACCGATGCGTCCGGCCGCTACACCAAACTCGACCCCTACACCGGTGCACAGCTCGCGCTGGCCGAGGCGTTCCGCAATGTCGCGACCACCGGCGCGACGCCGAAGGCCGTCACCAACTGCCTCAACTTCGGTTCCCCCGAGGATCCCGGCGTGATGTGGCAGTTCCAGCAGGCCGTACGCGGTCTCGCGGATGGCTGTGTGGCCCTTGGTATTCCGGTTACCGGCGGCAACGTCAGCTTCTACAACCAGACCGGACAGGACGCCATCCTGCCGACACCGGTGGTCGGCGTGCTCGGCGTCATCGACGACGTGCACCGCCGCATCCCCACCGGCCTCGGCCTCGAACCGGGCGAGACGCTGATCCTGCTCGGCGAGACCCGGGACGAATTCGGCGGTTCCATCTGGTCGCAGGTGGCGCACGACCACCTCGGCGGCCTGCCGCCGAAGGTCGATTTCGCCCGTGAACAGCTGCTCGCCGAGGTGCTCACCGCCGGTTCGCGCGACGGCATGATCAGTGCGGCGCACGACCTTTCGGAGGGCGGCCTCGCGCAGGCCGTCGTCGAGGCCGCGCTGGCGGGCGAAACCGGTTGCCGCATCCTGCTTCCCGAGGGCGCCGACCCGTTCGTGACGCTGTTCTCCGAATCGGCGGGCCGGGTGCTCGTCGCGGTGCCGCGCTCGGAGGAGACCAGGTTCACCCGCATGTGCGATGCGCGCGAATTGCCTTGGGTGCGTATCGGTGTCGTCGATCAGGGCTCGGATTCCGTTGAGGTGCAAGGGCAGTTCTCGGTCACCATGGCGGAGCTGCGCGAGGCCTTCGAAGGCACATTGCCCAAGCTCTTCGGGAAGTTCGCCGGCTGAGGCGGGGCGGGGCTTCGGCCTCGCCCGCCGCGCAAGTGTGATCTCCGACCGGGCTACCGCGTGGCGGACCGGGCAACGCGCCCGATGCCGGTACCGGACAGCCATACTGTTGCGGTGTCCGAGACCGCCGCGACCCTGACGAGGCTGCGCAATCGCAGCGTCGTGGTCATCCGGCGCATCGAGCGGATCATCGACCTCAACTACGTCGGGTTGGTCGTCGCGACCGTATTCTTCGCGCTCTCGGTGACGCCGTCGCTGGTGCCGCGCGATTGGCTGTTCCAGGGGTTGATCAGCGGTATCAACGCCGCGCTCGGATACGGGCTCGGCTGCGTGCTGGAATGGTTGTTCCGGCTGTGGGTCCGGCCGCGGATCAAGTGGGCCGGGCCGTCCGTCCGGATCCGCGACGCGATCAAATCGGCGATCCTGTTCCTTTCCGCGCTCACCGCAGCCGCGATGCTGGTGCAGTCGGCGCGCTGGCAGCGGGAGATCACCGCGCTGATGGGGATGACCGGCACCACGACACCGGCGTATCTGCGCACCGGACTGCTGAGCGTGGCGGTCGGCATGGCCGTCATCGCGGTGTACCGGACGTTGCGCGAGATCATCCTTTTCCTGGCCCGCTGGCTGATGCGCTGGGTGCGCATACCGCGCGAGCTCGCGACGTTCGCCGGCTTTCTGCTGCTGGTGATCCTGATCGTCACCATCTACAACGGTGTCGCGGTGCGCGCCTTCTTCGCGGTGGCCAATTCGGCGTTCAGCGTGCGCAACGACCACACCTCACAGAACGCGGTGCAGCCGCAGCAACCGCAGCGTTCCGGCAGCCCGGAATCGCTGGCGAAATGGGAGACGCTCGGTTTCGAGGGGCGCTGGTTCGTCTCGCACGGGCCGACCGCCAGCCGGATCACCGCCATCACCGGACGCGCCGCCAAGGAGCCGATCCGCGCCTACGTCGGCCTCGAGTCGGCGAAAAACGGTGTGACGCGGGAACAACTGGCGGTCGACGAACTCGAGCGGATGCACGCGTTCGACCGGAAGGTGCTGGTGGTCATCACCACCACCGGCACCGGATGGGTGAATTCCCTTGCCGCAGGGGCGATCGAGTACATGTACGGCGGCGACACCGCCCTGGTGGCCACCCAGTACTCGTACCTGCCGAGCGTGCTCTCGTTCCTGGCGGACCGCGGAAAGGCCACCGACGCAGGGAAGAAGCTGTTCGACGCGGTGTACGAGCATTGGTCGGCGCGGCCGCCCGATGCGCGGCCGAAGCTGTTCGTATACGGCGAGAGCCTGGGTTCGCAGGGCTCCGAGGCGGCCTTCGACGGTCTGGCCGACCTGCGCGCCAAGGTGGACGGTGCGCTGTGGGTCGGGCCGCCGAATTCGAACCGGCTGTGGCGTCAGTTCGTCACGCGGCGCGACCCGGGATCGCGCGAGGTAGAGCCGGTGTACGCGGACGGGCTGGTGGTCCGATTCGCCTCGGACAGCGCCGATTTGGCTCGGCCGTCGACCGAATGGCGAGAGCCGCGCATCGCCTACCTACAGCACGCGTCCGACCCGATCGTCTGGTGGTCGACGGATTTGATTTTCTCCCAACCGGATTGGCTGTCCGAACCGCGCGGCTCCGATGTCACCTCGCAGATGCGCTGGTGGCCGTTCGTCACCTTCTGGCAGGTGGCGGCCGATCTCACCAATGCGCAGGGCGTCACAGACGGGCACGGGCACCGATACGGCAGCCTGGTCCTCGACGGCTGGGTCGCCGTCGCCGAACCGCCGGGCTGGACCGCCGACCTCGCCGACCGGGTGCGCGCCGAACTGGAGGCCGCCGAGGACAACGAGCGGAAGACCAAGTGAAAGTCGTTGCGGCCGTTGGTCTTCCGCTGATCTGGAGTAATGCGGTACTGCCCCGGCTCGGGCTCGGGATACGCGGGCGCACGGTGGCCAATGCCGGATTCGCCACCGGATATTCGCTGGTCTTCGATGGGCGACCGAACTGGTTGTCGGCCAAGGGGTTCCGATACGGATTCGGCGCTGCTTCGGCAGTTGCCGCCGGTTACGCTGTCGCGCTTGCCGTTCCGTCGATGCGGAAACGGCTGCGCGGTTTCGGTGACCGGGCGCCGGAGGTCTCGGTCGCCGAATGGGTCGGCGTGCACATTCCGGTCGGGACGGTATACAGCGAGGAGATCGTTTTCCGGGCGACGCTGGATCCATTGCTGGACAACAGCTTTGGCGAGCCAGTTGGGTCGGTCCTCGGGTCTGTGGTTTTCGGCCTCTGGCATATTCACCCGGCTCGTGCCGCCGGGGACAGCGTTCCGGTAGCGGTTGCGGTGACCACGGTCGGCGGCCTGGTGCTCGGCTGGCTGCGCCGCCGGACCGGCAGCGCGCTGGCTCCGGCGCTGCTGCATCTGGCGATCAACGTGGGCGGGGCCGTCGCGCCGCAGGTTGCCCGGGTCTGAAGATCTGGGTGCGCGCTCTTCGGTTCGCGCAACGGCAATTGGCGTCCCGCGCTGGCTATCGCCTGCGCAAAGAAGCTGAAGTACGCGGGTGGCATCCGTCATTGGGCTCTCTACCGGTCTGAAGTGCGCAAATAGCTAGGTCTACAACCAGTTGTTGCAAACAGCGTTCCCGTATGCGTACAGTGTTCGCAACACGAAAACATTGTACGCGGCAGACGTGAAGAGCTAGGAGCAAGACAATGTCGAAGCGCAGCACCGCCAGCTGGAACACCAAGGGCGAGTGGAAAGTTCAGGGCGAGTGGGGTACCGCCGACTCGGCGGGCCGCCGGTTCCGGGTCGCCGACTGGCAGCGCCGGTTGGACACCCTGCGGGACAAGTACCACGTGCCAGGCGCACAGCTGGCCGTGCTGGTCGATGGTGAGGTCTTCGAGCTCGCGAGCGGCGTGTTGCACCGCGGCACGGGTGCCGAAGTGACCACCGATTCGGTATTCCTCTGCGGCTCGGTCGCCAAGACCTACACCGCGACGATGATCATGATGCTGGTCGATCAGGGCAAGTTGGATCTGGACGCGAAGGTTGTCGACGTGCTGCCGGAGTTCGGCACGCCCGATCCGGCCGACACCGCGGTGATCACCATCCGTCAATTGCTCAGCCAC
This sequence comes from Nocardia sp. JCM 34519.1, assembly GCF_020361265.1. Taxonomy (NCBI): domain Bacteria; kingdom Bacillati; phylum Actinomycetota; class Actinomycetes; order Mycobacteriales; family Nocardiaceae; genus Nocardia; species Nocardia sp. JCM 34519.1. The sequence continues at coordinate 154,284 of NZ_JAIRBR010000006.1, forward strand.
ACCGGCGGTCTCACGAACGACTTCAATCACGACACCGGGCGCGGTGACGACTGCATCGCGAAATACGTTGCGGCGCTGCGTGAGGTCGCGCTGGACTGCCGCCCCGGCACCGCGATCTCCTACGCCAGTACCGGATTCGTGGTGCTCGGCCGGATCATCGAGGTGCTCACCGGTCTGACCTGGGACCAGGCCGTCCACGAAATGATCGCCGTCCCTTTGGGTCTCGACCACCTGGTGACGTTGCCGGAGCAGGCGCTGAAGTTCCGGGTCGCGATGAGCCACCTCGGCGAGCCGGGGCAGTACCCGGAACCGGCGCCGGAATGGGATCTGATGCCGCGTTCGGTCGCGCCGGGTGCTCGGGTGATCAGCAGCGCGGGCGATATGGTGCGCTTCGCCCGCATGCACGTGGACGGCGGCCGGGCCGCCGATGGGACATCCGTACTGTCCGCGGAAACCGTTGCGGCAATGCAGCGCCAGGAGGTGGACGTACCGGACAAGTGGACCGTCAGCGCCGATGGCTGGGGTCTCGGCTGGACCCTCTACAACTGGGACGGCATCAAGGGCATCGGCCATGACGGCGCGGCGATCGGCCAGTACGCCTACCTACGCGTGATCCCAGCGGCCGGTGTCGCGGTCGCGCTGCTCACCAATGGCGGTGGCGCACGAGAGCTTTACGCGGACCTGTTCCGAGAGCTGTTGGCCGACTTGGCCGGTGTGCGCATGCCGGAGCCGTTCGCACCCGCGAACCCGCCGATCCGCGTCGATATCGACCGTTTCGTCGGCGTCTACCAGCGCGCGGGCGTTGTCGTCACCGTGAGCAAGCGCGAAGACGGCTCCGCGCACCTGCTTTACGAATTCGTCGACGGGATGGCCGACCTGTCACCCGCGCTGAGTATGGATCTGGAGCCGGTGAGCGAAAACGTATTCGCCGCGTCGGGCGCAGGGCCCTCGTTCAGCGAAGGGTATATGCCGGTCGTGTTCGCCACTCTCACCGATGGCACCGAATGCGTCTACATCGGCATGCGTGCGACACCGAAAAAGCAGTGACACAACATAGTTGGTCGATACGAGGGCCGGGCAATCGCCCGGCCCTCGGTCGTGCCCGTGGCTCAACGGATCTTCAGGACCGGCTCAGCGAGCCGGGCTCGAGGGCGAATGAGGCATCTCGAATCGTGCGCTCGGCCACGCTGCCTCGACCCAGCGAATCGGTCAGGCCGACAGGAGAACTCAGCGTTCCTTGCCGTCCGTGCCCGCGAATCGTTCCAGCAGCGCGGACTTGATCTCCGGCCGCGAACCGAAGACCAGTGTGAAAGTGGCTTCACGAGAGGTGCGTTCGGCCAGGCTGCCGCGAATCAGCGCGGCACTGCCGGTGGCCGTCACCAATGTGTTGGCCGCGCGGACCGCGAGCTCGGAGGCGGCGGCTCGTGCGGCGTATATATCGGCCTGGCCGGTGAGCGCGGCGTCCAAATCCTTTCGGATGGCGGCGGATTCGTCGGTGAGTGCGGCGGTGTCGACGCCGAGTGCGGGGAGTGCGGTCAGTGCCCTGCGGACCAAACCGAGCGCGAGCGAGCCGTTGCGCCAGGCGGCGACGATATACGAGGCATGGAACGACCGCAGCGAAAATCTGCTGTCCACAGCGGAATCCGGAACCGTGAGACCGTCGAAGGCGGCGGTGACGGTCCGGCTCGCGTCGACCGCGGTGAGCGGGAGCGGCTCGACGCGCAACCGCGGCCCGGCCTCGGCGGGCACGATGAGGCTGATCAACGATTCGGGATCCTCGGCATCCCGTGCGACGACGCCGATCACGTCGACCATGCCCCAGCCGGTGATGAACGGCGCCGTGCCCTCCAGCGTATAGCCGGTGCCGCGCCGCCGGGCGAGCAGTGACGGCCGCTCCGCGGCGCCCGCGTAGCTGACACCCGAGCGAACCCGCCCGGACCGGATGTCCTCGGTAAGTCGTTCGCGCAGTTCCACATTCGGTGAGTTCGCGATGCGCCGTGCGACACCGAGATGCTGGGCCCAGACGAACGAGGTGGCCAGGCAGCCCGCGATCAGCACCTCACCGACATCGGTGAACGCGTCGAGACCGACGTCCTCGCGCATGGAGATGCCGTAGAGGCCGGCCTCGGCCAGCCGATCGAAGTTTTCCCGCGGGATCTCGCCGGTGCGGTCGACCTCGGCGGCATGCGGCGCCAAAACCTCATCGGCCAGTTGTCGTGCACGCTCGGTCCAGGAAGTCATAGCTGCCATCATCGCCGGGCCTGGTAGATCGGTGCGCGCCGGGGGAGAGCCGGCGTGGCCGTTACCAAGCGGTTGCCGAAATCCGGGCTACGCGCAAGCGGAACCATACTCTCCGTTATGAACCGGTCGTCGGCTGTTCAGATCACGGCCAACCGGGCGGGTGACCATGGGGTTTGCCGGATAACCGGCAGCAGGACAGTTATCACCCATCGGGCAATTGGGGGCCCGACCATGCAAGATCAGAACGGCGCGCCGAAGTACACCATGCGCATCAGCCGGTTGACCATCGACAAACTCGGAATCCGGCTCTACGACCGGGTTTCCGCGGTACTGGCCGAACTCATCGCCAACTCCTACGACGCCGACGCCACCCGCGTCGATGTCGCGCTGCCGTGGGGCGTGACGCTCGCGGGCACCGTGCACGACGCGGACCGAGGTCCCTACGAGATCGTGGTGCAGGACAACGGGCACGGTATGACCGCCGCCGAGGTCAATGCGCACTATCTGATGGTCGGATCCGATCGCCGGGTGCGCACCGGCACCGATCTGTCCCGCAAATTGGACCGTCCGGTCATGGGCCGCAAGGGAATCGGCAAGCTGGCCGCATTCGGCATCTGCCGCACCATCGAGGTGATCACCGCGGGCGGCGTCGACGCGGAACGCACACCCGACGGTTGGCCGATCGCCAACATCATCATGAGCCTGGACGACATGCTGTCCGATACCGAGCGCGACTACCACCCGCGCCCGGGCGCCAAGGACGGGACCTTCAGCGCCGAACGCGGAACCACCGTCATACTGCGCGATTTCTTCCGCAAGCGGGTGAACACCGGACCCGAGTTGAGCAGGCAGCTGGCCGCGCGGTTCGGTTTGGAACGCACCGATTGGCAGGTGTGCGTACGCAACAGCCTCTCGGTCGGGCGGCCGCAGATGTTCCTGCTCAGCGATCTGCCCATCGACCTGATGGAGGAAACCCGGATCGATGTGTCGAAAATGCCTGTGCGCGTTGGCAATCAATACCTGCCGGTATCCGGCTGGGCGGCCTACTCCAAACATCCGTACAAGGACGAGGCGATGGCCGGGGTGCGGATATACGCCCGCGGCAAACTGGTCGCGCAGACCAGGGATTTCGGTATCGCGTCCGGTTTCACCGGTGAATTCAAGTTGCGTTCCTACCTCGTCGGCGCCATCCACGTGAACTGGCTCGACGACGAAGAGGATCTGGTCCGCTCCGATCGCCAGGACATCATGTGGAATTCCGAACGGGGCGAAGCGCTTTCGGCCTGGGGCCGGAATCTGGTCCGGGAACTCGGCAAGCGGGGCGAGAATTCGGTGAAGCGGCGGGTGTGGGAGGAATTCCTGGACAAGTCCTCGATTCAGACCCTGCTGCAGGCGTTGGCACCCAACGACCGGAACTTCCGCAAATCGGTGATGGATGCCGCCCGAATCCTGGTGAACAACAAGGACAGAGCGGCGCTGGAGGATCCCGCGCATATCGACAGCATTGTCCGCCTCGCGCTTTCGCTCGGGCCGCAGCGCAGCCTGCTGGAAACACTGAAGGAGGTGGCCGAGGACAACGACAACCAGTTGGATGTCGTTGTCGCGCTGTTCGAAACGGCCAGGGTGGCCGAGGTGTACTCGCTCGGCCAGATCGCCTCGGAGCGGGTCGCGGTGGTGAATCGCTTGCAGGACTTGATCGATGATCGCCGCTCGCTGGAAAGACCGTTCCAGGAATTGATCGAGCGGGCGCCGTGGCTGCTCGCGCCGGAGTGGACGCCGCTGGGGATGAACGAATCGCTGAAGCGGGTGCGGGCCAGCTTCGAGCGTTGGTACGCACAGAAATTCGGCACGAGGCTGGTCACCACCGCGATCGGCAGCGAGAAGCGCGAACCCGATTTCGTACTGCTGCACGATGCCGGCGAGTTGTGGATCGTGGAGATCAAGCGGATGGACTATCACCTCACCGACGAGGAGTACAACCGCGCGATCAACTATCTGTACTCGCTGGACCGCTTCCTCAACGACAATCCGCGCATCGGTGAGCAATTCCCGCGCCGCAGACTGACTTTCATCGTCGACCACATCGACAAGCTGGGCCCGGCCTCGCTGTCCTCGCTGGCCAGTGACAACCGGATCGATCGGCGCACCTGGCGGGAACTGCTCGACGCCACGCTGCGCGCGCATCGCGACTTCCTGGACCGGGTGTACGCCATGCGGTTGGGTGAACCTGATGAAGCGGGCGGCCGAGCCGTCGGCCAATAGGCCGCCCCGACCGGGCGGTGCGGTGCGAGTCGCGGCGCACCGCACCGCCCGCCAACCGCTGGCATTCGGCTGTCGGCGCCACGCAGTACCCTCGGCGGCGTGGCACGACGATCGATGGTGGATCCGGCGGAAATGCGGGCGGCGGTCGCGGTGGTGAGCGCATGGCTGTGCGACGAATCTGCCGCGCCGCCCGCGCGCACCGAACTCGCCGCCGCCGTCCGGACCACCGTCCGCGCCCTCGCCGCATCGGCCCCCGGCCACTCCGTCGAGGTGCGGGTGCCGCCGTTCGTCGCGGTGCAGTGCATCGAGGGCCCGCGCCACACCCGAGGCACGCCACCGAACGTCGTCGAGACCGACCCGCGCACCTGGCTACTGCTGGCGACCGGCCTGCTCGGCTTCGACGCGGCGGTGGAGTCGGGAGCGGTCACCGCCTCCGGCACCCGGGCGGCCGAGGTGGCGCACTGGCTGCCGGTCGCTCGCGTGTCCTAGTACGCAGCGGTGACGCGGTTGCTGCGCTCCAGGCCCTTTCGGTCGTAGTACCTGGTGACGACGAGGCCGAGGACGAGCGCGATCGCCAAGCCGATGAGCGACATCCACACCCCGCGCTGCAGGCCCGCGGAGAAATCGGCGTTGAAGTAGAGGATCGATCGCACCCCGAGGAACACCTGATGCATCGGCTCGAAGCCGGCCAGCCAGCCGAAGTACTTGGGGGTGGCCTCGATCGGAACCGTTCCGCCGGAGGAGGGCAGGCCGAGGATGATGAATACGATCAGGTTCACCAGCAGGCCCGCCGAACCGATCGCGGCCAGCGTCGACAGACAGGTGAACCCCACCGCGATCATCGCGATCGCGCTGAATAGGAATAGCGCGAGTGGGTTATCGATCGGCATGTCCAGCAGATACGCGATCAGCATGAAGATGCCGGACACCACGTTCGCGGTGAGTGCGAAGACGCCCCACTTGATCAGCAGGGTGCGCAGCCGGGAAATCGGCGTCGGCGGGTAGTGCACGTACCACGGCCCGTATTCCGTTGGCACGAAACCGAGTTGCGCATCGATCATGGTGTGGATGACCATCGCGCCGACCACCGAGGCCAGTAGCAGCAGCAGCGCGTAGAAGAAGGCGCTGAGTCCCTGACCGGTGCCGTCGGGCAGCGGATGGAATTGCTGCACAACGACTTTCACCGGATCACTGAGTGCGACCCTGGTCGCGCCGGACAACTGCGGTGCGGGCGGACCACCCGGCGGCGGGGTCAGCTGTTGGACGACCTGATCGGTGAGCTGCTTGCCGACCTGCTCGTTCACCTGGGTCAACGCCTGATTGGCGATGCGCAACATGATCTGGGTGCCGAATGCGCCGGTGCGCGGATTGGTCTGCACGGTGATGATCGGCTGTTGGATATCACCGGGCACCACGCTGCCGACGCCGAGAATGCCGAGCCGCTTGCTGAAATCGCTCGGGATGACGATCGCGCCGTACACCTTGCCGGCCTGCAGTTGTTGCGTCGCCTCGTTCGGGCCGAGCACGCGCAACTGCACCTTGTCCTTCGGCACGCCCTCCTGCAGCTTCTCGCTGATCTGGCTGCCGAAGTTCACCTCCTGCCGATGGTCGCCGGATCCGATCACATCGCCGACATCCTGATTGACCAGCGCGACCGGGAAGTCGTGCAGGTTCTTCTCGGGGTCGATGACGTAGTCCAGGTACATCACCCCGAGCAGCGAGGTCAGCACCATCAGCACCGCCAGCGGGAGCAGCACTATCTTGATCCAGCGCCTGCGATCCAACCGGACCGGCGGCGCAGCGGTGTCGGGAGTGGGCTCGGAACCGTCCGAAGTCGTCACGGTCGCACGGTAACAGCTGTTACGGGCGGAATCGCGACAGTCGGCACCGGCGATTGCTGCTCGGATGCGGTGGTGGTCGTCACGCTGGGTGGTGGCGCTGCTCTCTCCACAGCGGGCACCCGTAGAATGACTTTTGCCCCCAGCCCGCCCGAACAGGGAGCAAACGGTGACCAACGCCGAACTACCGGTCCACGCCGCATCCGCCGCATCGAACGCGGCCATCCCCGACGAGAACGAGCCGCGCGAGGAGTGCGGTGTCTTCGGCGTCTGGGCTCCTGGCGAGGACGTCGCCAAGCTCACCTATTACGGCCTCTACGCGCTGCAGCATCGCGGTCAGGAGGCGGCGGGCATCGCCGTCGCCGACGGATCGCAGGTGCTGGTGTTCAAGGATCTCGGGCTGGTCAGCCAGGTCTTCGACGAGCAGACCCTGGCCGCGATGCCCGGCCACATCGCGATCGGTCACTGCCGCTACTCCACCACCGGCGGCGTCACCTGGGAGAATGCCCAGCCGATCTTCCGCACCACCGCCGTCGGCTCGGGACTTGCACTCGGGCACAACGGCAATTTGGTGAACACCGCCGAATTGGCCACTCGGGCAAGGGAACTCGGGCTCATCGGCGGGGTTGGCAGCAGGCCGGGCACGGTCGCGGGCACCTCCGACTCCGATGTGATCACCGCGCTGCTCGCGCACGCCGCCGCCGATTCCAGCATCGAGCAGGCCGCCATGTCGCTGCTGCCGACGCTGCGCGGCGCCTTCTGTCTCACCTTCATGGACGAGCACACGCTGTACGCGGCGCGCGACCCGCACGGTGTGCGCCCGCTGTGCCTCGGCCGCCTGGACCGTGGCTGGGTTGTTGCCAGCGAGACCGCCGCGCTGGATATCGTCGGCGCCGCCTTCGTCCGGGAGATCGAGCCGGGCGAACTGCTGGCGATCGATACCGATGGCGTGCGTTCGATGCGCTTCGCCAGTCCGGAGCCGAAGGGCTGCGTCTTCGAATACGTGTACCTGGCCCGCCCCGACTCCACCATCTCCGGCCGCTCGGTGCACGCCACCCGGGTGGAGATCGGCCGCCGCCTCGCCAAGGAGCATCCGGTGGAGGCGGACCTGGTCATCCCGGTGCCGGAGTCCGGAACACCCGCCGCCGTCGGCTACGCGCAGGGCTCCGGCGTGCCCTACGGTCAGGGCCTGATGAAGAACGCCTATGTAGGGCGCACCTTCATTCAGCCGAGCCAGACCATTCGCCAGCTCGGCATCCGGCTCAAGCTCAATCCGCTGCGCGAGGTGATCCGCGGCAAACGGCTCATCGTGGTGGACGATTCCATCGTGCGCGGCAACACCCAGCGTGCGCTCATCCGGATGCTGCGCGAGGCGGGCGCGCTGGAGATCCACGTGCGGATCGCCTCGCCGCCGGTCAAGTGGCCCTGCTTCTACGGCATCGATTTCGCCTCCCGCGCCGAGCTGATCGCCAACGGTGCGGGCGCCGAGGGCAGCTTCGATGAAATGGTGGATGGTGTGCGCCGCTCGATCGGCGCCGACACCCTCGGCTATATCTCACTGGAAGGGATGATCGCCGCCACCGAACAGCCGCGCACCCGGCTGTGCTGCGCCTGCTTCGACGGCGAATACCCGATCGCGCTGCCCACCGAGGCCGCCATCGGCAAGAACGTGCTGGAAGGCATGCTCAGCGGTCAGTCCGAGGCGATGCTGCTGAGCGAGAACGCGAATGCGAGCGCGCTGAGCCGACCGTAGGCTCCGAACGTCTCGACCACGCCACCCGCGGTGGGTTGCACCGTTGCGCCACTGCGGGTTTCGTCTATAGCAGATGAATGCTCTTGTGGAGCACGCCAATTCATGGGCTGACTAGTCGGCGTGTCGCTGAGTGTTTCGTCCGAGTTGCCCGATTTTGCGTTGCCTCGCCCCGGATTTGGACGGCCGAGGCATCATCGTCGCGTCAATTTTGGCTCATCGCGTGCCATGGCCTCCTCGTGACATCACCAAACCGTAAGTGGCCCGGACCTGGACATATGCCCGATTGAGCGCCCTCGGTGATGCGCTTCCGGTAATGGCCGCTTACCGGGACGTGATTTTTTCTCTGAAAACGCAACGTCTCGGAAATGGATCGTGGGTACCGTGCCCGTCAGATCGGAAGTTCATCGCGCCCATCGCCGTGCCTGTGATCCAGGGAGCGTGCGGGGAGGCGCGCTCGAGATAGTAGGGGCCTCATGTTGGTTTCTGGGAAGCCTGGGGAGCGATACCGAACGGGTATCGCCGCCGTCGGGTTAGCGGCGTTGGTCGCATCCGCGGTCGCGGGCTGTGGGTCCGGACGGACCGGGGGCGGTGAAGGTGCCGGCCTGGTGATCGGCACGACGGACAAGATTTTCTCGCTGGATCCGGCCGCGGCCTATGACCAGGGTTCATACATTGTCGAGACCCAGGTCTATCAGTACCTGCTGAACTTCGCACCGGGCGAGACGACGCCGAAGCCGGACGCCGCGGAGAAGTGCGAATTCACCTCGCCGACGGTGTACACGTGCACCCTGAAGAAGGGGCTCAAGTTCGCCAACGGCAACCCCTTGACCGCGACCAGCGTCAAGTTCTCCTTCGACCGGATGTTGAAGATCAACGATCCGAACGGTCCTGCCTCGCTGCTCGGCAATCTGGACAAGACCGATGTCGTCAACGACACCACCGTCGCCTTCACCCTCAAGGAGGCCAACGACCAGACCTTCCCGGCGATCCTGCCGACCCAGGCCGGCGAGATCATCGACGAAAAGGTCTTCCCGCCGGACAAGTTGGCCGCCGACGAGGATGTGGCGAAGGCCAAGGGCTACTCCGGCCCGTACACCATCGCCAGCTACGACAAGAACAAGCTGGTCGAGTACAAGGCGAATCCGGATTACCAGGGCATCCTGGGTAAGCCGAAGACCGACACCGTCTCGGCCAAGTACTACGCCAGCACCGACAATCTCAAGCTCGACATCCAGAACGGCAATATCGACGTCGCCTACCGCAGCCTGACGCCGACCGATATGGAATCGCTCGCGAAGAGCGACAAAGTGACCATTCACGAAGGTCCCGGTGGCGAGCTGCGCTACATGGTGTTCAACCTGAACACCCAGCCGGGCGGTACCCCGGAACAGAAGCTGGCCATCCGCAAGGCGGTCACCTCGACGGTCGACAGGGACGCGCTGTCCACCGGCGTGTACAAGGGCAGCTACCAGCCCGCGTATTCGTCTGTGCCGCAGGGCTATACGGGTGCGACCGAGCCGTTCAAGGAGATCTACGGCGCCAAGCCGAACAAGGCGCAGGCGGCGAAGTTCCTGGCCGACGCCGGTGTCGCGACGCCGGTCGAGATCAACCTGCAGTACAACCCGGACCACTACGGCAGCACCAGCGCCGAGGAGTACGCGGCGATCAAATCGCAGCTGGAGGCGTCCGGGCTGTTCAAGATCAACCTGCAGGCCACCGAATGGGTGACCTACCAGAAGGAGCGGGCGCGCGACGGCTACCCGGTCTACCAAATGGGTTGGTTCCCGGACTTCCCGGATCCGGACGACTACCTGACCCCGTTCTTCGGCCCGAACAACTTCCTGCAGAACCACTTCGAGAACCCGGCCATCACCGCGCAGCTGAACGCGGAGAAGGCGGAGACCAACCAGGACAAGCGGATCGCCATCCTCAAGCAGGTGCAGTACGACCTGGCCAAGGACTACCTGCCGATCGTTCCGCTGCTGTCGGGTAAGCAGATCGCGGTGGCGACCAAGGCCGTGCAGGGCGTGAAGTCGACGCTGGATCCGTCCACCAAGTTCCGCTACACGGTTCTGAGCAAGTGAGCTCATCGACGACAACCGAGCAGGAGCCGGCCGCCCCGGCTCCTGCTCGGTCAAAGGTGTTGCGCGGCAGCGGTTCCCGATACGGGGCCCTGGTGCGCTATTTGGGTGTGCGGATGTTGCTGATGCCGGTCACCGCGTGGATCCTGGTGACCGTCGTCTTCTTCCTGATGCGCGTGGTCGGCGATCCGATCAGCGCCGCGATGGGCGGGCGGCTCCCACCGGATCAGATCGAGGCGCGTAAGGCGGCGGCCGGTTTCAACCGGCCGATCCTTTCGCAGTATTGGGACTACATCTCCGGACTGCTGCGCGGGGATTTCGGCCGCTCCCAAGACAATCGGGCGATCAGCGAGGTCGTCACCACCTACGGCGCGGCGACCTTGGAATTGGTGTTCTGGGCACTCGTCGTAGCATTCGCCGTCGGTGTTCCGCTCGGCAGATACGCCGCGACGCACCGAGATTCGACCACCGACGCGGGGCTGCGGCTGTTCGCGGTGCTCGCGTACGCGGCCCCGGTGTTCTTCGTCGGCCTGCTGCTGAAGCTGGTGTTCGCGGTGAAGCTGGGCTGGCTGCCGGTCGCGGGCCGGGCCAGCACCAATGTGGAGCTGGCGCTGCAGCATGTCTCGCCGAAGACCAACGTCATGGTCATCGACGCGATCCTCTACGGCGACACCGGATATCTGCTCGACGTGTTGAAACACGCCGTGCTGCCCGCGATCGCGCTCGGCCTGCTCACGGCGGGTATCTTCCTGCGGCTGGTGCGGATCAACCTGATCCAGACGCTGCGCAGCGATTATGTGGAAGCCGCACGGGCGCGCGGACTTTCGACGAGGGTGGTCACCGGACGGCATGCCGTGCGCAATGCGCTGATCCCGATCATCACCGTGATGGGCATGTACATCGCGATGATGCTCGGCGGCGCGGTGCTCACCGAGACCACCTTCGAATGGAAGGGCCTCGGCTATCAGCTCACCCAATACCTGCAGGCCCGCGATTTCGTTGCGGTGCAGGGGATTGTCGCGTTCATCGCGCTGGTGGTCGCGGTGATGAGTTTCGTGGTGGACGCCATCGTCGCCATGGTCGATCCGAGGGTGAGGTTCTGATGACCGCTCCGGAAATAGTCAGCGAGCCCGCGGTACTGCCCAGCGTCCCACCGGTGGTGCGGCGCAGGCGGATACCGGGACTGCGGCTGTTCGCGATGACCGTCGGGGTGCAGCGGGCCACGCTGGTGCTCGGCGTCGGCCTGGTCGCGCTGTTCGTGATCGTCGCGCTGCTCGCACCGTGGATCGCGCCGTACGGCCTGTCCCAAAGCTCTTCCGACGGCGTGAATTTCGTGAGTCAGCAGGCTCCGTCGGCGGCGCACTGGTTCGGCACCTCGGTGCGCAGCGAGGATGTGTTCTCCAGGGTCATCTGGGGTGCGCGCACCGCGCTGCTGGTGATCGTCATCTCGCTGATCCTTTCGCTGTTCGTCGGCGTGCCACTGGGTTTGATCTCCGGGTACGTCGGCCGCTGGGTGGACCGGATCCTGGTGACGTTCATGGACGCCATCTACGCCTTCCCGACGCTGCTGCTGGCCATCGTCGTCTCCATCGTGGTGGCCGGCGGTAATTCGAGCAGCTTCGGCGGCGTGCTCTCGGCGGCCGTCGCGATCACGGCGATCTATGTGCCGCAATACTTCCGGGTGGTGCGCAATGCGACCGTCGCGGTGAAGCAGGAACCCTTCGTCGACGCGGCCCGGGTGACCGGAGCGTCGACGATGCGAATCATGTTCCGGCACGTCCTCGCCAACGTCACCCAGTCGCTGCCGGTGATCGTCACCCTCAACGCGGGTGACGCCATCCTCACCCTGGCCGCGCTCGGCTTCCTCGGCTTCGGTATCGAGCCCACCCAGGCGGCCGAATGGGGTTACGACCTCAACAAGGCGCTTTCCGATGTGTCCAACGGGATTTGGTGGACCGGTATCTTCCCCGGTCTGGCCATCGTCCTGGTGGTGCTCGGGATGACGCTGGTCGGCGAGAGCCTCAACGAGGTACTCAACCCGCTGCTGCGCACCCGGCGGGCACTGGGCCCGGCGACCGTCGCGGACGACACCGCGGCGCTGCTGGTTCCGGTCGATGTCCCGGGATTCGATGAATCATCCATCGCGGCAACGGAATCCGCCGAGACCGATGCGGAAAACGCAAGCGCCACCGAGAAATCCGGAACAGGGGAGGGAGCGGCCCGATGACCAGTACGGACCCGCAACAGCGTCGTCCCGCGCTGTCCATCGAATCGCTTTCGGTCACCTTCGCCACCGACGCCGGTCCGGTGCACGCGGTCAGCGACGTCTCCTACGAGGTGTATCCGGGCGAGGTGCTCGCCATCGTCGGCGAATCCGGCTCGGGTAAATCGGTGAGCTCCCGCACCGCCATCGGCCTGCTGCCGGAGACGGCGCGGGTGCGTGGCCTGGTGACGCTCGGCGCCGACAAGATCACCTCGATGGGCGAGAAGCAGCTCACCGCGCTGCGCGGCGGCGAGATCTCCATGGTGTTCCAGGAGCCGGGGCGCGCGCTGGATCCGCTGTTCACCATCGGGTTCCAGCTCTGCGAGGCGCTGCGGGCGCACAGCGATATGTCCCGAAAAGCCGCCAAGGCCAGGGCCGTCGAGCTGCTGCGCATGGTCGGGCTGCCCGATCCGGAGCATCGGGTCGACTACTACCCGCATCAGCTGTCCGGCGGGCAGAAACAGCGCGTGATGATCGCCATCGCCATCTCGTGCGAGCCCAAGGTGATCATCGCCGACGAGCCGACCACCGCACTCGATGTCACCGTGCAGGCGGAGATCCTGGAGCTGCTGCGCGATCTGCGCGACCGGATCGGCAGCGCCATCGTGCTGATCACGCACAACATGGGCGTGGTCGCCGACCTGGCCGACCGGGTCGTGGTGATGCGCGACGGCAAGGTGGTCGAGCAGGCATCGGTGGACGAACTGTTCGCCAGCCCGAAGGAGGAGTACACCCGCAAGCTGCTCGCTGCCGTGCCGCATCTGGGCACCGAGCAGTTGGCGCACGGGTCCTTCGTGGCGGACACCACCGCCGAGCCGGTGCTGGAGGTCCGCGACCTGGTTGTCGAATTTCCCGGCCCGTTCGGCCGTGCCCCGTTCCGCGCGGTCGACGATGTGAACCTGATCATCCGGCCGGGCGAAACCGTCGGTCTGGTCGGCGAATCCGGTTCCGGCAAGTCGACCATCGGCCGCTGCGTCGCGGCGCTGCAGCGTCCGAGCTCCGGGGTGGTGAAGATCCGCGGCCAGGACATCGCGCAGCTGTCACAGCGGCAGCTGCGGCCGATCCGGCGGCGCTTCGGCTTCGTCTTCCAGGATCCGGCCAGCTCGCTGAACCCGCGGCTCACCGTCGGCGACTGCGTCGCCGAACCGCTGATCGTGCACAAGGCGGGCACCCCGGCGGAGATCCGCGAACGGGTCAAGCATCTGCTCGACGACGTGCAGCTGCCCGCGGGCACCGAGCGGCGCTACCCGCATGAGCTGTCCGGCGGTCAGCGTCAACGCGCCAGCCTGGCCAGGGCATTGGTGCTCGACCCGGACCTGCTGGTCGCCGACGAGCCGACCAGCGCGCTGGACGTCTCGGTGCAGGCGGCGGTGCTCGAACTGTTCGGCAAGCTGCAGCGCGAATGCGGCTGGGCCTGCCTGTTCATCAGCCACGACCTGGCGGTGGTCGATCAACTGGCCGACCGGATCGTGGTGCTGCGCAACGGCGCGGTCGTCGAACAGGGTGATCGCGATCGCATTCTGCGCAACCCGCAGGAGGAGTACACCCAGCGACTGGTCGCCGCCGTACCGGTGCCCGATCCGGTCGAGCAGCGCAGGCGGCGAGCCGCGACCACATCGCTGTTCGCCACCGTGGTCGACTGACGGGCGGTTCCCCGGCGGGACGGCGTCAAGCCGGGGAACCATGTCAGGTGCCGGGCCGTTATCCGGCTCCGGTAGCGTGATCAGGCATCTATCCGCCGATTCGGTTTGGAGCTTTCCCCGAAAATGACTGAACAGACCCCCAGTGGCGCCTCGTATGCCGCGGCCGGCGTGGACATCGAGGCGGGTGATCGCGCTGTCGAATTGTTCGCACCATTGGCGAAGAAGGCGAGCCGACCCGAGGTCCAGGGTGGACTCGGCGGTTTCGCCGGACTGTTCGCACTGAAGGGTGGCTACCGCGAACCGGTGCTGGCCGCCTCGTCCGACGGGGTGGGCACCAAGATCGCCGTCGCACAGGCCATGGACAAGCACGACACGGTCGGCCTCGACCTGGTCGCGATGGTCGTCGACGATCTGGTGGTGTGCGGCGCCGAACCGCTTTTCCTACAGGACTACATCGCCATCGGCAAAGTGGTGCCGGAGAAGGTCGCGCAGCTGGTTTCGGGTATCGCCGAGGGCTGTGTGAAGGCGGGCTGCGCGCTGCTCGGCGGCGAGACCGCCGAACATCCCGGCCTGATGGGCCCCGACGATTACGACCTGTCCGCGACGGGTGTCGGTGTGGTCGAAGCGGATTCGGTGCTCGGACCCGATCGGGTGCGCCCCGGTGACGTCGTCATCGCGATGGGTTCCTCCGGTCTGCACTCCAACGGATATAGCCTGGCCCGCAAGGTGCTGCTGGAGATCGACCGCATGTCGCTCACCGGGCATGTCGAGGAATTCGGCCGCACCCTCGGCGAGGAACTGCTCGAGCCGACCCGCATCTACGCCAAGGACTGCCTCGCGCTGATCGCCGAGACCGATGTGCGCACCTTCGCGCACGTCACCGGCGGCGGCCTGGCGGGCAACCTCGGCCGGGTGATCCCGGCTGGCCTGTTCGCCGAACTCGACCGCGGCACCTGGAATCCCGCGCCGGTGTTCAGGATGATCGCCCAGCGCGGCCGGGTGGAGCGGGTCGAAATGGAGAAGACCTTCAACATGGGCGTCGGCATGGTGGCCGTCGTCGCGCCGGAGGATGTCGACCGCGCCCTCGCGGTGCTCACCGCCCGGCATATCGAATGCTGGACGCTCGGCACCGTCAAGAAGGCGAAGGATGCCGATTCGGTGCGCGCCGTCCTGGTCGGCGATCACCCTCGGTTCTAGTCCGTGCGATGGGGTCGCGCCCGAAAGTCGCGGCCCCACGCCACATTTCGGCATGACCGAGCGCTTCGGCGCAATTCGCAAGGCCTCGAACACGACTCGGCCGAAGTATCGGATTTCCGGGTCGGATATGACCAGCTGTGCCCGTGGGCGATCGGGTCCGCCGCCGCGCCGACGAACCGTGGTCCGGGACTAGGAAGGGATCCCGGATCGCGGCGTTGTCGGCACATACCAACGTCCCGCATCGCGACGATGCGGGACGTTGCTTTTGCAAGCCACTAAGGCGAAGTCCGCAAACCTCGTTATCAAACGCGGTGAAGGGGGAGGCCGGTCGGGCCTCCCCCTTCAGCGTAGATCCGAGTCAGCGGCGCCAGTCGTCGTAGTCGTCGTCCTGGTCCCAGCGGGACAAGGACTCGTCCGCGTCGTGCTCATCGGACAGCACGCCACCGCTGTGGGTGGGGTTTCCCGAGAGCTCGCGCTGAAGGCTCGCGAAGTCGGTCGATGGCGAGCTGTACTTGAGCTCGCGTGCGACCTTGGTCTGCTTTGCCTTAGCCCGGCCACGGCCCATGGCTGACCCCCTCGCGTCACTGCGGGGCGGCCTGGGGTTTGTTGGCGGCCCCGTTCGAATTAATACTCTTCCTGACAGACACTTTAGCGTGCTTCTGACGGTAGCGCTTCCAGGAGTGGGTGAAGAACTCTCGAACTGGTGCCGTTTGCCCGGTTGTCGCCCCCGGCCGTGCGAACTAGAGCGCGCCCGGGATCGCGCGGATCACACCGACCCGCGCCCCGCCGCCGAGCACCGCCGGTGCCGCGAGTTCGGTATGCGCATCGGTCCATTCGACTCCCATGCGCTGCAAAATGGCCAGCGTCAACGGCATTCGGGCGCGGTCGTGCCCGTCCTCGATCTTGTACGCGAAGGCGGTGCCGTCGGGCAGCGCACCCGCGTGCACACCGTCGGCGCCGATCTTGCACACCAGCCCCGGTGTGGCGGTCATCGCCAAGAGGTCCGGTCCGTTCGTGCCGCAAATCACTCGCGGATTCGTGCGTATCGCATCGGCGACTCGCCGCTCGGGCGAGCCGGGTTCGGCGGTGGCCATCGTCGCGAAGACCCGGGCCAGGTTGATCAGCGAAACCGGGATGATCGGCAGCCCGCAGCCGTCGATGCCGAGATCGGTTTCCGGCTCGCCGGTGAGGTCGGTGACGGTGGCGATCACGGCCTGCTGCAACGGATGTGCCTCGCTCAGATAGCCCTCGGTGGGCCAGCCGTTGATCGCACAGGTGGCCAGCATCGCGGCATGCTTACCGGAGCAGTTCATATAGATCCGGCGCTGCTCGCCCGCGGTCACCGCATTCGCCCTGGCGCGCTCCTCCGACGGCCAGTCCGGCGGGCACGCCAGCGCCTTCTCGTCGAAGCCGAACCGGTCGAGCAGGCGGCGCACCAACTCGACGTGATCCGGCTCCCCGTAATGCGATGCGGCCGCGATGGCCAACTCCGCGTCGTCGAGCGGCTCGAAACCGTGCCGCAGCAGGGTGATTGCCTGCATCGGTTTATTCGTTGAGCGCGGGAAGATCGGCGAATGCACCTCGCCGAGTTCCAGCCGGGGCTCGCCGTCGGCGCCGAGGATCACGACCGACCCACGGTGCACACACTCACGGAATCCGGAGCGAACGACCTCGACCAGTTCCACACTCACTTAGCTGACTCCCGTCTTATCTGTATCGGATTCGCGGTGCTCCCGGTGCCCTTCGCGGCCGCGCACCGCGGCTCGTCGGGAATTGGCGTGGCGGCGGGCGTGGCGCGCGACCTGCATGCGCACATCGTCGGACACCGTCGGCTCGGCGGCCAGCAGAATCGCGAGCAGATCCGGGTCGGCGCCGGTGAACAGGTCGCGTACCGTGACGCCGTGGTCCGGGGTGTGCACGATGTGCACCGCATCGCCCGCGCCGACGGTGCCCTCCGTCAGCACGCGCAGGTACGCGCCGGTATCGGCCCGCAGCGTGAACCGCTTCACCCAGCGCTCCTCACCCGACCACTTCTGGAAGGTGGCGCACGGGACGCGCGGTGCGCTCACCTCCAGCAGGGTGTCGCCGATCTGCCAGCGGGCGCCGATCACCGCATCGCTCACCGCGAGCCCGGTGATGCGCAGATTCTCGCCGAACCAGCCCGCGGGCAGTTCGCGGCCGAGTTCATCGCCCCAGCGCCGCGCGTCCTCGTCGGCATACGCGTAGACGGCCTGGTGCACGCCGCCGTGGTTCGTGGTATCGCAGACGTGATCGCCGTCCAGCCCGAGCGCGCGCACCGGCACCCGGCCCGGCACCGGTCGTTTATCGATCGCGCTGCGCCCGACACGGCTGCCGGGCACCTCGATCTCGGCGTGCACCACGCATACGGCCGTAACCCTTGCAGAGTCAGCACTTTTCATCGACGTCGCTCCTCTCCGCGCCGCACCGATCGGGTGGCGCGCCTCCGGGGTCCGGCGCGCATCGATGATCTCGGCGGGCGGCCTTTACGGCGCACGGGAGCGTCGCAACGCCGGTTACCGGCATGGATATACCGGTGCCCGACCGTCGGCCGCCAGAGCCGGTTCGGTGGGAGTGGACGTTTCGCACGGCCGATCGTCGGGTGTTGCCCGCGGCGAACCCGGTCGCGTCGCGCATCAACGCCCGCGTAGCCGGTCCACCGCGGCGCGTCCGGCCTGCGGCGCGTCGTCGGCGGGTATGGAATCCGGATCGATCGCGGCGGCCGCCGGGCCCGCGGTGAGCGCGGTATCGGCGGGGACGGTGCGCTTGATCAGGGCGAGCGCGATCGGGCCGAGTTCGAAATGGTCGATGACGGTGCCCAGCCTGCCGACCGCGCGGCCGCCGGCCAGCACATCGTCGCCGGTGGCCGGGCGCTCGTCGGCCGAGCCGTCGAGGTGCAGCAGCAGCAGGTGGCGCGGCGGTTTGCCCAGGTTGTGCACGCGTGCGACGGTCTCCTGCCCGCGATAGCAACCCTTGTCCAGGTGGACGGCGCCGTATTCGGCCGGGCCGCCGATCCAGCGGGCCTCGTGCGGGATGGTGCGCTCGTCGGTGTCGAGGCCGACGCGCGGGCGCACCGCGGCGACCCGCAACGCCTCGAACGCCCACATGCCCGCGGGCTCCGCGCCCGCGGCGGTGAGCTTCGCCCACCAGGAGCCCAATTCGGCGCGCGGGATCACCAGGTCGAAGGAATCGCTTGTCGGCCAAGGCATCCGGCGCAGGAAGCCGCCGCCCGGCACCGGTACCACCGCGTAGGTGGGCGGCAGCTCGTCGATGCCGAGGGTGGCGGTCAGCTCGGTGACGCGCGGGCCGAGCAGGCTCAGCACCGCGTATTCGGCGGCTTCGGGTTTGGCGTCGGCCCAGAAGACCATCTTGGTCAGGAAGTCCAGTAGTGCGGGTCCGCGGTCGGCCTCGGTATCGATCCACACGGTGCCGTCGAGTTCGGTGAGCACGAAGTGGTGCAGGATCCGGCCCTGCAGGTCGAGGTCGAGGTTCTCGGCGGACTGCCGGTCGCCGAGGTTCGCGACGTGCTGGCTGGAGATGGTGTGCAGCCAGGTCAGGCGTTCGGCGCCGGTGATGCTCAATACGAATCGGTGCGACCGGTCGACGATCGCGACCCGCTGCGCGGCGGCCCGCTGTTCACCGAACGGATCCCCGTAATGCCACGCGACGGCGGCATCCGGCGAGCCGGCCGCTCCCGCGACGGCTCCAGGAACACTGAGCAGAGGACTGGGCGCAACGACCACGGACACGTCCACCACTCTATGCGAGTGCCCGGCGCGGGAGCTCGGCCCGTTCGGCACGACCGGCCGACCTGCGGTAAGCCGGTCTCGTCCAGGTTGTTCGGCGCGCGTATGTGCCGTGGGATCGCGGTGGCGAATTGTGCAGTTCGACAAGCCGGAACGGCTCCCGGCCGCCGATCCCGTTCGCCCTGTTCTTTACCTCCTCGAGCTGGGCTCCCGTGCCCTACGGTAGGACCATGGTGGATCGAGTTCTTGTAACACTCGACGGCGCGGTCCTGGACCCGGACGCACCGTTGTTGTTTGCCGACGACATGGCGGTGTTGCGTGGCGACGGTGTTTTCGAAACGGTGCTGGTGCGCGGCGGTAACGCCTGCGCCATCGAATTTCATCTAGGCAGGCTGCGCCGCTCGGCGCAGGCGCTCGATCTACCCGAGCCCGAACTCGGCCGTTGGCGGGAGGCGGTGGAGCGGGCGGCCAAGGAGTGGGGCGCCGATCGCGAGGGTGTGCTGCGGATGGTGTTGACCCGCGGCCGCGACAGCGAGCAGTCCGCGGTGCCCGCCGATGTCACGGGGGGCGACCTGGCGCCCGCGGTCCCGACGCCGACCGCCTTCGTTCTGGTGCTGCCGGTGCCCGCGCGGATCAGCGTCGCGCGCACCGACGGCGTCTCGGTGGTGACCCTTTCCCGCGGTATCTCCGTCGATCTGGCGCAGGCCGCGCCGTGGCAGCTGCTCGGCGCGAAGACGCTGTCCTATGCCACCAATATGGCGGCGTTGCGCTTCGCCCATCGGATGGGCGCCGATGACGTGATCTTCACCAGTACCGAGAACAGGGTGCTGGAGGGTCCGCGCTCCACCGTGGTGATCGCGCGGGATAAGACGCTGATCACCCCGCCCGCGAAAAACGGTGTGCTGCCGGGTGTTACGCAGCGCGCGCTGTTCGTCGAGGCCGAGAAGGCCGGGTGGCAGTGCCGCTACGATTCGCTGTTCACCGCCGATCTGCTTACCTGCGACAGCATTTGGATGCTCTCGTCCATCGCGCTGGCCGCACGGGTGAATTCACTGGACGGGCTGCGCATGTCGGCGCCGGACAATGCGGGGGAGATCATCGAACTCGTCGATCGCGGCGTCGCGCGCGCCGGGGCCGTCGGTGACTGGTGAGCCGGACGGAGGTCTGGGTGATCTCCGTCCTATCCGATCTGCCAGAGCCCAACGAATGTACTGGTAGACGACGAAAGTCCCGGTGTGTCGTGGCCTAGGCCTCACTTGGTTCGACCCTGCCGCGACGTAGTATTACTACGTCATGTCGTAGATCGGCAGGAGGACGAAGTTGTCTGCGGTTGACGTATCACGCTGGCAGTTCGGTATTACGACCGTCTATCACTTCTTATTCGTGCCGCTCACCATCGGACTCGCCCCGATCGTCGCCGGCATGCAAACCGCCTGGGTCATCACCGGGAAAGAGCGCTGGTACCGGCTGACCAAGTTCTTCGGGAAACTTTTCCTGATCAACTTCGCACTCGGCGTCGCCACCGGCATCGTCCAGGAATTCCAGTTCGGCATGAACTGGAGCGAATACTCCCGATTCGTCGGCGACGTCTTCGGCGCACCGCTCGCCCTGGAAGGTCTCGTCGCCTTCTTCATGGAGTCGACCTTCCTCGGACTGTGGATCTTCGGCTGGACCCGACTACCGAAATTGCTGCACCTGGGCGCGATTTGGATGGTGGCCATCGGCGTCAACGCATCCGCCTACTTCATCATCGCGGCCAACTCGTTCATGCAGCATCCGGTCGGCGCGACATATAACGCCGAACGCGGGCGCGCCGAACTGAAGAGCATCAGCGAGCTGCTCACCAATAACACTGCGCTGGCGGCCTTTCCGCACGTCGTCGCCGGATCTCTGCTCACTGCGGCCACTTTCGTCGCGGGCATCGCGGGCTGGTGGATGGTCCGCAACGCGCGCAGCGGCACGGAAGACAAACTGGCCGAGGCGCGTTCGATGTGGCGGCCCGCCGCCCGCGTCTCGCTGCTGCTCATGGTCGCCTCGCTGATAGCGCTGGTATACACCGGCGATGTGCAGGGCAAGCTGATGTTCAAACAGCAGCCGATGAAGATGGCCTCCGCGGAATCGCTGTGCCACACCGCGACCGATCCGGACTTCTCCATCCTCACCGTCGGCACGCACAACAACTGCGACAGCGTCACCCATGTGCTGGAGGTGCCGTACGTGCTGCCCTGGCTGGCCAAGGGCGAATTCACCGGCGTCAAGCTGGACGGCGTCATCGACCTGCAGAAGGCGTACAACGAGAAGTACGGCGTCGGCGACTACCGCCCGAATCTCTTTGTCACATACTGGTCTTTCCGCGCCATGATCGGGCTCTCGGCCGGTTCGGCACTGCTGGTGCTGCTCGGCTGGTGGCTCACCCGGCGGGGCCGGGTACCGAATCAGCGGTGGTTCGGCTGGCTGAGCCTGCTCATCATCCCGACGCCGTTCCTGGCCAACAGCGCGGGCTGGGTGTTCACCGAAATGGGCCGCCAGCCATGGGTTGTCGCGCCCAACCCGACCGGCGACCCGAATCTGCGAATGACGGTGCAGCAGGCGGTATCCGGGCATACCGCGGGCACGGTGCTGGTCTCGCTGATCACCTTCACCCTGCTGTACGGCGTGCTCGCGGTGGTCTGGTTCTACCTCATGCGCCGCTACACCGTCGCCGGACCCGAGCCCAAACCCGTTACCGGATCCGATGATTCGGGTGACGGTGGATCGGCGCCTGCGGAAGAGCCCGCCGTCGAACAGCTTTCCTTCGCCTACTAGGAGCGCGAAATGAGCCTGCAAGAATTCTGGTTTCTGCTGATCGGCGTGATGTTCACCGGCTACTTCGTGCTGGAGGGCTTCGACTTCGGCGTCGGGATGCTCATGCCGATCCTCGGCCGCGGCGAGGATGTGCGAAGGCGGGTGGCGCTCAACACGATCGGGCCGGTGTGGGACGGCAACGAGGTCTGGCTGATCACCGGGGGCGCCGCGATGTTCGCCGCCTTCCCGGAGTGGTACGCCAGTCTGTTCTCCGGCTTCTACCTCGCGCTGCTGCTACTGCTCGTCGGCCTGATTCTGCGGGTCGTCGCCATCGAATACCGCGGCAAGATCGACGATCCGCGCTGGCGTGCCCGTTGCGATTTCGGCATCGGACTCGGTTCCTGGCTGCCCGCGCTGGCCTGGGGCTGGGTATTCGCCAATGTGGTGCGCGGCGTTCCGTTGAACGAGCACAAGCAATTCGCCGGATCGGTGTGGGATCTGTTCGACCCGTACGCGATTCTCGGCGGGCTCGCGACCGCGCTGCTGTTCGCATTGCACGGCGCCACCTTCCTGGTGTTGAAGACCGGTGGCGACTACCGGGCCGACGCCCAGCGCACGGTGCGACTGCTGCTGGCGCCGACAGCGGTGGTCGTCGGTGCGTTCGGGTTGTGGACGCAGCTGTCCTACGGTGCCGACTGGACCTGGATTCCGTTGGCGCTGGCGGTGATCGGGCTCGTCGGCGCGGGTGCGGCCGCCTTCACCGATCGGGACGGCTGGGGCTTCTTCGGCACGACGGTCACCGTCGCGGCGGCCACGGCGCTGCTGTTCGGCTCGCTGTTCCCGAATGTGTTGCCGTCCACCATCGATGCGGCGTACAGCCTGACCATCCACAACGCCTCGTCGACGCCGTACACGCTGAAGGTGATGAGCTGGGCCGCGGTGTTGGTCACCCCGGTGGTGCTGCTCTATCAGGGCTGGACCTACTGGGTGTTCCGGAAACGGATCACCGTCGCACACATTCCGGCGTCGATCGGCCTGTCGGTGGGATCGGTCAAGGACTGAAAATGGCTCGCCCGCCTGTTGATCCGCGCCTGTGGCGGTATGCGCGTTCGGCCCGCCGCTACCTGGCGTCGAGTGTCGCGCTGTCCCTGGTCATCACGGGCGCGATCGTGGTCACCGCGATCGCGCTCGCCAGGGTGCTCGCCGGAGTGATCACCGACCCGGGTAGGCGTTCGATCGATTCGTGGACAACGGAATTGGTGATACTCGCCCTCGCCGTCGCGGTCCGCGCGCTGGCCACCTGGTGGCAGTCGCGGCTGGCGCACCGGGCGGGCGCGAGCGTCGTCACCGAGTTGGAGACGGCGGTGCTGGTCGCCGGGGCGAAGCTGCCGCCGCGCGAATTGGAAACGCGTCGAACGGAATTGGCGGTCGTAGTCGGCAGTGGACTATCCGGATTGCGCGGCTATCTGGTCGGGTACATCCCCGCGCTCCTGCTCGCCGTGCTGGTGCCGCCGATCGTCATGGCGGTGATCGCGATCCACGATCCGATCTCGGGTCTGATCACGGTGGTTACGCTGCCGCTGATTCCGGTCTTCATGATCCTCATCGGTCTGCTCACCAAGGGCCGCGCCGAGGCGACGCTCGCGGCCACCACCCGGCTCTCGGATCAGATGCTCGATCTGTTCGCCGGTATGCCGACCCTGCGCGCCCTCGGCCGGGAGGCCGGATCCACTGCGGCGCAGCAGGATTCGCGAACCATGGCGGATCGCGTCCGGCAACTCGGCGACGCGCTGCGGCAGCGCACCATGCGGGCGCTGCGGATCGCGTTCCTGTCCTCGATGGTGCTGGAAATGCTCGCGACCCTGTGTGTCGCGCTGGTCGCCGTCTCGATCGGCATGCGGCTGGTCTTCGGCGAGATGAGCCTGTATGCGGGTCTAGTCGCGCTGATCCTCGCCCCGGAGGTCTACTGGCCGCTGCGCACCGTCGGCGAACGCTTCCACGCGGCCCAGGACGGAATGGCCGCCGCGGACAAGGCTTTCGCGGTCCTGGAGCCCGAGGCCGACGGTGAGCCCGACGAAAACCCTCCGGCGGTGAGCGCGACGGCCGACGAGTCCGGCGTTGGCCGGGGTGCCGGATCGGCCGGGTCTCGACTACCCGGTGCGGTTGTGGCACCGGCTGATTCGGCTGCCCGTCGTGGCCCGGAATCGCGCACCGGGAGCGGCATGGTCTCGCGGATCGGTGATCCAGGCGGCGTCGGTGCGGTTATCGAGATCCGCGGGCTGACGGTCGGTTCGCGCGACGGATTCGCGCCGGACGGGTTGGACGCGGTGCTGCGCCCGGGACAGATCACGGTGCTCACCGGCCCCAATGGCAGCGGTAAATCCACTGTGCTGCAAGCGATCCTGGGGTTGATCGAGCCGGATCGGGGTTCGGTGCGCATCGACGGGGTCGATGTGCGCGAGCTGGACTCCGGCACGTGGTGGTCCCGGGTGGCCTGGCTACCGCAGCGCCCGGTCCTCGTTCCCGGCACGCTGCGGGAGAACATCGAACTGCTCGGTGCGCGGGCGGCGCACACCACCGCCCACGGTGCGGCCCGAATCGCGGACGACCTCGAAGCGGCCTGTGTGGCAACAGGATTCGATACCGTACTGGACGAACTGCCGCACCGCTGGGATACCGAACTCGGTCCGGGCGGCGTCGGCCTGTCCCTCGGCCAACGCCAGCGCCTCGCCCTCACCCGCGTCCTCGCCGCGGACCGTCCCGTCCTGCTGCTGGACGAGCCCACCGCACACCTCGACTCCGACAGTGAGGCAACGGTATTGACCGCCATCGAACAGCGCGCTCGCAGCGGCGCAACCGTCGTCGTCATCGGGCACCGGCCGTCGGTGCTGGCCATCGCCGACCATATCGTCCCGGTCCGCGCCACCGCACTCGAACATCCCGAAGCGGTATCCGTATGAGCAAGCTCGTCGGCACGGCGTCATCGACTCATGGCGGATCCCAGCTGCGGCGAGGAGAAGCCATGAGTCGCAGCGCATCCCGTATCGATTCGCCACCCATCCCTTCGCGGGCCGGGCAGCCGGTACGAGTTACCGGAGCGGCCGGATCGGCTGACCGCCCAGGCGTCGATGCGAAATCCGGTGTGCTGCGGGATATCCGGCACATCTGGCGGCTGCTCGCGCTATCGCCATGGCGGATCGCCGTCGCGGTCGGATGGGGCGTGCTCGCATTGGGTAGTGGGCTCGGTCTGTCGGCGCTCGCGGCGTGGTTGATCGCGCGGGCCTGGCAGATGCCGCCGGTGCTCGATCTCAGCGTCGCCGTGGTTTCGGTGCGGGCGCTGGGCATTTCGCGCGGACTGTGCCGGTATGCCGAGCGGTTGGCGACCCATGACGTCGCGCTGCGCTCGATGACGACCGCGCGCACCACGGTCTATCGCACCCTCGCGGGATCCGATATCTGGCTGCGGCGGGGTACCTCCGGCGACCAGCGGCTGCGGCGCGGCGATCTGCTGGTGCGGATCGGCGGCGATATCGACGATCTCGGCGCGGCGGTGGTGCGGGTGTTCGTACCCGTCGCGGTGGCGATCGTGCTGTCCGCCTTCGCGATCGGGCTGCTGGCCACCATCGCGGTCGGTGGGGCGGCGATCCTCGCGGTATCGCTCGCCGTGGCAGGCATTGTCGCGCCGTGGCTGTCCGCCAGGGCGGCAAGGGAATCCGAGCGGGCGGTGCGGGCCGATCGGGCCGAGTTCACCGCGCAGGCGCTGACCGTGCTCGACCACGCGGCCGAACTGCGGGTTGCGGGGCGCCTGGATGCCGCTGTCGCGGCCGCGACAGCCGCCGGGCGGCATGCGGTGGCGGCCGAGGACGACGCGGCCGTACGCAGCGCCTGGGCGGCCGCGGCGACCCCGCTGTCGGTCGGGGTGAGCGCGCTCGGCGCGCTGCTGGTCGGCATCGCGAGCTACGGCCCGAACGGCGGTGCGCCCGGCGCGATGACCCCGATGGCGCTCGCCGTGCTGGTGCTGCTGCCGCTGTCGGCCTTCGAAGCGGTCGGCGCGCTGCCCGCCGCGGCGCAGGCGCTCACCGCGGCCAGGGCCGCGCTGCACCGGCTCACCGCACTCGACACCGGCGCGGCAAACCCGTTGCCGCACAACCTCCCCGACCGCCCGGACGGCCGCCGCATCGCCGTCGTCGGCCCGAGCGGCGCGGGCAAAACGACGCTGCTCATGTCCTGGGCCGGGCTCTTCGACACCCCGCGCCCCGGCGTGACCTTCTTCGCCGAAGACGCCCACCTGTTCGGCACCTCGGTGCTGGAGAACCTGCGGGTGGCACGCGGCGACCTCACCGAGCCGGAGGCCGAAAAGGCGTTGCGCGCAGTGGGTCTCGGTGACTGGCTGGACGGCCTCCCAGATGGCGTGCACACCGCGTTGAGCGGTGGTGCCGCCGCCGTATCCGGTGGGCAACGCCGCCGGATTCTGTTGGCCCGCGCCCTCGTATCCCCGGCGCGCGTCCTGCTGCTCGACGAACCCACCGAGCATATGGAGGCGGACGCGGGCGCCGACCTCCTGCGCGCCCTGCTCGATCCTGATGACGGCCTCGTCGAATCCGATCGAACCGTGATCGTCGTCACACATCAACTTCCGCCCGGCGCCGGCGCCGACGTGATCATTCACCTGAGTGAATCAGGCCAGCTCACAACCGCTTTCCCGACCGGATCTGCCGCCGGTTCCGCCCGTGGAGAAATTCCGTTGCCGACGCGCTGAACCCTCGCTAAGTTCGTAGTTACACGAGGAAGGAGGTGGTTCTGAGAATGCTTATTCATAGGACACGTGAGGTGGCTGTCCGCTAGCGCCACCGCTGCCGGTGGAATTCACCCGCGCGAGCGCGAAGCGAATTCCAGGCAGCCACCCGGCCCCCGAGCCCCCGGTCCGTCCGACCGGGACCCGTGCAGGTGAAAGCCCGCACCGGTATGGTTCGGGGGCTGTTCCCTTTTCCGGGCTTCTGCCGCTGTCATCCGCCCGTTCCCAGCGGCGGCAAGTATCGGTGGCAAGAAATTGCCGTCTGGGGCAACGGGTTTCCGGTTATTACGCTCGATGGATGCAGAGTGATTCCGGGCGGAGCGGGACCGCGGAAGTGGTCGCGGTACTGCGGGCGGCAGCGGCACGTGATTCGGTCTTGCGCAATCCCGATCGTTTCGCGGAGCGGTTGATCAGCCCCTGGTATCGGTGGGGATTGCGAATCTCGTTGGCGCGGGCCGGATTACTGTGGGCTGCCGAGCAGCAGGCGCCCGGATTGTATGCCTACGTCACCGCGCGGACGAAGTACTTCGATCAGGTGATCGTCGGGGAAATCCGTTCCGGCGCAGAACAAGTCGTGATCCTCGGTGCCGGTGCGGACAGCAGGGCGCAGCGATTGCCGGAGTTGCGTTCGGTCGCGGTGTACGAACTGGATCATCCGGCCACGGCGGAATGGAAGCAACGCAGGCTGCGGGCCGCCTTCGGGGCGGTGCCCGCGCAAGTGCGTTATGTGCCGGTGGATTTCGGCAACCAGTCGCTGGACGACGTGTTGGACGCGGCCGAGGTGGCACGCGATCGGCGGACGATCTTCCTCTGGGAAGGCGTCGCGCCCTACCTCACCCACCCCGAGGTCGACGTGACCCTGACGGCAATCGCACGTTTCCGCGCCGGATCCAGTGTGGTCTTCGATTATTGGGATCAGGGTGCGATCGACGAGCCGAGCCGATATCCGGGCGCCGCCGAATACCTGCGCCGATTGGCCGCCCGTGGTGAACCGATCCGCTCCGGCCTGGACCCGAACGCCCTGGCCGATCACCTGACCGCGCACGGCCTGAAGTTGGTGGACAACGCGGGCCCACGCGAATTGGCCGAGTACCTAACCGGTTCCGGCCGATCGAGCTTGAGCTTCTGCTGGATGGCACACGCCCGCGTCCGATAACGCGATATCAGCCGATATACCGCTGCAACCTGGCCGACAGCCGCGGCTCGAGCGGACCGTCCGCGACCACCCGCTCCTCGACATAGGCGAGGTCACCGCCCTCGACGATGCCGTACAGCCGCTTGGCCCCGCCGACGACGATGCCGGATTGACTGCGGATCACCACATCGGTGGCCAGCTCCCAAGATGACTGGGTGAGCGCCTGCCCGTAGAACAGCTCGACGATGCCGGTGCTGTGCGTGAGCAGCAGCTCGATCACCTCGTCGTCGCCGTCGATGCCGACCCGCCAGAATCCGCTCTCGCGCAGATCGGGTCCGCCGTAGCCGCCGTCGGATTCGATGATCCAGGACCGGGACTCCCAGGCCAGGTAGTCGCCGCCGTCGTGGGAAACCACGATCTGCTGGCCGAAGCGGTAGTCGCCGCGGTCGGGATCATTGCCCTCGCCCTCGCCGCGCCACACGCCGACCATCGGCAGCAGCGCCAGCATGGAGGAGCTGAGGTCGGGGCCGAGCCGCAGATTGGCCGTATCGTCGGGCAGCGGCAGGTCCGGCAGCACCGGAATGTTCCGGCCGCCGGTACTTTTCGCCCGCTCGGCTGCTTCGGACACAGCCTGATCACCGCTGCGCCGGGCGGACGGATCGGCGGGAGCGGTTCCGTTCATCTGTTCGCTCGCTCGCTCGGCCGGATTGGAACCCTCGCTCGCGAGCTCACTCATGATTCGGTGAACAGTCGGTAGAAGACGTACAGACCGAACCACCCGATCAGGATGGCCACGGCCACCAGCAGGATTTCGAAGAAGACGACCACATTTGGAGTCTAACGACCCCGGCGTCCCCGCACACAAACGGCCCCTTCGCTTCCCGGATCGTGGGCAAACGAAGGGGCCGTTGATGGCAAACAGATGGTTACTTGGCCACCGCGACGTCGACGCTGTGGATGCCCGCGCCGTCCGGACGGACCTCAGCGGACCCGTTACCAGAGGAAGACAGCGCGCGCACGGTCCAAGCGCCGGGCGCGGCGAAGAACCGGAAATCGCCGGTGCCCGAGGCGACAACCTCGGCGGTGAAGTCTCCGTTGCCGTCCAGCAAACGCACGAACGCGCCGCCGACCGGCTGGCCGTCGGAGCTCAGGACGCGGCCGGTGATGACCGTCTCCTTCTCCACGTCGACGCCCGCCGGAATGGCCTGACCCTGGGTAGGTGCTGCACACATGTTGATTACGCTCCCAACTCGATCGGTGCACCGACGAGGGAGCCGTATTCGGTCCAGCTCCCGTCGTAGTTCTTGACGTTCTGGTGGCCGAGCAGTTCCTGCAGCACGAACCAGGTGTGCGAGGAACGCTCGCCGATCCGGCAGTAGGCGATGGTCTCCTTGGCGCCGTCCAGACCGGCTTCCTGGTAGATCTCGGTCAGTTCCGCATCCGACTTGAAGGTGCCGTCCTCGTTCGCGGCCTTGCTCCACGGCACGTTGATCGCGGTGGGGACGTGGCCGGGCCGCTGGCTCTGCTCCTGCGGCAGGTGCGCGGGGGCCAGGATCTTGCCGGAGAACTCGTCGGGCGAACGCACGTCGACCAGGTTCTTCTTGCCGATGGCGTCGATGACCTCGTCGCGGAAGGCGCGGATCGACAGATCCGGCGCGGCCGCCTTGTACTGGGTGGCCGGGCGGTTCACCGCATCCTTGGACAGCGGACGACCGTCCAGCTCCCACTTCTTGCGGCCGCCGTCGAGCAGCTTGACGTTGTTGTGGCCGTACAGCTTGAAGTACCAGTAGGCGTATGCCGCGAACCAGTTGTTGTTGCCGCCGTAGAGGATGACCGTGTCGTCGTTGGCGATACCGCGCGCGGAGAGCAGATCGGAGAACTGCTCCTGGTTCACGAAGTCGCGCCGAACCTGATCCTGCAGGTCCTTCTTCCAGTCGAGTTTGACGGCACCTTCGATGTGCCCGTTGTCGTAGGCGGAGGTGTCCTCGTCGACCTCGACGAATACCACGCCGGGTGTGTTGAGGTTCTCTTCGGCCCAGTCAACGGAGACCAGGACATCGGAGCGAGCCATGTTGTTCCTTTCATGGTGCGCGGCGATCGGACATGGGTCCGCCCGAACGCCCCTATGACTTGCAGGGGTCAGTGTGAGCTGGTCGGTGTGGCACCGGCCGGGGCCGCCTGGGTCCGGCGGAAGCGGGCGACCAGTGGGTAGATCTGGCAGCCGAGGCAGATCCCGAACGCGGCGTTGAGGAACGCCGCGAACAGGGCGAAGCCGGCGAAGATGGCGCCGACGACGGTGGAGCCCGCCAGGAATCCCAGCAGGCTGACGGCGCTGAAGATCAGGCCGAGCAATTGGGCGAACCGCAGCGGGGCAACGGGTTCGGTTTCCTTGGTCGGCTCCAGGCGCGGCGCGATGAACGCGGCGAAGAGCCGGCCGTATGGATGACGTCGCGGACCGTAGAGCGCGCCGATCGCGAAGACGACCGCCTGCACGGCGATGAGCACCGCGGCGAGCGGCCGGGAGAACGCGGCGGCGATCAACACCAGCACGAGGACACCGGTGGTGACCCAGGCGGCGAAGCGTGGGCCGCGAACATCGACCTGACCGGGAATTACGTTGGCTACGGAGGAATTACGAGAATTTACGGACATTGTGCCTACTCCTGCGCTGAATACGACTGATGGCGGGATAATTGCCAGTTCGCCTGGGATTCAGAGATCACTTACGCGACGAACGCAGGTCGACTCGGCGGGTATCCGAGGGAGTCGACCGCTCAGCGGCACAGGCAGCAACAACCGCCAAGGCGACACAGATCAACTGTGCGGCGCTTGGTGAGCATCAGCTCGTGGTTGGCTTGCACGAGAGGCAGTTTACCTGTTTCTGCGGGGGAATTGGACCCGGGGTTGGTCACATTCCTGATCAACGAATGTAAAGCCGGGTTACGCGGCGGTCATACGGTCAGCGGGACCAGCGCCGAACGCAGATCACCCGCCTTGGGCACGCCGGAGATTCGGAATCGCTCCCGCCCTTCGGCGTCGAAGATGAAGGTGGTCGGCAGTGAGAGCACATTGAGCGCGCGGGCCAGTGTCGGTTCGGTATCGATGTCGATCTCGATATCCCTTGGCGCCAAAGGTGTTTCGGCCAATTCCGCGGTGACATCAGCGATCACCCTGCGCACCTGGGCGCATGGGCCGCACCAGTCGGCGGAGAAATGCAGTACGGCGGGCCCGGATCCGGTTATGCCCGCGGCGGCGAGCAATTCGGCGCGGGTAGATTCATCGGACGATACGTCGGCGGTGCGTACCCGCCCTTCGCGGCGGCGCCACAGCACGCCGACCGCGATGGCGGCCAGCAATATCACCGCGAGAATTGTGATTTCGATCATGGTCGCTGCAATCGGTCGAGGTCGATCGTCATGTTCTGGCCGCTGCCCTCCACCACGATCCAGCCACCCCGTGGGAAGGCTTTGGCGGGCCGGACACCGAACGGCAATTCCTTGGTGTCGATGGTACGGGTGAATTGCTCGAGCACCGCGGGCTGATCGGCGTCGGGGATCACCGCGGTCGGCATGGCGTCGACGCCGGAGCCGCGGTAGAGGCCGGTCGCGATGAACCGCATCTGGTTGTGCTCGCTGTCCAGCATGAGATTCGCCTTCACGCTGACCTTTTGACCGCCGTAGCGCGCGCCCGGCAGCACCGGCAGCGTGCCGGTGAGCACCAGCGACTGCGTATCCGATGTGTTCTTGCTCGCATTGGATCCGTCCGCGCCGCCCGAGCGGAGGCTTTTGTCGGATTTGTCGTCCGGATCCAAATGCACTTCCAGATCGGGGATATTGAAGAACCGGCCGAGTGCCTCGGGCCGCAGCACCATTCGGCCCTCCACCCGATCCACCAGGACATTGCGCAAATTGCCGTCGACGAGGCTGGCGGCGGGCAGGTGCACTCCGGTCAGCGTGGCCTCGACGCTGATTTCGCCCGGAATGTCCGGCCGCTTGCTGAACGCCTTGATATCGACGCCGTTCAGCTTGCCGTCCAACGCCTTCAACACAAATGGGAAGCCGTGGATCGTCACCTCGGGGTCGGCGGTCAAATCGGCGCCGTGGCGCAGCGCACGGGACACCGTGTACTCGGAGAAGGCGGCGGCGCCGAAATCGATCACCACCGCAAGTCCCGCCAGACAAAGCAGCCCGATGATCAGCTTGCGCATAACACAGCACCCTAGTCGGCGCGCGCGACCGAACGCGGCGGGCCGAACCGACCCGTTCGATCGACGCGGTACACACCACAGTGACCGGAAGGCGTGGTCATGGCCCTGGACACGCTAATCTTGCAGTCGATTACCTGTGATTAGCGACGTGGCTCAGCGGAGTGCGCTGTGCTCCGCGTGGCTACGAGATGGGAGGAGGGCCTCCGTGGAGCTGCTCCTGCTGACCTCCGACCCCAACCCCGAGTCGGTGCTGCCATCGCTCGCGCTGCTCGCACACAATGTGCGGCCCGCGCCGACCGAGGTGTCATCGTTGCTCGAGACGGGCAGTGCGGATATCGCGTTGGTCGACGCGCGTACCGATCTCGCCGCCGCCCGCGGCCTGTGCCGACTGCTCGGCAGCACCGGTTCGTCGGTGCCGGTGGTCGCGGTGCTCACCGAGGGCGGGCTCGTCGCGGTCAACGCCGATTGGGGACTCGACGACATCCTCCTGCCGAGCACCGGACCCGCCGAACTCGACGCCCGGCTGCGGCTGCTGGTCGGCCGCAACGGCGGTGCGGCCAGTCCGGAGAACACCGGCAAGATCACCCTGGGTGAATTGGTCATCGACGAGGGCACCTACACCGCCCGGCTGCGCGGCCGCCCACTCGACCTGACGTACAAGGAGTTCGAACTCCTCAAATACCTCGCCCAGCACGCGGGCCGCGTCTTCACCCGCGCCCAGTTGCTGCAGGAGGTGTGGGGTTACGACTTCTTCGGCGGCACCCGCACGGTCGACGTGCACGTGCGACGGCTGCGCGCCAAACTCGGCAGCGAGTACGAATCGCTGATCGGCACGGTGCGCAATGTCGGGTACAAGGCGGTGCGCCCGGCCCGCACGAGCGCCAAGGGCGAGCCGGTGGCCTTCCCAGATGAGGAGTCGGAGGGTTCCGACGAACCGCTCGCACCGGTGAACGGCTCGGCCAAGTAGTCGTGTGGAATGTCCGGTGAGCGAGCTCTGTTGTGCCCGTTGACCTTCGGAATGCGCACGGCGAACGGGAGATGCGGCGATGAGTGACTGGTCCGATCGGCTCGACGACGAATCCGCCACCGCGGTGCGGGAATTGCTCGATGCCGCGACGAAAGTCGATGGTGTCGCACCGGTTTCGGAACAGGCCGTGCTCTCGCTGACCCGCGACGGCGCCCGGCATCTGATCGCCGAGCGAGACGGCCGGATCGCCGGATACGCGAATCTGGTTGCCGCGCACGGTGAGCATCCGGCGATGGCCGAGGTGGCGGTGGATCCGGCCATGCGCGGCAATGGAATCGGCGCGGAGTTGGTGTCGGCCGCGCTGGCCGAAGGCGGTGCGGGCGCCCGAGTGTGGGCACACGGTGATCTTCCCGCCGCGCGGGCCGTCGCGGCCCGGCTCGGGCTGGGTAGAGCGCGGGAGTTGTGGCAGATGCGACGACCTCTGGCTACATCTGAGCTATCGGAGCTGGTTGTGCCGGAGGGCATCGTGCTGCGGACCTATGCGGGCCCGGCCGACGACGCCGAAATCCTGCGGGTGAACAACGCCGCATTCGCCTGGCATCCGGAACAGGGCGGTTGGTCCGAAAGGGATCTCGCGGACCGTCGCGCGGAGTCCTGGTTCGACGCGGCGGGCCTGTTTCTCGCCGCGGCCGCGGATGCTCCGGAGCGCCTGCTCGGATTCCATTGGACCAAGGTGCATTTCGAGGAAAACCCGCCGGTCGGCGAGGTTTATGTGGTCGGCATCGACCCGGCGGCGCAGGGGCGCGGACTTGGTCGGCTGCTCACCCTCGCCGGGCTGCATCACCTGCGCGATCGCGGTCTCGCCGAGGTGCTGCTCTACACCGAGGCGGACAACACCGCCGCCGTGCACACCTATACCCGGCTCGGCTTCGCGCCCGCCCATATCGATGTCGCCTACGCGGCGGCCCAACCGTCGCGCGACTGAATGGAAAGCGGCGGGTAAAGAAGCTCCCAGTAAAATTGGGGCAAATGTCACACATACCAGACTCAATCGCGCCGGGCTGTTCACCTCCCGTTCACTCAGCTCGAGCCAACTGTCAACCGGCCGAACCTACGTTACTTGTGGGCTGCATACTGCGGCCTGGTGCGCAAGTTCCCCGCGAACAGCACCACATCACCCGCCCGGGGCTGACCGTCACGAGCGACCTGCAAGCAGTCGCTGGCGGCGAGGGACCGGGCGTGCATGACGCCATTCCGGAGGAATAGTGAACTTCAAGCGCAGCAGCGCCCTGGTCGGCGTGCTCGCCGTCGGCGCCATGACCGTCGCCGGTTGTGGTAGCGACAACAACACCGGCGGCAGCTCCGACACCTCGGCCAGCAAGGTCAACGTCGACTGTGGCGGCACCAAGGCGCTGAAGGCCAGCGGTTCGTCCGCGCAGAAGAACGCGATGGACCGCTTCGTCGCCGCCTACGAATCCAACTGCAGCGGATACACCCTGAACTACACCTCCAGCGGTTCCGGTGCCGGCGTGAGCGAATTCCTCGGCGGTCAAACCAATTTCGGTGGCTCCGACTCGCCGCTCGACCCGAACAAGCAGGAGCCGCAGAAGGCCGCGGACCGCTGCGGCTCGCCCGCATGGGATCTGCCCACCGTCTTCGGCCCGATCGCCATCACCTACAACCTCGACGGCGTGAGCGATCTGGTGCTCGACGGCCCGACCGCCGCGAAGATCTTCAACGGCACCATCAAGACCTGGGACGCGCCGGAGATCAAGGCGCTCAACCCGAACGCGAAGCTCGGCTCGGACAAGATCTCGGTGATCTACCGCTCCGACGACTCGGGCACCACCGACAACTTCCAGCTCTACCTGAACGGCGCATCGGACGGCGCGTGGGGCAAGGGCGCGGGCAAGGTTTTCAACGGCGGCACCGGTGAGGGCGCGAAGGGTAACGAGGGCACCTCGGCCGCCATCAAGAGCACCAAGGGTTCCATCACCTACAACGAGTGGTCCTTCGCCAAGTCGCAGAACCTGTCCATGGCCGCCATCGTCACCTCGGCGAGCAAGGACCCGGTCAAGCTGACCGTCGAGTCCGCGGGTAAGGCGATCAGCGGTGTGAAGATCAAGGGCGAGGGCAACGACCTGGTGCTCGACACCAGCTCGTTCTACAAGCCGACCACCGCGGGCGCGTACCCGATCATGCTCGCCACCTACGAAATCGTCTGCTCGAAGTACAAGGACGCCGATGTCGCCAAGGCGGTCAAGGCGTTCCTGACCTCCGCCACCACCAACGGCCAGCAGGGCCTCGACGGTGCCGGATACATCCCGATCCCCGATCAGTTCAAGACCAAGCTGACCGCGGCGATCAACGCCATCTCCTGATTGATTAGTAATGACCGCGCACCCTGAGGTGACCCCTGCGGGCTCGTCGGATTCGATGGGCCCGCGGGCGGTTGGAGAATCTGCCCCCATGTCGAGTGAACCGAGCACCGAGCCGGCCCCAACCAAGGGCCGCGCACCAGCAGCGCACCGCGCGTGGGCGGAATTCACCTTCCGTGCGCTCGCGACGACGGCGGGTGCGACCATCGTCGCCGCCATCGCGCTGATCGCACTGTTCCTGCTGATCCGCGCGATCCCGTCGATCAGGGCGAACGAGGCGAACTTCTTCACCAGCACCCAGTTCGTCACCAACAATGCCGATCACCTGCGGTTCGGCATTCGCGACCTGTTCATGGTGACGGTGCTGAGTTCGATTTTCGCGCTGGTGATCGCGGTGCCGATCGGTGTCGGCATCGCGCTGTTCCTCACCCACTACTCGCCGAAGGCGCTGGCCCGCCCGTTCGCGATGCTGGTCGATCTGCTCGCCGCGGTGCCGTCGATCGTTTTCGGCCTGTGGGGTGTGCTGGTGCTCGCGCCGAAACTCGGGCCGGTGCAACAGTTCCTCAACGACAAACTCGGCTGGTTCTTCCTCTTCTCCGACGGCAATGTCTCGATCGAGGGCGGCAACAACATCTTCACCGCGGGCATCATCCTCGCGGTGATGATCCTGCCGATCATCACCTCGGTATCGCGTGAGGTCTTCCATTTGACGCCGCTCACCCATATCGAGGCGGCGCACGCGCTCGGCGCGACCAAGTGGGAGATGGTGCGGATGACCGTGCTGCCCTACGGCCGCAGCGGTGTCATCGCCGGTTCCATGCTCGGACTCGGCCGCGCCCTCGGCGAGACCATCGCGGTGTTGATCGTGCTGCACACCTCGCCGAAGGCCGGGCACTGGTCGCTGTTCGACGGCGGATACACCTTCGCGTCCAAGATCGCCGCCGCTGCAGCGGAATTCAGCTCACCGCTGCCGACCGGCGCGTATATCGCGGCCGGTTTCGTCCTCTTCGCGCTGACCTTCGTGGTGAACGCGCTGGCCCGGCTGGTGGCCGGAGGAAGGGTGAACGGCTGATGACCGCGACACTCGACAAACCGATCAAGGCGCCGACGTTTCGTCACGTGAGCACCGCCCGCCGGATCAAGAATCAGCTCGCCACCGCGACGGTCTGGCTGTGCTTCGGCATCGCGCTGGTCCCACTGATCTGGGTGCTGTTCGTGGTGCTGGCCAAGGGTTTTCACGCGGTGGCCTCGGCCACCTGGTGGCAGAAATCGCAGAAGGGCATCCTGCCCGACCAGTACGGTGGCGGCGTCTACCACGCGATCTACGGCACCATCGTGCAGTCGGCGATCGCCGCCGTGATCGCGGTGCCGCTCGGCATCATGGCCGCGATCTTCCTGGTCGAATACGGTCGCGGGCCGCTGGCGCGGGTCACCACCTTCATGGTCGACATCCTGGCCGGTGTGCCGTCGATCGTCGCGGCGCTGTTCATCTTCGCGCTGTGGATCGCGACCTTCGGTGCGCCGCAGAGCGCGCTGGCGGTTTCGCTGGCATTAGTGCTGTTGATGTTGCCGGTCGTGGTGCGCAGCACCGAGGAAATGTTGAAGTTGGTGCCCGACGAACTGCGCGAGGCCTCGTACGCGCTCGGCATCCCGAAGTGGAAGACGATCGTGCGCATCGTCGTCCCGACCGCGCTGCCCGGCATGGTGAGCGGCATGCTGCTCGCGCTGGCTCGCGTGATGGGTGAAACCGCGCCGGTGCTGGTCCTCGTCGGCTACAGCAAGTCGATCAACACCAATATCTTCAACGGAAATATGGCCTCGCTGCCGTTGTTGATGTACCAGGAGTTGCAAAACCCGCTGGAGCCCGGTCGCGAGCGGGTCTGGGGTGCGGCGCTGACGCTGATCCTGCTCATCGCCCTGCTGTACGTGGCAGCGGCGGCCGTCAACAAGCTGCTCACGCGGAATCGATAGAACCGAACGGATATTCAGATGGCCAAGCGGATCGACGTCAAAGACCTGAACATCTACTACGGCAAATTCCATGCCGTCGCCGATGTGTCCCTGACAGTGCTGCCGCGCAGCGTGACCGCCTTCATCGGTCCGTCGGGTTGCGGTAAGTCCACCGTGCTGCGTTCGCTCAACCGGATGCACGAGGTGACCCCGAACGCCCGCGTCGAGGGCGCGGTGCTGTTGGACGGCGAGGACATCTACGGCTCGCAGGTCGACCCGGTGGGCGTGCGCCGCACCATCGGCATGGTGTTCCAGCGCCCGAACCCGTTCCCCACCATGTCGATTCGCGACAATGTGGTGGCCGGGCTGAAGCTGCAGGGTGTGCGCAACAAGAAGGAGCTCGACGAGGTCGCCGAGCGCTCGCTGCGCGGCGCCAACCTGTGGAACGAGGTCAAGGACCGGCTGGACAAGCCGGGCGGTGGCCTGTCCGGTGGTCAGCAGCAGCGTCTGTGCATCGCGCGGGCCATCGCGGTCTCGCCCGATGTGCTGCTGATGGATGAGCCGTGTTCGGCGCTCGACCCGATCTCCACGCTCGCGATCGAGGATCTGATCACCGAGCTGAAGAAGGAATTCACCATCGTCATCGTCACGCACAATATGCAGCAGGCGGCGCGGGTGAGCGATCAGACCGGCTTCTTCAACCTCGAGGCGCAGGGTAAGCCCGGCAAGCTGATCGAGATCGACGACACCGAGAAGATCTTCTCCAACCCGGGCAAGAAGGCGACGGAGGATTACATCTCCGGCCGCTTCGGATAAGCCCAGCCACCCTACGCGAAAAGGGCCCGCCAGGTAGGCGGGCCCTTTTTCGTTGTGCGGCAACCTGATTCGGGTGCGTGCCTCAATTACATTGTCCGGCAAAGATTTTCACCGGACGGGTATTACGACTCGGCGTCCGGATCCGGGGGTAGAACGCCGGTGACCAGGAAGATGACGCGGCGGCCGATCTCGACGGCGTGGTCGGCGAAGCGCTCGTAGTAGCGGCCGAGCAGGGTGACATCGACGGCGGCGGCGACGCCGTACTTCCAATCGCGGTCCATCAGCAGCGTGAAGAGGTGACGGTGCAGATCGTCCATCGCCTCGTCGTCCTCGTTGAGCTGCGCGGCCCGCTCCGGATCCCGGGTCTCCAGAACCTCTTTCGCGCCCGCGCCCATATTGACGGCGATGCGGCCCATCTCGGCGAAGTATCCGTTGACCGCCTCCGGCAGCGCATGATTCGGGTGACGGCGGCGTGCCACCTTGGCCACGTGCAGGGCCAGCGCACCCATCCGATTCACATCGGCGACGATCTGGATCGCGCTCACCACCTGGCGCAGATCACCCGCGACGGGCGCCTGCAATGCAAGCAGAGCAAACGCTTTCTCCTCGGCCTCCTGGATCATTTCGGCGATCCGGTCGTATTCGGTGATCACCTGCTCCGCCAGAGCTAGGTCGGCCTGGAGCAGCGACTGGGTGGCCCGATCCATTGCCGAACCCGCCAGACCGGCCATCTCACCCAACAGGTGGGCGAGATCCGCCATTTGCTCGTTGTAGATGACACGCATGAAATCAGACATTAGTTCCCGGCGCTGTCCAAGTCACGAACACTCGGTTAATGCCGGGTGCCGATCGTTAGCGCCGGTGTTGCCGCAGTTGACGGCCGGAAATCAGGTGCAGGCCTCGTCGGCGGCGTTGACGTGCTCCAGATCCGGCGGCAGAGTGACCGGCGTCGCAGTCCTGCTCTCCGGCGGCAGCTCGGGCAGCGGTGCGGCGACCGGTGTCGGCGCCCGCACGGTGCCGCCGAAATCCGATCCGATGAGCAGTTCGACAATGCTGCCCAGCTCACTCGTCTGCTCCAGCGTCGCACCGGGCACCGCGCTGGCCAGCGTCGCCGCCTCGGCCTCGTGGCCCGGGCTGTACCTGATCCTGGTGGTCGGTGAGATGCCGTCCGGCGAGGTGGTGGTGCTGTAGATCTGGAAGGTCTGATTGGCCAGCTTGGTCGCGGTGCGCTGGGCGGCGCCCGCCACGCCCGAGCCGTTGGTCACCTGAACCGTGACGGTTCGCGGATCGACCGCGGTGAGCTTCGGCGGCGCGGGCGGCTGGGTGGTGGAGGTCTGCGGCTGCTGCGACTTCTTCTCACCGGGCAGCGGCTGGTCGTCGATGATGGCGCGGAAGATCGCCTTGATATCGGCCTCGCGCGGAATCTCGTTGCCGTAGGAGGTGGTTCCGGCGGTCGGCACGGTCAGGAAGGTCACCGAACCGGCGTCCATCTTCTGCAGCGAACGCCCGAGCATCAGCAGATCCGGGGTCTTCACATTGTCGACGAAGGTGTGCGCGGTGAACGCGCTGATGAACCCGTTGAACTTGCCGGGGTCGAATAGCACTCTGCTGGATAGGGATTCGCGTAGCAGCGAGGACAGGAAGCGCTGCTGCCGGTGGATGCGGTCGTAATCGCTGCGCTCCTCGCCGTAGACGTGGCGGGCCCGCACATAGTTCAAAGCCGTTGCGCCGTCGATCCTTTGCTTACCGGGATGGTCCAGCACGGTACCGAGCACACCGTCGACGACCGGTTTCGGCGCGCACACCTCGACGCCGCCGACCTGATTCACCATCGCCTCGAATCCGGCGAAATCGATGCCGATGAAATGGCCGATATTCAGGCCCGACATCTTGCGGATGACGTTCACCAGGCATTTCGGTCCGCCGAGGGCGTATACGGCGTTGAGTTTGTCGCCGATGGCGGACGGATAGGTGTCGTCGGTGTAGGTGCCCTTGTCGTTGTTCCAGCCCTGGCACGCCGGGCGGGTGACGTCGAGATCGCGCGGAAAGGAGACCGCGACCACCCGGGCCCGGCTGGCTGGAATGTTGACCAGCATGACGGTGTCGGAGCGGGCGCCGTCCGCATCCGCCGTTGTGCCCGCACCGACGTCACCGTTGGCGCCCGCGCGGGAGTCGGTGCCGACGATCAGGAAGTTCTCGTCACCGAGCTGACCATCGGAATCGATGACATCGGTCTTGTCGTCATCGATGGCCGAGACATGCGTGAACTGCTTGTCGGTATAGCGCTGGTAGGCCCAGCCGCCGCCGGTGAGCACCAGCGCGATGACCGCGAACAGCGCGCCGGTGACCTGCCCGGCCAGGCGTAGCCTGCGGCGTTTGCGCTGTTTGTTCAGCGCGAGGCGGGTCAGCCCGACGGTTTTCGGCCGGGCCGTATTATCGTCGGATTCCGTTGCGGCCGTGTCATTTTCGATGACCGCAGGTAGTTTGTCGGTGATCTGGGACGCGGGCGCGGATTCCGGCTGGCTGGACAGGATATCCTGCAGCACAGGCGAACCCGCGGTGATCGGTTCGGAATGCGCGGCGGGATAGGATAGTTCTATTGCCGGGTCGGCGTATTGATTTGCGGCCGAGTCGGATTCGCTACCGTTATCGACGGAGTAATCGACCCCTGCGCCGAATCCCGTTGCAGGGGATCCGGTTCCGATCTTCGCGCCGTTCGGCCGGGCGGCATGCGTCGCGCGACCCGAACGCTCACTGTCCACCCGCTCGACCAACTCGTGCACCGTCAGCGGCGCCGGTCCGGATGCGGGAGCCTCGTCCGCGTGGCGGGCACGCCGAGACGCGCGCGCACCGTCTCGTTCGGTGTACTCCGCCGCGGGATATCGCTCCCACGGGGCGCGACCTGAAGGCCGTGGCGAATGCCCGTGCCGATCGTCACCCACCAACGAACCCTCGCTTTTCGTTTTCCGCCGCGACCGCTATGCCGACCGGCATGACCGATCCCGCCATGATAACGATTCCGGCACGGCGACCGGTGCACCTGCGGAAATGCGGCGCGAGTCGTTCGGTCAGCCGCCGCTGTGCATGACGTCGGCGGCGGACGGGACGGTGTCGTCCTCTGGGTCGTCGAGCCAGCCCTCCGGGAGAACGACCTTCGTCTGTGGGGAACCTTGTCGGCCGCGTGGTCCTTGGGCGTCGGCTGGGAAGGGGACGTCCGGGTCGAGTTGTCCGACGAGGTCTTCGATTTGGGTCAGGCTGGAGACCGTCGCGAACTGGCGGCGCAGGTGTGAGCCGACGGGGAAGCCCATCAGGTACCAGGCCATGTGCTTGCGGATGTCCCGCATGGCCTTGTCCTCGCCGTCGTGTTCGACCAGCAGGCTGGCGTGGCGGTACAGCACCTCGCCGACGCGGCCGAGTGCCGGGCCGTCCGGAATGGGCTCGCCGCGCAGCGCGGCGGACAACTCCGCGAACAGCCACGGACGGCCGAGGCAGCCGCGTCCGACCACCACGCCGTCGCAGCCGGTCTCGGCCACCATCGCCAATGCGTCGGCGGCGCTGAAGATATCGCCGTTGCCGAGGACCGGGATGGTGGTGACGGCCTCCTTGAGCCGGGCGATCGCACTCCAATCCGCCTGTCCGGAGTAGAGCTGGGCGGCGGTGCGGGCGTGCAGGGCCACCGCCGCGGCGCCTTCGGCTTCGGCGATGCGGCCGGTGTCGAGATAGGTGTGGTGATCGTCGTCGATGCCGATGCGGAATTTGAAGGTGACCGGCACATCGCCTGCGGCAGCGACCATTTCACGAACGATATTGGCGAAAAGCCGCCGCTTGTACGGCAATGCCGAGCCGCCGCCGAGCCGGGTGACCTTGCGCACCGGGCAGCCGAGGTTCATATCGATGTGGTCGGCCCAACCCTCGCCGACGATGATCCGCACCGCCTCGCCGAGGGTGGCCGGATCCACGCCGTAGAGCTGCATCGAGCGCGGGTGCTCGTCGGCGTCGAAGGACATCATGTGCAGCGTCTTCTCATTGCGCTCGACCACCGCGCGGGCGGTGATCATCTCGCATACGTAGATCGAGGTCGGGCTGCCGAATTCGCGGCACAGCTTGCGAAAGGCCAGATTGGTGATGCCCGCCATCGGGGCGAGCACGACCGGCGGATCGACCGGATACGGTCCGATCCGCAGCCCGGTCTTCGCCTCGGTCGCCGCAGTCATGCCCACCATTTTCGCATTCGCCGGAAAGTGGCCGGAATCACGCCGTGCTTGACAGCCGTAGACGCCGACCGGTCTGCTCATTTCGCGCCGAGCGGGTCCGAAAGGCCCGGTCATCGGAAGTATGATCTGCGTCATGGGACGCAGCTCGGACGGCCGGGAGCGGATGCTCACCACAGCCTCCGAATTGTTCCGCGAGCGGGGGATTGCCGGGACGGCGCTGATGGACATCATCGATCGCAGCGGCGCCGCGCGCGGATCGATC
The DNA here is from genome assembly GCF_020361265.1 of Nocardia sp. JCM 34519.1. NCBI lineage: Bacteria > Bacillati > Actinomycetota > Actinomycetes > Mycobacteriales > Nocardiaceae > Nocardia > Nocardia sp. JCM 34519.1. The sequence continues at coordinate 196,834 of NZ_JAIRBR010000006.1, forward strand.
TATCACTACTTCCCCGGCGGCAAAGCGCAATTGGCGAGGGAGGCCACCGAGCGGGCCGGCCGCGAATTCGGCGCGATGATCACCGGATTGGTCGCGGCCGACGGCCCGGTGGTCGCCATGGGGATCTGTGTGGACTACTTCCGGCAGCGCCTGGTGGATTCCGGCTACGAGGCGGGCTGCCCGATCACCGCGGCCGCGCTGGAGCCGGGCGAGGCGGTCGAGGCGCGCCGGGCCGCAGGGGAGTCCTATGCGGCTTGGGAGGCCGCGCTTGCGAATGCCCTTTGGCAGCACGGTGTTCCGCAGTCGCGGGCCGCGGCCGTCGCGACGTTGGCCATCAGCGCCATTGAGGGCGCGCTGATTCTGGCACGCGCACAACGGGATTCGGGTCCGCTCGATCGGGTGCGGTGCGAGCTGGAACGGTTCGGCGAGGCGCTGCTGCGGCAGCCGACCTGATCGAGCGCTACTGCTCGCGCAGGCGGCGGTGATAGATCTCCCGGACCGTCGGATCTGGCTGGGTGAAAGCCGTTGTCGCACCGGTGAATGCGGCGACCGCCAGCTGCGCCCGATACGGCAGCAGCTGCGCCGACTTGATGATCGCCGCCAATCGCCGCGGCACGGTGACGAGCGCCTTCTCCCGAATTACGGTGCGCACGATGGCATTTGCCACGTCCTCGGGATCCACCGTGGTGAGCGGTTCGATCCAGCCGGGCATCTTCGCGCCCGCCGAGAGTTCGGTGCGCACGATTCCGGGCAGTACCACCGAGACATGTACGCCGTGCTCCTTCAACTCGAGGTGCAATGCAGAGGAGAAGCCGACCACCGCGTGTTTGGTGGCGCAGTAGGTGGCCAGGCCCGGAAAGCCCTGTGCTCCGGCGAGAGATGCGATGTTGATGAGGTGGCCGCTTTTGCGCGCCAGGAAACGCCTTGTGGCCAAACGGGATCCGATGATCACGCCGCGCAGGTTGATATCGATGATCCGCTCCGTCATCGCCTCGTCCTCCTCGGCGAACAACCCGGTGGGCATGATGCCCGCGTTGTTGACGAGCACGTCGAGCGGGCCGAACTCCCGTTCCACCTCGTCGAGGAAGGCGGCGAACGCGGCCTTGTCGGTGACGTTCACGGGGAGGCCGAGCATGCGCGCGTCCGGTTCGGCGCCCAATTCGGCGGCGGTTTTGGCGACCAGTTCGACATCGATATCGCCGATCGCGACCGCGGCGCCCGAGCGCAGGAACGCCTCCGCCGTCGCCCGGCCGATGCCGCGCGCGCCGCCGGTGATCGCGACCACCTTGCCCGCGAGCAGTTTCGCGCCATCCGCTGTTGTCATCTCGGCCCCTTTCTCGCAGTTCCGCATCGGCTCTGCGGCGCGGACGCCGCACATGTCCGACGGGTACGCCTGCGGACCTACCCCGGGGAGATGCGATCGAATCCGCGGCGTCAGCATCAGACTGCCGGAATTACGCGCTCCGCAACGCGGTTTCGGCGGCCATAGGGGTAAGCCGTACCACGGAGCTAAGCTGGCTCAGACAGTGAACGTAACGCGTTCAGTAGCCTTGTCCCGAGACGCCCCACCGTGACCAGCGAGAATGGCGTCGTACCTGCGAATCACCCCGGAGTAGGTCGGACAGTTATAGGCCAGGCAGTCACGCATCGGAGAGAACGACATGGAAGAACGGACCGACAGCGGCGACGCACCCGAAACCACGGCCGCATCGGATAGCGCCGCCGCGGTGGACCGGGCCGACGATGGCACGGATACCGCGAAGACCGAGACCGCACCGGAGACGAAGGATCCGAAACCGGCGGGCAGATCGGGAACCGTGCAGATCCGCGTTTCCACGGTGATTCAAACCGCGTTGATCGCGGTGCTCGGTATCGCGGTCGTCGTACTCGCCGGATTTCTGTGGTCCGCCAAATCGGATCTCGCGGATCGAAGAACTCGGGACGCGAATGATCACAAGGCCGAACAAGTTGCCACCGATTATGCGGTCGGCGCGGCCACCGTCAACTATCAGGATGTCAACTCCTGGATAGCGAAACTGAAGGCCAATACCACCGATCAGTTGGCGGGTAAGTTCGATCAGACCGCCCCGCAGTTACAACAGATTCTGGTGCCGTTGAAGTTCACCTCCACCGCGACGCCGATCACCGCGACGGTGGCATCCGAACAGGGCGGCATATACAAGGTGAACGTGTTCGTGAACGTCAATGCCACGAATGCGCAGAATCCGCAGGGCACACAGAGCACCGCCACCTACAACGTCACCCTGGACAAGAACTCGGGATGGAAGATCACCGATGTCGGCGGTGTCGATGGCGCGCTGCCGCTGAAATAGCGCGGAGCGGTTGCCCGATATTCGAAAACCCGTCGGCCGCCGGACATTCCGGCGGCCGACGCTACAGCTGTATGTACGGGTACTGCCGGTCAGCGCGCGCCGACGTCGGCGAGCTCGCGCTTCTTCGCCTCGCGGGCGAGCATGCGATCGCGCTGCTCCTCGAACTTGATGACGTCCTTGCCGAGCTTGTCCAGGAACAGGCCGAGTCGCTCGCGCACGGCCTCGCCGCGCGGCGTGAAATCGTTGCGCTCGAAGATGTTCCACTTCTTCAGCACCGGCTGCACCACCTCTTCGAGATGCTGGCGCAGGTCGTAGATGCCGTGTTTGGCCATGAGCACGCCATTGCGGCGGAAGTTGGGCATTCCGGCGCCGGGCATCCGGAAGTTCTCCAGGATCAGGGTGATCGCCTCGATGGCCTGATCCGGGGACAGATCGATGGCCGCGCCGCACATATTGCGATAGAAGATCATGTGCAGGTTCTCGTCGGCGGCGACGCGCTGGAGCATGCGGTCGGCGATCGGGTCGTCACAGACCTTGCCGGTGTTGCGGTGGCTGACCCGGGTGGCCAACTCCTGGAAGGTGACATAGGCGACCGAGTGCAGGAAGCCCGCGTCGGCCTCGGTCGGCGAGGCGAACCCGTTGGTCATGTGGACCATCCGCGCTTCCTCCAGCGCGACGGGATCGACGCCACGGGTGACCACCAGATAATCGCGCATGACGATGCCGTGGCGATTCTCCTCGGCCGTCCAGCGCCCGACCCAGGTACCCCACGCGCCGTCCTGAGAGAAGTTCTCGGCGATCTCGCGGTGATACGAGGGCAGGTTGTCCTCGGTGAGTAGGTTCGTGATCATGGCCGCTTTCGCGACCTCGTTCAGCCGGGACTGTTCCGGGTCCCAGTCCACGCCCCCGAGTGCCGCGAAATTGCGGCCTTCGTCCCACGGGACATAGTCGTGCGGATGCCATTCCTTTGCCAGGGAGAGGTGCCGGTTGACGTTCTGTTCGGCAACCGGCTCCAACTCCGTGAGCAGCTCGAGTTGAGTCAGATCCCTTGCCATGTATAAGCCCTTCAGTGAGTGCGTCCGGTCGTGCTGGTCATCCCCCCAACGTAGACCGTTGCCGATGCGGCCATACCTTACGGCACCGTAGGTGTGATGCGAAACGCATCGATAGCCCTCGCGTTTCACGGTGGTGCACGTCATACGCCGTCGTTGGCGTAGGGCGACCCTTGCGAGTCTAGGCGGGTTCGCACGAAGTGTGATCGTTCGTTCCCCTGCCGCGGCCCGCAGCGCAAGGTGTATCGCCGCGGGCCACGGCCTGTTAGCTCCCGCCCCCGGAAAATCTCACTTCTTGCCGAACAGGCCGCCGAGCACGTTGCCGAGCGCGCCGCCCGCGTTCTTGGCCAGCGCCTCGCCGAGCGCCCCGCCGAGTCCACCGCTCTTGGAACTGCCGCCCAGCAGATTGCCGAGGATGTCGCCGATCGCGCCGCCCGATGCCTGCCCGCCACCCTGTCCGCCGCCGCTCATCTGCTTGGCCAGGAAGGCGAGCACGATGGGGGCGAGCATCGGCATCACCTTCGCGATGAGGTCGTTGCCGCCAGCGCCCTCGGTATTGCCGAGCGCGCTTATCACGGTGTTCTTCTCCTCGCCGAAGACGTTGTCGACGATCTGGGCGCCCGCCTTGGTATCGACCTGGTTGATATCGACCCCGCCGTCGACGAGGTCGCCATGTCCTTCCAGGGAGTCGACCAGCGAGGCCGCACCCTCCGGCTTGTTCGCGTTGGCCTGCAGACCGCCGAGCAGGGCGGGCAGGGCGGCTTTCACCGCGTTGGTCGCGGTGGCCTGGTCGACACCGAGTTTTTCGGCGATCTGACCGATCGGAACCTGGGAGAGCAAATCATCGAAAGAAGTCATCAGCTCCACCTTCGTCGAGGGTGTCCCCGTATCCCGGGGTCGGGCTCAGGGTAGGGGAAAGCCCGGGTGGAGTGTGGTGTTTCGTCCGCGGCAGGTCGCGTTTCGCCGATATGTCGTGCTACCCGGCCCGGCCGTGCTACCTGCGGAAATGAACCGGGCACCCGGTGTGTGACCGGGTGCCCGATGCGGTGCCCCCAGTAGGGCTCGAACCTACGACCTGCGGATTAAAAGTCCGTAGCTCTACCAACTGAGCTATAGGGGCGCGGTAGGCAAGTGTAGTGGCGCGGGTGCCGAAACCCCTAACCGGGGGTTGGCCAGCGGGCGGCGATGGGGTGCGATATCAATGTCCGGGGTTCGCCGGTAGCCGAGACATGCTGTCTCCGTTGGCAAGGCGGGTGTGGGGTGTGATCGCGCATGCGGTAAATAATTGGCACCCAGCTTTGTTCGCTGGGACACACCCTGGCTAGTATCGAAACATGTTGGCTACCAATGCCTTTGGGCGTAACGGTGGGATCATCCGGTGTTCTTGCGCGGAATGTCGGCCGATCCGGCGCGGATTGGGCGATCGCTGGTCGGTTGACCGATCGACTCCGCTTTGTGTGTGAACCCGGCTGGGGCGCTGGCTAATTCGACTTTCGAGCGGACACTGGAATTGGTTGCGAAATGTTTGCTGTAACAGATATCCGGATCGACTTGAAGCCTTACTCTCCGGTTTGCCGCGTGTCGGAAGGGATTTCCGGGTACGGTGACGCCTTGGTGAATTCCGGAAGAATCGTCGACCCACCCGGCGGATCCGGAATTCGGCTTATCGTTGATGTGCCCGAACGTGTCGCGACCGGTCCGGCTTGTCGTGGCTTACCCGATTCGATGCCGCAGGAGGCAGATCCGAGACAAAGAAATACCCGGGTGCGCACCCCCTGCGGCGCACCCGGGCAGGAAAACTATACCAGCTGGTGTGTTTCAGGATTTTCGCAAGTTTTCGTACCGAAAGTTTGAAACTGGGCGAAAACCCGGTTTGAAGTATTGATAAAACTCATAACTTCGCGCCAAGGGTCTTGTTCCTTTGGGGGTGGGTCATTGGCGGCGAGTAGGCTTCGGAGGCGTTTCGAGCATGGCACGGCAGCAAGAGCGGGCCCGCCGGACACGTGCGGCGATTATCAGGTCCGCCGCCGTTGAGTTCGGGAAGAGCGGCTATGCCGCTGCATCGCTCAACCGCATATTGGAGGGTTCACGCGCCACCAAAGGCGCTATGTACTTTCATTTCGATTCCAAGGAAGATCTGGCACGCGCGGTCCTCGAGACAGCCGTCGACCGCTATCGGTCCTCGGCCGAACGTTGGCTGGCCAGAACAGATCTGAGCGCACTCGACACCCTGCACGGCATGATCGACGAGATCGCACTGCGACTCGAACACGACATCATCGTGCAGGCCGAATTCCGGCTGATCATCGAGCCGGACTTCTACCGCGACGTGCAATCCGGCGGCGGACGGATACTCGGGCGCGCCACCAGGGTTCTCGCGGTGCGCGCGATCGACCAGGGGCAGCTGCGCGGCGACGCGGACCCCGACCGATTCACCCGCACCGTAGCCGCCGCCCTCGCCGGGCAGCGGTACCTGGTCGACCTCGCCGGCAGTCCGGTCGACCTGCGCGCCCGCTTCGAGGAAGCACTCGAAGTGGTCGTCGAATCCATGGCCACCCCCGAGTGGCTGGAGAAGTTCCGCACCGACGGCTGGCGCACCTCCGCCCGCATCGAAGAGCTCGGATTAGCGCTCTGACCAGCCGGTTTGGGAAACCCGCCGCGTCTGTCATAAGCTATCCGGGCTCCCAACGGAAACGTTGAAAGCCGGTCCGGAGGAATCCGGGGCGAGCCCCCTTCGTCTAGCGGCCTAGGACGCCGCCCTTTCAAGGCGGTAGCGCGGGTTCGAATCCCGTAGGGGGTACGGTCTTCGGACCGTTGGTAGCAGAGCAAGGCCCTGTGGCGCAGTTGGTTAGCGCGCCGCCCTGTCACGGCGGAGGTCGCGGGTTCGAGTCCCGTCAGGGTCGCAAGTGTAAAGCGTCGGAGTGAATCCGGCGCCACGCGAACGGCATTCGGTTCGGGTGCCCGCGGCCAGGTAGCTCAGTTGGTACGAGCGTCCGCCTGAAAAGCGGAAGGTCGCCGGTTCGATCCCGGCCCTGGCCACTCGATCGAAGGCGTGTCCTGCTCGGCGGGCACGCCTTCGCTGTGTTTCGATCTCGTCATTCTTTGTGGGGGCCAAGCCCCCACGCCCCCGGCCGGGGGCGTGCCCCCGGACCCCCGTTCCTGGTGGTCACCTTTTTGTGCGACGTCACCTGTCAAGGGGTTTCGGGTTGTGGGGGGCGTTGGGGTCAGTCGATTTCAGGTGTGTTGTGGTTGGTGGGCATGCCTTTGTTGTGTTTGATCGTCGTCGTTTTTGTGGGTGAGCCCTCGCACCGCACCGTAGCCGGGGCTAGCGCCCGGACCCCCGATGCGGTGGTCATTTTGGGTGGGGACGTCAGGTTATTGATCAACGTGTTGGTTGTGTGGCGTTCGGCCTTATCTTCGATTCGATGAGCTATGGCCGCAGGAAGTGCGGGATGTGGATCGTCGGTTCGGTTTTCGTGGGGTGCGACCACACACCGCGCCTGGCGGCGCATCGCTTCTCGTGGGTCCTTCGTGGCTGGTCTGTGGGTTGCGTTGTGGCGGTTTGGCTGTCGGGCTATTGCGGTGGTGTGGGGGTGTAAGTGGCGTGTACTGGCTGGTTTTCCCGCGTGGCGTTCGGATTCGCTGCGCTTGCAAATGGATGTGCGGGGGGCTGGAAGGGGGTGGGGTTGTTACTTGGCTGGATTCGTCAGGTGGTGTGATGAAATGGGGTCCCAAGTGAAGGTGCCTGCTTGTGGATCCTGGTGGACGGCAAGGAAATGCAGGGTGTGCACGGTGAGTGTGGTGGAGACGCTTCGGTATTCGAGTGCGCGTTCCAATGGGGTTGAATCGCAATCGGTGACGCCGTAAGCGAGAGATACGTGTGGGAATGCCGGGGGTGGGGGTAGCGGGCGGGTGGGGCCGAATATGTGGGTGGCGGCTTCGCGGGTGTGATCGACGAGTGCCTGCCACGCGGGGAAGGGTGTCGGCGAGTCCGGTAAAGGATTGGGATGGTCGGGGGTGGCGGCCATGACGACGCTGCTGGTGTGAATTACCGGGCCGGACATGGGGATCTCGAAGGGTGGCGTCGCGGAAGCGATGGCTGTCAAGGCATCCGAATATCGGGCGAGCGATGATGGCGTGACTTCATTGCGCCACCATGGGATTCGGGTCACGGTGGCGTGCAGCCAACGGGGCGTTACGGGGGCGCAGTCGGGAAAAACCCCTATTGCATCGATAGTGGGTTGTACAGATGTGGCGAACTGTGGATCGGGCAGTACATAAACATGCAGCGAGTCGCGCAGCCATGGCCATTTCAGAACGCTTGGATCAAAGATGTTCCGCACGCGGCGATCCTATGCAAGCGGATGGTGAGTTGTTGGTCACAATCGTCGCCGAGCCGGCTCGACCGCTGCACGAAAGATGTTGTCGGCGTTCGATGTTGGTTGGGTAGTTGCCATCGTGTCCAGTTCGATCTCGCGGCGACGTTGCCGAAGCTTTGCGGTGTGCCCGAAGTCGGCCCTGTCGCGCACCGAAGTGGGTCGAACGGTGCGTCACATTTTCGACGCATTCGTGGGTCGGCGAATCCGAAACGGCCGCAAGCGGTTCGGTCGATGATCGGCGCGCTCGCGGTCGAGGGGCGGTGTGGGCTTCAGCTATTGGCGCGGACAGCGTCGAGGTACTCGGCGATGGCGTCCCGGTTGCGGGCGAGGCAGTCGATGCGCCGGGACATGCGGTTGAGCTGATCCTCCAGCAGCGCGAGCATTTCCGGTGTCGCCTCCTCGAAGACGAGGCAACTCGGCTGGTCGAGGCAAGGCAGGATCTGCTTGATGATGCGGGTGGGCAGGCCGGCGTCGAGCAGGCCGCGGATCTGCTGAACGCGATCCACCAAGCGTTCGTCGTAGCTGCGATAGCCGTTCTGGCACCGCTGCGCGAAGATCAGGCCCTGCTCCTCGTAGTAGCGCAGCAGCCGGCGGGAAGTTCCGGTCCGCTCGGACAGCTCTCCGATGCGCATGTGTTCCACCTCATAGAGATCCGCATTGACCCTCACATCAATGTGAGGGTTCGAGTATACGGGTCATGAAGATTGGAATCACCACCTTCGTCACCGACGAGGGCATCAGCGGTCCGAAACTCGGTATGGCACTGGAGGAGCGGGGATTCGAATCCCTGTTCCTGCCGGAACATTCGCATATTCCGGCGAGTCGGCGCTCGCCCGCACCCGGCGGCGGGGAACTGGCGCGGGAGTACTACCGCGCCCTGGATCCGTTCGTCACGCTCGGTGCCGTCGCGGCCGTCACCGAGCGGTTGGTGCTGGGAACCGGGGTCACTCTGCTGATTCAGCGCGATGTCATCCACACCGCCAAGGAGATCGCGACGCTCGATCGAATCTCGAACGGGCGCTTCGTATTCGGCGTCGGCGCTGGCTGGAATCGGGAGGAGATGGCCGATCACGGCACCGATCCGCGCACCCGTGGCGCACTGCTCGACGAACAGCTGCGGGCCATCCGGCAGATCTGGACCGAGGATCTCGCCGAATTCCACGGCCGCTTCATCGATTTCGATCCGATGTACGCCTGGCCGAAACCCGTTCGGCAGCCACCCATCTTCATCGGCGGCGGAGTATCGGCGGCGAAACGGGCGATCCGGCACGGTGTCGGCTGGTTGCCCGCCGCAGTCTCCGATCCCGCCGAAATCGCCGCCCAGCTAGCCCAACTCGACGGACACGACCTGCCCGTCACGGTCGCGTTCGCCCCGGCCGAACCCTCCTTGCTCGACGGCTACGCCGCGGCCGGAGTGCAGCGCGTCGTCCTGAGCATGCCGACCCTCCCGGAATCGGAAACCCTGCACACCCTCGACGTGATGCGAAAAGCGGTCGACCACTACCTGTTCTGAGATCTCGTTAGGCGTCGAGCCGAACCGACAAGGGCCGGTTCGGCGCGGGACGGGCGCAAACCCGTTGCCGCCCAAGGGGACAGGGGCGGGAAGCGGACATATCGTGAGGGTATGAGCGGGGCAGACGGGATGATCGAGGACGAGCCGCTGGCGGATGGGATGGAGATTTCGCTGCGGTATCGGCTCGATCTGCGGGTGACCGATGCGCGGCGGCTGTTGGCGGCGGCGCGGCGGGCGTATCTGGAACTGAATCCGGATGCCACCGCGGCCGAGGCGCAGGGGGAGGTGCGGTGCGCGGCGGAGGCGATCGGGGAGATTCTGGCGCATGCGGGACTGTTCGGGGACGGTGAGGTGCATCGGCGGCTCGAGTCGCGCGTCGACGACGGGGTGGAGGTGGGCGGCTGGGCCGCGCGGATCTGCGTCGACGAGCCGTTTCCACTGAGCCCATCGCCGCTCGGGAACTGCCTGCGCGGGGATGAGATCTTCGAGGTGCCCGCGCGTGGTGGGGACGACGGGCTGGATGGGCGACCCAATTTGGTGTGACCTGTGATCTTGCCCGCGTGAATCCGGGGCCGGGTTTCAAGATCGGTGGGATGCTGGGTGTATGGCCGATCAGTGGTACTACTGCTTGAAGCATCACCGGGCGGAAAACGGGAAGCGCTGCTGGTTCGCCGATCGGATGGGTCCGTACCCTGATCAGGCGACCGCGGAACGGGCATTGGACATCGTCCGGGCCCGCAACGAGCGGGCGGATTCGGCCGACCGGCGCTGGCGCGACGGGGACTGAACCCTCCTCAGACGGATCCGCTACGGTTCAAGGAAATCAGCGAACTAAGTGCTGGGGTTCCGTCACGGCTCCCGGCGGGAACAGGTAAGCAGGAGGGCGACCCTTGAGGGTTACCGTTGTTGTGCCGACCTACAACGAGCGGGAAAATCTGCCGGTGGCGGTGGAGCGGCTGACCGCGCTACCGGTGCCCGATCTGCATGTGCTCGTCGTGGACGACAATTCGCCGGACGGCACCGGTGAGGTGGCCGACAAGCTGGCGGTGGAGCTGCCGAACGTCGTCGATGTGCTGCATCGCACAGAGAAGGACGGTCTCGGCCGGGCCTACATCGCGGGCATCACCAAGGCGCTGGACGAGGGCGCCGATGTGGTGATCCAGATGGACGCGGATCTCTCGCATCCGGCCGAGGTGATTCCGGCCATGCTCGAAAAGTTGTCGACCACCGATGCGGGCGTCGTTCTAGGGTCGCGCTATGTGCCGGGCGGATCCACCGCCGCGGAGTGGAAGTGGTACCGCAAGGCGCTTTCGGCCTGGGCCAATTTCTACGTGAACCTGATCCTGCGGCTCGGCGTGAAGGACGCGACCGCCGGATTCAAGGCGTGGAAGGCGGATACGCTGCGCGCCATCGATGTGGCATCGATCCGCAGCAACGGCTATTCGTTCCAGGTCGAGATGAACTACCGGACGATCAAGCAGGGTATTTCGATCGCCGAGGTGCCGATCCGGTTCGAGGAGCGCACCAAGGGCGCATCCAAGATGAGCCTGCGGGTGCAGCTGGAGTCGGCGCTCATGCCGTGGAAGCTGCTCTTCGGCCGCGCGGTCTAAGCGGACGGCCAGTCGAGCAGGGTTCGGGTGAACAGCCCACGTACCGCCTCGACATTGTCGGTCATGTCGTCGGGATCCCACCCGCTGACGTCGATCGGATCGAGGAAGGCGACGTCGACGGTGCCGCGCCGGGCGATCATCGAATTGCGCCAGGAGATTTCGCCCGCGTTGCGGATCACCACCGGGATGATCGGCACGCCGGCCTGAATGGCCATGTGGAAGCCGCCCTTCTTGAAGGGGCCCGGGCTCGGCGTGTAGGAGCGGGTGCCCTCCGGGGCCAGCGCGATGGACAGCCCACCGCGCAGCGTGTCGACGACCGGGCGCAATTGGGCCTTCGCCTCCGCGGTGTTGGCGCGATCGATGAAGGTGACGCCGACGAACCGCAGCAGCGGCCCGAAGATCGGATTGTGCGTGAGTTCCTTCTTGCCGATTCCGGTGACGCCGCCGATCAGCACATTCGGCACCACGATCACGTCGAACTGGCTCTGATGGTTGAACAGGAAGATCGCGGGTCGCGGCGCCAGCGCCTTTTCCTTGCCGGATACCGTGATTCGGACGCCGATGGTGCGCAGCGCGAACCGGCTGCCGTGAACCATCAACGCGTCGGCCATTTTTCGGCGGTCGCGGGTGTAGGACTTGCTCAGCACGCCGACGAACGCGCCGACCAGTAGCGCGACCAAGCCGGCGATGGTGCGCAGCACATCACCGGTGGTCGGTTCGCGGCGCGGCCGGAAGCCGAGCGTCGGCCAATTCTGTTCGGTCGCGAAGGTGGTGAGCCGTGGCTCGGGATCGACCGCGACCGGATGGCCCACCTGCGCGAGCAGCGGCACGTCCGCCCCGCAGGCGCTGTAGGCGTAGCTCTGCCCGAGATCGATGCCGCGCGCCGCCGCGAATTCCCGCGCGGCATCGGCTTTTCCGTTGCCCCACAGTGGTTTTCCCGCGACGAAGCCGGTGAGTATGTCGTCCTCGGTGGCCATCTCGGTGCACAGCACGTGCTCGATGCCGAGTGCCGTCGCGGCCGGCGTCACCTGGAAGCGGGTCAGCGAACTGGTCAGCACCACGGTGTGGCCCGCAGCGGCATGCGTCCGGATCAGTTGCCACGCCTCGGGATACAGGTAGCCGTAGACGGTGCGGCGGAACAGATGTTCGCCCAATTCGTCCAGGTCCGCGCTCGATCGCCCGGCCAGTGCCCGGCTGAGCTGTTGCAGGAAACGGCTGTACGGTCCGTCGGAGCCGAAGGTCCTGATCCCGGCGAGCAGGACGGTCTGCGGGTCCGCGTGCCGGAACAGCCGCCGGTACCAGGGGATTCGAATCGCGCCCGCGACCGCGCCGCCGAAGTCGAAGATCGCCGCGACTCCGGGTCCCTGTGGCCCGGAGCGGATGGCGGCCACCGCCTCGGCCAGCTTCACCGTAGCTCCAGATCGGTGCGGTTGGACGGGTCGAGCAGGGCGGCCCGGGAGATGCGCGCGCCGATGGTGCGCAGCCGGGCGGCGAATTCGGTTCTGCGCTCGGTCAATTCGGCGCGCCGCTTGGCCGAGTCGTGTGCCACCGCGGCGAGCAGGCCGTGATTGTCCGCGAGTTTGAGTGCGCTGCCGAATAATTCGGTGGAGACCGATTCCGGGCTGTGCAGCCGCTGCTGCAGCAGCATCTGTTTACCGACCGCGACGCATTCGTCGATGAACTGCTTGCGATCGAATTCGAGCGCCGGATCGCGGGCGGCCAGCCGCTCGGCAACCACCAACTGCGCGTCGAAGAACGAACGCAGCACCCGGTGCGCCATCATGAAGCCGGAGGCGGTGAGCTTGTCCAGGATCTCCGAGCCGCGGGTGTCGGCCCGGGTGTGGTTGTACCAATCCGGGTCTACCAGCAGCATTTCCGCGGTCAGCTGGTCGGCGAATTCCTTGCGCTCCGGGAAGAAGAATTCGAACTTCAGCAGGTCGCGCAGCCGGAACGCCTCCTTCCAGCCGATGCTCAGCTGATCGCTCGCACCGCTTTCCACCGCCGCCAGAATGGCCAGCTCCAGAATCGCCCGGTTGACGAACCAGTGCACCGCGCTGTTGCGGTAGAAGGCGGCCTCCAGATGCGCACCCGGCTCGATCGAGTACACCGGCTCCAACCCGCCGCGGTAGACGGTGACCACCCGGGCCAGCGAAAGCTGTTCCAGCACAACGGCGAGGCTCTGTTCGTCGCGCAGCGCGGCGAGTTCGCCGCGCGGCAGTTCGCGCTTCTCGATATAGCCGAGCACCGGGTTGAGCACCGAGCGCACCTCGCCCAGCGTTAGTGCGCGCTCGTGCACGCCGAGCAGTGCGAGGGTGGCCAGGGCGTTCACCGTGATCGGGGTGACCGCGTTGATACCGACCGCGATCTCGAAGGCCAAGCGCTGCACGGCCTTTCGCTCCAGCTCGGTGACACCGGGGTCGGTGTCGGGGCCCGGCGCCGCGGCGGCGGGTAGTGGCGAGCGCGTCTCGGTGCGATGCAGCGGAATGGTGATCGGGTGCGGGGTGAGCGGATCGCCGTACGCGGCAAGGCGGTCCCGTGCCGAGAGCGGTTCGCCGAACCGGACGTATACGTGCCCGGCCGAATGTTGCTGGCTGCGAACATATCTCGCCAGCCAGGCCAGGCCCTCCGGTTTCTTCTTGCCGCCGGACTGCTCGGTGGCGATGGCGCCGAGCTCGTTGAGCCGCTCGTAGGTGATCGACACCGGCACCAGCATCACATCGTCCACCCGGTTCGAACGTACTGCCGCGGCAAGATAATTCAGCAGCCCGTAACGCGGCGGCCGCAGCTTTCCGGTGCGGGTGCGCCCGCCCTCGAAGTACCACTCCAGGTTGAATCGTTTGGCCAGCAGGTAGGCGAAGTATTCCTCGACCACCGCCTTGTAGACCTCGTCGTCGCCGAAACTGCGCCGGATGAAGACGGTGCCGGTGCGCCGGGCGATCGGGCCCATCGGCCAGAAGCTCAGGTTGGCGCCGCCGATCACATGGTTCGGTGGAAAGTCGTTGCGCGCCAGCACATCACCGAGGACGAACGCGTCGACGTAAGACCGGTGCGATGGCAGGAATACCAGCGGATACCGCCGGTTCATGGCGCGCAGCCGCTCCAGCCCCGATGCCTCGCCGTCGACCTTCCAGGTCGAGGCGTGTACCGGGCGCATGGCCTGAGTGAACAGGTCGGACACCAATCTGCTTTGCGCGGCGACGAGTTCGTTTAGCGCCTTCTCGGCCCGGTGATACACCTCGTGCGGTTTACTGCCGGACTGGTCGGCGATCAGCTCCAGCCTGCGCAGGAATTCGGGTGAGTCGAGTATCTCCTCGGCGACCAGCCGCGGCACCTTGTACCGGTCGCCGATCACATTGCGTTCGGCGCGTTCCAGGGCGACGACGGCGGCGCGGATCACCGCTCTGGCAAGCGGTTCGGCCGAACCCTTGGCCAGTAGCGCCGCCGCCTCCGGATTATTGGCGCGCAGCGCGCTGAGCAGCGCGGGCTGCCCGGTGAGCACGATATGCCGGTCCGGCGCCTTGCCGATCAACCTGCGCTGGGCGAAGCGGTGCGGTTTGCGCGGATTGCTGAGCAGCGCGAGATCGGCGAAGGTGACCCGGCGCACGCCGTCGCGCTCCGGCGGCAGCCACAGCACCCGCACCGGAACCACGAGCGGGTCGTCGTGCCGGGTGACGAGCCGCTCGGCGACCGCGGTCGCGTCCAGGTCGAGCTGGGTGATCGGCGCGTCGGTGCCGAATTCCTTGGCGATACCGCCATCGAGTAGCCAGGCGCCGACCAGTTCGCGCTCCACATCGGTCGCGGCGTCGATGAGGGCCACCACCGAATCCGGCTGTGCCGATTGCCGAATCGGCGCCGGTGCACCGTCGCTGTGCTCGATCATGGCCGTGGTCCCTCCGAAAATGGCGATCTCCCTATTCAAGCCGCCCACGGCTTTTCGCGCAGGAACTCCGGACAGCGAGTTGGCCGGGCGCGCTGTCGCGTGGTGCCCGGCGGTGGGCATCGCCCATTAAGCTGCGCGCATGGATTGGGCGTTGCGCGCATGTGGCTGGCACGGTCATTACACCTATGCGCCGGACGAGCAGGACCTACGGGAGCGGCTGCGGGTGGATACCGTGGCCGGGGAGGCGTGGCGCTGTCTGCGCTGCGGCACATTCGTGCCGGGGGAGCCGGTTGGCCGCGGCCCCGCCGATCATGCGCCGGAGGTGCCGCGCGGCCGATTGCTGCGCGACCGCTGGATCATGCGCGCGCTCGCCATCGAGCGGGTGCTGCGCGCGGTGGTGCTGATCGGCCTCGCGGCGGGGGTGTTCAAGTTCCGCAGTTCGCGCGAGTCGGTGCGCGCGGCGTTCGACGAGGATCTGCCGCTGCTCAAACCGTTCGCGGACCAGATCGGCTGGGATATCGACCGGTCCAAGATCGTGCACACCATCTCGTCGGCGTTCTCGCTGTCGAGCACCACGCTGCTGTGGCTCGGCGTCGGCGTGCTGGTCTACGCCGGGTTGCAGGTGATCGAGGCGGTCGGTCTGTGGCTGGTGCAGCGATGGGGTGAATACTTCGCGGTCATCGCGACCAGCATCTTCCTGCCGCTCGAGATCTACGAGCTGACCGAGAAGATCACCGTCCTGCGCATCGGCGCGCTGCTGATCAATATCGCCGCGGTCATCTGGCTGATCTATAGCAAGCGGTTGTTCGGCTTGCGCGGTGGCGGTAAGGCCTACCACGAGGAACATCACGCCGAGAGTTTGCTCAGTGTCGAGCGCTCGGCCTTGTCCGTACCGAATCAGCCTGCTGACGCCTGAGTTCCGCTGTGGTTGCCGACATCGACAACGGCTAGTCAGGTAATGCTAACCTTACTTATCGAGTGAGGTCAGCATTACCTATGGAGGATCGTTGTCGACGACGGACGAACGCTTGCGGGTGGAGTATGTGACCGATCCGGCGGCAGCGATGTCCCGGCTGGCGGCCGCCGAACGATTCGGCGAATACGTCGTATACGAGCGCCCCGGCGAGTGGGTATTCGCCGCGGATCCGATCGGCGCCGTCGAGCTCGACGTGGACGAGCTGCGGGTCAGCTGGAATGGGCGCACCACCGCGAGCTCGTGGGACGGTAGCCCGGCCGCGGTGCTCGACCGGGTGCTCGGCACGCTCCCACTCGGCGACCGGTCGGCCTACGGCTGGCTCGGATTCGAGTTCTGCGCATGGGCTTTGGATGCGACGCGGCATCTGCACCCGCGAACAACGCTGGCGCACTTGATGATTCCCCGCATCGAGGTGCGGGTGGGCGAATCCGGCGTCCGGTTCTCCGGTGCGACGCTCGCCGAGGCCGACGAGATTCGCGAAATGATCGCCGCGGCGCAGGAATCCGAATTGCCGCCGGCGCATCCGGTGGACGTGCGGCCGGATCCGACCGACTACCGGGGGCGGGTGGCCGAGGCGGTCGCCGAGATCGGCGCCGGGCGGTATCAGAAGGTGATCCTGTCCAGGAAGGTCGAACTGCCCTTCGCCGTCGATGTGCCCGCCACCTACCGGCTCGGGCGCGCACACAACACGCCTGCCCGGTCGTTCCTGTTGCGGCTCGGCGGTTTGGAGGCCGCGGGTTTCAGTCCGGAGCTGGTCGTCTCGGTGGACGACGAGCGGGTGGTCACCACCGAACCACTGGCGGGCACCAGGGCATTCGGTCGCGGCGCCGCCGCCGATTCGGCCGCGCGGGCCGAACTCGTCGCGGATCCGAAAGAGATCGTCGAGCACGCGATTTCGGTGCAGACCGCCTTCGCCGAGATCGCCGGGATCGCCGATCCCGGCACGCCCGCGGTCTCGGATTTCATGGCGGTGCGCGAGCGCGGCAGCGTGCAGCATCTGGCCTCTACCGTGCGGGGCCGACTGGCCGCCGACCGGTCCAGCTGGGACGCGCTCGCGGCGCTGTTTCCCTCGGTGACCGCGTCCGGAATTCCCAAGCGGGCGGGCGTCGATTCGGTGTTCCGGCTCGACGGCGCGCCGCGCGGGTTGTATTCCGGTGCGGTGGTGACGATTTCGCCGACCGGTGCGTTGGAGGCGACGCTGGTGTTGCGCGCTGTGTATCAGACCACAGCGGGCGCCTGGCTGCGCGCGGGTGCGGGCATCGTCGGCCAGTCGCGGCCCGAGCGGGAATTCGAGGAGACCTGCGAAAAGCTCGGCAGCGTCGCACCGTACGTCGTCAAGGCGCAATTGGACGGATGATCACCAGGCCTCCCCGCCGGTTTGCGGGGAGGTATCTTCCTGGGGTACCACGTTCTGGCACAACCAATTTCGTCGTGGCCTGTGCACTGGGGTCCCGATCTCCCGGCCCCGCGTAGCTCGGCCGGGATGGGCGACGGTGGTGCTCCCGCAGACGCACCACCGTCTGCTCATCGGCGTTTACTCAGCCACCAGCGCCTTCTTATCGATCTTGCCGACCGCGGTGACCGGAAGGGTTTCGGTGCGGCGCAGCACATCCGGCAGCTTGTAGGTGGCCAAGCCCCTGGCGGTCAGAAAGGCCTTTATCTCCGCCAGCGTCGGCATCGCGGCGTCGACGACCAGTACGGCACAGACCTTTTCGCCGAGGGCGGGGTCCGGCAGACCTACGGCCGCGGCGTGCCGGACCGCCGGGTGGGCCAGCAGGTGCTCCTCCAACTCGTCGCAGGAGATGTTCTCGCCGCCGCGATTGATCACGTCCTTGATCCGGCCGGAGACCACCAGATGACCGCTGGGCAGGCGGCGGACCAGATCGCCGCTGCGGTAGTAGCCGTCCGGGGTGAAGGCGCGGGCGTTGTGTTCGGGCGCACGGTAGTAGCCGCGAATCGTGTAGGGGCCCTTGGTGAGTAGCTCGCCCTCCACGCCAGGGGGCACATCGTTGCCGTCGGCGTCGACCACCCGGACCTCGTCGGCGGGGGACAGCGGCCTGCCCTGCGTGGTGGCGACCAGTTCCGGATCGTCGTCGAGGCGGGTGTAATTCAGCAGGCCCTCCGCCATGCCGAACACCTGCTGCAGCGCGGCGCCGAGCGCGGGGGTCACCTCGCGCGCGTTCACCTCGGCCAGGCGCGCGCCGCCCACCTGCAACAGCCGCAGCGAGCTCAGGTCGGCCGTTTCCCATTCGGTTGCCGCGCACCACAATTGGGCCAGCGGTGGCACCACCGCGGTGACCGTCACCCGATGCCGCTGGATGGCCGCGAATGCGCTCTCGGGGCTCGGATCGATGCCGAAGACCACCGCGGCGCCCGCCGCGACGGCGCCGACGATGCCGGGGCAGGCCAGCGGAAAGTTGTGTGCCGCAGGCAGTGTCACCAGGTAGACGTCGTCGGGGGTGAGCTCGCAGACCTCGGCGCTCGCGGTCGCGTTGTAGACGTAGTCGTCGTGTGTGCGGGCGATCAGCTTGGGCAGGCCCGTCGTGCCGCCGGAGACCAGCAGCAGCGCGATATCGGACGGGTCCGGCTCGGGTAGCGAATCACCCTCGCGCGGCACCGAATTCAGGTCGGTGTCGGCGCCGGGGTCGCCGAGTACCAGGACATGGCGCAGCGATGGCACGGATTCGCGCACGATCGCGGCCAACTCGCGATAGTCGAAATCGCCGACGCGGTCCGGGATCACGTAGCCGACCGCGCCGGAAAGTTCGGCCAGATGCGCGATTTCGGCACGCCGGTGCGCGGGTAGCGCGAGTACCGGGATGATGCCCGCGCGCAGCATGCCGAACAGGACGGTCAGGAATTCGGGCACGTTCGGCAGCTGCACCACCACTCGGTCGCCGGGGGCGATGCCGAGGGCGAGCAGACCGTTGGCCATTCGATCCGCGGCGGCGTCCACATCGGCGTAGCTGTGTGCGCCGCGCTCGTCGAGCAGGGCGGGCCGGTCCGGATGCCGCCCGGCCGCCGCGCGCAGCAGCTCGCCGAGGGTGCGGCCGGACCAGTGGCCCGCCGCCCGGTACGCGGCGGCCGCCGACTCCGGAAATGGGACGTAGCCGTCTCGATGGGTGCCGGTCGCTGCGGTTGTCGTCACGGTCTGCCTCGCAAATACTCGGATCCTGGCTTCTAAGGTTAGGCAACCCTATCTCAATGCGTTAGGCTGCTGCCGAACAGTGCTCGGTGAACAGTGCTCGGTCGAGAGGGAGGTGCCCATGCGTTGACAGTCCGGTCGAATCGGCGTCGACGACCGGATCGGACGGGATTGCGGGATCCACACCGTATTTCGGGGCCCCGCGCGCTCGCACGAAACCATCCCGTCCAGTCACATTAAACTCCCCGGCATGACGCGCTGGGACACCACGAACATCCCCGATCAGACCGGCCGTATCTTCATCGTGACCGGCGCGAACAGCGGGTTGGGCGCGGTGATGGCGCGGGAGCTGGCGGCGGCGGGCGCCGAGGTGATACTGGCCTGCCGCGACCTGGCACGGGCCGAAAAGGTTGCGGCCGAACTCGGTTCGCGCGCCGTCGTGCGCCGGCTGGATCTGGCGGACCTGTCCTCGGTGCGCGAATTCGCCGCGTCCGTCGACCGGGTGGATGTGCTGATCAACAATGCCGGGGTGATGGCGGTACCGCTGTACCGCACCGCGGACGGTTTCGAAATGCAGATCGGCACAAACTATCTCGGGCATTTCGCGCTGACCGGCCTACTGCTGCCGAAGATTTCGGATCGCGTCGTCACCGTCGCCAGCGGTGCGCATACGATCGGCCGGATCGATCTGGACGACCTGAACTGGGAGCGGCGTAGCTATCAGCGCTGGCTCGCGTATGGTCAGGCCAAGCTGGCCAACCTGATGTTCCACTATGAACTGCACCGCAGGCTCACCGCCGCGGGAGCCGAACTCACCGCGGTGGCGGCGCATCCCGGTTATGCCGCGACGGAGCTGATGTCGCATACCGAATCGCTGCTCGGCCCGATCATGACGCTCGGCAATCGGCTGCTCGCGCAGAGTGCCGAAATGGGCGCTCTCCCCGAACTTTTCGCGGCCACCGCACCCGAGGCCGAACCGGGTGGCTACTATGGGCCGACCGGATTCGCCGGTATGCGCGGCTATCCCGGCCGGTCCGGTTCGACCGGCGCGGCACGGGACGTCACCGTCGCCAAGGGATTGTGGGAGCTGTCCGAACGACTCACCGGTGTCTCGTTCGATTTCGGCGGATGAGTCAGCCCAGGATGTGCACGTCGTAGAAGAACTGGTAGCGGTCCGGATTATCGGGCAGGATGTGCAGCATCGTCTGCCGCCAGGATGCGAATCCGCCTGCGGCACAGGCGACTATGGCCAGACCCCAGCCGGTCGCGTAGTCGTCCGGGGTAACCGTCGTCGTCATCGCCCGCCGCACGATATAGGCGCCGCCGAGCGCCGCGAGCAGCATGAACATGCGCTGCACCAGGCACAGTGGGCACGGATAGTCCCACGCGATGAACTGGACGCCGAGCCCGCCGCAGACCACGCCGGTCCAGCCGATGACGAAAATCCAGGCCAGCCAGTATTGGACGCGGCCGAGCGGCCGTGCTGTCGCCTGCTCGCTCACCAGTTCAACCCCAGCCCGAGGACCTGCTCGGACACGCCGCCTGGAAGTGACGACGGTCATATCCGAAGGCATGTCACAGTGCGCGCCGTCGCGTCGTCGTCTCAGTGAAGCCAACCGGAACCGAACAAGGAACGAGGGACATCATGGACGCCCGCTTCGATCTTTTCGCCAACCAGGTCACCAGCAAGTTCGTCAAGCGCATCATCACCGCGGGCAAGGTGGTCGAGGAATCCGGATTGCCTTCGGCCACTTACGAACTGGTGAAGATCCGGGCCAGCCAGATCAACGGCTGCGGCTACTGCACGGATATGCACACCAAGGATGCGCTGCACGCGGGCGAGGACCCGGTGCGGCTCAACCTGGTCGCCGCATGGCACGAGGCCACCGTATTCACCGAGCCGGAGCGCGCCGCGCTGGCCCTCACCGAGGCGGCGACCCGAATCGCCGACGGCGGCAGCATCAGCGACGAGGTCTGGGCCGATGCGCGCAAACATTTCGACGACGACCAGCTCGGCGCGCTGATCGCGGCCATCGCGATGATCAACGCCTGGAATCGGCTGAACACCATCGTCCGCAACCCGGCCGGGTCCTACGTGCCCGGCCAGTGGGGCTGATCTCGGTGGGATCCGGGCGATGTGTCGTGTGGCACTGTTGCGCCGCGCCCGACGCATCGCCTGGTACAGTCGCCGACGTGCAGCGCGCGTATTTCTGGTTTAGCAAGCCGGCCCTGGGTGGGTCGGTCTGCGGCAACCACATGCGCTGACACCTTCCACCCCGAGCCGGACGATGGACCGGCTCGACGGGTTTGCACAACGTCCGTGGGTCGGCCGTGACGAAAAGGAATCCACCCACGATGACAACCGCAGCCGAGATAGCCGCACCCGATCCCATATCCAGTGGCGACACCGCCGATCTGGATGATCGACGCACGATTTCGCTCAGCCCGCTGCGTTCCCCCGCCGACGTGCGCCGCGCACACCCCATCACCGACGAACTCGCCGATGTGGTGCGTACCGGGCGCAGGGCGACCGTCGATGTGCTCGACGGCGCCGACGACCGCCTGATGGTGATCGTCGGCCCGTGTTCGGTGCACGATCCGGTCGCGGCGATCGATTACGCGAAGTTGTTGGCCGCCAAGGCCGTCGAACTCGGCGACCGGCTGCACGTGGTGATGCGGGTGTACTTCGAGAAGCCGCGCACCACCCTCGGCTGGAAGGGGCTGATCAACGATCCGCACCTGGACGGCAGTTTCGACGTGAACACCGGACTCGGGCTCGGCCGCAAACTGCTGGTCGACATCACCGCGCTCGGGCTGCCGGTGGCATGCGAATTCCTCGATCCGATCACCCCGCAGTACATCGCGGACCTGGTGTCGTACGGCGCGATCGGCGCCCGCACTGCGGCCAGCCAGGTGCATCGGCAGTTGAGCAGCGCGCTGTCCATGCCGGTGGGCATCAAGAACGGTACCGACGGCGATGTGCAGGTCGCGGTCGACGGTGTGCGCGCCGCCGCGGCCAGCCATGTCTTCCCCAGCACCGATCTCGACGGCCGGGCCGCGCTGGTCCGCACCGCGGGCAACCCGGACTGCCACGTCATCCTGCGCGGCGGCAGCACCGGAACCAACTACGACTCGGCCTCGGTGGCCGAGGCGTGCATCCGGCTGGAGAAGTCCGCGCTGCCGCAGCGCGTCGTCGTCGACGCCAGCCACGGCAACAGCAATAAGGACCACAACCGGCAGGTCGACGTGGTCACCGATATCGCGGGCCGGTTGGCGGCCGGTGAACAGGGCGTAGTCGGGGTGATGCTGGAGAGCTTCCTCGTCGAGGGGCGTCAGGATCTGACCCTCGGCCGGGCCGACGAGCTGACCTACGGCCAGTCCATCACCGACGCCTGCCTCGACTGGGCGCGCACCGCGCAGCAGCTGGACCGGCTCGCCGAAGCCGTCGCGCAGCGCCGAGAGCGCTGACCAGTCATGCGATTCGGATCAGCCGACAAGACAACTGATTTCGTGCGGACATGGGTAACTCGCCGGGCACGGGCCAACTGGACTCGCTCGTTACCGGCGGCCGCCAACGCTAATTCCGTGGCGCCTGAGTCTGGCTTAGAAGTCGCGGAGAGGCGGACAAGCACTCCGCGGGCCAGCCGTCGGCCGGGCCGGGTGGATCGGTGTGCAGGCGCGCGGCCAACCAGTGGTCGCGCCGGACACCGCGCTGCATGCTGCCGAGCCTGCACAGTCCCTCGTACCGGAATCCGGTGCGGCGGGCCACGCGCGCCGAGGCGTAATTGCCGACGAAGGCGCGCCAGCTGATCCGCTGCAGCGCCATGCCGTCGGGTTGAAATGCGAAGTCGCACACCAGGTTCACCGCCCTGGACATCAGACCGCGGGACCGCTGCGCCGAGCTCTGCCAAAAGCCGATCTCGGCGGCGGTCTCATCGCGCCCGCCGAGCCCGATGGTGCCGATCAGTTCGCCGTCGGGCCGTAATCGCAGCGCCCACACCGGACTGCGGCCCGCCCAGCCGGGGCCGACGACGTCGTAGATGAAGGTTTCCGCGTCGGATCGGTGGTACGGCACCGGAATGGTCACCCATTCGCCGATCTGTGGATCCTGGCAGCACTCGACGATCGTTTCGATATCGGCCGCGGTGGGTGGCGTCAGCCAGACCGTTCCATCGGAAAGGATGCGTTCCTCCATCGAGTCATGGTGCCACGGTCCGCGCCGGATCATCCGGTTTGCCCGTCCGCGAATCGACGCGATTCGGACGGGCCGTACAATCTGCTCGATGGTTGCCGCTCTTCTCGCCGACTTGTTCGAATCCCATAGGGGGCATCTGCTCTCGGTCGCCTACCGGCTTACCGGGAGCGTCAGCGCAGCCGAGGACGCCGTGCAGGAGAGTTGGTTGCGCCTCGGCGGGGTGCACCAATCCGAGATCGAGGACCTGCGCGCCTGGCTCACCACCGTGGTGAGCCGAATCTGCCTGGACCACTTGCGCGGTGCCGCGGTGCGCCGGGAAAACTATGCCGGCCAATGGTTGCCGGAACCGATCGTCACCGGGGCCACCCCGTCCAGCATGCCTGACCCGCTGGAATCCATTGTGCGCAAACAGGAGTGCCGCCTGGCCGCGATGGTTGTGCTCGATACGCTCACCCCGCCGGAGCGGGTCGCGTTCGTGCTGCACGACGGGCTCGGCGTGCCGCTGGACGAAATCGCGGACATTCTCGACGTTTCCGTCGACGCGGCCGAGCAGTTGGCGATGCGCGCGCGAAATGCGATGGCGCACATCCCGCCACCGGTCACCGACGCCGAGCACACGGCCGCGGTGCGGCGGCTGCTCGATGCGCTCCGCACCGGTGATCTCGACGCGATAACCGCTGCGCTGCACCCGGATTCGCGGGTCATCGAGGATGACGGCGGCGCGTCGCCGACCGCGATCAATGTGGTCGGCGGCCGGGAACGGATCGCGCAATTCTTCCTCGAACTGGTGCGGCGGTTCGGGGCGGGCTCGGCACAGGATGCACCGGGTGGTTACGAATTCGCCCATGTCAATGGACAACTCGGCCTGGTGGTCAAGGGCGATCCCGGCGAATTCGGGCTCGGCGGCTGGCCGGCCCGGGTGCTGGGCTTTGTCGTTCGCGACGGACTGGTCTGGGGCGCATACGATCACGCGAATCCGGCCAAGCTCACCGGGATCCGGCTCGGCTGAACCCTGGGCGGTGACCGAGATCACTCGGCTCGCCGACGGGCCGGTCGACACCGATACGGCCTCGACTACCCTGCGAAATATGTCCTCGCAACCCGCGACCGTCGCGCGCCTGCGCCCCTTCGCCTCCACGATCTTCGCCGAGATGACCGAGCTGGCCGTCCGCCACGACGCGGTCAACCTCGGCCAAGGTTTCCCGGACACCGACGGCCCGGCGGGCATGTTGGAGGTGGCCAGGAAGGCCATCGCCGACGGTATGAACCAGTACCCGCCCGGCCGGGGTATGCCGGTGCTGCGCCAGGCCATCGCGGCCGACCGCAAGCGCCGCTACGGCATCGACTACGACCCGAATTCCGAAGTGCTGGTCACGGTCGGCGCAACGGAGGCGATCGCCGCGGCGATCCTCGGCCTGGTCGAGCCCGGCGGTGAGGTGGTGCTCATCGAGCCGTACTACGACTCGTACGCGGCGGCGGTCGCGCTGGCAGGCGCGACGCGGCGCACCGCCCGGCTGGTGCCGGACGGCGACGGATTCGTGCTCGATCTGGACAGCCTGCGGGCGGCCGTCACCCCGGCCACCAAGATGCTGGTGGTGAACTCGCCGCACAATCCGACCGGTACCGTACTCGGCCGCGACGATCTCACCGCCATCGCCGAAATCGCCTGTGCGCACGACCTTCTCGTGCTCACCGACGAGGTGTACGAACATCTGACCTACGACGGCGTCGAGCACATCAGCCTCTCGACGTTGCCCGGTATGTACCAGCGCACCGTCGTGGTCTCCAGCGCGGCGAAGACCTTCAATGTGACGGGCTGGAAGACCGGTTGGGCACTCGGCCCGGCGAACCTGATCGATGGTGTGCTCGCGGCGAAGCAGTTCCTCACCTTCGTCGCGGGCGGGCCGTTCCAGCCCGCCGTCGCGTACGCGCTGGACAACGAGCAGGACTGGATCGCCGGACTGCGTAATGAATTGTCGGACAAGCGGCTTCGGCTGTCCGCCGCGCTCGCCGATACCGGCTTCGGCGTGAAGTCAACGGCCGGAACCTATTTCGTTACCGCCGACATCACCCCGATGGGTGCGGCGGACGGTATGGCGTTCTGCCGCGAACTGCCCAAGCGGCTCGGTGTCGCCGCGGTGCCGGTGAGCGTATTCGTCGATCATCCGGAGGAGTGGAATCACCTGGTGCGCTTCGCATTCTGCAAGCGCGACGAAACGTTGGACGAAGCCGTGCGGCGCCTGCGCGCCGCACACGGCAAGTAGCCCTATGTCTTTCGCAACGCCTGCGGCGCGCGCCAGTGGTACTTGCGCGCCAGCAGGCGCAGCACGATGGCGGCGAGCGCGGCGAGTCCGCCGGTCCAGGCCCGGTATTCGCCGTAATAGAGCAGCGTCGCCGTGGTCGCCGCGCCGATCAGCGCGGGCACCGCGTACAGCTCCTGGTCCGGGCGCAGCACGCTCGGCGTCTGCCCGGCCAGCACATCGCGGATGACGCCGCCACCGATCGCGGTGACCATGCCGAGCAGCGCGGCGGTCGGCGCGCCGGTGCCGTACGCGTAGGCGACGACCGTTCCGGTGACGCAGAAAAGGCCGAGCCCGATGGCGTCGAAGATCTCCAGCGGCCCGCGGATCAGCCGGGCGGGCGGATGCCGGAGGAAGACGATGAGCGCGGCGAGCAGCGAGACGCACAGGTAGGTCAGGTCGGTGAAGGCGGCGGGCGGGGTGCGCCCGATCAGCAGATCGCGGATGATCCCGCCGCCGAGCGCGGTCGCGCAGGCCAGCACCGCCATGCCGAAGATGTCGAAATCCCTGCGGACGGCGAGCAGCGCACCCGAGGTCGCGAAGGAGAGCACCCCGAGCAGTTCGCCGATCCGCTGCGCGGCGTTGACGGCCGAGTCGAGCTGGGTCGCCATGATGTCGATGCCGGCCACTGGCCCGCGCTCCCTTCGTGAATCCGAGTTTTCACGAGGAAGTCAACGCTCGCTGGGCGGTAACTATGCCAGCGAAGGGCGGGCCTTGTCTGTGGCGAGCAGCACCGCGATGGTGCCGAGCACGGTGCCCATCAGATAGCGCTGCATCCGCAGCCACAGCGGACGACCGGCCAGGAAGGCCGAAATTCCGCCCGCGCCCAGCACGATCATGCCGTTGACGGTCAGCGCCACCGCGATCTGCACCGAGCCGAGGCAAAGGCTCTGCAACCACACCCTGCCGTGTTCCGGCGCGACGAACTGCGGGATCAGCGCCATGTACATGATGGCGATCTTGGGGTTCAGCAGGTTGGTGACCAGGCCCATGGTGAACAGCCGCCGGGTCGGGTCGGCGGGCAGCGGCGACGGCGCGAAAACCGAGACGCCGCCGGGGCGCAACGCCTTCCACGCCAGCCACAGCAAATAGGCCGCACCGGCCAGTTTCAATCCCAGGTACAGGCCCGGGACCAGGGCGAATACGGCGGTGATGCCCGCGGTGGCCGCGGTGAGGTAGACCCCGAATCCGGCGGCGACCCCGCTCAGCGAGATGAGCCCGGCGCGCCTGCCCTGCGATACCGTCCGCGACACCAGATACATCATGTTCGGCCCGGGCGTGAGCACCATGCCCAGCGCCGCGGCCCCTACTCCCAGAATTGCGGCGGTCCCGATCATGTCTCGATCGTCGCGTGCCGCGGCCGCCGCGTCTCGGTCCAGTCTTCGCCTGCTGGACACGCCAAGATCGGCGTGTCGCAAACCGTGTGTTACGGCGTGTCGGAATAAACGGATCCGGATTTTCGCTGCACGGTGCCTGTTCGCACCCGCGGAGATTCGTGGTGTCGGTGGGGTCCGGAAGAATGGGCGGGAGTCGAAGCCAAGGAGGGACTGTGACCGACGGTCCACTGATCGTGCAGAGTGACAAGACGCTGCTGCTGGAGGTCGACCACGAGTTGGCCGACGCGGCGCGGCAGGCGATCGCGCCGTTCGCCGAGCTGGAGCGCGCACCCGAACATGTGCACACCTACCGGGTGACGCCGCTCGCGCTGTGGAACGCGCGCGCCGCCGGGCACGATGCCGAGCAGGTTGTCGACGCGCTGGTCAACTTCTCCCGGTACGCGGTGCCGCAGCCGCTGCTGGTCGATGTGGTCGACACGATGGCCCGCTACGGCCGGTTGCAGTTGGTCAAACATCCCGCGCACGGGCTCACGCTGGTCAGCCTGGATCGCGCGGTGCTCGAAGAGGTGTTGCGGCACAAGAAGATCGCGCCGATGCTCGGCGCCCGCATCGACGACGATACGGTGGTCGTGCACCCGTCCGAGCGTGGCCGGATCAAGCAGATGCTGCTCAAGATCGGTTGGCCCGCAGAGGATTTGGCGGGTTACGTGGATGGCGAGGCGCATCCCATCGAGCTCGATTACGAGGGTGGTCACTGGCAGCTGCGCGACTATCAGCAGTTGGCCGCGGATTCGTTCTGGGCGGGTGGGTCCGGCGTTGTGGTGCTGCCGTGCGGCGCGGGTAAGACGATGGTCGGCGCGGCCGCCATGGCCAAGGCCAAATCGACCACGCTGATCCTGGTCACCAATACGGTCGCGGGCAGGCAGTGGCGGCGCGAGCTGCTGGCCCGCACCTCGCTCACCGAGGACGAGATCGGCGAATACTCCGGTGAGCGCAAGGAGATTCGGCCGGTGACGATCGCGACGTATCAGGTGATCACCCGCCGGACCAAGGGCGAGTACAAACATCTCGAGCTGTTCGACAGCCGCGATTGGGGCCTGGTCATCTACGACGAGGTGCATCTGCTGCCCGCGCCGGTCTTCCGGATGACCGCGGACCTGCAGTCCCGCCGCCGGCTCGGCCTCACCGCGACGCTGGTCCGCGAGGACGGTCGCGAGGGCGACGTGTTCTCGCTCATCGGGCCCAAGCGCTATGACGCGCCGTGGAAGGATATCGAGGCGCAGGGCTGGATCGCCCCGGCCGACTGTATCGAGGTGCGGGTCACGCTGACCGATGCCGAACGCATGGCGTACGCGACGGCCGAACCGGAGGAGCGGTACAAGCTGTGCTCCACCGCGCATACGAAAATCGCCGTGGTGGAATCGATCCTGGCCCAGCATCGGGAGGCGCCGACCCTGGTGATCGGGGCCTACCTGGATCAACTCGACGAGCTCGGCGTCGCGCTGAACGCGCCGGTGATCCAGGGTTCGACGAAAACCAGGGAGCGCGAGGAACTCTTCGACGCGTTCCGGCGCGGTGAGATCCCGGTGCTCGTGGTGAGCAAGGTGGCGAACTTCTCCATCGATTTGCCGGAAGCCTCGGTGGCCGTGCAGGTTTCGGGCACCTTCGGCTCGCGGCAGGAGGAGGCGCAGCGCCTCGGCAGGCTGCTACGGCCGAAACACGATGGCGGACAGGCGCATTTCTACTCGGTGGTGTCCCGCGACACGCTCGACGCCGAGTACGCCGCACACCGCCAGCGTTTTCTGGCCGAGCAGGGGTATGCCTATCGCATAACCGATGCCGACGACTTGCTGGGTCCGCCCATCGGATAAGCGGAGACCAATCCTCCACAACGTGTGCTAGGAATACATCGTGCGACGCTTCGAATTCCCAGTTGACCGAAGGCACGCGCACGCGGTCAACGAGGTTTTCGCCGCACTGCGCAGATTGCGGATAATGGCCGTCGCGGCGGCGCTGGCCTGCGTCGCGATCACGGCCGCCCTGGTGTGGGTCGACCATCCGTGGGCCTACATGGTGGCCATCGCATTCGGGCTCGGCACGCTGATCGCGGCCTGGGTCGCGCTGTGGACCCCGCACCGCTCGAATATCGACAAGCTGTACCACGAAAGCGAATTGGTGCCCGCCGTCGTCTCGGAGACGTATCCGAGCGGGGTGGTGCTGCTCGCGCTCGTCGATGTCGCCAAGCCGGAGTCGCCGGACCCGCGCTATGCGTTGATCACCAGGAAGGTGCGCACGCTGCCCGGTCATCAGGCCAAGGCGGGCGAGCGGGTGCCCGCGGTGGCGGTGCGCACCGATCGGGCGCCTGGCGTCGGTGAGCGCTGGCAGTCGGTGAGCGCCATGCCCATCGCCTGGGGCACCCGCGACGGCGCCGTCATCGAACGCGCCCGCGCCGCCATCAGCGAAACCGAATGGCGTTTGCTCACCGACAATCTCGGCCTCGCCGATAAAGTGCGCCGCACCTCCACCAAGCGCCTGCTGCTCGATCCACACCAGCTGCCCGGAGAACTAGGGGTCTGACTCCCCTGTACTGCCCCCTAGGGCACGTCCTCAAAGTCCCATCCGGCGCCTCCGCGGTCCAGCTCGCCGCCTGGCCGCGTTGTCGTCGTCGCCGATACAACCCCGGTATCGGCTCCTCCTCCGCCTTGCCAGGCGACGAGCTGGACCGCGGATGCATCCGGCCGGACTTTGAGGACGCGCCCTAGACTCGGGTGATGGTGCCAACGGCCGATCTGCTGGCGTTCGTCGCGGCAAGCATTCTGTTAATCATCATTCCGGGGCCCGGTGTGCTGTTCACCGTCGGGCGGGCACTCGCGCTCGGCCGTCGCGCGGCGCTGGTTTCGGTGCTCGGGCATTCCGCCGGCGTGCTGGTGGAGTTGATCCTGATCGCATTCGGGCTCGGCACGCTGCTTGCCGTCTCGGCGGTCGCGCTCACCGTTATCAAGTTCGCCGGCGCATTTTACCTTGTCTACCTGGGTATTCAGACCTTCCGTGACCGAAAGTCGTTGAGCGAGGCGCTTTCCGCGCGAGTCGAGCCCGCGTCCGGTAAGCGGGTGTTCCGGCAGAGCTTCCTCGTCGGCGTCACCAATCCCAAGGGGATCGTGTTCTTTTCGGCCGTGCTGCCGCATTTCGCCGATCCGCGGGCCGGTTCGCTGCAACTGCAGTTCTTATTGCTCGGCAGCATTTTCCTGGCGATCGCACTGGTGTCGGACAGTATCTACGCGCTGACCGCGGCGGCCGCGCGGAACTGGTTCGCGAAGTCGCCGCGCAGGCTGTCGGCGGTCGGCGGTGCGGGCGGGGTATTGATCGTCGGGCTCGGCGCCTCGGTGGCGCTGAGCGGGACGAGCGACTGACGGACTGCCGAATCCGGCGGGCGTTATCCCCGCTGGACGTCCGAACCGGCTACCGTACACCGGGTATCCGGATCGAGGAGGGGTGGTCGTCGCGATGAAATGGTGGTCCGGCCCGTTGGCCGTCGGTATGGTGGGCGCGCTCGGGCTGACCTCGGCCGCCGTCGCACCGATGGCGGCGAGCGCCGATATCGCCAATCCGTTCGTCGGCGCCCCCGGCCTCGGCGATCCCTACTATCCGCTCGACGGCAACGGCGGATATGACGTGCGGCACTACGACATCGGCATCGACTACGACCCGCCGAGCCACCAGCTCACCGGCACCGCTCGGATCGATGCGGTGGCGACGCAGGCGCTCGGGGCGTTCAACCTGGATTTCGCCGGACCGCAGGTGCGCACGGTCTCGGTGAACAACCTGCCCGCCACCTTCGATCGCAACGGCGAGCACGAGCTGACCATCTCACCCGCGCTGCCGCTGCTGCCCGGACTGCCCTTCACGGTGACGGTCGAATACTCCGGGATTGCTGCCGACACCCAGGGAGAGGGTTGGACCTACTCGTCCGGCGGCGGCGCGTTCGCCGCCGGTGAGCCGCACAGCGCCGCGACCTGGTACCCGCTCAACGACACCCCTTTGGACAAGGCCACTTTCACGCTGCGCGCGACCGTCCCCGCAGAATGGGAGGTGATGTCCAACGGGGTGCGCACCCAGGACGCGGTCGAGAACGACAGGCGGACGGTCGCCTGGGAGACCCATCAGCCGACCATCGGCTATCTGACCACCATCGCCATCGACAAATTCGATTTCCTGGAGCAGCGGCGCGCCAACGGGACTCCGCTGTTGAGCGCCTT
The DNA here is from genome assembly GCF_020361265.1 of Nocardia sp. JCM 34519.1. Classification (NCBI taxonomy): domain Bacteria; kingdom Bacillati; phylum Actinomycetota; class Actinomycetes; order Mycobacteriales; family Nocardiaceae; genus Nocardia; species Nocardia sp. JCM 34519.1. Next base: position 227,810 of record NZ_JAIRBR010000006.1, read on the forward strand.
CGCACCGAATGCCGGGCGGACACGCGCGCTGGAGGAGCGGCTGCCCGAGGTGCTCGACTTCATCGAAAGCCTTTACGGCCCTTATCCGTTCGATGCGGCGGGTGGAATTTTCGTCGACACCGATTTGAAGTTCTCGCTGGAAACCCAGACGCGGCCGATCTATGCGCCGTGGGTCGACCTGGACACCGTGGTCCACGAGGTGACGCATCAGTGGTGGGGCGATTCGCTCTCGGTGCGGCAGTGGTCCGATGTCTGCCTCAACGAATGCTTCGCCAGCTACACCGCCGACTATCTCTGGCCGGAACGCAAGGACGGCAAGAACGTGGACGCCGAATATCGTTCCACCATCGAGAAATACGGCAAGGATCAGCGGTTCTGGGATATCGCCCTCGCCGCACCGGGCGTCGGAAACGAATTCACCTCGGTCTATTACCGAGGCCCGCTCTTCCTGCATGCGTTGCGCAAGCGCCTCGGTGACGACGTATTCTTCTCGGCTGTAAGGGAATTCAACGCCGCACATGCGTACGGCAATGCGTCGATGCCGGAGTTTCGCGCCTTCCTGCAGACGAAATCCGCGACGGATCTCACCGGCTTCCTCGCGGCGTGGCTGGATGGCACGACTCGGCCACCGGACGAGTTCCTCTACCCGGATGCGTTGCGCGGCTAGGCCTTCGGTTTGCCCTCGGCCTTGGCCACCCGCCGCTCGGCCCGGTCCACTTGTTTCTGCGCGGTGTGCAGTTGCTCCTTGGCGGACCGGTCGGCCGCACGCGCGAATTGCCGTTCGTGTCCGGCGCGATCCAGTTCGTCGCGCAGGCGCTCTATTCGGGAGTTGATCTCGGCCAGGCGATGCGCGGCCTCGTCCGCCTCCGTGGCGGCTGTATCCCGTGCGGCGCGCGCCGATTCGAGCGCGGCCCGCGCCTCGTCACGCTCATGAACCGAATCCTGTTCAGGCGCGGTTGTTTTCGGATCTTCTGCGCGGTGTTCCAGCACCGAGAGCGTCGGTCCGGCCGGGCCGAAACCCTCGTAGGTCGCGGCGCTCGTCAACGTTCCGGTATGCACCTGTTCGGCGACGGCCGGATCGGCCAGTGCGGCCGTCAGCGTCTGGCCGACCTCGCGCAGCACCGCCTCGCTCGCCGGACGCCCGTGCTCGGCGGCCAGCGCGCCCGCGCGTTTGGCGAGCGCGTTGACCACCTGCTGACGCTGTGCGGTCAGGGTGCGCAGCCGCTGCCCGGACAGCTCCCGCTGCGCCGCGCGCAGCGCCGCGGCCAACTCCAGCAGCGCGTCCACTTCGCGCGGCGCCTCCCGGGCGAGCAGGTTCACCGTCCAGGCGGTGACCGTCGGTTTGCGCAGCTTGCCGATGGCGGTCGCGAGTTCTCGGTCACCCGCGTCGCGCGCGGATCGGACCAGCGCGTCGCGCGCGGCGACGAATTCACTCGGGTGCAGCGCGTATAGGTCGGTGGTTGCCTCGTCGAGCGTCATCTGCCGGTCCTCGCCTTCGCTCGTGGCGGGCATGGGAACGAAACGAGCGTAACGAGGCGGTCGGTCGGAACGACACCCCCGGTGGATTGGACGAACGTCCACGTCAGGCGTTTACGCGAAAGGCATTGCTAATGGACTACTTTGGGTTTCAACTGCTGACCGGACTGCTGCCGCGGGTGCTCGGACTGTCGATGATGGGGCTGTGGGCGCTGCACTGAGCCGCCGATTCGCCTTAAGGATGCTTCGAAACCCCTGGATCTAGCCCGCACGGCTGATGCGACCCGGTACCCGCGCAGGTATTCTCACCCGCGTTCAGGACCGTGAACATGTTCGGTGAGAAAGGTTTTCCCGTGAAGTTTCCAGGAGCGAGGCTGCTGGCACGCGTCGTGCTCGCCCTCGTTGCGGTGGCCGCGGTAGTAGTCGCGGTGGCCGGATGTTCGGCCGAGGCAAGTAAGTCCGATACCGCCAAGGCGAAGGTCGGCGACTGCATCAACGTCATCAAGGCTTCGGAGAACGACGCGAAGACCGAGCCGGTCGATTGCGCGTCCGACAATGCCCTGTACAAGGTCGCGAAGACCTACGACAAGAAGACCGACTGCACCGCACCCGCCGTCGGCTACAACGAAACCCTGAAGAACAACGAGACGGTGGCCTACCTATGCCTGGCACCGAACTTCAAACAGGGCAAGTGCTATGCCGATCTCGGAACCACCGGCTGGAAACTGACCGACTGCACCGCGAAGGAAGCCAGCTTCAAGGTGGTGCAGCGCATCGACGGCAAGGCCGACGAGCTGGAATGCGGTTCGAATGCCGAGAAGTTCCTGACCATCGAGGAGCCGAAGACCACGTTCTGCATGGCCAGGCCCGCCTGATCGTCATTCCAGCAGGGCGACCGACGCGATCCGGTGCAGGGTGAAGTGCCGGACCGCGCCGGTCACCGGGTCCAGGGCATCGAGTTGCCCGTTACCGACCTTCAACGGCTCGACCACCCGTTGCGTCGCGACGCCCTGTGCGTCGACGTAGCCGATATTCACCGACCGCCGCACCCGCGCGGCCAACTGCAGCAGCGCCAGGGTCGCCGCGGTGCTGGTGCGGGTGCCGTCGGTGCGGACCGACTGTCCCTGCCGGGCGCTCGCGGCCCGTTCGCCCGCCCGCAGCTCGGTGACGAGCAATTCCAGCTGTTCCCGGCTCGGCGGCGTCGGTCGATACGACTGTCTCGCGTTGGGGCGCACCGCGATTCGCGCACCGCGCGGCCGCAGATCCACGATGGCCCCCGAAGCGTCCTCACCCGCGGGGGCGAATCCGGCCGCCCGCAATTGGTCGAGCAGGTCACCGAGCGGCGCCTGCGCGATGGCCACCGTCGGCGCGATGGCCCGCAGCGCGAGCGCGCTCGCCACTGGCGCGGCCAGCACCTCGGCCAGCAGCGCCGGATCGTCGCTGCGCACGAATGATTGCGCCATCCCGGCCCGCAACTGGCCGTGGCGGCGGGCGACGTCATCGATGAGGTAGGTCAGCGCCTGCGGCACCGGTGTCCGCGAATGCGTGGCGAACAGCCGGTGCAGTTCCGCCGCGGTGAGGCCGGCATCGAGCGCACGTCGCACCGAACCCTCGCCGATCCGGTAAACCGTTGCGGCGCCCGCGGATTCGATATCCGCCACCAGTGCGACCCGCTGCCGCAGGTCGGCGGTGAGCGGGCCGGGCGCGATAACCGTCAGGTCCGCCTGCACCAGCACATGGTCGACCGGCTCCGGCAGCGCCGTGGCCATCTCGGATTCGGCGTCCGCGGCCGCGCCGTGCACCAGCGCGCGGCCCGCCGAAGCCAGCGCGCCGCGCCCGATCAGGCCGACCGCGGCCGCCTCCGCCAGCGTGTTGCGCACCGCCTCCGCGCGAAAGTGCCTGCGCCAGCGCGGTTGTCGCCAGGCCAGCGCCCGCCCGATCGCGGCGGCATCGATGGCGCTGCCGGAGGGCAATTCGGCCAGCAGGCCGAGTATCGCGCGGCGGTCCCTCGGCGCGACCGGATTGCGCAGCTCCACCGACAGCGCGGCGATGGGTTTGTCGTTGGTGTCGCGCATGCCGATCATCCAGGGGAGCCGGTCCAACTCCAGCCAGGCCTGGGCGATGGTCACCCAGCGCCGGGCCGGCGGCTGCTCCAGCCAGGCGTCGGCGGCGGGTGTCGGGGCCCAGAAATCATCGGTGGAATCGAATTCCGGGGCCGGATCCGGGAAACCCTTCTCGATCAGCTTGGCCGCCGCCAGCAGCTCGACCAGCAGCCCGGCGCGCGGCTCATCGATACCGGTCTGCTTCGCGACCCGGCGCAGTTCGCGTACCCCGAGCCCGCCCGCCCGCAGCGCGGGCGCGGGCAGTTGACCGAGCGCGTCGATGATGTCGCCGCAGTGCCGAAGCAACTCGCCGACCTCGCCCGCCGCGACGGCGTTCACCTCCGCCGGGGTGTGCTTCACCGGATCGGATGTGGGCGGGCGCAACAGGTTCGGGTGGGTGACCGGCTCGTTGCGCAGTACCTGACCGACGGTGATCGGCAGCTCGACCGTCTCGTCGTCGATCCAGTTCAGCAGGCGGCGGGCCAGCAGCTGCTGTACCGGGCGGTCCGGCGCGGTGCCGGGTGCGGCATCCCTGGTGCGGCCGCGCGGGCCGGTGGCCGCCAGCTTGTCGAGCAGATTGCGCTCGGCCGGGGCGATTTCCGCGAGCGCGGCCACCACCTCGGATTCGGTGAGCGCGTCGGGAACCTCGGTGGCGCTGCCGATCGGCCACGGCAGCGCCTCGGCCGCCGCCGGAACCATGCGCAGCCCGTCACCGTCGGTCCAGACCAGCGCGCGATCGGTGAGCCTGGTGAGCGACGCGTCGATCGCCGCCTTGCCGACCCGATCCTTCAACTGCACGTGCAGCTGTTTGCGCGCCAGCGGCGCGGTATCGCCCGGCGGACGGGTAATGCTGTGCACCGCAAGCGTTTCCAGGATGGCGAAATCGAGCGTGTCGAGATCGTCGGTGGCGCGCAGCACCGAGGCGCGCTGTTCGGCACGGGAGGCGAGCACCGTCATCGAGGAGGGCAGTGGCACCGCCAGATCGGGCCGGAGTTCGAGCAGCGCCACCAGCTGGTCATCGCTGCGCGCGCCGAGCCATCCGGCCAAGGAATCGGTTGCGGACATCCCATCCAGCCTACGGGGACCGGCGCGGCGCCGTCGGACGGGAAGGGCACGGGCTCGCATGTCACAATGGGCGCGTGGTGAACAAATCGAAGAAACCGTATGTCGACAACGGCTGGCCGAAGCTGGCCGATGGTGATCACGCGGTCACCGAACTTTCGTCGACCCGCTCCGGTGGGCTTTCGCCGTTCGGCGAGGACACCGAGTTTCCGGTCCCGGCCGAGCAGTTGCCGTACATGCACCCGCATACGGTGATCAACCGGTAGCTATCTCAGGGGCCGGAAAGGTCCTATAGATACGAACAAGGGCCCCGCATCCTCGTCGATGCGGGGCCCTTGTCCGTTGCCGAACAGCCTTACTGGGGGAGCAGCCCCTTGTTGGCCTCGTAGAAGTTCACGATGTTGGGATCCAACTTGACGTTGTTCGCCTTGGCGGTGTTGATGAAGTCGAGCGCTTCCTTGGGCACCTGAACGCCCTGGCTCTGCACGACCTCGATGGCGCGGTCCACCGCGGAGAAGATCTGCTGGCTCTGGTCGGGTGCGGCCTGGGTCTGCGGGGCCTCCGGGCTCCAGCGCGGGGTCTGGCCCGCGGGGGCCGTGCGCGGCGTCGGGCCGCTGCTGAGGCCGAGACGAGAGGAGCAGGAGGGCCAGGCGCCCCAGCCCTGCGAGGCGAGCACCTTTTCGGCGACCGCGATCTGCTGTTCGCGGCTGGCCTGGCTGGCGGTGGAGGCGTAATTCTGACCACCGTGCGCGTTCCAGGTGCTCTGCGTGAACTGCAGACCGCCCTTGAACCCGTTGCCGGTGTCGATACCCCAGTTGCCGCCCGCTTCACACTGGGCGAGACGATCCCAATCCGAGTCGGTTGCCGCGCTGGCGTTTCCAGCGAGGGCCATTCCCGCGGTGCCGAAGATGGCGCCGGTGACGGCGACCTTGGCTACGGTGCGCCCGGTGTTGGTTGGCTTGCGATGGCGTCCACTCATTCCGGTTGTCTTCCTCTCGTACGCACCTGCGAGGTTTATTCGGTCCGGACTGAGAGGTCGTCCGTCCCGCCCTCGCCCCTGCTTCTGCGTCGGGGTCCGGTACCCGCGGGGCGAGGCTCGGTGCGGCGGGCCGGTGGTGCCGGGTATCCCCGGCTGGATAAGACCGTACGACGATCGCCGCGAAAAATCACCATTTGGTAACCGGCGTGTGCGCAGTGGTCTCGAGATGGTCTCGATTGCTGTGACGCGGCTTTCGTGCAGCTAGAAGATGGTGGGTTCGACGGCTCGCCGCCTGTTGCCACGCCGTGACCCGCTCGTTATGTGACGAGGATCACATCCGAGATTCGGTAACGATTAACCCGGGTAAGTAGTTCAGCTTCATCTGGCGCGCCGACCGGACCACAGCGCGAAGACGATCGCGAGCAGAAATCCGACCGGCGTCAGCATGGCCGCCACATACAGCCAGACCCCGGGATCGCGGCCGCCGAAGAATGACGTCAGAAATATGGCGATGATCGCCAGCAATCCCAGCGCGAACAGGGTGAGGGAAAGCCGCAGCAACCACTCGCCGCCGCGGCGCGGCGAGCCGCCGTCGGGCGGCGGTGCGGATGGGTTCGTCACCGCTCGACCGTAAAACTGATGTGCTTGCGTTATTCGCACCGGGGTAGACTCGATGACAATCGCGTCCTGCAGACCTGTGGGGCGCGTTCTTTTCGCAAGCAAGCTGAAAGGACCTGTGCGCGGCGCTGTCGCCGGTCGGGTTCGGAGCAGACGGATGTGCTCGGACCCGCGGGGTCCGAGTTTCGATGATGAACGGGTGAGCGCAGTGCCGACCGGCAGGGTGAAGTGGTACGACGTCGAAAAGGGCTTCGGCTTCCTTTCCCAGGACGAGGGTGAGGACGTCTATGTCCGCTCGTCCGCGCTGCCCGATGGTGTCGAGGGCCTCAAGCCCGGTCAGCGCGTCGAATTCGGGATGGCCGCCGGTCGTCGCGGTCCACAGGCGCTGAGCCTGAAGTTGCTGGAGGCGCCGCCGTCGGTGCGGCAGGGTCAGGAGCGGGAGCGCGGCGGGCGCGGCAAGGAGCCGTCGCATCCGCGCAAGACGCCGGACGAGCTGCACGGGCTGGTCGAGGACATGATCACCCTGCTGGAGACGAAGGTGCAGCCGGATCTGCGCAAGGGCAAGTACCCGGATCGCAAGACGGCACAGCGCATTTCGGAGGTCGTCCGGGCCGTCGCGCGCGAACTCGACCACTGACGCGCTTTTTCGGCTCGCGTGAAACTTCGGTGATTCGCCGGGGAAGGGGTTCGGCCCCATACCCGGCGAATCACCTCACGAAATCAGCTCGCGGTACTGATCGACCAGGCCGCGTGCGGAATGTAAAGCTCACGGCCAGTGTCCTTGTCCCGCGCCAGAATTGGCAGCTGGAACTCGACACCGACCAGGCGTAGCTGCGGTTCCGGATGCGACGGGATGGTCACCGCCAGCGCGCCCGCCGGATAGTCGGTGTGGCTGGTCACCCGGTCTACCCGGTCGTGATTCGGCAGCTCGTACACCAGTTGGGCCAGCCATGGTGCGTCGGCGATCCGCTTGGGCAGCGAGAGCTGTAGCGGATAGCCGCTCGGCACATCGAGTTGGACGGTTTCGCCGTAACGGCAGTCCTCCAGTTTCACCGTGCAGTACACGTACGGATCGACGGTGACCGTGCGGCCGTGCGCGTACGCGGTGATCGCCGGATCCTTTTCCGGCGCGCGCTTGACGAGTACCACCAGCACGCCGACGAAGGCGACGACGAAGACCAGCAGTGCGGCGGCGATCAGTGCGGCGACGGTGCGGGCGCTCGGCTTCGTCACGACAACTCCTGCGCCGTATTTCGCTCACTCACTGACGGGATCTCCTATGCCTCGGTGGGGGTGCTGATCCGCGCGGCGGGCCGCGGGATGCGCCGGTTCGTGGTGCGGCACTTCCTGTTCCGCGTGCTGTGGGCGGTTGCCGCCGAGACCGGGCAACAGGGAGTGGCCGCGATAGCTGACAAATGTCTGGATCAGTCCGACTACGAGTATCGCCGATACCACGGCGAACCCTTTCCAGTAGTCGGTCGGCAACAGTACGCCGCCCGCGCCGCCCACCACCCAACTCAGCTGCAGCACCGTTTCGGACCGCCCGAAACCGGAGGCGATCGACTCCGGCGGCAGGTCGTCCTGGATCGATGCGTCCAACGAAACCTTGGCCAGCGCGCTGGCGCCCGCGGCCACGAAGGTGGCCAGCGCCGCGCCGAGCAGGCTGTCGGCGAAGGTGGCGAACAGCGTCACCAGCGTGCAGGCCGCGGTGCAGCCGAGCACGATCAGCGCGGGCTTACCCAGCTTGAGTCGCGCGCCGCCCGCGTTGCCGAGGAAATTGCCGATGCCCGCGGCCGCGCCGACCACGCCGAGCATGGCGGCCTGTTGCAGCGGGCGATGCTCGGTCGACTTGGCGACGAATGCCACATAGAAGGTGAGAAATCCGGTGAGCACCCGGATCGCGCTGTTCCCCCACAGCCCGGTGACCACCGCCCGGCCCAGTGGCTGCCTGCGTTTACGCGCGGGCACCACCGATTCCTGGCCAGGGCGCAGCACGGCGGTGTGCTCGTCCTCACCGTGATAGCCGATGGTCGCGGGCACCTCGCCCTCGGTCACCTCGACCCAGCGTGGAATGCGCAGGCTCAAATACGTTCCCGCGATCGCGATCAGGATCGCGAAGACCAGCGCGCCGGGCGATTTCGCGATCGCCGCGGCGAGCGCCGCGATCGCCCCCGCCCCGATGGTGCCGCCCACCAGGCCGAACACCGTCAGCCGGGAATTGGTGCGGACCAGGTCGATCTCCGGTGGCAGCACCCGCGGCGTCACCGCGCTCTTAAGCACCGAGAAGGATTTACTGCCGATCATCATGCCGAGCGCGAGCGGGTACAGCGCCCAGGTGTTGAAGCTGATGAGCAGCAGCGTCGCCACCCCGGCGCGCGCCGCGAACGAGGTGGCCAGCGCCAGCCTGCGGCCGCGCTGCAGCCGGTCGAGCAGCGGGCCGATCAGCGGGGCGATCACCGCGAACGGCGCGATGGTGATCAGCAGATACAGCGCCACCTTGCCCTTGCTCTCCGCCGATGCCGCGGAGAAGAAAAGGGTATTGGCCAGCGCGACGCCGATCGCGGCGTCCAGCGCGAAATTCGCCATGGTCGCGTAGGTGAGCGCGGTCAGGCCGGACTTGTCCGCGCCATTGGCCTCGGCGGCCCGCTTGAACGTGGCGATGCCGCGTTCGGTGAGTTCCCGGCTGCGCATGGCGGCCACCCGGGTGACCGTCAGCTTGCGCGGTACGCGCTGGGTGCCCGGCGGGTGATCCGCCGACACCGGGGTTTCGGGCTCGGGTGGTTCGAGCTGGCGCGGTTCATGACCCGGCGGTTCGGCGCGATTCGATGGATCCATATGCGGAAAGACACGGCGCGGCGTCCGGTGCGGTTCGGTTTCGGCGCTGTCGTCATGGTGGTCGATCGGGAGCCGCTTGGTCTCCGGCGGCTTACGTGGATCCGGTCGGCGCGCGACGTTCGGTGGCGGGTAATGGTCATAGCCGGGGTGCCGTTGGATCGGCGGCGACTCCTCGCCGTCCCACCAGTCACGGCCAGGACCGGAGGGTTCGCGAGGAGTAGTCACATCCTCAATTCTGTCGTACATCGATCCGTGGCGTTCAACGACGCTCGACCCCGGTCGGTCGACGGCGAAATCGGGATGATTCAGCATCACTCATTCGGCGACGAATCGAACCTCGAAGCTGGTCGGCCACAATTTGCCGGTCAGCAGGAAGCGATCGGTGCCGGGGATCTGGGCTATGCCGTTGAGCGCGTCCAGGCCGACCCTGGCCGTCGGTGGGAGCAGATCGCTCGCATCGATGATCGCGAGCACCGCGCCCGTATCCGGATCGATGCGCAGGATGTTGTCGGTGGGCCAGTCGTTGGCGTACACGGAACCGTCCGCGGCGCAATCGAGTTCGTTGAGACGCGCCTGCTGGTGGCTGGTCAGGGTTATCGAACCGGTGATCGCGAAGGTGCCGGGATCGCGGAAGGTGAGCTTGCCGGTGCCGTCGCTCATCACCAGCCTGCCCGCGCGAAAACATAGGCCCCAGCCCTCGCCGTCGTAGGCGACGCGGGTCCGTTCGGCCAGCGTCACCGGATCCCTGGCGATGGCGATATGGTCCTGCCAGGTCAGCTGCCACAGGGTGGCGCCGGCGCGGGTCAGGCCCTCGCCGAACAGGGGCGCGGGTAGGTCGGCTCGGGCGATTTCGGCGCCGGTCGCGAAATCGGTGGCCCGCACATTTGATCGGCCCGCCAACCCGGAGCTTTCGTACAGGGTCGCACCGTCGATCTCCAGGCCCTCGGTGAACGCCTTGGGGTCGTGCGGCCTGGTGCCGACGACCTGAATTTTCAGCCGCGGAGTCGCGTCGTCCGAACCGCCGCAGCCGCCGGTCGCGAGCACGGCGACGAGGACTGTGATGGCCAACGAACGCCGAGTGCGTTCCATACGGCAAAATGTAAGCCGTGAGCGCAGTTTCTGTTTCGGAGTCCGGCGTCAGGCCGATCCTGGCCGATGCCGTCGAGCTGGCCCGTCGTGCGCTCCAGGAGTTGGAACCGGCGGCGGTCGGCGCGCACCTCGGCGTCACCGCCGAGGACGAGTACGCGGCGACCCATCGCTTCGCGGCCACCCTGCCCGGCTATCGCGGCTGGCAGTGGGCGGTCGTGGTGGCCGCCGGGCCGGACGCCGACTACGCGACGGTCAGCGAATCGGCGCTGCTGCCCGGTCCGGACGCCCTGGTCGCCCCCGAATTCGTGCCGTGGGACCAGCGGATCCGCCCCGGCGATCTGGCCCCCGGCGACCTGCTCGCGCCGCCGCCCAACGATCCGCGCCTGGTGCCCGGCTATGTCGCCACCGGCGACCCGGTGATCGACGAGGTCGCATACGAGGTCGGTCTCGGCCGCACCCAGGTGCTCAGCCGCGAGGGCCGCGAAGAGGCCGCCGAGCGCTGGTACAGCGAATACGGCCCGGATTCCGAAATGGCCAAGGCCGCGCCGTCCACCTGCGGCCTGTGTGGCTTCTACCTCCCGCTGGCCGGTGCCATGCGCGCCGCCTTCGGTGTCTGCGGAAATTCGATGGGCGCCGACGGGCGCGTCGTCCACGCCGAATACGGCTGCGGTGCGCACTCGGATGTCGTAGTGCCCACCGGTGGCGGTTCGCCGCTCTATCAGGCATACGACGACGCCGCCGTGGAACTCGTCTCGCCCGAGGAATTGCGCACGGCGGCTGAGTCATTCGGTGCTGTTGTACAAGAGGCCGCCGCTGGGCAGGAGGCTGCCGCTGGGCAGGAGGCTGCCGCTGCGCAGGAGCCTGCCGGTGAGCGGGAGGCCGCTGCTGTGCAGAAGCCTGCCGGTGTGCGGGAGACCGCTGCTGTCCCGGACTCTGCCGCTGGGCAGGAGGCCGCCGCTGGGCGGGACCCCGCCGCTGGGCAGGAGGCTGCTGCTGCGCAGGAGTCTGCCGGTGAGCGGGAGGCCGCTGCTGTGCAGAAGCCTGTCGCTGTGCGGGAGCCCGCCGCTGGGCAGGAGGCTGCCGCTGCGCAGGAGCCTGCCGGTGAGCGGGAGACCGCTGCTGTGCAGGAGCCCGCCGCTGGGCAGGAGGCTGCCGCTGCGCAGGAGCCTGCCGGTGAGCGGGAGCCCGCTGCTGTGCAGGAGTCTGCCGGTGTGCAGGAGCCCGCCGCTGGGCAGGAGGCTGCCGCTGCGCAGGAGCCTGCCGGTGTGCGGGAGCCCGCTGCTGTGCAGGAGTCTGCCGGTGTGCGGGAGACCGCTGCTGTCCCGGACTCTGCCGCTGGGCAGGAGGCCGCCGCTGCGCAGGACCCTGCCCGTGAGCGGGAGCCCGCTGCTGTGCAGGAGCCTGCTGCTGTGCAGGAGGCTGCCGGTGAGCAGGACTCCGCTGCTGTGCAGGACGTCGCCGGTGAGCAGAAGCCCGTCGCCGAGCACGCGTCCGCTGAAATCGCGGGCGCGGCAATCGGATCGGTTACTGACGGCTCGGCTGCGGAGCTGCCCGATGCCGAGCCTCATGCGATTGTCGCGGCGCAAACTCCGATCCAGTCGGAGACCGCCGAATCGGCTGTGGCTGCCGCATCTCCGGTCGAGGACGCTATGGCTCCGGTCGGGGTTGCCGATGGGTCGGAGGGCGCCGAATCGTCCGCTGACGCAGCAGAAGCCGAGCCGACCGACGCTGTGGTGGATACGCCGACCGACGCGGTCAGCGCGCCCGAGAGGGCGGCGGGCGCTGATTCGGTGATCGAGAACGGTTCGGCCGAAGCGCATTCCACGGTCGACGCAGGCTCTTCCGCGACCGGCGAGGCGTCGGCGGCGGTTTCCGATGCACCTGGATCGGGCGAATCGCCAAGGGCTGCAACATCTTTCGCGACGGACGACCAGGCTGGGACTGACAGCGGCCTTGGGGATGTGGCCGAGAGCAATTCCGGAAATTCCCGGGCGGGGGATCACGAGTCGACCACCGTTTCGCCTGCCGCCGTTGATATTCCGCCGAAGGGCGATGCGACCTCCGCTACCTGGTCGGAGTACGGGTCATCGCCGCTGAGCTGAGTGGGGCGGCTGATCCGTTCGGTACTTCGGGGCTGCGCGCGGCCGTGCTCGCGGCGTGGCGGGATTCGCCGACGCGGTTGCGGGAGGACTCCGCGACCGAGGCGGATCTGGTGCGGGCCGGTTATCGCGATCGGTTGCTGACCGAGCTCGCGCAGAACGCCGCCGATGCCGCGGTCGCGGCGGGGGTGCCGGGGCAGGTGGCGGTCCGGCTCGACGGGCGCGAGCTGCGGGTTTCGAATAACGGTGCACCACTTGACCTTTCCGGCGTGCACGCGCTGACGGCGCTGCGTGTCTCCGATAAATCGGATGTCGAGTCGGTCGGGCGTTTCGGTGTCGGCTTCACCGCCGTGCTGGCGGTGAGCGAGGATGTCGAGATCCGTTCCACCACCGGTTCGCTGCGGTTCTCTCGCGAACTCACGCGGGCGGCATTGCGTGAGTACGGTATTCGCGCCGGTGCCGGGCCGGATGGGGCCGACGGCGGGGTGCTTCCGCCGGTACTGCGGCTGGCGTGGCCCGTTTCGACAGCACCGGAAGCGGGTGCGGACACCGAGGTCGTGTTGCGGCTGCGCGCCGATGTCGACACCGAGGCGCTGCTGGCGGCGATGCGTGCGGAGGCGGTCGATCTGCTGCTCGAATTGCCCGCGTTGCGCGGCATCCGGTTGGGGGACGACGAAATCACCTCCGCCGTCCGCGATTTGGGCAACGGACTGCAGGAGCTGCGCGTCGACGGTCCGGGCATCGAGCGGCGAATCTGGTGGCAGTACCGGACATCTCGCGCGCGGTGGCTGCTGCCGGTGCGGGCGGGCAGGCCGGTCCCGGCCGGGGCGGATGTGCTGCGCGCGCCGACCCGCTCCGATGAGGAGCTTTCGCTGCCCGCGCTGCTGATCGCGGATATCGCGATGCAGCCGGACCGTCGCAGGTTGCTGCCCGGCGCCCGGTTGGCCGAATTGGCCGAGGGCTACGCCGATTTCGCGGCCGCGCTACCGGCGGCCGAACGCCTTGTGCTGGTGCCCGCACCAGGTTTCGCGCGCAGCGAGGCGGATGGATTACTCCGCGAGGCGCTGGTTCGTGAACTCCAGACGCATTCGTGGCTGCCGATTGTCACACCCCAAGTGGGCGGCACCATCGATGCGATCGGCGAATCCGCCCCGGTTCTGGACGCTCTGGCGCGGACGACGCCGACAGCCGAGGAAGGCTCGACAGGCCAAGTCGTCTCGGGTGTCGATGCGGTCGAACCGGCCACTACGGATTCACTATTGCTCGACGCGGATTTCACGCCGCACGCACCGGATCCCGGAAACGCGCTGGCGATTCCCGCGCGGGCAAGCGTATTCACCGGTCTCACAACGGAATTGGCCGACCTGCTCGACGATGTCGTCGGCAACCTGGTGATCCCGGAACTGTCCGGTCTCGCATACGCCGAAGCGCTCGGTGTACTGGACGTGCACCGCCTCGGTCTGGCCCGGCTGGCCGAACTCTCGGCCGGAGTCGAGCGCCCACCGCACTGGTGGCGTTCGCTGTACGCGGCCCTGGAGCCTTTCGCCGTCGATCCGTTGACGATGGAAGAGCTTGGCGCGCTTGCGGTTCCGTTGACGGATGGCCGGTTGGTCACCGGCCCGCGGACCGTTGTGCTCGACGATCGGCTGGATACCCCGATCCGGGTGCACTGGGCCCGCCTGGTCCATCCGGAGGCGATGCACCCGCTGCTGTCTCGTTTGGGCGCGCGCTCGGCCAGCCCGGAGGATCTGCTGAACGATCCGGCCCTGCACGCCGAATTGGCGGATAACCCCGGCGACGAGGACACCGCCGACGCGGTGCTCCAGCTCGCCGCTTCGGTCGATCCCGCCGTACTGCCCACCTGGCTGAACATCCTCGAATTGCCCGATGCGACAGGCGAATTGCGTCCGGTGGACGAACTGCTGCTGCCGGATGCGCCGCTGGCCGGGCTGCTGGTGGCGGATTCGCCGTTCAGTACGGTGTCGGCTCAGTGGGTCGACGCCTACGGCGCGGATGCGTTGCGCGCGGTCGGTGTCGGCTGGGATTTCGGTGTCGTCACCGAATCGGATCCGACGGGCCCGGATCACGACCTCGATGACGAGGACCGCTGGTGGTCGGGTCTGCTGGACGATCCGCGCGAATTCGCGGCGGTGCGCGATCTGGATCTGGTGGCCGACGCCGCGTGGCCGGAGGCGTTGCGGCACTTGCTCGCCGAGCCGCGCACCCGCCGTCTGCTCGCGGACCGGGACGGGTACACCGCGTGGTGGCTGCGCCGCAATGCCCGCATCGACGGAACTCCGCTGGGCCTGTTCCGTCATCCGGACGATACGGAATTCGCCGATCTGCTACCGGTTTTCGACGTCCCCGGGCTGACGCGCACGGATGCCGACGCGCTGCGTGCGGTCCTCGCCGACGCGGGCGTCATCAACGGGCAGTTGGCCGCCGCGCTGCTCGGCGCGCTCGCGGATCCGACGAAAACCCCGTCACCCGAGGTGGTTTCGCGCACGCACGCCAGGCTCGCCGCGGCCGTCGACGACGAACTCGTCGACCTCAGCGAACTGGATCCGCCGGACCGGGTGCGCGCCCTGTCCGGCGCGGTGGTCGAAGCCGCCGACGCGTTCGTCCTCGATCAGCCCTGGTTCGGTCTGGCGGTGACGCCGGATCGCCTGGTGGTGGGCGATATGGACACCGCCGCGGCGCTGGCGACCCTGCTCGACCTTCCGCTGGTTTCGGCGTCGATCAGCGCCGAGGTGGTGGGCGACGGCTACCGCACCACCTGGGCGGACGAGCCGCTGGCCGTTGTGCTGCGCCAGCTTTGGACATTGCCGCCGCAGCGGGGTGAGCTGGTGCTGCACCGTGAGCTGCTGGTGCGGCTCACCGGCGCCGTATCGGGCACCGTCGCCGTGCCGTGGTGGCGCAGCGGCGATACCACCCACATTCGCGTCGGAAACCCCTCGGACGCAGCGTAACCGGATCAGGCCGCGAAGTTCGCGATCATCTCGCTGAGCAGATCCAGTTGCGCGCGAACGCTTTCGCTGTCGTTGTCGACGAGCCAGCGCAGCACCAGGCCGTCGATGGCGTTGAGGGTGAACCGGCTCAGCGATGACAGCGGTACCGACCACTGGTTGGCCGTCGCGTCGCGCGCGTGGTCCAGGATGTCGGCGACCGTGGTGTCGTTGAAGTTGTATTGCTCGCGGGCGATGGCGAGTTTCGCGGGCGTTTGTTCGCCTTCGCGCAGTGCGTAAGTCGTGGTTTCGTATGTGAGTAGTTGTCGTTCCGGAGTTGCTTCGATGTTGAGCCACATGAGTTCCAGGCCCGCGCGGATCAATTTTTGAAGCGCTTCTTTTCCAGTTCCGACGTCCTGCCAAACCGTTTCATTGGCGTCGACAGAATCGCGTAATTCCATCGACAACGCCTTGACCAGTTCGGTCATCAGCGCGTCCTTGTTTTCGAAACAGTAATGCACCACACCGAGCGACACACCTGCCGCTTGGGCGACATCGCGCGTGGTCACGCCCGCGACGCCCTTTTTTTCGGCAAGGCCGATCGCGGCCTCGATAAGGTGGGCCCGTCGTTCTTCGACGCTCAATCGGGAGGACACCTCAGCGAGTTAAGCGTCCGCGGCGCGCGCAGTCAATTCGCGCGGCGGAAAATCTCGACTGGACGAGTGACCAGTTGTGTGGTTCGCTGCCATCTGATGGGAAGGGAGACGCGTATGTCGGTATCGCGCAGAACCGTTCTTGCCGGCACGGTCGCCGGCACCGCGGCGCTCACCGTTCCGGTGACGCTCGCCGCGGGCGCCGCGCTGGCTCCGGCCGCACGCGCGGCGGGCGGATATCTGCTCGGCGTCGGCATCTCCGATATCACCGGCCCCGCCGCCGAATGCGGCATGATGGGCTACTCCCAGCTGGAACAGCAGACCGCGGGCATCCACCTGCGACCGAGGGCCCGCGCGTTCATCATCGACGACGGCAACCGCCGAATCGTGTTCGTGGTGGCCGACAACGGCATGATCTTCCAATCGGTGCACCGGGGCGTGCTGCTGGAGCTGGCCCGGCGCTTCGGCGATCGATACACCGAGCAGAACGTGCTGCTCACCTCCATCCACTCGCATGCGACCTGCGGCGGATCCAGTAACGATTACGCGTACAACCTGTCGATTCTCGGCTTCCAGCAACAGGTTTACGACGCCGAGGTCAACGGAATCGTCGAGGCGATCGCCGCGGCCGATGCCGATCTCGGCCCCGGCTCGCTGGCCATCGGCCGCGGCGAACTGCACGACGCCAGCGTGAACCGATCGCGAGTCGCCTTCGAGCGCAATCCGATTGCCGACAGAGAAGTATTTCCGAATGCGATAGATCCCGCCGTGACCGTACTTTCGTTCATGAAAGGCGGCAAGCCGGTGGGCGCGATCACCTGGTTCGCCACCCACGCCACCTCGATGACCAATCAGAACCACTTGATCAGCGGGGACAACAAGGGATACGCGTCGTTCTCCTATGAACACATCGAGCACGGCGTCCGATATCTCGACGGCGCACCGGATTTCGTCGCCGCCTTCCCGCAGACCAATGCGGGCGATCTGTCCCCGAATCTGAATCTGCGTCCGGGTTCGGGGCCCACCGAGAACGAATTCGACAACACCAGAATCATCGGTGACCGGCAGTATCGCGCATCGAAAAACGCACTGTCGCAAGCGCAACCGGTTAACGGACCGGTCGATTCGCTGCTCTGCTATATCGATATCGCCGACATCGCGGTGGACGGCCGATTCACCCCGGACGGACAACCCCGGCACACCGCACCCGCCGCCGCCGGTGTCTCGCTGATCGCGGGCAGCACCGAGGACGGTCCCGGGCTGCCCGGCATCCCGCTGCCCGAGGGCGTGCGCAACCCGTTCGTCGACGCGCTGATCGGCGGCCACGACGCCCCGGTGCCCGACTGGCTCGCGGATGCCCAGGCGCCCAAGGCGATCGCGGCCCCGCTCGGCCTGCTGCCGCCCGTGCCGTGGGTGCCGAATGTGGTGCCGATCCAGCTGGTGCGGATCGGCGAGCTGTATCTGGCCGCTGCGGGCGGCGAATTCACCATCGTGTCCGGTCTGCGCATCCGGCGCGCGGTCGCGGCCGCGCTCGGGGTGCCGCTGGAGCAGGTGCTCATGCAGGGCTACGCCAACGCCTACCACGAATACGTCGCGACCCCGGAAGAATACGATTCGCAGCAGTACGAGGGCGCGTCAACGCTGTTCGGCCGCTACACCTGTTGCGCCTACCAGCAGGAGTTCACCCGTCTGGCAACGGCTTTCGCGGCACGGCAGACCATCGCCCGCGGACCGGCGCCGCGCGATATCTCGAATATGCAGCCCGATTTCCAGCCCGCACCGGGCCCGGACACCACACCGCCGGGCCGCGCCTTCGGCGATGTGCTCGTCCAGCCCGCGCCGTCGTATCCGGCGGGCGCGCAGGCCGCCGTCGAATTCGTCTCCGCGCACCCGAAACACAATCCGCGCCGCAACGGAACCTTCCTGGAGGTGCAGCGCCGCAACGCATCCGGGCAGTGGACGCGGGTGGCCAACGAGGGCGAATGGGCGGTCAAGTTCTATTGGAGCAAGCGCGGTGTCGCCGATTCGGTGGCCCGGTTCACCTGGGATATCCCGGCCGACGCGCAGGAGGGTCGCTACCGATTCCAGCACTACGCGGACAGCTGCGGCTCGGACGGTGTGCTCCAACCCTTCACCGGCACCAGCGACGAATTCGAAATCGTCTGAGCCGCAAGCTCGCTCCGCATCGCCGACTCACAGACCGGTCTGCGCGCCCTTGTCGCCGCGGCGGGCACCCCGGCGCTGAATCAAGAAGATCCCCAGACCGAGCAAACCGACGACCAGACCCATCAGGCACACCGGACGATCCGCCGCCCACCGGTCGCCACCGGCGAAAACGACGACCGTGGCGATCAGCCACATGGCGCTGCCGACGGCCAGCACCGGGCGCGGATCGGTGAACCGCGGCGGGATCTCGGGCACGTTATCGGGCACCGCCCTAGGGTAGCCGCGCCAACCCGCGCCCCGCAGGCGGCGTGTCACGTATCGTTCACCACTGTGACAACGCCATCGGATGTTCGAGCCCTCGCTGGCGAGCTCTCGCTGGCGGTCGTTCGACTGACGCGCCATCTGCGGGGCCGCCGGGTCGACTCGCAGATCTCGCTGACTCAGCTCTCGGCACTGGCCACCCTGGCCCGTGAGGGCGCGATGACCCCCGGCGCGCTCGCCGCCAAGGAGCGCGTGCAGCCGCCGTCGATGACCCGCGTCATCGCCTCGCTGACGGATCTGGGACTGGTGCAGCGCGATCCGCATCCGACCGACGGCAGGCAGATCATCGTCTCCCTCTCGTCCGCCGGGCGCGCACTCATCGATGACGAGACCAGCGCCCGCGAGGCGTGGATGACCGAACAGCTCGCCGGGCTCACCGACGATCAGCTGCTGGTGCTGACCCGCGCCGTCGGCATCATGAAACAGATCGTCACGGAATCGGAGTAGCTACCGCGCGCCGAACGGCCGGTCGCTGTCGACGATTTCGCGGCCGAGCGGGAACAGCGAGAGCGGGATGAGCTTCAGGTTGGCCCAGCCGAACGGAATGCCGAGAATCGAGATGAACAGCGGAATGCTGGTGAACAGGTGGCCCAGCGCCAGCCACCAGCCCGCGACGATGAACCAGATGACGTTGCCGAGCAGCGATCCGACACCGGCCGACGGCTTCTCCACGGTGGTCCGCCCGAACGGCCACAGTACGTAGGCCGCGATCCGGAACGACGCGATGCCGAACGGGATCGTGACGATCAGGACGCAGCAGATGACGCCGGCCAGCAGGTAGCCCAGCGCCATCCAGAATCCGCACAGCACCAGCCACAGCACGTTGAGCACCAACTGAATCGGCTTCATATCGTCAGCATGCCAGGTGCGCGGTGCGGCGGGCATCAGGGAAAACCCGGATGTCGCCAGGTTCGGAACTACCAGCTCAGAAGTACCAGCCGAGCACCGCGTCCCGTTCGCTGCCGAATGCCTCGTCCAAGGCCCGCAGTGTCCCGGAATCCTTGACCTGCAAGCGGTTTGCCGCCGCGAAGGCCCTCGCGGGGTAGGCGCCGAAGTACATGCTGCCGAGCACGTCGATACCGACCTCGATATCGGGGGTGCGTTCGGTCGGCGCGCATTCGGCGATGCCGTCGCGGATGGTCAGCGCGAAGACGCCGCCCGCATTCCGGAACGGATCGTCAACGGCCAGTACGACTTCCAGGTCGCGCAGGTAGGTGCGGGCGGTGAGCGCGGCCGGGACGTCCATGAGCCGGGCCCAGAGACCGTCGCGCCGGGCGGTGGTGCGGACCAGGCGGATATCGGTGAGCAGGTAGGGGAGCGGATCGTTGTCCGCGAGCACCGCGTCCACCCGCCGCACCAGGTCCAGGCCGAGCAGCGTACGCCACAGCGCCACATGGGCTTCCGCGGTCACCG
The DNA here is from genome assembly GCF_020361265.1 of Nocardia sp. JCM 34519.1. Lineage (NCBI taxonomy): Bacteria > Bacillati > Actinomycetota > Actinomycetes > Mycobacteriales > Nocardiaceae > Nocardia > Nocardia sp. JCM 34519.1. The sequence continues at coordinate 247,568 of NZ_JAIRBR010000006.1, forward strand.
CGCGGAAATCGACTACGTCGACGACGATTCCGTCGGCCTCGTGCCGATACCGGTACAGCACATAGCCGTCCGGGTGCAGCAGCGCGAAATACGCTGTGCCGCCGCCTCGATGGGATGCCAGATCCGCGAACGTCAGATCCCATTTGGCCCGCGGCCGCACCTGCGCGCCGGGGACCAGCCTGCGCCATCGGTCGTAGATATCGATCAGCCGTTCCTGGACATCGGCCACCTCGACCAGCTCGACGCCGCCGGGATCCGGTGCGGTGGGCCGGAATTCGGCGAAGCGCCGATCGATCGACACCGCGTTCTCCAGGATGCACGGCCCGTAGCCGAAGCGGCCGTAGATCGTGCCCTCGCTGGCGGTGAAGATGGTGAGCGGCAGCCCGGCCGCCTCGGAGCGCCGGTGCTGTTCGGTGTACATGGCGCGCAGGATGCCGCGCCGCCGATGTGTCGGCGCGACACCGACGCCCGCGATGCCGGACGCCTCGACCGTGCGCTCGCCGGGGACCGTCAGCGTCATGGTGCGGCTGCGCATACTCCCCACGATCCGTCCGTTGTCGACCGCGACGATGGAATCCTCGATGGGGTAGATCAACCGGCCGTACTCGGCAAGGGCCGGTTCGGCCCGGTAACCGAAGGAGATTTCGGACAGCAACCGCATACCGGCGACGTCGGAGGGTTCAGCGGATCGAATGGTGATGCCCGTCAGCGCCATATTCGGACCATCCCATGAATTCGGCTCCGGCGCACGCGAATATCGCCGCACCGGCCGGGCAAACCGGTGCGGGAACACCCCTATTGTTGATTCGGCTGGATGAAGATCGCCGTGCCGTATGCCGCGACCTCGCTCATGGTGCCCGCGATCTCGTTGCAGTCGAACCGCATCGCGATCACCGCGTTGGCGCCGAACGACATGGCGTGCTGGCACATGCGCAGGATCGCCTCGTGCCGGGACTGGTACAGCAGCTGGGTGTACTCGGTGATCTCGCCGCCGCCGAGCGATCGCAGGCCCGCCGTGAAATTCGAGCCGAGGCCGCGGCTGCGCACGGTCAGCCCCGCCACCTCGCCGAAAACCCGGACGATCTGGTGTCCCGGCACATCGTTCATGGTGGAGACCAGGATCGGGAACTGCGGTCCGGGCGGCGTTTGTTGCGGCTGCTGCTGATACTGCTGCGGCGGATACGGCTGCTGCGGCGGCTGATTCATGCCCGCAGCATAGAGGCGGCCCCCGCGGGCCACCAGCGCCCGTTCCATACACCTAACCCGCGACCTGAACCGGGTGTGTGGCCGGTCGGCGGCGACCGGCAGGATAGAGCGCGTGGCCGAAGTGATCGATATCGACGATCCCGCCGATGCGCGGGTCGACGACTTTCGCGATCTCAAGAATGCCGATCGGCGTCCGGATCTGCCGGGGCGGAAGGGATTGGTTATCGCGGAGGGCGTGGTCGTGGTGCAGCGCATGCTCGATTCGCGTTTCGCGCCGACCGCGCTGCTCGGCGTCGCCAAGCGGTACGACGAGCTGGCCGAGGAACTGGCCGAGGTGTCGGTGCCGTTCTACCGGACGACGGCCGAGATCATGGCCGAGGTGGTCGGCTTCCACCTCAACCGCGGGGTGCTCGCGGTGGCGCGCAGGCCCGAGCCGCTCACCCTCGACGAGGTGACGGAGAAGGCGCGCACGGTCGCGGTGCTGGAGGGCGTCAACGACCACGAGAACCTGGGCTCGATGTTCCGCAACGCCGCCGGGCTCGGTGCCGAGGCCATCCTGTTCGGCGACCGCTGCGCCGACCCGCTGTACCGGCGGGCGGTGCGGGTTTCGATGGGACATGTGCTCCGGGTGCCGTTCGCCTCGGTCCCGGACTGGCCCGACGGTCTGGATATATTGCGGCGCAAGGGTTTTCAGATAATCGCGCTGACGCCGAATCCGGCGGCGACGAATCTGGCCACCGCGATGACGGGTGAGCGCGTCGCCCTGCTGCTCGGTGCGGAGGGGCCGGGACTCACCGAGGAGGCCATGCGCGCCACCGATATTCGCGCGCGCATCCCGATGTCGAAGGGCACCGACTCGCTGAACGTGGCGACCGCCGCCGCGATGGCGTTCTATGAACGGGTGAGGCTGTCATGATTTCCGGAGCCCGCCGATGAGTCAGTTGCCCGACGGTTCGTATCCGTCGAATCAGCCCGATCGGGATCCGACGCCGTGGGGCAGCGGCATCGCCGTCGCGACGCTGGTCGGTCTGCTGACGGCGCTGGCGGTGTACGCGTTCGGCAGTGCGCTCGCCGAGGTGCATCCGCTGCTCGCGGTCGCGGTGAACCTGGTCGCGGCGGGTGGCGCCGCGCCATCGGTCTGGCGCTGGCGCTGGACGCCGGTGACCCGCTGGGTGCTCGCGGGCGGCGTCGGCGGTGTGCTGCTCGGCTGGTTCGTGCTGTTGGTCGGCGCGGTGTTCTAGGAGACCCGGTCGCGCCCGCGCAGCCAGCCGAGCAGTCCGCGGCCGCGGCGCGCATCCGGTTCGGGCTCCTCGGGCGGCGGCGCGAGCGTCGCCGGATCGGGCGCTTGACCCTTCGGATAGAGGTTGAACCCGCATACCGCGATATCGCGTGCGACCAGCGCGCCCTCGGGCGCCGGCGCCCGGTAATGGAATCCGAGCCATTCGTTGTTGGCGGCGTCGGCGAAATCCGGCGGATCGAACGGCAGCGACTGCGGATCGGGTAGCTGCCCGGCCTGCCAGCGCACCGGATGTTCGCCTGCCCAGTACGGCCGTTCCCACACGTCGGGCAGGCCGTCGTCCTCGAGGATATTGACCCGGGTGGAGCTGAACGCGCGCCGGAATTCGCCGCGCTCCCAATGCGCAAACGCGCCCCAGCCGTGCGCGGTGTCGAACGCGATGAGGTAGGTCTGTTCGGAGGCCAGTGGACGCACCAGCAGCTCGGGTAGCGCGGTCGGATGCGCGAGCGCCGCCTGCGCCGAGCACACCACGGTGACGCCGGGATAGCAGCCGATGTACACCTCGTCGGCGTCCGGGCCCGCGCAGCCGCCGAGCGTGCCGACCATGATGGGCACCACGTCGTTGTCGGCGTGCAGCTGTTTGGCGAGGGCGAGTGCGGCTTCGGGATCGGGATCGCGGTGTGCGCGGAGAACCGCGAGTGGGTCGGATGCGTCGACGTACCAGAGGGATGAGGCTTTGGACAGCATTTCCGGCACCTCCCGATGGTTGCACGAAACAGCTCCGCGAACTTCGAGCAACTCCGGGCGTGTACCGAACAAATTCGACCGTCCGCGAATTGCCCTCTGCCGACCCGCGAGTCGGCTACACACCGAAAAATCTACCCGCATCTGGGCGACGATGCCCGGCCTTCGGCCCGGGAACACGCCACCGGCACGCCGAAATCGGGTGCGATCGGCCGCACAGCTACCGCTGCGGGCTCGTCAGCAAACCCGGTCCACGCTCCGGAGTCGCACCTGCGGCGGCTGCGTACGGGTCGATCGAAAGTACCTACCGGTCAACGATGTTCGGCGGATGCGGGCCGGTCGGATGGATGAAACAGGCTGTCGGACCACCGAACTGGATATTCGGCCGGTCGAAACGGACCGTCGCCGAACCACTCTCGAAGAGATAGCAGCCGCGACACGGGACGTCGCGACCCCGCGCGCCGGACGACGGCGCGCCACCATAGCGCGTAACTCAGTGACCCGAGCTACGCACGCCTAGGAGTACATCCTCCCAAGACGGCATCGGCGCTTTGCCGCGCTTGGTGCGCGCGGATTTGGCCGGGGTCTTGGGGCTGGCCTTGGGGGTCTCCTCGGCAGGCGCCGGCGTGGCCGTGGCGGCGGGAGCCGCCGGAGCGGTGCTCGCGGGCGCGGCGGCGGGCGCCGGGGCCGGAGTGGGCGCCGGGGCGCTGGGGGCCGTCACGGTGTTGGGCGTCAGTGCGCCGGCCGCGGCCGGGATGGCGGCCGCCGCGCCGCCGGACACCGCGCGCGGCTGTTCGTAGTATTCGTCCAGCGTCGGCTGGCCCTGGCGGGTCGCGGTGCGCGCGGCGGGCGCCTCGCGGGTGGGCCGCGGCTCGGGAGCGGCCGGTTCGGGTTCGGGCGCCTCGATCTCCGGCTGCGGCGGCAGAACGGTGGCCAGACCGCGCAGTGCGCGACCGTAATCGGGATCGATCAGGTCGGAGGCCGGATCGTCGAGCGGGGAGACGCTGCCGCCGTGCGCGTCGGGCTGGTAGCGCCAGTGCGCCGCGATCTCGGAACGCCCGTTCTGCCACTGCAATTGGGCGACCCAGTAGCCCTTCTCGTCCTTCCAGGCATCCCATTCGGCGTTTTCCAGCGTGTGCCCGCGGGCGCTGAACGCGGCGGTGACGATATCGATGAGGGTTTCCACGGCCGGGCCGTCGGCGCGCACCGGATGCGCCTTCTGCGCCAGTTCGGCGGCGCGGGCCCGCTCCAGCAGCACCGGGTAAGCGAAACGCTCCACCCGGCTGGCCGGCATTCCGGATTCCTCGGTGACCTGCTCGACGGAGGCGCCGGCGCGGATACGGGCCTGGATATCGCGGGGACGCATAGAAGCTTCCATTTCGATCTCAATCTGGCCGAATCGGGCAAGGTCTCCGCGTGCAGCGGCTCGTAGCTTGTCATCTGCGGGCAGCCGGAATTTCTGACCGGACTCGGTGTCGACACACACGATGTGCGTGGAGTCGGGCGTCACCCCGATCACTCGAAGTTCACGCACCGTTACCTCCTTATCGCGTCGGCTCGCGACACCGCCCACTTTCCGAAACAGTAGTGCACTGGTGAGATCCATGGGGCAAGACACGCGGTACGGAAATCTATCAACGGACACATCCGCACCGCTAATCTGCTCTGTTCACTTTTGACAATACAGATTGCGAAGTGTTCGCGCGCACCGTAATACGGCGCGGGCCCGACCGGCAGGTATCCGATCGGGCCCGAAATTCATTCGTTCGCCGTGCTTACGACAGCTTTTCGACCACCCAGTCGATGCTGCGGGTCAGCTGGGAAACATCCTCCGGATCGATCGCCGGGAACATGCCGATGCGCAACTGGTTGCGGCCCAGCTTGCGGTACGGCTCGGTGTCGACGATGCCGTTGGCGCGCAGCACCTTTGCCACCGCGGCCGCGTCGACCGAATCGGCGAAGTCGATGGTGCCGACCACCTGCGAGCGGTGCGCCGGATCCGTGACGAACGGGGTGGCGTACTCGCTCGACTCGGCCCACGAGTACAGCCGCGACGAGGAATCGAGGGTCCGCTTGACCGCCCAGTCCAGGCCGCCGTTGCCGTTGAGCCATTCGATCTGGTCGGCGAACAGCAGCAGGGTGCCGAGCGCCGGGGTGTTGTAGGTCTGGTCCTTGCTGCTGTTGTCGATCGCGATCGGCAGCGAGAGGAATTCGGGGGTGTAGCGCCCCGATTCGGCGATCTCACTCACCCGCTCGAGCGCCTTCGGGCTCATCAGCGCCACCCAGAGGCCGCCGTCGGCGGCGAAGCACTTTTGCGGGGCGAAGTAGTACACGTCGGCGTCGGCGATGTTCACCGGCAGACCGCCCGCGCCCGAGGTGGCGTCGATGGCGATCAGCGCCTGCTCCGAACCGGCCGGACGCTGCACGGGAACCGCGACGCCCGTTGAGGTTTCGTTGTGCGCCCAGGCGATCACGTCGGCGGCCGGGTCCGAAACCGGTTCCGGCGCGGTGCCCGGATCGGTGGTGATGACGATCGGATCGCCGATGAACGGGTTCTTCTTGGCCACCGAGGCGAACTTCGAGCTGAACTCGCCGTAGGTGAGGTGCAGCGAACGCTCGCGGATCAGGCCGAATGCGGCGGCATCCCAAAACGCCGTGGTACCACCGTTACCCAGCACCACCTCGTAGCCGTCCGGCAGGCCGAACAGCTCGCGCAGGCCGGAGCGCACCCGCGCCACCACGTCCTTCACCGGCTTCTGCCGATGCGAGGTGCCGAATACCGCGGCGCCGACCTGCACCAGCGACTGCAGCTGCTCGGGTCGAACCTTGGAGGGGCCACAGCCGAAGCGACCATCGGCGGGCTTGAGATCGTCGGGAATGGTCGGGAAGGCAGTGGTCATGGCGCACATGCTAGTAGGTGGTAATGCTGTGTCGTCGACCACAGTCCAGCTAACCTGTGCAGCCATGAACTCGGCGGCTAACTCGGGGTGGCTGTTACGCAAGCGAAGGGCACTCGGACTTGGTGTTCCTTCGATATCCGACGATGCGCGGCGCGAGTTGCTCATCCGCGGAACCCTCGGCTCCGCAACGATCTTGGATGTCCGGCCACGACGCAGCGAACCCGGGCACGCCTTCTGGGCGCGGGTGCAGCTGGAGGGGCAGGAGCCATACGAGGTGCGGGTGCGTCAGCGGGTGCCCGAGCGCGATCTGGACTGGATGCGCCCCGGCGATGTGGTGAGCTGCCGGGTGGATCCCGGCGACCGGGACCGGCTGGTGCTGTTCGTCCCGGATCTGGAGGAGACCGCCCGGGTCGGCATCGCGAAGATCCTGGCCGATGGCAGGCGCGCGGACGCGACCGTGCTCGCCGCGGCCCCGGTCGGCGCGGAATACTCCGGCCGCGACGATCCGGTGCTGCGGCTCGACCTCGAATTGCGTGCCTGGGACGAGCCGAAACCGTGGCGGGTCAGGGTCGTTCAGCAGGTGCCGCTCGCGGCGATCAACCTGGTCGATCTCGGCCAGCGCCTCGAGGTGGCATTCTTCACCGTGGATCGTGGCGAATCGGTCGCGATCGACTGGGCGGCCACACTCGGTGACGAATAGCGGGTAATCCGTTGCCGGAAGCCCGAATTCGATTACAGGTGGACGAAAGTGAATCCCGCGGCGCGAAGTTTCGGCAGCACCGCGAGCATGCCTGCCCCGGTACCGGCCTGTGGGCGGTGCATGTGTGCGAGGGAAATCGCGCCCGGCGCAGCGGCATTCATATTCTGCTGCACCTGGGCCGAGCTCGCGGTGGCGCCGAAATCGGCGTTGATGCTGAAACCGACCGGGGTTTCCCCCAATTCGTTGCAGATGCGCACCGCGACATCGTCGTAGTGCGCGGTGCCCGCGCGGAAGAATCGCGGCGGCCTGCCGACGAGTTGGGTCAGGCGTTCGTGGTTGGACCACACCTCGTCGACGGCCTCCTGCACCGACTTGGTGCCGTTGATGCCGTACGCGGCCCGGCCGTTCACCGAAAGCGGCCGGTGCTGCACACCGTGATTGGCCAATTCGAACAGCGGATTGCCCATCAGCTGGGCCACCCGCGCCGGATTCGCGTCGATCCACCGCTTGTTCAGGAAGAGTGTCGCCGGAATCTGTTGGGTGACAAGGAAATTGATCAACGACTCGTCCATGTCGTTGTTATCCGGCCCACCGCAGGCGTCGAAGGTGATCGCCATCTGCTTGCCGGTGGCATTGAAAGAGCTTGTGATGCCCGGCATTTCCATGCCCCACTGCTTCGGCTGTTCGCCGGCGTGCCGGGCGGCGACGGCGGCGGGCCCATTGGCGTCGTCGATCGGTGCGGCCTTCGGCAGACCTGCCCTCGGCTGAGGCGGCTGCGTTGTCGATGTCGGCGCCGACTCGCCGTGGGCGGCAGAACATCCGGTGACGACGAAACCCGCGGCGAGCGCGGCAGCGCCGAACAACCCCCGGCGCGACAGTTCTCTATCCAGCATTCCCCGTACCTCTGATCTCGACGTTGCGGGGGAATGCTACGTCACCGAATCCGCCGATGTGGTCTGGGGCACAGAGTGTTCACCGGGCACGGCGCGCCGGATCCGTCCCTGGAACCGGCACGCCGGCAACCACTTACGCGTGCGAAATGGCCGACCAGCCCGCGACGTCCTCAGGCTTGCGCGGGCCGGGCCCGGTGTAGATCGCGGCCGGGCGCACCAGCTTCCCCAGTTGCTTCTGCTCCAGGATGTGCGCGCACCAACCCGCGGTGCGGCCGCAGGTGAACATCGCGGGCATCATGTGCGCGGGCACCTCGGCGAAGTCCAGGATCACCGCGGCCCAGAACTCCACATTGGTTTCGATCGCGCGGTCCGGGCGCCGCTCGCGCAGCTCGGCGAGCGCCGCCTGCTCCAGCGCGGCGGCCACCTCGTAGCGCGGGGCGGCCAACCGCTTCGCGGTGCTGCGCAGCACCCGGGCGCGCGGATCCTCGGCCCGGTACACCCGATGCCCGAAGCCCATCAGCTTTTCCTTGCGGTCCAGGATGCCCTTGACCAGAGCCCTTGCGTCGCCGGTCTTTTCGACCTCCTCGATCATCGGCAGCACCCGGGCGGGCGCGCCGCCGTGCAGCGGGCCCGACATCGCGCCGATCGCGCCGGACAGCGCCGCGGCGACATCGGCGCCCGTCGATGCGATGACGCGCGAGGTGAAGGTGGACGCGTTCATGCCGTGCTCGGCGGCCGACACCCAGTAGGCGTCGATGGCCTCGGTGTGCCGCGGGTCCGGGTCGCCCTTCCAGCGGGTCATGAACCGCTCGGTGACCGTGCTGCACTCGTCGATCTTCTTCTGCGGTACGGCGGGCTGGTAGATGCCGCGCGCGGACTGCGCGACGTAGGACAGCGCCATCACCGAGGCGCGGGCCAGATTCTCCCGCGCGGTCTCGTCGTCGATATCCAGCAGCGGCTGATAACCCCAGATGGGGGCGAGCATGGCCAGGCCGGCCTGCACGTCGACGCGCACGTCACCGGTGTGCACGGGCAGCGGGAACGGTTCGGCGGGCGGCAGGCCGCGGCCGAACTCCCCGTCCACCAGCAGAGCCCACACATCGCCGAAGGTCACCCGATTGCCGACCAGATCCTCGATGTCGACGCCGCGGTAACGCAGGGCGCCGCCGTCCTTGTCGGGTTCGGCGATATCGGTGGTGAATGCCACCACACCCTCGAGCCCGCTGACGAAATCGCTTGGTACGGATGCTCCTGGCACCGCGGGGCTGGTAGTCATGTTGTGACTCTCCTTGCACTTCGGGTCGCATGGGTTCTCGTCGATGAGGGATAACGCTTCGCCGAGCACATGCCGATCGGTTAAAACCTTAGCTTCTTGCTACCGCGGAGTAACGTCTGCCCCATGCGTGACCTGGACAATTCATCTGTCGGTCAAGAAGCGGCAGAGTTGCCAACGGATGTGGATTTGGCCGCCATGCGGGCCGAGTACGGGAACAACCCGTTCGGCTCCGGCGAGGACACCGACCTCGACGAGAGCTGGCTCGCGGGCGGTTGGGAGCCGCTGCTGCGGCACTGGATAGAGCAGGCGACGGCGGTCGGCATCGCCGAACCCAACGCCATGGTGCTGGCCACCGTGTCGCTGGCGGGCGGCACGCCGCGCCCGGTTGCCCGCACGGTGCTGTGCAAGGGTCTCTCACCCGAGGGTGTGACTTTTTACACGAACTACGAATCGGCGAAGGGCACCCAGTTGGCCGCGGTGCCGTTCGCCGCGGCCACCTTCGTCTGGCCCGCGCTCGGTAGACAGGTGCACGTGCGCGGCGGAGTGGAGCAGGTGCCGATCGAGACCACCACCGTCTACTGGCGATCCCGGCCGCGGGATTCCCAGCTCGGCGCCTGGGCCTCGCAGCAGTCCCGCCCGATCGGTTCGCGCGCCGAAATGGATCGGGTGCTGGCCGAGACCACCGCGCGCTTCGCCGATGTCGACGAGATCCCGGTGCCGCCGCACTGGGGCGGCTACCTCCTACGCCCCGACGAGGTCGAGTTCTGGCAGGGCCGCCGCGGCAGGCTGCACAACCGGATCCGGGTGCGCATCGACGACGGCGCGATGACCGTCACGCGACTGCAGCCGTAAGGAAATCGGCTCTGGTGAAATAAAATTCACTTCGATACCCGGGGCGTGACTGGTTAATCTCCTGGCCATGTGCACCCTCGCCTGTCGCCTTCCCGGATGAGGATCCTGGCCGACACCACCCCATTGCGTCAGCCGGATTATCGACGCCTGTGGGTGACCGGCATCATCACCATGGTCGGCGCCCAGATGTCGCTGGTCGCGGCGCCGCAGCAGATTTTCCAGATCACCGGCAGCTCCGGCTATGTCGGCCTCGCCGGGCTGTTCGGTCTGGTGCCGCTGATCGTCTTCGGACTGTGGGGCGGCGCGCTCGCCGATGTGATGGATCGGCGAAAGCTGTTGCTGCTCACCAGTTTCGGCACCGGCATCACCTCGCTCGCCTTCTGGGCGCAGGCCGCGGCCGGGCTGCACAACGTATGGGTCGTCCTGGTGCTGCTCGCCGCGCAGCAGGCGTTTTTCGCGGTGAATCAGCCGACGCGCAGCGCGACCATCCCGCGCCTGCTGCCCGCCGAACAGCTGGCGGCGGCCAATTCGCTCAATATGACGGTGATGCAGTTCGGGTCCATCGCCGGGCCGGTGCTGGCGGGCGCGCTCATCCCGGTGATCGGCCTCGCGACGCTGTACCTGCTGGACGCGATCGCGCTACTCGCGACGCTGTGGGCGGTGTGGCGGCTGCCCGCGCTGCCGCCGACCGGCACCGAACGTAAGGCCGGATTCCGCACCGTCCTGGACGGTTTCGCGTATCTGGCCACCCAGCGCATCCTGCTCGCCTCGTTCGCGGTGGATCTGATCGCCATGATCTTCGGCATGCCGCGGGCGCTGTTCCCGCAGATCGCGCGCGAGACCTTCGGCGATCCGGCCACCGGCGGACTCGCGCTCGGTCTGCTGTTCGCGTCGATGTCGGCGGGTGCGGTGCTCGGCGGAGTGTTCTCCGGCTGGATTCCCCGGGTGCGGCGGCAGGGGTTGGCCGTCGTGATCTGCATCGCGCTGTGGGGCTGCTCGATGATCGGCTTCGGGGTGGCCGTCGGGCTCACCGGAGATCTGCTCGGCGTCGGCGCCGGACTGTGGATCGCGCTGGGCTGCTCCGCATTCGGTGGCGCGGTCGACATGGTGTCCTCGGCGCTGCGGGTCACCATGCTGCAGACGGTCGCCACCGACGAGATGCGCGGGCGGCTGCAAGGGGTGTTCATCGTGGTTGTCGCGGGCGGGCCGCGCATCGGTGATGTTGCCCACGGTTTCGCCGCGGCGAGCCTGGGTACAGCTGTTGCTGCGGCGGGTGGTGGTGCACTCGTTGTGGTCGGCATGGTGCTCGCGGCGCTAGTCTTTCCGGCGTTCGTTCGGTACCGAGTGGGCCGCGCACATGCCGAAATGGTTCCGCAGTGACCCTGGCGAACACTCGGCAACCAGGAGCGAAACCTCACCGCAGCGTGTCCCGATTGTGAGCCCAACGAGAGCCACCCTCGATGGTTGGCCCGCTCGGTGAACGGCTAGCGTTGAGGTAAGTGCGTCGGGGCCGACCGCGCTCGACGCCTACGGTTCTAGCCTGAGAGGGATCCTTCCGTGCCCGCTGAGAACATCATCAACGTCGACGACGACGCCAAGCCGGTCCTTGTCTATCCCGGCGGGGAATTCCCCATGACGGTGACCAAGGCCGCCGAGGGCAATGACGGGATCGACCTCGGAAAGCTGCTGGCCAGCACCGGTTACGTCACCTACGACCCCGGCTTCATGAACACCGCGCCGACCAAGTCGGCCATCACCTACATCGACGGTGAGGCGGGCATCCTGCGCTACCGCGGGTACCCGATCGATCAGCTAGCCGCCTCCTCCACCTTCATCGAGGTCAGCTACCTGCTGATCTACGGTGAGCTGCCCACCGCGGCCCAGCTCGACGACTTCACCAACCGGATCCGCAGGCACACCCTGCTGCACGAGGACCTGAAGCGGTTCTTCGACGGTTTCCCGCGCAACGCGCACCCGATGCCGGTGCTGTCCTCCGCGGTGAACGCGCTCTCGGCGTACTACCAGGACTCGCTGGATCCGCGCGATCCGGAGCAGGTGGAGCTGTCCACCATTCGACTATTGGCCAAGCTGCCCACCATCGCGGCCTACTCGTACAAGAAGTCGGTCGGCCAGCCGTTCCTCTACCCGGACAACTCGCTCAGCCTGGTGGAGAACTTCCTGCGGATGACCTTCGGCTTCCCGGCCGAGCCATACGAGGTGGACCCCGAGGTCGCCGCGGCGCTGGACATGCTGCTCATCCTGCACGCCGATCACGAGCAGAACTGCTCGACCTCGACGGTGCGTCTGGTCGGCTCCTCCGACGCCAACCTGTTCACCTCGGTATCCGGCGGCATCAACGCGCTGTGGGGTCCGCTGCACGGCGGCGCGAACCAGGCGGTGCTGGAGATGCTCGACGGCATCAAGGCCAACGGCGGTGACGTCAAGGAGTTCATCCGCAAGGTCAAGAACAAGGAAGACGGGGTGAAGCTGATGGGCTTCGGTCACCGCGTCTACCGCAACTACGACCCGCGCGCCGCGATCGCCAAGAAGCACGCCGACGCCATCCTGCGCAAGCTCGGCGGCGACGACGAGCTGTTCGATATCGCGCAGGCGCTGGAGGAGGCCGCGCTCACCGACGACTACTTCATCGAGCGCCGCCTGTACCCGAACGTCGACTTCTACACCGGCGTCATCTACAAGGCCATGGGCTTCCCGACCCGGATGTTCACCGTGCTGTTCGCGATGGGCAGGCTGCCCGGCTGGATCGCGCACTGGCGGGAAATGCACAGTGAGCCACTGAAGATCGGTCGTCCGCGCCAGATCTACACCGGATACGGTGCGCGCGATTACCGTGAGATCGCCAACCGCGATTGATAACCCACCTATCGAAGGGGATAGCGAATGACCAAGCCGGAGATCGAATTCCAGGAGGGCCCCGCGCCCACCGAACTGGTGATCAAGGATCTCACGGTCGGTGAGGGCAAGGAAGCGGTGCCGGGCGGCACCGTCGAGGTGCATTATGTGGGCGTCGAATTCGACTCCGGTGAGCAGTTCGACTCCTCCTGGGACCGTGGCGAATCCATCACCTTCCCGCTGAGCAACCTGATCCAGGGCTGGAAGGACGGCATTCCGGGCATGAAGGTCGGCGGCCGTCGTCAGCTGACCATCCCGCCGGAGCTGGCCTACGGCCCGGCGGGTTCGGGGCACCGGTTGTCGGGCAAGACGCTGGTGTTCATCATCGATCTGCTGAACGCCAACTGAAAGCTGTTGCCGCAGCCCGGGTTTCGGACCCGGGCTGCGGCATTTTCCTGGTTTCGCCAGCTGCTTTCGAGTAGCGAACAGCTCAGCCGCGGACGATTTCGACCGGGTCGGTGAGCGCGGCGGCGATGGCCGATTGCTGGCCGGAGCTGCGCTGCGGGAGCGCGGCGACCGCCTTATCGGTTTGCGTACTCAAATTGCCGACGACGCTCTGCAATTGAGTGACGCCCTGGGTGAGTTGGCTGATGGCACTGGTCAATTGGGCGCCGCCCTGCTCGGCGAGCTGGGGGAGACCCTCGGCGAGTTTCGCGCCCTGCCGCAATTGGTCACTGGCGCTTTGCAATTTGCCGACGACGGTGCGCAGCAGGGTGCCGAGATCGGTATTCGGGTCGACCGAGGCGCCCACCAGATCGCCGAGGCCGGTCAGCTGCGAGCCCGCCTGGCTCGAAATATCGCGCAGCCCTTGGAGTTTGGCGATGACGCCGGTGAGCGTCGGATCGCCCGCGAAGGGTAGGCCCTTCAGCAGCGGCAGAATTTGGTCGAGTCCGGTGGTGACGGCGCCGGCGGTCTGCGACACCTGACTGATGGTGACGCCGGTCGAACCGAGCGCGTCGGCGAGCTGATTCGCCTGTGCGGCCGCGCCGCTCACCGTGTTGTTCAGCAACGCTATCGCCGAAGTCAATTGCGCGGCACCGCTTTTCGCGAAGTCTAGGAAGCCGAGCATTTGATCGGCGCCGGAGCTGAACTGATCGGCGCCCGCAGCCGCGGCCTGCACCCCCATGTTGAGCAGCTGGGCGGTGAACTGCACCTGTGTCATCTGGGTGCGCGCCTGGGCCGCGGCGCTGAGTGCCGCGTCGACGCCCGCCGCGCCGATCCGGTGCTGTACCTCGGTCACCGCGCCGTTCACCAGGTCGCGATCCGCGCCCTTGTGCGTGCTCACGGTGACCTTGGCCCGCTTGGGATCCGGTCCGGCGAGTGTGCCCATGGATGTGGTGAGGTCGTCGGGCAGCGTGATGACCGCGGCGTAGTCCTTGATATCCGCTTCGCCCGGTTTCGCGGCCGTCCAGTCGTAGCCGCCCGCATCCTGCAAGGCCTGCACGACCTTCGCTCCGGTCGGTCCCTTGTCCGCGTTGACGAGCGCGATACCCGTCGGCGTGTCGGAACGCCCGCAGGCGACGATGCCGGCGGCAATCGTGCCAGCGGCGACGAAAATGGCCAGAAGTCCCCAGCGGGTCCGTTTTTCGATCACGCGAACAGACCCTAGAGTCCGCAGGTTACCCCGCCATGGCTGTTTTATAAGAATTTGCTATGGGCGCGCGGCCCGGCTTATTTGTTCCAATGCGTGTTCCGGGCGGGCAAATGCAGCACCAAGCGCACGCCGCCCAGCGTCCCATCATCGAAATATGCTCGCCCGCCGTGTAATTGGGCCTGTTGGGCGACCAATGCCAGCCCGAGTCCGGATCCGCCCTTGCTCGCCTGGCTACCGCGGAAGAAACGATCGAATACCGCCTCCCGCTCCTCGATCGGGATGCCGCGACCATTGTCGTCGATCGAGATGATGATGTGCCCGTCCGAAGCGCGGTGCGCGGAAACCAGTGCCTGCGTTGCCCTTCCGTGTTTGACCGAATTGGTGAGCGCGTTGTCGACGGCGAGCCGCAGCCCGGCGGGCAGCCCACGGGTGACCAGTTCGGCGTCGCAGTCGATGCGCACGGTCAGATCCGGATAGTGCCGCATGGCGTCGTGTGCCGCCTGATCGCACAGATCACCGACGTCGGTGTCGACGTGATCGCGCTCGTTGGTGAGGTCGCCGGTGGCCAGTCGTTCCAGCGCGGCCAGCGTGCTCTCCACCCGGCCCTGGCTGCGTTGCAGGTCGGCAAGGATTTCCGCGCGCTGGGTCTCGTCCAGGTCCAGGGTGCGCAGCACCTCGAGGTCGGTGCGCATGGCGGTGAGCGGGGTGCGCAGTTCGTGCGCGGAGACGGCGGCGAAATCGCGCGCGGTGTCCAGGGCGGCGGCGGTTTCGGTCTGTGCCTGATCGACCCGCTCCAGCATGGTGTTCACCGCCTGGGCCAACTGCTCGGCCTCGCGTACACCCGAACCGTCGATCGGCGGCTGTGGATTGTCCGGATCGCGATAGCCGCTGCGCGCACCGACCTGCTTGGACAGGTGCACCATCGGGCGCACCGCGCGCCCGGCCAGCAGCCAGCCGAGCGCGGCGGCGGCCGCGATCGATGCCAGCGCCCCGAACAACACCCAACGTTGTTGCTGTGCGGTGGTTTTCGCCGCATCCGTGAACGGAATGCCGAGCGACACCACCTGACCCGGCGGCTGATTCTCGGTGGTGGTGAGGATCCGATATGGGATGCCGTGCACCGTCACCGTGCGCGAACCCGTTGGCAGATCGGGCATTTGGGTTGGGGTGCTGGCGATGACGTCGCCGTCCCGGCGCACGGTGAGCGCCAGATCGTTGTTCAGCCCCGTGAGCCCGATGGCGGTCACCGCGATCACCGGCTGCAGCAACACGATGCGCGAGGCCACCTTCAACTGCTGATCGGACTGCTGCACGTTGATCTTCTCGATCACCTGCACGCTGAGCAGGCTGATCAGCGAAACGATGATCACCGCACCCGCCGCCGCGGCCCCCGCCACCCGCGTGCGCAGCGAAAAGGTCCGGCGCCGACGGGGTTTCGCGGTCATTTCGGGGCTCGGAGGACGAATCCCACCCCGCGAATGGTGTGCAGCAGCCGCGGCGTGCCGTCCACTTCCAGCTTGCGCCGCAGATATCCGACGAATACGTCGACCACATTGGTGTCGGCGGCGAAATCGTAGCCCCACACCAGTTCCAGCAGCCGCTCGCGGCTCAGCACAACGCCGACATTGCGCGCCAGCGTGCACAGCAGCTCGAATTCCCTTTTGGTGAGCTCGATTTCGTGCCCGTTGAGCAGCGCGCGATAGCCGGCGACGTCGACTTCCAAGGGGCCCACCGTGATCGCGCCCGGCGTCGCCGGTGCGGGTGCGTCGGTCTTGCGGCGCAGCAGCGCCCGGATCCGGGCCACCAACTCGGCCAGCACGAACGGTTTGACCAGATAGTCGTCGGCCCCGTACTCCAGCCCGGCGATGCGATCGTCCACCGACGCGCGGGCGCTGAGCACACAGATCGGCACCTCGTTGCCCATGGCGCGCAGCGCGGTCACCACTCCGGCGCCGTCGAGCACCGGCATATTCATATCGAGCACGATCGCATCGGGCGCATGCTCGTTCACGCTGCGCAACGCGGCCGCGCCGTCCCTGGCCACCAATACCTGGAAGCCGGACAGCCGCAGCCCTCGCTCGACCGAGGCGAGCACGTCCTCGTCGTCGTCGACGACGAGGACGGTCGGGTTCCCAGGACGCTCTGCCACGTCAGTCATTCTGCCGTCACCGCGCACCCGGATCGGTCAAGCGCCGCTCAGTAGTTATGGCAGGCGGCCGCGACCTGGCGCAGTTGCTCGGCGATACCCGCGGCGCGCGGGTCGTTCTCGGCCTGTGCCGCGGCGTCCGGATTCGCATCGATCGCCTTCTGCAGTTCGGCGCGGCGCTGATCCGGCGGCAGGTTGAACTTCTGCTGGATCTCGGCCTTCTGCGCCGGGTTGTTGTCGAGCATGTTCGCCAGCAGCGGGGCCTTGGCGTGCAGTGCCTTGTCGACCTGGTCGAACGAACAGGTGGTGTCGAGCAGCGGCGCGATCATCGAGGTCGGATCGGCGGCGGCGATGCCGGGGCCGAGCAGAACGGTGACCGTGGCGATGCCGCCGGTCGCCAATGCGGCGAGGGTGGTGCGGCTGCGCAAACGTTTCATGTGGTGCTGCCTCCATGGTGTCGATGGGACGTGGACAAGCGACCTCGACCTTAGGGCGAGGCGCTGGCACAGGTGTGAACGATTACTGAGGATTCTCTGAGGGACGACCAAAACTATGACGGCACAACCGGATCCGCGATATTCATAGTTTCGTGATCCGCTCCGGGACGGGCCGCGACGATCTGCTCGGCGAGCGCGGTGAGTACGGCCGGATCCTCGATGGTGGACGGCATCTCGTACGGCTCGCCCGCCGTGATCAACCGGATGGTCTTGCGCAGGATCTTGCCGGATCTGGTCTTCGGCAGCGCGGGAACCACCACCACGTCGTAAAGGGTGGCGATCGCGCCGATCTGTTCGCGCACCCGGGTGATCAGCTCCGTGCGCAGCAGTGCCGGATCGATCTGGACACCCGACTTGAGCACCACGTAGGCCAGCGGCCGATGTCCCTTGAGCTCATCCGGCAGACCGATCACCGCGCATTCGGCGACCGCGGGATATCCGGCGATGGCGGCCTCGATACTGCCCGCCGAGAGCCGGTGCCCCGCCATATTGATGACATCGTCGCTGCGCCCGAGGACATAGAGGTAGCCGTCCTCGTCGAAATAGCCGGAGTCGCCGGTGAGGTAGTGGCCGGGATAGGTGGTGAGGTAGGAGCGCTCGTAGCGGGCGTCGTCGTGCCAGAGCCCGCTCAGCGTGCCGGGCGGCAGCGGCAGCCCGATGACGATATTGCCCTCGGTGCCCGGCGCGACCGGATTGCCCTCGGAATCGAGCACCCGGATCCGATAGCCGGGCACCGGCACCGACGCCGATCCGGCCTTGATCGGAAGTTGTTGCAGCCCAAGCAGATTGGCGCAGATCGGCCAGCCGGTCTCGGTCTGCCACCAATGGTCGACGACGGGGCAGTCGGGCCGGTCGGCGAGCAGTGTGTGCACCGCCCACTCGTAGGTGGCCGGGTCGAGGCGTTCGCCCGCGCAGAACAGCGCGCGCAGCGAGGACAGGTCGTAGTCCGCGGCGAGTGCCGCGTCCGGATCCGCCTTGCGGATGGCGCGCAACGCGGTCGGGGCGGTGAACACTGCGCGAACCTTGTGGTCCTGGATCACCCGCCAGTACACGCCCGCATCCGGCGTGCCGACCGGTTTGCCCTCGTAGAGCACCGTTGTCGCGCCGACGAGCAGCGGCGCGTAGACGATATAGGAGTGCCCGACCACCCAGCCGACATCGGAGGCGGTCCACATGACATCGCCGGGGCCGACGTCGTAGATATTGCGCATGGACCAGGTGAGGGCAACCGCGTGTCCGCCGTTGTCCCGCACCACCCCCTTCGGCTTACCGGTGGTGCCGGAGGTGTAGAGGATATAGAGCGGATCTGTCGCATCCACCGCAACCGGATCGGCCGGTTCGGCGTCGCGAACGGCGTCCGCCCAGTCCAGCCACTGCGCGACGACGGTTTGCGCGGAGCTCGGCAGCGATTCGGTCGCCGGCTGCGGCGCGGCGAAATGAATGGTGTCGAACAGCGGCTTTCCGTCGACGACGACATCGCGCTGCTTGACGATCACGTGTCGCGGCGCGGTGGTCTGGGCGATATCCAAGGCCTGCAAGACAATTGGCGGGTATTGAATCGGCCCGCTCGGCTCGATGCCGCCCGAGGCGGTGATGATGAGCACAGGTTCGGCGTCGTCGATGCGGGCCGCGAGCTCGGGCGCGGCGAACCCGCCGAACACCACCGAATGCACCGCGCCGATGCGCGCGCAGGCCAGCATGGCGATCACCGCTTCGGGAATCATCGGCAGGTAGATGATCACGCGGTCGCCCTTGCCGACTCCGAGCCGGACCATCGCGCCGGCGAACCTGGCAACCTCGGCAAGCAACTCGGCGTAGCTGAAAACGCCTCTGGTGCCGGTCATAGCGGAGTCATATATTAAGGCGGGCTGATTCGGTCGGCCCTCCTCTCCGGCGGCTGGACTTCCGAACACATGCCGGTCGAGGGCGTTGAAGGAGGTGTTGAGGCGAGCATCGGGGAACCATCTCGCCACCGGACGTGCGGTGGCATCGACTATTTGAGTAGGTGGCACGTCCCAATCGATTGCCTCGGCCGCGCCGGACCAGAACTCCGCGGGATCGACCAGGCTGGTCTGATAGACCGGCCGGTACTCGCGCTTCGTGTGCCCACCCGTCGCTCGGTCACCACCCCCCACCGAATCGCTTGTATTCAAACCGGTGACTCCCTAGCCTCGCTCGATGCCCGCCTCGATAGATCAGCATGATTGTGGCAGACTTCACGCGACGCCCGGGCGGGTGTCGCGACCTTTGGTTTTGCCTGGAACGGGCAGGTCAAGGGGGGCAAGCTTACTCGAAGTCACCCAAGAAGTTATTGATCCGTTAGAATCTGATGTCACTTATTTCGGCCGTCGTAGACGCAATTTCTCGGCCTGCAGCAGTTCTCGGCCAGCTCCGTCTGTCGAGCCAGCATGCGATTGTGGAGGTTCGCTGATGGCGCGTGGTTGGGGCCAGTTTGGAAAGTGAGTGGGAGATGCGTGACGCCGCTAGGTCCGGCAGAAGGCGCTGGGCGCTCGGCAACTGGGACCTGCGCTGGAAGGTGACGGCGGTCCTGGCCGTACCTCTTGCGGTCGCGGTGGGGCTTGGGGTTTCCAGGATTTCGACCGAGTTCGCCGACTCGAGCAGGTTGGCGGATGCCTCGGACACCGTCGCTGCGATTCCGGTGGTGACGGCGCTCAGCGGCAACATGGGTGTTGTCGCCGGTTCACAGATGATCGCGATCGGCCCGAACTCCGCTGTGACCGACCAGAACCTGGCGGATCTGGACAAGGCGATCGGTGCGGCGGAGAAGGTCTCCGACAAGTTGAACGGTGTGCCCGGTGGGGCGCGCGCCGCGCTGGACGAGATGCTCACCTCGGCGAAAGCGGTTAGAGCGCAGGGTAAAGCGCCCTCTACGCAGCCGGGGGCCGATGTCGTCGCGCTGATCGACAAGGTGCGCAGCGACAGCGTGCGCGTCGTGGAAAACGTTGTCGGACAGGTCAGCGACGCGGCCGTCGACGAGGCGAAGCTGCGCCTGGTGGACGCGCTCAACACCCGCTCGACCCTGACCAATGAGCTCGCCGCGTTCCCGGACTATCTGCGTAACCCGAAGGACGGCCTGCCGGGCTTCCTTACCGCGGCCAACACCGAGCGCACGCTGCTCAATGTGCTTGCGCACCGGTTCGATGCCACCGATATGTCCATTGCCGACCTGCGGGTCGGTATCGATACGCGGGTGTCGTTGGCGAGCAGTCCGGAGGCGATGGCCGGCAGAATCGACGTCGCTGGGTTGAAGAATTCGCTCATCACCAGCCTCGCGGTGTACGAGAAGATCATCGGCAAGGCCACCAAGGATATTGACTCCGCGATGAATTCGCTGGTGTCGACGGCCCAGCGGGATGCGTGGACGTACACCGCGGTCGTCGTCGTCACCATTCTGGCCGCACTCATGCTCGCCGTCTTCGTCGCGCGATCGATGATCGTGCCGCTGCACCGGCTGCGGCTGGCCGCCCTGCGGGTGGCCGAAAGCGATCTGCCGCATGAGGTCGCGCAATTGCGCAACGGCGCCGCGCCGGAGGACGTGCCACTGGAACCGATGCCGGTGCGCAGCTCCGAGGAAATCGGCCAGCTGGCCCGCGCGGTCGACGATATCCACGGGCAGGCACTACGTTTGGCGAGCGACCAGGCGCAGATGCGTTCCCAGGTGAACGACATGTTCGAAACCCTGGCCCGTCGCTCCAAGTCGCTCGTCGACCACCAGCTCAGCCTCATCGAGGCGATGGAGTACGACGAGAAAGACCCACGTCTGCTGGAAAACCTGTTCCGGCTGGACCATCTCGCCGCCCGCATGCGCCGCAACGGCGACAACCTGCTCATCCTCGCGGGTACCCGGCAGCGCCGCGCCAAGTCCGCCCCCGTCGAAATCGCCGATGTGCTGCGCGCCGCGATTTCCGAGGTCGAGGATTACGAGCGGGTGAAACTCGGTGCGACGCCGCGCGGTTCGCTGGTCGAGCCGGCCGCATCCGATATGGCGCACCTGTTCGCCGAGCTGCTGGACAACGCGCTGCGCGCCTCGCCGCCGGAGACAGACGTCAAATTCACCTTCGCCCAGGCGCACGACCAGGGCATGTTGATCGAGGTGGCCGACCGCGGCATCGGTATGCCGCCCTCGGAGATGAACGAGATCAACCACCGGCTGGAACAGACCGCGGAGCCAGGGCCGGATACCGCCCGGCACATGGGTCTTTTTGTGGTCGGCCGGTTGGCCGAGCGGCACGGGCTCACCGTGCGGCTGCGGGCGACCTTCGATACCGCCCGGGATCCTGGCGTCACAGTGACGGTTCACGTGCCTGCCAACCTCATCGTCGCAGGTAAGGGCGGGCCGGTCATCCAACCGACCCAGGCCAATCCGAATATGCCGCAGCGTCCGGCTCTCCCTGGGCAGCAGCGTCCGGCCCTCCCTGCGCCGAGCACCATGCAGACGCGGGCGATCACCCGCACGCCGGGCGGCAATGTCATGGTCACCGTCGATCCCGGTGTGAGCGGCCCGATCTCGACCAGCGGCCCGGTCCCCACCAGCGGTCCGGTGCCGACCAGCGGTCCGGTTCCGGTGGGTGGACTGCCGCAGCGGCAACCGGGTTCGTCGATGGCCGCCGGACTGCGTAGCGACGCGGTCCCCACCTTGCGCCCGGCGCCGGGTCAGGGTCAGGCGCCGCCCAATGTGCCGCAGCGCGGCAAACTCGCCGCCGCGAATCTGCCCAAACGCAACCTCAATGCGGGCGGTCCGCCGCGCTCGTTGAGCGGCCAGCCGATGAATCCGCCGCCGCCGGGAGGTCAACCGCCGAGCGGTCAAGAGCCGACCATCCTCGGTGGCGGGGTACCGCCGCGCGATCCGAACTCCGGCGACCTGCCGCAGCGGCAGCCGGGCGCCAACGGGGTGCCGCAGCCGAGCATCAGCGGATTGCCGCAGCGTGAGCCCGGTGCCGGTGGTCTGCCGCAGCGTCAACCGGGTGCGAACGGTGCGCCGCAACGTGATTCGGTGAACGGTCTGCCGCAGCGCGAGGCTCCCAATGGGTTGCCGCAGCGTGAGCCTGGTGCCGGTGGTCTACCGCAGCGTCAACCGGGTGCGAACGGTGCGCCGTCGCGTGAGCCGGGCGCCGGTGGTCTGTCGCAACGCCAGCCGACGGCCAACGACGCACCGCCACGTGAGCCCGGTGTGCAGCCGCGGCGCGATGCGCTGTCCGGTGATGTGCCACCCGGTGGTGGTCTGCCGCAGCGTGATCCGGGTTCGAGCGGTCTGCCGCAGCGTGCCAAGCGCGATCCATTGTCCGGTGACCTCCCGCAGCGCGATGCCCCTGGTGGTCTGCCACAACGTGATCCGGGTTCGAGCGGTCTGCCGCAGCGTGCCAAGCGTGACCCGCTGTCCGGCGACCTCCCGCAGCGCGAGCCCGGCGGTCTGCCGCGGCGTGACGCGTTGTCCGGTGATGTGCCACCCGGTGGTCTGCCGCAACGTGCCAAGCGCGACGCCCTGTCCGGTGATCTACCGCAACGGTCGAATAGCGACCCGCTTTCGGGTGATCTGCCGCAACGTGATTCGGGTCGTCTGCCACGTCGCGAAGCCCCCGGCGGCTTGCCGCAGCGCGACGCATTGTCCGGCGATATGCCGCAGCGGTCGAATAGCGACCCGCTCTCGGGTGATCTGCCGCAACGTGATTCGGGCCGTCTGCCGCGCCGCGAGGCCCCCGGTGGCTTGCCGCAGCGCGATCCGTTGTCGGGTGAGTTGCCGCAGCAGCGTGAGTCCGGTGGTTTGCCGCGGCGCGACGCATTGTCCGGTGATCTGCCGCAGCGGTCGAGTAGCGACCCGCTTTCGGGTGATCTGCCGCAACGTGATTCGGGCCGTCTGCCGCGCCGCGAAACCCCCGGTGGTCTGCCGCAGCGCGATCCGGGTTCGAACGGTCTGCCCGCGCGGCACAGCGCATCCGGTCTGCCGCAACGCGATCCGGGCGCGACGAATCTGCCGCAGCACGAGGCGCCCCCCGGTGTCGCGCTACCTCGGCGGGAGAGCGCGCCGGAGGTGGCGGACGGCGGCGCGGCGCGGGATCCCGGCAAGCACAGCTTCCGGTCCAACCCGCAGAAGACCGCGTCGTTCTTCCAGACCAGATTGCAGCCCGCCGTCGATACCGGTTCCTCGATGGGTACGCCGATCTTCCAGGAAATGATGTCGGCGTGGCTGTCGGATGAGAACTCGGACCGGTCCCAGGTGGCCGCCTCCTTCGAATCACCGGGTGACGAAGGGTGGCAGGCGGCTCGCCACGCCGCCGAGGCACAGACCGAAACTCGAACGGCGGCCGGGTTGCCGCAACGCAATCCGGGTGGTCGACTCGTACCCGGTGCCGTGAACGGCGCCGCGGATCGGGCACCCCGCCGCGACCCCGAATCGATCAGGTCCAGCTTGAGTCGTCACCAGCAGGGCGTCCGGGATGGCCGCGCAATGAGAGCAATGAACCTAACCGGAGATAAAGGAGACCGATGAACCCCGATCTAGGTGGTACGAATCGTCAGCTGGATTGGCTGGTTTCGAACTTCGCCAACGAGGTTCCTGGCGTAGCCCATGCCGTCCTGGTCTCGGCTGACGGACTACTCATGGCCGCGAGCGCGCAGCTGCCCGTGGATCGGGCCGAACAGCTGTCCGCCGTGACGGCCGGCCTGGCCAGCCTGTCGGTGGGCGTCTCGAACCTGTTCGAGGGCGGCACCGTCCTGCAGTCGGTTGTCGAGATGGAGCACGGTTACCTGCTGCTGATGGCGGTGGGTGACGGTTCGTATCTCGCCGTTCTGACCAACACGTCCTGTGATATCGGTCAGGTGGGATACGAAATGGCTTTGTTGGTCGAGCGGGTGGGCCAGACAGTTCAGGCCACGCCACGCGTCACGATGGGTTCCTGATGGTGGGATGGACATAGAAGATCACCGCGTGGGGAGCGCCGAGCCGAGCCTCGTTCGCCCGTACTCGCTGACCGCAGGCCGCACCAGGCCAGCGGTCGAGCTGGCGTTGGAGGCCCTCGTCGCATCGCATCCGGTCGCCCTGGAGCGGCAGTTCGAACTGACCAACATCGAGACGTCAATCGTGGAGTTGTGCAGAGAATCGCCGTCCGTTGCCGAGGTTGCTGCCCGATTGGGTATTCCGATCGGAGTGGCTCGCGTTCTCGTGGCCGACCTGATCGAGGCCGGGCACGTACGCGTTTCGGCGACTTTGAAAGACGATTCCAGCGACGATGAACGTCGCGAGCTGATCGAAAGGGTTCTCAGTGGACTCCGGCGTATTTGATTCGACGGCGCAGGTCGACACCCGGACCAGCAAGCCTACTTCGGCGAAGATCGTTGTCGCGGGTGGCTTCGGTGTCGGTAAGACCACGTTGGTCGGTGCTGTCTCGGAGATCGTTCCGCTGCGCACGGAGGCATTGGTGACCAATGCCAGTACCGGCATCGACAATCTGACGGGCATTCCGATGAAGTCGACCACCACCGTGGCGATGGACTTCGGCCGGATCAGCCTTGCCGACGATCTGGTGCTGTATCTCTTCGGCACGCCGGGGCAGTACCGATTCTGGTTCATGTGGGACGACCTGATCCGCGGCGCCATCGGCGCGGTGGTGCTGGTCGACACCCGCAGGCTGGAGGACAGCTTCGCCGCCGTCGACTACTTCGAGGCGCGCAACCTACCCTTCTTGGTGGCGCTCAACGAGTTCGACGACGCGCCCCGCTATCCGATCGAGGACATCCGACAGGCGCTCGCGGTGCCTGCCGATGTGCCGATCCTGTCGATCGACGCCCGGCGGCGCGAGCCGGCCAAACAGGCGTTGGTCGCGCTCACCGAGTACGCGCTGCGCAAGGTCATGCAGGGATACTGATTTGCCGGGCCCCGGCGGGCAGGAGCGGAGCGAATCGGGCCCGGATGTCGCCGGGCGCGGTGAAACCGTTGGTGTGCGGCGGGTTTCCGCGATCGAGCTGATCGATCGGCTGCTCGACCCCGGATCGTTCGTCAGCTGGGATCGGCCACCCGTCGCGGTGGCCGCGTCCCCGTGGTACCGCGCGGAGCTGGTCCGGGCCGAGCGGGCGGCGGGCACGGACGAGGCAGTGCGCACCGGCGCCGGGTTGCTGCGTGGTCGGCGGGTGGCCGTAATCGCTTGCGAGTTCGGGTTTCTGGCCGGTTCGATCGGGGTCGCCGCGGCGGAGCGGATCGTGGCCGCGGTCGAGCGCGCGACCGAACTGGGCCTGCCCCTGCTCGCCTCGCCCACCTCGGGCGGCACCAGGATGCAGGAGGGCACGGTGGCCTTCGTGCAGATGGTGAAGATCGCGGGTGCCGTCGCGGCACACAAGGCGGCCGGGTATCCATACCTGGTGTATTTGCGCGACCCGACCATGGGCGGGGTGTTCGCGTCCTGGGGCTCGTTGGGGCATATGACTTTTGCCGAGCCCGGTGCGCTGGTCGGATTCCTCGGGCCGCGGGTGTACGCGGCGCTGTACGGGCGGCCGTTCCCGGATGGGGTGCAGACCGCCGAAAACCTTTACCGCAGCGGTGTTATCGACGGTGTGGTGCCGATTTCGGTGTACCGCAGGATCGCTCATCGCGCGTTGAGCGTGATGAGCGGGGTGCCCGATGCACAGACGGTCGAATCGTCGCCGCACGCAGCGGTATTCGGAGCCGCACCGGGTGAGGTATCTGCCTGGGATTCGGTATCGATCTCGCGCCGCCCGAATCGGCCGGGTATCCGTGAGCTGTTACGCCATGTGACGCAGCGTGTTCCGTTGAGTGGGACCGGTCAGGGCGAGCTGGACCGGACGGTCGTGCATGCCCTCGCCCGGTTCCGCGGTTGGCCGTGCGTGGTCTTCGGGCACGACCGGTCGGGGCAGCGTGGCGAGAACACCATGGGACCGGCTGCTTTGCGGGAGGCCCGCCGCGCCATGGCGCTGGCGGAGGAGCTGCGGCTGCCTCTGGTGTTGGTGATCGATACGGTTGGGGCCGCACTGTCCAAGGAGGCGGAGGAGCGTGGTCTCGCGCCCGAGATAGCCCGCTGCATAGCCGATTTGGTCACGTTGCGCACGCCCACCGTCTCCGTGCTGCTCGGCCAGGGGACCGGTGGCGGTGCCCTCGCGCTGCTGCCCGCCGACCGGGTGCTCGCCGCGACACACGCCTGGCTCGCTCCGCTGCCGCCGGAGGGCGCCAGCGCCATCGTCTATCGAGACACCACCCATGCGTCCGAACTCGCGGCCGCCCAACGCATTCGGTCAGCTGATCTGCTGGCCGACGGAATAGTCGACCGCATAGTCCCTGAACTCCCGGATGCCGCAACCGAACCCATCGACTTCGCGAATCGCATGGTTACCGCCGTCGCCGAAGAACTTGCCGCCCTGGGCAATTCCAGTGAACCCGAACTCCTCGCCCGCCGCAGGGTCCGTTACCGCCGCCTCGGGCTGCCGGGTTGATCAACGGTATCGGTACGTCGGGGATCGCGACGCGTGTGAGGATATTCGCGCCGTAGCGGAGGATCAGTAGCCCCGGAACTATGGGGCGGACTGATGGTGAGGGGGCTGGCATGATCTCGGGCATGATCATCCGACGAATCTCCATGCTCGCAGTCACCCTGCTTCCGGCCGCGGCGGCGCTCACCACCGCTGCCACGGCCACCGCCGACCCGTGGTTGCAGCCGCCGGTGATCGAGCAGGTGATCGTGTCGCCGGGCAACGCGTCGGTGAAATTCCACAACCCCAACGACGAGGGCGTCTGCTGGATCTATCGAGATGACACCGGCGAAATCCTCGGCGGCAACAACCCGGTGGCCTTCGCCGTCCCCGGCGGCAGAATGGTCCAGACCTCGACCGGCGCCAATTACATTCCGGCCCAGCGGATCCCGCTGCGCGGTGCCTGTTCGACGGATCGCCCGGCCACCGGCTACGACGGCTCGGCCCGCACCGATATCGTCTACGTCGACGTCCCCGAGCGCCCCCGCACCGGCAGCTTCTGAGGTCCGGCTGACCGTCGAGACGGCTCACCGGACGATCTGTAGTCCGTTGCGGATGCGGTCCAGGTCTGCGCGATAGAAGTCGAGGTCGGTGGCCGTCACCTCGGTTCGCATGAGGATCGGGTACGCCAAATTGCCGGAGATGTAATTGGCGGAAAGGGATTCGTCGTGGTCGGATCCGTTGCCGTCCTTGGCGGGAACTGTTCCAATGGACCGGAATCCGGGGAGACCGCAGACGTCGATCCTCCCGGAGGACAATTCCTTCCATCCAGCGGGGGCGGCGACGCTGACTATGGCACCGGCTTCGACTGGGGCGGGTGCAGTGACGGTGATGGTTGCGCTGCGGCGTCCGCCTGGTTTCGGGGCGTCGCGGTGGATCGCCAAACCGGGGACGGTGCCGTCCCACTTCGCCGGTTGCCAGCCGGGTAACCGTGGAATCCGAACTGTGAACGGATGTTCCGGGGCAGGGTCGATGGCGAAGGCCGGTCCAGACGTGTCGGCGCACGCAAATTCGGTCACGGTTGAGGTCTCGGCCGAGTCCGACGCGCCGCATGCGGCCATGGATAGCGCGGCAACACAGACGAATGCCGGTGCGAGACATCGAAGACCGATCATGGGTCGAAAGTTTATTCGATTATGCGGGGCCTCCCAGGGCTGAGAGCTGCGACGCTGGCCGCTTGCGGAATCCGGATTGCGGACGGCGGATTGCGATTTCGATCGATGGTTGCATCGCTGGCGCATCCGCGCGGTGCACGTGATATGCGACCTTGCTATAGCGTGTGCTGCTTGATTGCTGAAAAGCCAAGCGCCAGAGTGTATTCGGGTAACAGATACCGGTAATACCCTTCAGCCCAGTCGGTTTCGAGTACAGAATCCGATCCGAACGGGGGTCCCGTACCGAATGATCGGTGTGAAACCGATTTTGCTAGCCGATGCGGCTCTCACTGCGCCGCTTGTATTTTCGGCAGTCGCCGCGAATGTGTTCAGGTTCGAGCCGGCCCGGAGCGGGCTTCCATGGCCTGCGCTCGGTTCTTTCCCGCTGGGTTCGCGCCCCCCGACCGGCAAGTGGTGCGGCCGATCGTGAACCTACCGAAGCGATTCAGGCCCAATATTTTTCATGAGGATGCCGGGGGGCTGCCACTATCATGGCCGACAGTGAGATCATCGAGATTCTGGGGGAGTCGTGGTTGCTGTCGGGAAAATTGTCGCCATCGCGTTGGACAGTGCCGATCCGGCCGGTCTGGCGCGGTTCTACCGTGAGCTGTTGGATCTGCCGGTGCGGTACGAGTCACCGGAATTCGTTTGTCTGCAGGGTGAAGGCGTGATGTTGACCTTCGAGTACGTGGCCGACCATCGGCCGCCGGTCTGGCCCGGTGTCGAGGTGCCCAAGCAAATGCACCTCGACATCGAGGTCGACGATCTCGACGAGGCCGAACGCCGGGCGATCGAAATCGGTGCGGTGAAAGCGGACTTTCAGCCCAAGCCGGAAAGCTGGCGGGTACTGCTCGACCCAGCGGGGCACCCGTTCTGCGTCGTTGCACCGATACCGGCGCATTCCTGACGGTACGAATACGCGACCAGGTGTGATTCAACAGCTACCGTCGCGGGGAATCATCGGTCAGCGGCGCCGGTTGCACTCGGTAGCGGATGTGAGCCGGGTGGCGTTGGCGGACAGAGCTTTTCGTTGCTCGGCGGCGAAAGGGGTCGATGATGACCGAACAGGGGAACGCGGCGGCGGTGCGGGCGGCCTACAACCTCCTCGACTCCGGGGATCTGGAGGGCTTTCTCGAACTGCTGGACCCGGAGTTCGTTGCGACGCAATCGGATGCGGTGCCGTGGCGCGGTAGTTATCGCGGACCGGCGGAGGCGCGCGAAATGTTCGGCCGGGTAGGCAAATTCGCGGAGTCGACGTATCGTGCCGACGAGTTCATCGATAGCGGCGAGCGGATCGTTGTCATCGGTGCGGCGACGATCACCCCGCACCTGACGGGAAGACCGGCCACGGTCCGTGAGCTGCATGTCTGGCGGGTTCGTGACGGGCGGCTGCTCGGTCTGGACATCTTCCTCAACGCTCCGCAGAACCTGCTCACGGAACTCGCCCAGAGCAGGTGTCGCACGGCGCGTGTGGCGAGCTGACCGACCCGCTCCAAGTACTGGTCGGTCTGAAAAACGGGTGGTCAACACACCGAGTGTGTCGTTGACGGTTCGGCGCGTCACTTCTACGGTCGAGTAGTGACCTACAAAAGCGAGACCAGCGCAGTGCCAGCCATCGTGCTGAGCGACGGGAACCTGATCCCGCAGCTCGGCTTCGGTGTGTTCCAGGTGCCGGCCGACGACGTCTTCCCCGTCGTCACGGCCGCGCTGGAGGCCGGATACCGCAGCATCGACACGGCCGCCATCTACGGCAACGAAGAAGGCACCGGCCAGGCGATACGCGAGTTCGGGTTGCCCCGCGACGAGGTCTACGTCACCACCAAGGTCTGGAACGAGCATCAGGGATTCGACTCGACGCTGCGCGCCTTCGACGCGAGCATGGACCGGCTCGGCCTGGACTACCTGGACCTTTACCTGATTCACTGGCCGATCGCCATGGCCGATAAATACGTCGACACCTTCCGCGCGCTACAGGCGCTGAAGGCGCAGGGCCGGGTTCGTTCGATCGGCGTCTCCAACTTCACCGTCGCGCACCTGGAACGCATCATCGGTGAAACCGGGGAGACCCCGGCGGTCAACCAGATCGAACTGCATCCGCGGCTGGCCCAGCGCGAACTGCGCGAATTCCACGCCGCACACGCCATCGCCACCGAGGCGTGGAGCCCCCTCGGCCACGGCACGCTGCTCGAGGACAAGACCATCATGTCCATCGCCAACGAACTCGGTCGCACCCCCGCGCAGGTCATCATTCGCTGGCACCTGCAGCTCGGGAATATCGTCATCCCCAAGTCGGTCACCCCGTCCCGAATCAAGGCCAACTTCGAGGTCTTCGGATTCGAACTGTCGAAACAACAAATGGACGCGATCGATGCCCTCGACAACGGCGGTCGCGTCGGTCCCGACCCGGACACCTTCAGCATCGGCGCCTGAAGCACCGGCACGATCGGTGCCATTCCCGGTTCGGCGGATGAAAAACGGCCCGCATTCCGGCGTTTATTGATACGAAAGCAGTGCCGCCGCAAGGCTTTCCGCAACGAACAGTTCCGCGTCATCGCATCGCGCAGGTTCGTTCTGCCAGGCTGCGATCGACGGAGCGGCGCGACCACAGAACTGCTCGTCGCCGGCATGGCGTGCAGGGAGGTCACCACGACAGTCGCGGCGCTCTACACGGTGGTCGATGAAGTGCGATACCGGTAGCTGTTGGCACTCGGGCTGTACCCGGAGCGGCCGCCAAGTGCAGGTCTCGACCGAACTGTGGCGGATTCGGGGATTACGGGCTGCCGATATCGGCATCGAACCTGGACCGAGGCTAGGGACGCTCGAGGGAGAGCTGCTGGTTCAGAATCCGGACCCGCTGGTCGACGGCTGTCGCTGTTCTTGAGGGCGGGTGATTTTGCTGGCTTCGTGCACGCCTGTACAGGCGCGTGGCTACACCCGTACGTATCAGTGCGGCAATTCAGTTTGAACACCTTCGAATTGCTGCGAGTTTTTGCCGTCCACCGCAACGATCTTGTTGACGGCTTTCTCCATGGTGTCGCGGATCAGTGTCACGACCTCGATATGTGCCTGGAGGGCAGAGTCGACATCGCCCTCGCCGCCGATTGCCTTGAGGCCTAACATCTCCGCCAATTTGTCGGAGCATTCGAAGCGACCGAAGCCGGTTACCCGGGACATGAAGGTGAGATCGTTGCGCAGCTGTGTATAGAGATCGATCTGTTTGTTGCACGCATCTCGGCAAGTGGTGGCTACATCAGGGTCGAGGAGAAGTCGGCCCGCCTCTGCTTCGCCCTTGAGATATGTCCAGCGTGTCTGCTCTTCCTTCATGTTCGTCGACATGGGAACCTCTCGGCTATCTCGGAAATAACGGCACGAGGGCCTCAATGACGGTTGTTGCTCGACCGCACGGATCTGTTTGATTCTTCGAGGCAGCACTATCTATCGTGGTAATTGCAATCGCCCCCTGAGCGGCGGGGAAGACGAAGTCGCAGTCTTCTTTGAGTTTATCGGTCGTAGTGCGATATTTGAATCCATCACGCCCGGATATGGTGACATTGGAGAAGTCGACATTTTCGGGCTTCTTCTTGTAATCGTCGACAGAGTGAACAGTGGAGAAGACGCCTACAGTGAAGTCCCATGATGACGCCTTGTTATTCCAGCTGCACACTTTGAACCCGGGCTCTTCAACGCCTGCGACGCCGGAACGTTTGGTAGCCGGAACTAGCCCGACCGATTGCAGCGTCTGATCCGAGAGCTGGGTGCACGGATCCCACAGCGCGGCAGCCGTGGCGGACGTGTTGACCGCTGATGGCGTGGGCTGGCCCTGCTTGTCCGGCCCGCATCCGGACGCCAACAGCAGTACCCCCGTCAGCGCCGCAATGGTCGCTGTTGCCTGCCGTCCCACCTGTGCCCTCCGATCAGCCGTCGCTCGAATCGGCTCAAAGGGTAAGACGCACCCCGCCGCTGTTCGGTTCCCATCAGAACATGATTGATACCGCTGCTGGTAGAGCTGGGTGTCGACGGCGGTTTCTGTCCTGGGCTTATGCAGTGATTCCGATCGAGTTAGTGGGTTCGGTCACCGGCCGGCCCGCATCCGCAATGCGAGCTGACGCCGGAGCAGCGACTGAATGTTGAGATTCTTCCTGGGCTTATGTGCTAAGTGCATGGGGATTTCTGATGTTGCTTCAGCGTAAAGGGGCGTAGTGGTGTGCTGCTGGCAGTCGGCAGGTCACTCGAGGGAGGCGGGTCATGGAAGAGGATCGCAGTTCGACGATTCCGAAACGGCAGTTGGGACGGTATCTGCGCGAGGGGCGGGATGAGTGTGGGCTCACCCTCGAGCAGGCGGCCAAGTTGATCGAGCGAAGCTCCAGCACGCTGCAGCGGATGGAGAAGGGGACGTTATCGAAGATCGTCGCCGTAGATCTCGATGCGTTGTGTGCGCTCTACGACTTCAATGCGGCAAAGACGGCGGCGATGAAAGGTCTTGCGGCACAAGCGAATGAGGACAATTGGTGGCATGAGTACGGGCACCTGATCCCTGAAGACTTCGATATTTTCGTTGGATTGGAGGCTGCGGCGCAGAGCTTGATTACATACGAATCCGAGCTGGTGCCAGGGCTACTGCAGATTCCGGCGTATGCGAGCGCGCTTATGCATGCCGTATTTCCCGACGACAGCGCCGAGGAACACGCGTTGCGTGTTCAGTTGCGCATGCGGCGGCAGACGCGCATCACTCGCAAGGTGCGGCCAGCGAAATTCGATGTGGTACTTCGGGAGTCGGTGCTTCGCGGGCTGGTCGGCGGTCCGAAGGTAATGGGCGCACAAGCGCGTTACCTGGCTGACATAGGGACGCGGTCCAATGTCAGCATCCAGATCCTGCCATTCCGAGCGGGGTTCCCGCTCGGCGTCGCGGTCGGACCGTTCGTCATCCTCGATTTCGGCGAAGACAAGAAAGGTAGCCCGATCGAGCCGCCCGTTGTCTACCGGGAGAGTTACACGGGCGACTTGTATCTTTCCAAGCCAGCCGCCGTTCGGCGGTACCATCAGGCCTACGAGTGCCTTCGGCGGAATGCCTTGGACGCGGTGGCCAGCAGGCACCTGCTTAGGCAGGTGGCAAAGGAGTATGGGGCGTGATGGTCGATCTATCTGCGGCGGAGTGGTTCAAGAGCAGTCGCAGCGGTGGAGACAAGAACTGTGTCGAAGTTTCCTTCGCGGCGAACAACCTTGTGGGGGTTAGGGATTCGAAGAACTCTTCGGGTCCTGTGTTGGTGTTCACCGTCGATGAGTGGTCGGCTTTCATTGGTGCGGTGGCTACCGGCGTATTCGACCATTGATGGTGACCGCGAAATCTATTGCGGCTATGGCTGGTTCGTTGACTCGACTGTGACTGTCCGCTTGGTGTGATTGCGCTGACTGTGCTTGCCGACGGTCTGCAACTGATCAGATGGGTGCGCATCCGTGACATGGGCCACCGGATAGCGAGACCTATTGCAGCCCAAGATAACTGGTCAGTTCAACCGCCGCTGCCCGCCCGGCGCGATTGGCGCCGATGGTGCTCGCCGACGGTCCGTAACCGATCAGGTGGATGCGCGGATCGTCCGCGACCTGGGTGGCGAGGCGGCCGTCCATTTTGATGCCGCCGCCGGGGCCGCGTAGGCGTAGGGGCGCGAGATGGTCTAGGGCGCTGCGGAATCCGGTGGCCCACAGGATGACATCGGCGTGCTGGAAGGTTCCGTCGGCCCAGCGCACGCCGTCCGGTTCGATGCTTTTGAACATCGGGTGGCGTTGCAGGGCTCCGCGTTTCTGGGCGGCGCGCAGTCGGTCGTCGAGGCGTAAGCCGGTCACCGAGACCACCGAGCCGGGTGGTAGCCCGCGCCGGACCCGATCCTCGACGATGGCGACGGCGGCGCGGCCGGCTTCCGCGGTGAACATGTCGTCGCGGAATCGGGGTTCGGTGCGTGTGACCCATGTGGTGGTGGTGACCTGGGATATTTCGTCGAGCAATTGCACCGCCGAGATTCCGCCGCCGACCACGACGACGTGTTTGCCCGCGAATTCGGCGGCGGCGCGATAGTCGTGGGTGTGTAGTTGGCGGCCGCGGAAGGTTTCCGCGCCGGGGTAGACGGGGATGAAGGGATGCTCCCAGGTTCCGGTGCAGTTGATGATGCCGCGCACGCGCATGGTGCCCGCGGGATCGGTTTCGGCATTGAGGAATTCGCCGCGGCCGTCACAGCGGTTGCCGTCGGCGTCGCGGTCGCAGACGACGGTGACCGAGACCGGACGGTGTACCCGCAATTCGAAACGTTTTTCGTAAAGCTCGTAATAGTGCGGCACGGCGGTGGTGGCGGGCACGGTTTCCGATCCGGGCGGCAATGTGTCGGCAAACGACATTCCGGGCAAATCGTGCACCCGGTTGACCGTGGAGAGGGTGAGCGAGGGCCAGCGGAATTGCCAGGCGCCGCCCGGTGCCTGCGCATGATCGACGATCAGGAACTCGTGTTCGGGGCGCAATCCGAGGCGTTGCAGGTGATAACCGGCAGACAGTCCGGCCTGACCAGCACCGATTACCAGGATCTCGAAGTCTGTCGGCACGTTGCGAGATCGTATCGCCTTCAACGGTCTGGACGGTCGGCTGTGGCAGAGTGAGAGTAACCAAACGACACGCGGTGTGAGCGACGGGCGCGGTAGCTTGTGTGCCCAAGCAGGGCACCGTGAACGCCGCCAATTAGACACCGTCAGTTGGGGAGGATGCATGCTCGGAGTTAGCCGCGATGGCGATGTTGTCACCATCGAACTGCAGCGGGAGGAGCGCCGCAATGCGCTCAATATCGAGCTCGTGGCACTGCTACGCGAGGCGGTGTTCGATGCCTCCCAGAACGCCAGGGTCATCGTGCTGACCGGGCAGGGGCCGATCTTCAGCGCGGGCGCCGATCTCGACGGCGTCTATTCGCAGGAGTTCCTGGATGGCTTGGTCGATATGCTGCACACCATCGAATCGACCCCGATTCCGGTGATCTCCTCGATCAGCGGCGGCGCGCTCGGCGCGGGCGTGCAGATAGCGCTGGCCTCGGATCTGCGGGTGCTGTCCGAGGATTCCTATATCGCCATTCCGGCGGCGAAACTCGGCATCACGGTGGATCGCTGGACGGTGCGCAGGCTGGTGTCGCTGATCGGCGGCGGCCCGGCCCGCACGATATTGCTTGGCGCGGAACCGGTTTCGGCATCCGACGCGTACAACTTCGGCTTTGCCAACAGAATCGGCACGCTGGCCGACGCGCAGGCATGGGCCAAGCAGATCGCGGCGCTGGCCCCGCTGTCGCTGCGGCATATGAAGCTGGAACT
Source organism: Nocardia sp. JCM 34519.1 (assembly GCF_020361265.1). Taxonomy (NCBI): domain Bacteria; kingdom Bacillati; phylum Actinomycetota; class Actinomycetes; order Mycobacteriales; family Nocardiaceae; genus Nocardia; species Nocardia sp. JCM 34519.1. The sequence continues at coordinate 282,513 of NZ_JAIRBR010000006.1, forward strand.
CAACGACGACGGCACCAGGGAGCCGGAATCGGTGCAGCTGCGCGCGGCGTTGGAAGCGGCATGGACGAGCGAGGACGCGCAGGAGGGCCGACTGGCCCGGCGGGAGAAGCGCGCGGCGAAGTTTGTGGGGCGATGATGAAGTTGCGCAAGGTGATCGGTTACGCGATGGGCGGTCTCGGGCTGGTCTGGGTGGTGCGTGCGGCGTGGGGGATACCCTCCGCGATCGGCGCATCGATTTCGGCCATCCAGCCGTATGCCACGGGGGCGGTGAACTACCGCAACCGGCAGTTCCACAACACCGAGCCGAGCACCCAGTTGGCGGCGGGATCGGCTCCCTCCCTGCTGTATTCGTTGCTGACGCAGCGAAATATCGGGCGGCCGAAAGGTGTCATCCCGCTGCACACCCCCGAGGCGCCGGATCAGCCGGCCGATCTCGCGGTCACCTGGTACGGGCACGCGACCGCGCTGGTCGAGGTGGACGGCTACCGGGTGCTCACCGATCCTGTTTGGAGCGAACGGGTTTCGCCGTCGATGCTGGTGGGTCCGGCCCGGATGCATCCGGTGCCGACGCCGCTTTCGGCGCTCCCGCCGGTGGACGCGATCCTCATCTCGCACGACCACTACGACCACCTCGACAAGGAAACGGTCCGAGAGCTGTTGCGCCGCCAGGACGCACCGTTCCTGGTGCCCATCGGCATCGGCGCGCACCTGCGGCACTGGGGTGTCCCGGAGCAGCGGATCGTCGAATTGGATTGGGGCGGTTCGATTTCCCTGTCGGCGCTGGACCGGCAGCGCGGTTCCGGCGATCTCACCATCACCTGTACCGAGGCCAGGCACTTCTCCGGCCGGGGGCTGACGCGCAACACCACGCTGTGGGCGTCCTGGTCCATCGTGGGGCCGGCCAAGCGGGTGTACTTCGGCGGCGACACCGGATATACCAAGGCCTTCGCTAAAGCGGGCGCAGCGCTCGGGCCGTTCGACCTGACGCTGCTGCCGATCGGCGCGTACGACGACCGCTGGCCGGATGTGCATATGAATCCGGAGGAGGCGGTGCGCGCGCACGCCGACCTTTGTCTCGGCGAGGCGGGCTATGGGCACCTGGTGCCGATTCATTGGGCGACGTTCAACCTGGCCTTCCACGGTTGGTCCGAACCGGTGCGCCGAATGGTCGCGGCCGCCGAATCCGCCGGGACGCGGGTCGCGGTGCCGATGCCGGGTGAGCGGGTAGTCCCCAATGGCCTCCCACGGCGGGAATCGTGGTGGGAGGATGTGGGGTGAATAACCTAGTTCGGCGACAGGAAGGAATAAGGGATGAGCTTCGCGGATACCCTGAAGGGCCTGGTCGGCAAGGGTAAGGACGCGGCGGCCAAAAACGCCGACAAGATTCATGACGCGGTCGATAAGGCCGGCGATTTCATCGACGAGAAGACCGGGCACAAGTACACCGACAAGATCGAGCAGGGCAAGCAGGCGGCCAAGAACGCGGTACCCGGCGAACAGCCGGGTGAGTCGCAGCCACCGGCGCCCGAGCCGCCCGCCGAAGGTGAACCGCAGCCCTGATCCGCGCGGCGGGGACCGCGAGTTTGTCGGTCCCCGCCATTAAAATCCAGATATGGTGGTGCGCCGGAAATTCGGCGATATCGAGGTTGAGCTGAACAACCTCGATAAAGTGCTGTACCCGGCAACAGGTACCACCAAGGGTGAGGTGATCGCCTATTACACCGCGATCGCACCGGCCATGCTGCCGCATATTGCGGACCGCCCCGTCACCAGGAAGCGCTGGCCCAACGGGGTCGACGAATCGTCCTTCTTCGAAAAGAATCTCTCCGACCACGCGCCGTCATGGATTCCGCGGCGCGCCGTCGAACATTCGCGGGGCAAACAGGTCGTTTATCCGCTGATCGATTCGGTGGCCGGACTGGCCTGGATCGGGCAGCAGGCGGCGTTGGAAGTCCATGTGCCGCAATGGCGTTTCGACGGTTTGGCGCCCGGGCCCGCCACCCGGCTGGTTTTCGATCTCGACCCGGGGCCGGGCGCCGGGTTGGCCGAATGCGCGGCCGTCGCGCTGGCGGTCCGGGATATGGTCGAGGACATCGGCCTGCACGCATTCCCGGTGACCAGCGGCAGCAAGGGAATTCACATCTATGTTCCGTTGGACCGGGTGCTGAGCCCGGGTGGCGCGTCGACGGTGGCCAAACAGGTGGCCACGAATCTCGAGAAGCTGCGACCCGATCTGGTGACCGCGACGATGGCGAAGTCGGCACGCGGCGGCAAGGTGTTCCTCGACTGGAGCCAGAACAACCCGTCGAAGACGACCATCGCGCCGTATTCGATGCGCGGCCGAATGCACCCGAATGTGGCGGCGCCGCGCACCTGGGCCGAGATCGAGGACCGGAAACGGCTGCGACACTTGGCCTTCGACGAGGTGCTCGCGCGCTTCCGAGACGATGGCGATCTGCTTGCCGAACTGGACACCGCGCCGCGACCCGATGCGCTCGCCAAATACCGTTCGATGCGCGATCCGGCGCGCACGCCCGAGCCGGTACCGGCCGCGGCTCCGCCGGCCGGGCCGGGCAATCGCTATGTGGTGCAGGAACATCACGCCCGCCGCCTGCACTGGGATGTGCGGCTGGAACGCGACGGTGTGCTGGTCTCGTGGGCGGTGCCGAAGGGGCCGCCCACCTCGTCGGATCAGAACCGGCTCGCGGTGCACACCGAGGATCATCCGCTGGAGTATCTGGAATTCCACGGCGCGATTCCCAAGGGGCAGTACGGCGCCGGGGAGATGACGATCTGGGATTCCGGGACCTATGAGACCGAGAAGTGGCGCGACGACGAGGTGATCGTCGAATTCCACGGGCAGCGGCTGAGCGGACGGTACGCGTTCATCCAGACCAACGGCAATCAATGGCTGATGCACCTGATGCGGGAACAGGTCCGTCCCGAACCGGAAGGTAATGGGACACAAGAGGTTTCACGTGGTTCCGCGCCGTTCCCGCGCGGGTTGGAGCCGATGCTCGCGACGCAGGGTGAGGTGGCCGAACTCGGCGACCGCGACTGGTGTTTCGAGACGAAGTGGGACGGGTTCCGGCTGATCGCCGAGATCCAGTCCGGCACGCTGACTTTGCGTAGCCGCAGGGGCAATGTGGTGACCGATCGCTATCCGGGCATCGGTGCGTTGGCGCGCGAACTCGCCGGGCACGATGTGGTGCTCGACGGCGAGGCGGTGGTGTTCGACGACCACGACGTGTCCATGCTCGGCCTGCTGCAGGCGGATGCGGCGCGGGCCGTCTTCGTGGCCTTCGACGTGCTGTATCTGGACGGCACTTCGCTTGTCCGCAAACGGTATTCGGACCGGCGGCGGGTGCTGGAGGCACTGGCGGCCAACGCGCCATCGATGCGGGTGCCGCCGCGGCTGGACGGGCCGGGCGAGCGGGCGCTGCGCTACAGCCAGGAGCATGGGCTGGAGGGCGTCGTCGCCAAACGCAAGGATTCGGTGTATCTGCCGGGCAAGCGCGGACATTCGTGGGTCAAGCAGCGCAACTGGCGCACCCAGCGGGTGGTGGTGGGCGGCTGGCGGCGCAGCGACGCACGGGAATTCAAATCGCTGCTGATCGGGATACCGCACGAGGGGCGGCTGTACTACGTCGGCCGGGTCGGCACCGGATTCGACGATTCCGATATGCGGGATCTGGCCAAACAGCTGCGCCGGCTGGAACGCAAGACCAGCCCGTTCGACAACGACCTCACCAAGGAAGAGCGCGAGGCGGCCGTCTGGGTTTCGCCGAAAATCGTTGGCACCGTGCGATTCATGAACTGGACCGAGGCCGGTCGGCTCTGGCATCCGGCCTGGCTCGGCACGGTCGAATAGCGACTGTGACCGGGCTCGCTGGTGGCGAGCGGGATTGCGGCCCCATTCGCTCGGTAGGGTGCGTGCAGATTCGAGAACGAGGAGCGCGCAGTGGATTTCAAGAGCCTGGCGAACAAGGCGTTGGACCTGGCCCAGCAGAACGCCGACAAGCTGGATGTCGTCATCGAGAAGGCGGGCGATCTGGTCGACAAACAGACCGAGGGCAAGTTCGCCGACAAGATCGAGACCATCGAGGAGGCCGCCAAAAAGGCGCTGCGCGCTAAGGATTGAGCAGCGGCGTGATGGTGGCCGTATCGGTGACGATCGCATTGCCCTGGAATGCGAAATCGTCGTAGGCGCGGGCCATCGCGGCCGCGTCCCGGCCGTCGCAGGCGTCGCGCACCACGATCGGGATGAAGCCCAGATCGGTAGAGTGTGTGACGGTCGGCGCGATACCGATCTCCAGCGCGACACCGGCGATCGCGTACGCGCCGATACCGAGATCGCGCAGCGTCGAGGCCAGCGGGGTGCCCTCGAACGCCGACATCGAGGTCTTGTCGAAGACGATCTCGTCGCCGCGCGGCCGCAGCTCGGGTATCAGCTCGAAGCCCGGCGTATCGCGCAGCAGGATCGGCTTCAGATCGTCGACCGAGTCGACCTGCTGCCAGGACATCGCCATCCGCAGCGCGAATACGCCGCTGAGCCGGCGCGGCAGGAAGAAGTGCCGCAGGAAGATCACCGGATAGCCGCCGCGGCGCGCCGACTCGACCAGGTGGACGACGTTGTCGACCACCGGCTTGGTGTCCTCGAGCTGAGCCAGCACGCCGACCTGCATGTCGTAGACGATCACCGCGAGTCGGTGCGGTGCGCACACGTCGGCGAGTTCCTCGGGAATTTCCAGTCCGTTGCCACGTCGCATGGTGGGCTCGTCTCTCCTCGGCACCGATCACCGTCGGGCGGCGATTCGGTTGCGCAGCGGGCACTTTCGGAACACTCTAACTCTCGATTCCGCGGAAAATCGGCGACGCCGGGGGTTACCTTCGGATAGCCATTGCCTATCCATTCCGACCGGCAGTAATGTTATGGCCTCGAGGCCGGGGGCGGGCCTCATCGAACACTGGAGGCCCGGATGCGGCACAGTGCATTCATACGAGTATTGGCCGTCGCGGCCTTGCTGGCGTTCGGTTCGATATCCCCGGCGCATGCGCTGCCGTACCCGGATGACGACCCGTTCTACGCGGCGCCCGCCGATATCGGGTCCTATTCGAACGGCGCGATCGTGCAGGCCAGGCGGATCGCGATGTTCGGTCTGCCGCTGCCGGTTTCGGCGTGGCAGGTGAAGTACCGGAGCACCGACTCGTCCGAGCGGCCGGTGGCGGCGGTGACGACGGTGCTGACGCCGCTGCTGCCGTGGTTCGGGCCCGGCGCCCGGCCGCTGCTGTCATATCAGATCGCGGAGGACAGCCTCGGGACCCGGTGCGCGCCCTCGTACGGGCTCGGCGGCGGCTGGGATCTCGGCGGGATCAACACCTACATCGACACCCCGTTCATCGCGACGGCGCTCGGCCACGGCTGGGCGGTGGTGACCAGCGACTACGAGGGTCCGCAGTCCCGGTTCCTGGACGGCGTCGATTCGGGGCGGTTGGTGCTCGACGGCATCAGGGCGGCCCGCGCACTCGCGCCCGACGGTGTGAACGACGCGAGTCCCATTGGGGCATGGGGATATTCGGGCGGCGCATTCGCTACGCTGTGGGCCGCGCAGTTGCAGCCGCGATACGCGCCGGAGGTGCGGTTCGCCGGTATCACCTCCGGCGGTGTGCCCGCCGACTGGCCGGCGATAGCGCGCGGTGTCGACGGCACCGCCCAGGCCGGGCTGGCCATGCTGGTGCTCATCGCGACGGCCCGCAACGACACCGGCAACGGGGTGCTCGAGCTGCTCAACGATCGTGGCCGGGCACTGGTGTCGAACGAATCCGGTTCTTGCGGTGGGGATTTGGTTGCGAAATATGTCAACGCGCACGCCGACGACTTCGCGCGGGCGCCGGGTCTGTTCGCGAACCCGGTTTTCAAGGCGGCCACCGATATTCAAGAACTCGGCGCGGTGGCCCCGCAGGCGCCGCTGTACCTGTACCACAGCAACAGCGATGACGTGATCCCGGTCGCCGGGTATACGGCGCTGGTGAACCGCTACTGCGTGGCGGGTGCGAATATCGCCTACAAGCACTCGCCGATCCCGGGACACAACCCGGCCGCCGTCGGCGAAGCCCCCGGCGCATTCGGCTACCTGTCCGACCGGTTCGCCGGGATACCGGTTCCGGCGGGCTGCCGGGGCGATTGATCGAATTACCTTGGTGGGCGGCCCATTTCGCGAGTAGCCGGTTCGCGGACGCGGCGCCGATGAGCACGGGTTGCGCACAAGGCGGCGGCCACACACAAGGCAGCAGAAAAGCCAAGGCGCGCACCGAAATTCGGTGCGCGCCGCGGCTTCAGCTGGTGTTGGGCCGGGTTATGGGCGACCCGTGGCGATTACTTGCGGTCGCTCGGTTCCGACCATTTCGTGGTGCCGGGCGGCGCGGCGAGGGTGCCGATCAGGTCGATGCCCGCGATCAGCAACGTCGGGCCGCCGACAATGATGGTGCCGATGATGCCGCCGACCGCGGCACCGGCGATCACGCTGGCGATCACGCCGGGGCCGGCGACGATGCCGGTGAGTCCGACGAGGGCGCCGATCGCGGTGCCGATGAAACCACCGATGGCGGTGGCGATGCCGAACTGCGAACTGAACGCGTTCATCGCGCGCTGGTTCTCGGCGTTCGAGGCGATCGGCGCCGCGGTGGCGGGCCGGGCCTGCGTGTAATCCTTGACCGCGGTGAGCTCGAGTACCCTGCCGTCATCCCGTACCGCGTGCGGTAGCGGGAATTCGAGCCCATCCTGCCGGAAGGACAGCGGGAGGGTAACGACAGTGTTGCCCGCCTCGTCCTTGATATCGACGTTGTTGCCGGACATTTGGAAATGTCCGTTGGTCAGTGTGGTGACGACGGTGTCGCCGACCAGCTGTGCCTGGTACCCGATCTCTGGGGTGGTTGCCGGCTCGGCGTGCGAGACGCCCGCGCCGACCGCGACAGCGGCCACGAGCGGGGCGGCAACCGCAGTGATCTTGCGGAGTATCATCGGGTGTTCCAATCTAGATTCATCAGGTCGTGCCAGATTTAGCGAACGCTTCGCCCGTCGGGTTTTCTTCCCCCAGTTTCGAATTCCCCCCGGTTCCAATTACCCAGTGTGCATATGTCCGGTGGCCATATGTCCAGTGCCCATGCGAAGCGTGATCTGATCCCAGCAACCAGCTGCTGCGGTGCTCAACTCTACCCCGATGTGAAACGCCACTCACTCGATTTCGTGTGGTGTCGTCCAGTTCGACCGGGCCGAAAGATGTTATAGCCGTTCGGTATACGTGCAGCGCGTCACTTCAGGACGTTGATCGCGCGGGCGATGACCAAGGCGGCGAGTACCAGGGACGTAGCGGATTGCAACATCATCGAGAGCTTGGCCCAGCGCGACATCGGCATCACATCGGTCGGGCTGAAGGCGGTCGCGTTGGTGAATGCCAGATAGAGGTAATCGGTGAACTCTGGTTCCCAGTCCGGCCGGGTCAAATCGGGATTCTGCATCTGGGCGAACAGGAAGTCCGGCAATAGTTTCCTGGCATGTGCGCGGGCCGCCGGGCCGCCGCGATCGAATTCCCAATACAGCAGGGCGAAGACCAGCACATTGGTGATCCAGATGGACCCGCCGGAGCCGAGCAGCTTCGCGGGTTGATTGCTGAGCACGCCGGTGAGCAGCCCGTCCACCAGCAGAGCCGCCGACCACACATTGGCCAGGCCGAGCAGACCGGTCAAGACCAATCCGAGGGCGCGCAGCAGATCCGATTGGTGATTGATGCGCACCGGGTTCGCGGCGAACAGAATGATCAAGAGCAGCAGTTCCAGCGTCGGCAGCGGCCACCATGGATCCATGCGGAATTCGCGAGGCAGCGCCACCTGCAGCGCCACCATGCATACGACGGCCAGCGTCGCCACGATCCGCGATTCGCCCGCGGTCTTCCGCTGCCAGGCCGGTACGTCGTCGTCGGCGCTCGTCATAGCGCCAGTATCGTCCGTATTGCGGTGTGTCGCAGCCGGACACCCCTCAGAGCAGCAGCGTCGACGTCACCGCCACGAGGCAGACCGCGATCACCAACCCCAGCGCGATCGCGTCGGCGCGGCCCGGCGTCGTCGGATGCGCGGTGAGCTGGCCGGTGCCGCCGCGCGCGGTGATGGCCTCGCCGAGTTCGCCCGCGCGCCGCGTCGATACGGCCATGGCGGCGGTGAGCAGGTCGATCATCGGATTGTCCGCGGCGCGGTAGAGGAAACTGTCCTTGGGCCGGAGCTTGCGCGCGGCCCGCAGCACCCGCATCTCCTCCAGCAGCAGCGGCAGCCCGCGCAGGGTGAGCGCGATGACGACGGCCCATTCATCCACCGGCACACGGAGTTTGCGCAGCGGTGCGCCGAGAGTGGCCAGGGCGGGCGCGATTTCACCCATAGGGGTGGTCCAGGCGACGATGAACGACGCGGCCACCATCATCAATCCGAAGAGCACGACCTGCACATAGCGGATCACCGCGTCCACGCCCGCGGGAGCGGTGGTCAGACCGCTGAAGATCAGCAGACCCCAGAACCACAGCGGCGGCCGCGGCAGCGTGCCGAGCGGCAGCCGAGCCGTAAGGCAAACGGCCGCAAGGAAAATCACCATCAGCCCGAGCACCGGCCAGGACGGAAAGAACATCAGCACCAGGCTGATCAGGAAAACCGCGATCATCTTGGTGCCCGCCCACAGGCTGTGCACCGGGCTGGCGACCGGAACCTCCCGCAGCAGCACGGTATTCATCGGCGGCCTCCCTGATCGATGTGCAGCGCGGAATCGATGGCCGGACGCGCCGTGGCCCTGGACGAATCCGGTTGGCGCACCGGATCTTTGGCTGCCTCTCGGACCGGCTCGGCCTCCAGGATGCGCCCTTCCTCCAGGTGAACGGTGCGGTCGCACACCGCGGACATATCCGCGACATCGTGCGAGATGACGATCAGCGTGAGACCGGAATCCCGCAGGTGCGCAAGCAATTCCACGATATCGGTGCGGCCCGTCGGATCCAGGCCCGCCAGCGGCTCGTCGAGCACGACAACCGGCGCGTGGCTGGCGACGATGGCCGCGAGCACCACCCGCTTGGCCTGCCCGCCGCTGAGTTCCTCGATCGAGCGCGCGGCCAGCGCCCGATGCAGGCCCACCGCGTCCAGCGCCCGGCCGACCGCGCCGGATCCGGTGGCCCGGCCGCCCCAGTCGGCGATTTCCGCGCCGACCGTCTCCTTCTGCAGCTGCAGGCGGGAATGCTGGAAGGCCAGCTCCACCCGGCCGATCTGTTTCGCGACCGGTTTGCCGCCGAGTTCGCAACGGCCGGAACTCGGTTCGAGCAGTCCGGCGATGATCCAGGCCAGAGTCGACTTGCCGGAGCCGTTGCCGCCGACCACGAGCAGTGCCTCACCGCGCCGCACCGACAGCTCGACACCGTGCAAAGCCGGTGCCTCCCAAGGGGTTCCGCGATTGTAGGTGTAGCGGACGTCGTGCAGCCGCAGGATCGGATCACCCATCGGCCTGCGCCGCTGGGCGCGCACCGGCTGCGGCCATGCGGGCAGCTGGGTGACGGTGCGCCCGTTCGCCAGATGGATCACCCGGTCGGCGGCGGCCGCATCGGCCTCGTGGTGGGTGACCAGCACCACCGCCATCGGATGCCGCCTCGGCAGCTCGGCGAGCAGGGCGACCAGGTCGCGGCGGCCCTCCGGATCGATCATCGAGGTGGCCTCGTCGGCGATGAGCAGCGCGGGCCTGCGGGCCAGCGCCGCCGCCACCGCGAGCCGCTGCTGCTGGCCGCCGGACAGCGTCGCGGTCTCCTTCTCGCCCATGCCGTCCAGGCCGACCTCGCGCAGCAGCCCGTCCACATCGACCTGCCCGGCCAACTCCAGCGGCAGACCCCAGACGACGTCGTCGGCCACCCGCACGCCGAGCGTCTGGCTCTCCGGCCGCTGCAACACCATCGCGGTGCCGCCGAGATGGCCGAGCCCGGCCGAACCGGGCCGGTCCACCGCGCCCCCGGTGGGCGGCAGACCGGCGAGCAGCCTGGTCAGCGTGGATTTACCGGAGCCGTTGTGCCCGACCACCGCGACGAATTCGCCGACGTCGACGCTCAATTCGATATCCCGCAGCGCATCGGTTCTGGCGCCCGGATAGCGGAAGGACGCGCCGCGCAAGGTGACCGGCAGCGGCGCGATGGGCCGGTCGTCGGGCGGTGCGTCGAGCCGGTCGGCGCCGGGCAGCCAGGTCAACCGGTCCAGCACCGCGCCGAGCACGTACCAGGAGAACATCGCGGTGGTCACCACACCGAATGCGACGCCGCCGCCGACGAAGGCCCACCACCAGTGCAGCACGGTTTCGGCGGCATCCATCGCCGCTCGGCCGAGCGGCGCCAGCTGCGGCTGCTTCGCCGCAAGCTCCTGAATGCCGCGCGCGGAGTTGCGGATGTTGTCGAAAAGCAGGTTACGGGCCCGCGCGAGCACCAGCAGGCCGACGATGGACAGCGCGGCCCAGGCCAGCGCCGTCAGCGCGGAGAGCCCGGCCACCGCGATCACGCCGCCGCGTCTGCGTTTGACGATGCCGACAACGCCGGCGACGGTGGCCGCCGCGACGATGCCGGTGGCGGTCAACAGCCCGGCGACCACGAAGGAGACCAGGGTGGCGGCCATGGTCGTGGTGACCAGCGCGCGCAATCGGTGCCGGTAGGCGAGTAGTCCGAGCGGGACGGCGGCGACCAGATTGAGGCCGGCCGCGATGGGGATCACCGAGCCGACGGTGACCAATCCGATGGTGACGCCGCCCAGTACGGCGCCGGTGGCCAGCTCGATCGGACGCAGCGGTCCATGCTCGATCGGTCCGGTTCTGGGCAGTGCACTCACGGAACAAGTCTGCCAGCTCGCGTCGTCCGGCACTCGGGCGTTGGGGTTTACCGGATCTTGTCCGCGAACCTCATGCGGCTCGGGTGATGGCGAAGTCTGCGGGGTCGAGCCTGCGGGTCCGGCGCCGGTAACTCAACTGGGAGCCCGGCCAGTTGTTGGTGATCCGGCCTGCGGAGTTGCGATACCAGCTGGTGCAGAAGTTCCACGGGGTGCGGTTCAGCCGTTGCTGCAGCGCGGTATTGAACCGCTCCTCGGGTTCCGGCCGCACCTCCAGCGTGTGACCCGGGCGGTCGGCCAGCAGTCGCACGGCCTGGCGGATGTAGCGGGCCTGCGATTCGATCATGTAGATGATCGAGCCGACGCCGAGGTTGGTGTTCGGGCCGTAGACAAGGAACATATTCGGGAAGTTCGGCACCGTGATACCCAGGTGCGCGTGCGCGCCGTCCTGCCACTCGTCCGAGAGTTTGCGCCCGCCACGGCCGTAAATGGCCATGGGCCAAAGGAATTCGGTGCCCTTGAAGCCGGTGCCGTAGATGATCACATCGGCCTCGTGCACCGTGCCGTCGGCGGTGCGCACGCCCGCCGGGATGATCTCGGCGATCGGGGTGGTCTCCACCTCGACGTTCGGCTGGGTCAGCGCCGGGTAGTAGTCGTTGGAGAACAGCCCGCGTTTGCAGCCGATCGGATAGTCGGGGGTGAGTTTCGCGCGTAGCTCCGGATCGGTCACCTGGTCGTGGAGGTGGTGGAGCGCGATCGCGGCGACCCAGCGGGTGATCACCGGGAATTCCACCAAACCCAGCGAGACGAATTCGGCGATCGCCCACCAGCCGAAGCGCTCGACCAGTAGCGCGCCCGGCACGCGGGCGAAGAGTTTGTGCTGGATCGGCTTGTAGTCGGTATCGAATTTGGGCAGCACCCATGCCGCGGTGCGCTGGAACAGGGTGAGCTGGGCGACTTCCGGCTGGATCCGCGGGACGTATTGGATGGCGCTCGCGCCGGTGCCGATGCAGGCGACGCGTTTACCGGTCAGGTCGATGTCGTGATCCCATTCGGCCGAGTGGAAGGATCGTCCGGCGAAGGTTTCGATGCCGGGCAGGTTGGGCAGCGCCGGGCGGGAGAGCTGGCCGACCGCGGAGATCAGCACGTCGGCGATATGGGTCGCGCCGTCGGCGGTGCGGACCGTCCACTGGCCGGTCGGATCGTCGAATTCGGCGTCGGTCACGTCGGCGCCGAAGACGATATGGTCGAGCAGCCGGTGCCGCTCGGTGACCGTGCGCAGGTAGCCGAGAATCGCCTGCCAGTCCGAATACCGTTGTGGCCAATCCGGTTTCGGCTCGTAGGAGTACGAGTAGAGCGGGGACGGCACATCGCAGGCCGCGCCGGGATAGGTGTTCTCCCGCCAGACGCCGCCGAGCGCGGTCGACCGCTCCAGGATGGTGAAGTCGGTGAAACCGTTGCGCTGCAATTCGATCGCCATACCGATGCCGCCGAATCCGGCACCGATGATGATGATCGATGGATGCCTGCCCGTCATGTGGCACTCCTCACATCGCTTGGCTGAGTTCCACTGTAGGTGCGCATGCACGGATCAATAGAGATATTCGGCCATAATGACCTGGTGGTCCGGGCAGATACCGAGCGGGTGCTCGATCCAGGGATCCGCGATTGGAACTTCAGTCGCGGTATAGCCAGCGTCGCTCTGATGGTCGGCTACGCGGCGGAATACGGGGTGCCACCGGCCAAGATGCTCACCGGAACCAAGCTGACCGAGGCGCAGCTGCACGATCCGGACCTGCAGATCGACGCGTCGACCGAGCTGGCCGTCATCCGCAACCTGGTGCGCGAACTCGGCGCCCGGCCCGCGCTCGGCATGGAACTCGGGCAGCGCTACCGGATCACCACCTTCGGCATCTTCGGCTTCGCCTGCGTCAGCAGCCCGACCCTCGGCGAGGCCATCTCCTTCGCGCTGCGCTATCTGGAGCTGAGCTTCACTTTCTGTCTGCCGGTGGCCGAATGGCGGTCCGGCGAATTCGTCGCCGCGATCCATGACGAGCTGATTCCGGCCGATGTGCGGCAGTTCCTGGTGGAGCGCGACGTCACCGCCATGTATCAGGTGATGACCGATCTGCTGGGCAGGCCGCTGCCGCTCACCAGCGCCGAATTCCGTTTTCCGGAACCGGATTACGCGGATCGGATCGAGGCGGTGATCGGGGTGACGCCGCGCTTCGGCCGGCCGCGCAACCTGTTCGCCTTCGATCCCGCGGTGCTGGATCAGCCGCTGCCGCAGGCGAACGAGCACACCTGGGCCATGTGCCTGGCCCAGTGCCGCGACCTGGTGCACCGGCGGCGGGCCCGCACCGGCATCGCCGCCGAGGTGCGCGAACTGCTGGTGCCGGGCAGCGACGGATATGGCGCTCCGCCCGGAATCGACAGTGTGGCAAAGCATCTCAATATGAGCACGCGCACGCTGCGGCGGCACCTCGACGCGGCGGGCACCAGCTATCGGGCGCTGCTGGACGAGGTGCGCAGGGCCTTGGCCGAGGAAATGCTTTCCGCCACACCGCTTTCGGTGAGCGATGTGGCGATCCGGCTCGGCTATGCGGAATCGTCGACGTTCATCTACGCGTTCAAGCGGTGGACCGGACTCACCCCGGCGGCCTACCGGCGGGATCGGTTACTGCGGCGCTGAACTGGTCGCTATCCCTGTCAACTCTGCGGGCTGTCTAGGCGGCCGCCCATCGGGACGCTGCGGAAATGGGTTGTCAGGCCGTGATTCTCGTCGATGATGTGCAGGGCGACGGCCGGATCCGGCGCGTAGTCCATGACGTGGTCGGGCAGCTCGAGCTCCCACATCGCGCCGAGCACGGAGGCGGTGCTCGGCGCGACCAGCAGCGGGCGGCCCGCGAAAGTCGTTGTGGCGCAGGAATGTGCGTGCCCGGTGAGCACGCCGATGATCCGATCGTCACCGGCGACGACGGCGGCCAGCCTGCCGGGATCGGCGAGTGCGATCTCGTCGACGACCGGGCTGAACAGATGCGCGGGCGGGTGGTGCAGTGCCAGCAGCACCGGGCCGTCGGCCGGTGCGGCGGCGAGGGTTTCGCGCAACCAGCGGTAGGTGTCGTCGGTGAGCCTGCCACTCGGCTCGCCGGGGATGCTGGAATCCAGCATGACGATGGTCAGCGTGCCGACCTGGTGCACCCGGTTGATCGGCTCGGCGGTGCCGGGCAGACCGAGCAGCACGCTGCGGAAATTGGTGCGATCGTCGTGGTTTCCCGGAATGGCGATGACCGGGATATCGCTGGCGAAAGTGGTTTCCGCTTGGGCATATTGCTCGGGTTTACCGGCATCGGCGATATCGCCGGTCACCAGGATGACATCGGGCCTGCGGCGCAAACCGGCGAGGAAGTCGAAGACGCGTTTCGCGCGCGCGGCGTTTCGCGCGCCGAGATCGAAATGGGTATCGCTGACCTGAGCCACCAGGATCATCGGCGTTCGCTTTCTCTGGGGGATCGCTCCATTGCGTCAGAGTGTGCCGGATCGGGTGTGCGGCACGCCTTTCAGGCTAGATGACCTGCGTGTTACGCGTCGTCATGAGGCTCGCCACCGGGCGGAACCCAATGACCGGTCTGTGTCGGTGGGCACAGCTCATTCCTGCTGGTTGACGATGTCGTGCAGGGTTTGCAGCGCGCGCAGGAAGGCGCGGCGGTCCGCGGCGGGAAGATTCGCGAGCAGCACTTCCTCCTGCTCCTGGATTTCGCGCTGGGTGCGGTCGCGCAGTACGCGACCCTCCGGCGTCAGGGAGACCATATTGACCCGGCGGTCGGCCGGATTGGGTTCGCGGCGGATCAGCCCGCGCCGCTGCAGGTCGTCGAGTATCGCGATGATCCGGGTTTTATCGGCGCGGGTGGCCTTGGCCAGGGCGGCCTGGGTGTAGATCGGGTCGTCGTCGAGCCGCAGCAGCACGACATAGGCCCACATGGACAGGCCGTTTCGGTCGAGTATGGGCTGCTCGGCCACCATCAGCGCGTGGCCGAGCGGCGCGATCATCGCGGCCAGGTCGGGTCGGGTCACTTCAGGCATGGGTCGAAAATACTGCTTGCATTTAATAAGCTCATGCTTATGATAAGCGCATGAGTACGATTACGGATGCGGATCTCGTCGCCATGCACGCCAGGTCCCTGCGACTGACCACCGACCTGGTCGAGACGGTGACCCCCGATCAGCTGAACAACGAAACCCCCTGCGCCGGTTGGAATCTACGCGACCTGCTGACGCATATGACCATCGAGAACCACGGCTTCGCGGAGTCGGCCCGTGGCCGTGGCGGAGACATTTCCCTATGGCAGACAAGGGAACTCGCCGACCCCATCGGCGAATACCTCACCGTCTCCGCGGACCTGCTCGACGCGTTCGCCGTCGATGACATCTCCGAGCGCGAGTTCCTGCTGCCGGGAATCATGCCGGGCGTCCCGTTCAAGGCCGAGCACGCGGTGCGGTTCCAGCTGGTGGACTGCGTGGTGCACGCATGGGATGTGGCGCGATCGATCGGGAAGAACATCGAGCTCGACTCCGATCCCGAAATGGCCGACGAGACGCTGGCGATCGCCAGGATCGTGCCCGGCGGTGCGGATCGGTTGAAGGAGGGTGCGGCGTTCGGGCCGATACTGGAGGTGCCGGAGGGGAGCGGCAAGCTCGACGAGATTCTGCTGCTGTTGGGCCGGGATCCTAAGTGGGGCAATTGATTTAGGGCTGGATAGGGGTTCTCCCCGGCCCGGGGGGTGTTGGGGGTTTGTAGCGGCAACCAGGCGTCGACTACCGGGCGAGCAGTGCCGCACCCTGCTCGAGTAAACCGGCAGCCTCGTCGGCTCCGACCCCTACCGGCGTCCAAAAGTCCTCTCCCGGAACGGCTTCCATATCCAACACCGGCGGCGTGCGCCAGGAAGCGGTGAGGCCGAGCCGCCAGGAATGCAGGTGGGTGCGGGGCTGCGTCCCGGTCCGGTCGAACAGCGGATCGCCGACGATCGGGTGGCCGATCCAGGCCAGGTGCACCCGGATCTGGTGGCGGCGACCGGTGATCGGGCGCAGCGCGAGCACGGTGCGGGACTCGGTGCGCAGCAGCGTCGCGAATTCGGTGATCGACGGATAGTTCTTGCCGCTCAACAGATCCGATTGCCGAACGAACCAGCGGTCGTCTTCGGTGCGGATCGACTCGCGGGGCGCGGCGATACGCACCCGGTTCTTGCGGCCGACGCTCAGCGGCAGATCGATCACCCCGCGGTCCGGCAGGCCGGTCGAATCCACAACCGCCAGATACGATTTGGTCGCCGTCTGCTTGTTGAACTGCCTGGTCAGCTCGCCGTGTGCGGGTAATTCCTTGGCCAGCAGCACAAGACCGGATGTCACCTTGTCGATGCGGTGCACGGGGTAGAGGGTTTCGCCGCTGGCGGCGGCCAGCTCGACGATATCGGTGTCGTGCCGCTCCCCGGTGACCGAGATCCCCGCGGGTTTGTTCAGCGCGAGTACGCCCGCGTCTTCCAGCAGCAGGCAGCGGGCGCGCAGCTGTGACCAGTCGATATCCACTCGGTGGAGTTTATGGGCCCGCTACTTCTCGTCGGCGCGCAGCAGGTGTGGGCGCAGGCGGCTGAAGCCGCGGACCCGGACGCTGCGCAGATTGCGAATGGTGAATTCGGGCTCGTTCGCGAGTTCGGCGGCGGCGTGGTCGTCGACCAGGATGGTGCCGGGGCGGGCGACGCCGGTGAGCCGCGAGGCGATATTGACCACCGAGCCGTACAGGTCGCCGAAGCGCTGCAGGACCGGGCCGTACGCGATGGCGACGCGCAGCTCCGGGGTGCCCGCGACCATCATGGTCGACTCCTGGATGGCCAGCGCGATCCGGGCCGCGTCGATGGCGTGCTCGGCCGCGAACATCACCTCGTCGCCGACGTTCTTGATCACCCAGCCGCCGTTCTCGGTGATCGCGGCGGTCGTGGTGGATTCGAACGCCTCGAGCAGCATGGATAGCTCGTCCGGGTGCAGATGCCTGGTGAGCCGGGTGTAGCCGACCATATCGGCGAAGCCGACCGCCAGCTCCCTGGTGGAATCCTCGGCGATCACCGCACCGTCGAAGGAACGGGCGAGCGCCGCGGCCAGATGCCGCCGCCACGCGTAGGTCTGGAGTTCCTCCAGCACCGCGATGGTCGCCTCGGTCGCGGTTCTGGCGATCTCGGCCGGATCGCGGTCGGGTTCGGCGGCGCGGGCCGAGGTGATCCTGGTTTCGATCTCGGCGAGCACCAGGTCGGCCTGCCATTCCGCGAGCCGGGCCATGCTCTGGCCGAGGGTGCGGGCGGCGGCGGACTGCTGGCGGATATCCGAGGACGCCACCACGTTGAGGCTGCGGAAGTCCCGCACCGCAACCACATCGGCATCGGTGTAGTCGTCGGTGTCGTCCGGATTCGCCGGGAAGCCGAGTGCCATCCACAGCCGCTTGGACACCTCCGGCGATACGCCCGAGCGCTCGGCCACCCCCGCGCGGTTGTACCGGCGCGTGCCGCCCAGCAGATACGACTCCACCACCGACTGCACGAGCTCGGCCATCTGGTTGTCCACCATGGTCGGTACCTTACGACCAAGGCATGACGCACAGGCGATGCTCGGATGGAGGTGGCGCGATGCCGGGTTCGGCGCAGGCCGTGACGACAGGGGAGATGAATGTGCGCTCCGACGGTCCGGCGGATGCCGCGACCGTGCTGCTGATCCACGGGTTCGCCGCTTCGCTGCACTGGTTCGACCGGGTCACCGAATTGCTGGTGCCCGCGTACCGGGTGCTGCGGGTCGATCTGCGCGGGCACGGCCGGACCGGCGGCCGGTTCGGGTTCGATCCCGAATCACAGTCCCGCGCAATAGTTTCCGTACTCGACGCGCTCGATATCCGGGATGCCGTGGTGCTCGGGCATTCCTTCGGCGCCGATGTTGCGCTGGCCGTCGGGCGGCGCAGCGAGCGGGTGAGCGCGGTCGGAATCATCGGTCAGGCACCGGATTTCAGCTATTCGAAGCTGCCCGCCGCGGGTGTGCTGCTGACGCTGCCGGTGCTCGGGACGCTGGTACACCGGATCACGCCCGCCGCCGCGATCCGCTTCGGCATGCGGACGGCCTTCGCGCGCGGCTTCCGGGCGCGTGATGTTTTCGATCGGCCGGACCGGCCGGTATTGGATTACCGCGCAATGCATCCCGGAATGTTCCGCGAGGTGCTCGTCGATCGGCCCGCGCGGTTGCGGGGCGAACCGCTGGACGCGCAGCTGCGTGCGATCGGCAAGCCCGCGTTGGTGATTCACGGCAGTGACGATCAGTTGTACGACACCGCGCGTACCGTCGCCCGGTATGCGGCGGCGGGCGCGCGGGTCGAGGTGGTCGACGGGGCCGGGCATTCGCCGAATATCGAGCGGCCCAACGAGTTTGCTCGTCTTGTCGGTGAATTCCGCACCGAGACCGGGTTGCGGGCCGGCTAGGTGCTCAGCTGCCTACGAATTCGCGGTCGCCGTATCGAACGTCCGCCACATTCCAGTCGCCGCCGAGTTCGGTGACGAACCGCTGGGCGAGTGCGTAATCGGCGATATCGGCGACCAGGATCAGCCGGTCGTCCTCGGTGACCGAGCCGCCGACGAGCCGCTGCCTGGCGACCGGGTCGGCGACCAGTGCGTCGTGGAAGCGCCGCACATCGATACCGGGCACGGTTGCGGTGAATGCGTCGACGCCGGGCGCGTCCGCGGGCAGCGGTTCGAAGGTGAGCACCGACTCCTGCCGGAATTGCGCACGCACCTGATCCGCGAGGTTGTGCAGGTCGGGCCCGGTGACGCAGGCGAGATGGAATTCGCGCGAGCGCTCATAGGTGGTCTGCCGCTGGTCCTCGGACCAGAACACGCCGCTGACCAGCGTGGAGCCGACGGGCAGCGCGACATTGGCCGCGACGATGCCGTCCACCTGCAGTTCGAAGCCGTCCAGGCGGGTGCGCAGTCGCTCGTCGGCCGGATCGGTGATGGTGCTCGTATTGTCGGTGGCGAACAGTTCCGCGGTGGGGCGCAACGGATTTCCCGCGGCACATGAGGCGGGCCCGGCCTGGGCCTGCGCCTGCGTGGCCACCGGGACGAGCACCAGAGCGGCCACCGCCGCGATGCGGGACAGCACAGTCGAACGGACACTACCCATGCGCGGATCTCCGTATTCTCGGACCTGCCAAGCCGATTCGACGGTCGATTATGCGTTACCGGCGCGCTTTCCGCAGGGGTTTCGGTCCGCTGAGCGGACTCACGAGTTCTGGTACTGCGCAAGGGATTCCCAGGACCAGGTCAGCTCGCCGGATGCCAGATCCGCGACTACCCCTTCCAGCCAACGCAATTCGGCCTCGATGACGGTGCGGTTGTATTCGTCCTCCAACATGGTCACCCGGGGCAGACCCATCGCGGTGGCCTGTGCGGCGGCGTCGTCCAGCTCGGTGAGCATGGCGCGCAACGCCTTTGCCCGGCGGTCCAGTTCGACCCGCGCGGCGTCGGGGCCGAGCAGCATCACGAACGAGAGGGCCGCGGGGAATTCCGGGAATTCGTAGCGGGGTTCGCCGATCATCTCGGTGATCCAGCCGAGGCATGCGGCGCGGCCCGCATCGGTGATCTCGTACACCGTCCGCTCCGGGTACTGCTGGTCGCGCCCGGTCTCGCGGACGGCGACGAGCCCGGCCTCCTGCAGCCGGGTAATCGTCTTGTACAGCGCGGCGCGCTGGGCGACGTTGACGACCTTGTCCTTGCCCCACTCCTTGATGCGCCGCTGGATCGCGTAGGGGTGCATGGGCTCCAAGTGCAGGATGCCGAGCAGTGCCATGGCCAGGGGGGAGCGCTTGAACTGCGTCGATGCCGTCATACCCGCATTCTACTGGTTGCTCAACTACTAGGGCTTCAGAAACTAGTTGCAAAGCAACTAGTAGTTGTGCCACTATTGGTTCATCGGCGGGAACCACCCCGCGAGTGAGAGGAACCGGACATGACCACTGAGACCGTCAAGATCCACGTCGACCACGAGACCACCAAGCGGCTCGGCGACTGGACCAGCGCCACCGGCTTCGACGTCAAGGCCCGCTACGGCAGCGTGGTGATCGATCTGCGCTCGCCGCGGATCGAGGGCGACGACCCGATCGAGGTGCATGTGAACCTGGACCACGCGATGGTCAAACTGCTCGTCCCGGAATACGCTGTGATCGACCAGACCGAACTGGAATGGACCGGCCGCGGCAAGGTGAAGGATTTCGCCCGCCCGCAGCAGGCCGCGGGTCGGGTCATCCGGCTCACCGGCGCCAGCGCGAAGAGTGAATTCCGGGTGCACCGCGGCGGCATCGCCATTCTGTCCGCACTGTTCTCGCGGGAGTTCCTGGAGGACGCGCGCCGGGCGAATAAGGAGGGCCGCACACCCACCCTGCTCGACCCGGAAAACGCGCCGCGTTGAACCGGATACGCATCGAATTCGGCGGTCCCGCAGTGTGTCCAATTGGACACACTGCGGGACTCGCGGTGTCATGCGAGCAATGACAGGTCGCGGCCGGTAGCCGTGTAAAACTCTCCACCACACGGTATTCCTCAGCATCGGAGGACGGTCCATGACGAATTCTGTTGCGCAACTCGATCTGCCGAAACCGCTCGTCATCACGCTCGGGAATCTCAAAGGGGGCGTTGGCAAGACGACCTCGGCCTTCTTCCTGGCCTCGTATTTCGCGCTGGTACACGAACTTCGCGTGCTCGTCATCGACGCCGACCCGCTCAGCC
This sequence comes from Nocardia sp. JCM 34519.1, assembly GCF_020361265.1. Lineage (NCBI taxonomy): Bacteria > Bacillati > Actinomycetota > Actinomycetes > Mycobacteriales > Nocardiaceae > Nocardia > Nocardia sp. JCM 34519.1. The sequence continues at coordinate 303,203 of NZ_JAIRBR010000006.1, forward strand.
AGACCGGATATTCCTGGTATCGGCGGCTGCAGAAGGGTGAGGTCGAGGTCCCGTTCGAATTGATCGCCTTTCCGTCCCGGCACGTGAACGACTGCATCACCGACAATTCGGCAAAGTTCGATGTCATCATCGTCGACGCGGGCGGTGAATCGGCGGAGATCTTCAAGGCCGCCATACCGCAGAGCGATGAGCTCATTCTGCTGACGAGCGTCAGCCCGTCGGAGGTCAAGCGGGTGCCGAGTACCTATAAGGCCGCCGAGGAGGCGGCCGCGGGCAGCGGCCGGGAAATCCGGGTGCGCGTCCTGATGACCAAGGTTCCGGTGACCATGAAGAACGGCGTGAACGTCTCCACCGAATATCGGGTGCAGCGGGCGAATCTGGAGGATGCCGGATACGACGTTTTCGATTCGTATCTGAGCGCGTGGAAGTGGTACCGCGAGGCGGCCGACGGCGAGGTCGGCGACGGCGCCGAGAATCCGATCGCGGACCTGGGGGAGTATCGGCAGGTCGGTGACGAATTGCTGAGCCCGTACCGGGCGGTGATGGAGGTGTCGGCCTGATGCCTCCACAACGCAGGAAGGGTTCCATCGGTGGCGCGCCGAATTCGGCCGCGCGCACCGTCAATCCGTTGAGCGACAAGGCCGAGCACACCCCACCGGTTTCGCCGCTGCGCGACGCCGAATGGCGGCCCGCGAAAATCACGCCCGCCGCCGAGGATGCGATATTCACCGGTGTGAACGTGCTCACGATGCCATTGCCCGCGGCGGGCGACGGACCGCTGAGCGATCAGGAGCAGGCCCAGCTTTCGGCGTGCGAATCCTCGATCGATAAATTGCGGATGGCGTTCTGGGCGGCGGGCCGGGCGCTGCAGATCGTGCGCGACGGCCGGCTCTACCGGCAGAGCCACGGAACCTTCGACGATTATGTGGAGCAGCGCTGGGATATGCAGCGCTCGTACGCGCACAAGCTGATTCGCGCCTGGCCGCTGGCGGCGCGGCTGCATCCGGTCGCCCCTGCGATAAACGAGGGTCAGGTGCGCGAATTGCTGCCGGTGGCCGCCGAATACGGCGAGGATGCGGCGGTGACGGTTTACACCACCATCGCGAATTCCGGGGATGCGAAGGTCACCGCGAGTAAATTGCGCGCGGCCGTTTCGGTGCTGCCGGATCATTTCGACGAGGCCGAGGTGGTCGAGCGGCTGCGCGCATGGCTGCGCGGCGATCTGGTGGACGAACCGCGCGGCGAATCGGGTGACCGAGTGCTCGATCTGTTCTCCACCGTCGAATCGCGGCTGGCCGCGCTGACCCGACGGGTGGTGCGAGGATCGAGTAACGACCCGGCGGCGGCCCGCGAATTCGCGGCGAAACTGCGTACGCTGGCCGAGCAGATCGAGGAGCAGATCACGGCCTGAATCGGCGAAAACAGACGCCCCGCAGCGGAATAGGACGCTGCGGGGCATCTTTTTGCCCAGGATTAGTTATTGATTCGTTACCACGAGAACGTGTGTCGAAACTTTGTGCGCCCCTGAATGTGTCGAATGATGACTGGCTGGATCCGCTGGACTGCACGAGATCTCCGTGATGGTTTTCGAAATCGTTTCGAGGTCGAGGTGGGAAGTCCCGCGACGCCACGCACCTGCGGCGCCACGGCCTGCCGCGGCCATCGATGTGAGCATCGGAGGACCGCATCATGGCATCAACCGAAGACGTCCGATTATCGAGGTTCCTGCATCAGCTGCTGCTCTGGGTCTTGGCGGCCGGAGCGTTCGTCGCGGCGCTGTTCCTCGCATCCCTCATGACCAGCGGGCACGCATCGGCCCAGCCGCCGATACTGCCCGGTATCGGGATCGTGAAGCCCGCCATTATCGAAATCCCGGCCATCGAAACAACTCCCGTTGTCATCACCGATGCGTCCGCTGTCCCGGCTCCGAACATCGAGAGCCACAGCTCCGAAAGTCGGGTCGATGTGCCCGCTGTTCCGGCTCCGATCACCGAGAGCCGTGGCTCCGAAATTCCGGTCATCGCAACGCCTCCGGTGGAGCTGCCGGTCGCGGCCGCACAGAATGTGCCCGGCCTGCCCGGATCCCCGCTCGCGCTGCCCGGCATCGAACTCTCGGTGCGCGCAGGCGTGCCGGGCATCGAATTCACTACGCCCGTACGGATTCCCGGACTGGAGCTGGCGCCGGGCCAGCGGATCGAACTGCCCTTCCTCTCCGGCGCTCCCGGCTTGCGGCAGCCCGCGCCCGCGGTGGCGCCGAAGTCGAGGGGTGAGCGCGCCGTCGAGGCCGCGCGCGGCAAACTCGGCGCGGCGTACGGCACCGGCTCGGCGGGACCCGATTCTTTCGACTGCTCGGGTCTGGTCCAGTGGTCCTATGGGCAGGCGGGTGTCGAGGTGCCGCGCACCAGCTACGACCAGTTGGCCGGCGGTACCCCGGTGGGCCTGGACGAACTTCGGCCCGGCGATGTCGTCTCGTTCTACGGCGGCGGACACTCCGCGCTCTACGCGGGTGACGGCAAAGTGATCCACGCGTCGACGCCCGGCCGCGGCGTCGAGCTCTCGCCGATGTCCGAGATGCCCGTCGCGGGCGCCTGTCGGTACTGAATCACCCGGTGGCCGAATCGCTTCGGTTCGACACCGCACGAAAGACGCAGTGGTGCACCCTCGGTGGGGAAGCCGATCGTGCCGCAGCAGGTAGCTGGTCTCAGGTTCGTGTTGTGCTGGAGTTCCGCGGGTCGGTGAGGAATTCGCCGATCAGTGCGGTGCCCGGTCCCGGCCGGGCGCCTGGTCCGGCTGTCGCATAAGTGTTCTCGTGGTTCAGTTCGCCGCCGCATTCGGCGCACACCATGCGCGCGCTGGTGTGCCGTCCGCAGTCGGTGTGCGTGATGAGCGCGGGCGGACCGTCCGGGGCGGCCCATTTGTCGCCCCAGGCGAGGATGGCCGCGATGACCGGATAGAGGTCGTAACCCTTTGCGGTGAGCACATATTCGTGACGCACCGGAGCGGATCGGTACTCGCGTCGCTCGACTATGCCGTTGCGCTCCAGGGTTTCCAGGCGGGTGGACAGCACGTTGGTCGCGATGCCGAGGTCGCGGCGCAGATCCTCGAACCGGGTCATCCCGGCGAAGAGGTCGCGCACGATCAGCGGGGTCCAGCGCTCGCCGATGATGCCGGTGGCGCGGGCGATCGAACAGGCGATATCGCCGAACGGTTGGCGGGGCATGGGCCGATCCTAGTCGATTGCTTTTTGAAAGTGACTAGGTAAAGTTGCTTGCAAAAAGCAACTCATGGGAGTGGTGATGGTGACGGAAACCGATGTGGTCGCGGCATTCTGTGCGGCGGCGCGGCGCAACGATGTGGACGGCATGGTCGCGGAGCTCACGCCGGACGCCGAACTGGTGTCACCACTGTCCAGCCGGATCGTCATCCGTGGGCGGGACGATCTGCGCATCGCGCTCGGGGTGATCTACGGATCGCTGACCGATCTGCGCTGGACCGAGTTCATCGGTTCGGGAAGTACCCGGGTCGCGGTGAGCGAGGCCGGGATCGGCCGCTTCGGCATCACCGACGCGATGATCATCGAGCTGGCCGAGGACGGCCGTATTCGGCGCATTCGTCCGCATTTGCGCCCGTGGCTGGGTACGACGGTGTTCGCGTTGCGGGGCGCGGCGAAGCTCGGCAGGTATCCGGGGCTGATGCGTCGCGCGTTGCGGCCTGCTGGGTAGTGAAAACTGTTGCAACACAGTTTAACTGGAAAGATTAGCTAGTGATATATACGAAATATGTTGTGGCAAAATGTATTTGGCAGAATAAGTCTGCCTAGGCTCGGCCGAGCTCCTGCGAGGTGCGCGCCTAGCGGTGACGGCGGACCTTGGTACGGGCGACGAGTTCGATCGTGACCGCGACGGAACAGGATTGAGCGAGCAGAAGTCCGACCAGCACCAGGATCTGCACGGCGCCCGCCTGGTAGGCGGAGCCGCTTGCGACCAGCACGCCGACGAAAGCGCCTGGGAGCGTGACCAATCCGACGGTCCGGGTCTGATCGATGCCGGGTAGGAGCGCATCGGCGGCGGTGCGGCGGATGACCTCCATACGCGCGTCCCGGTCGGTGAGGCCGAGGCTCAGCGCGGCCTCCACCTCGCCCCAGCGCTGTTCGATCGCGTCGAGCGCGCGGCGGGCGGCCAGCGAGGTCGCGGTCATCGCGCCGCCGAGGACGATGCCGCCGATCGGCACCAGCGCAACGCCCTTGATCGGAACCACCCCGCTGGCCAGCATCATCGGCAGCACCGCCGCCATACCCGCGGCGAGCGCCAGCGCGAGCCACACCGCGGTGCGACCCGAACCGGAGCGCCGCGCCGAGGTGAATACCGCCGCGACGAACATCACCGCGAGCACCAGCAGCGAGGACCACAGGTGCGCGAGCGCGGCGGCAAGTATCAGCGCGACCGCCGCCAGCTGCGTCGCGCCGCGCGTGGCGGCCCGCGGCGGCACCCAGGCCGAGTCGAGTTCGGCGAACCAGTAGACCGCCGCGGCGGCGGCGACCAGCACCGTGCACAGCGCCGCCAATGCGATGCCGGGCGTCGCGACCGAATTCACCGCGCACTCACCTCCGTGCCTCGGAATCGGGTCTGAACCGGGCAATCGTAGGCAGTGGTCAGGCCTGCGGATCGCGCAGTGCCCGCTCCCAGTTCTGGGCGTTGGCGTATTCGCGCACGGTGACGATCTTTCCGTCCGCGACCCGGAACACCGCAATGTTCTTGTTGTGGTACGGGTTTCCGTTGCGGACGGTGCCCCACGAGCTCCATTCGACCGTCACCTGGTCGTCGGCGGCGAAGAAATTCGTCACCTCGATCCGAACCTCCTTATCCGGATCGAGCAGGGCGAATGCGGTACCGAGGAAGCCGTCGACGATCTGGTCACGCCCCGTCCAGGTGCCCGAGATCGGCAGATCGCCCGGGTACCAGAAGGTTGCCTCATCGGCGAAGCTGTCCCGGACGATATCGTTCTCGCCCGCCTTCAGCGCGTCGAAGTAACGGCGAACGACCTGCTCGGCGCCGAGGATCTGCGTGGTGGTCATGGTCTTACCTCCCTTTCGAGGGCTTGTTGCCCGGTGTTTGTCGCTGAGACCAGTTCACCTCGGCGGGCGGTTGTGAACAATGAGCACTCCACTTCTAGACTCATCAGCATTCGTGATCAATGCGAGGAGTTGGTATGGAGTTGCGTCAGGTGCGGTACTTCCTGACCGTCGCCGAGGAACTGCATTTCGGGCGGGCCGCGCGGCGGCTGCACATCGTCCAGCCCGCGGTGAGTCAGCAGGTGCGGCGGCTGGAGCGGGAACTCGGGCTCGACCTGTTCGACCGCACCACCCGCACCGTGACGCTCACCCCGGCCGGCCACGCCTTCCTGCCGCACGCGCGCACCATGCTTGCCGCGGAACAGGCTGCGCTGGAAGAGATTTCGTTACTCCGATCGGATGCGGTGCTGCGCATCGGCACGAATGTCGGGCTCGGTTCCCGGCTGGACCGGGTATTGGCCACGCTGGCCGAACGGGAACCGCGGCTGAGCGTCGAACTGGTCAGCGCGTCGCCCGCGGCCCGGCTGGATCTGGTGCGCAGCGGTGAGTTGGATGCCGCGTTCATCCGTGGCACGACCGCCAGCTCCGGCCTGGATCTCCTTCCGGTGTGGGAGGATTCGCTGGTCGCCGCGCTGCCCGCGGCGCACCCGCTGGCCGAAGGGGAATCCGTCGCGCTGGCCGAGCTGGCCGCATTGCCGCTGCGCATCGTCACTCGCGAACAGAACCCGTACCTGGTGGACCTGGTGGTCGAGGCCTGTCGCGCCACGGGCTCCGAACCTGTTCTCGGACCGGCCTTCACCACCGATCAGGACACCCTGGCGGCCATCGGCAATGGCAAGCCGAGTTGGACCGTCTTCTACGCGGCGAAGGCCGAGGTGTTGTACGCGCCGCGAATCGCGTTCCGCCCCATCGTTTCTCCGGCCCTGACCATCCAGACCTATCTGGCGGTCCGGCCCTCGGCCGCCGCGAGTCGGCTCGCCCCGCTGCTGGCCGCCTGCGACCTCGCCTGAGCCGATTCACCCCACCTCGGCGTTCTCCCTGGCGAGGATGGCGAGCAGCACCTGTCGCAGTGCGTTTTCCGGATCGGTGACGGATTCCGGGGCGCGCCAAGCGACGAAACCATCGGGCCGGATGAGGGTTACGCCGGTGGCGGTGATGCCGAAGCTGTCGAGGAAACGGCCTTCCGGGTCGGCGGCATCGACGCCGACCCGGACGATGTCGAGTTCGATACCCGTTGCCGCGGCGACCTTTTCGGCCGTCGCACGCCAGTCGGCGCCGTCCTGGCCGATGAGCACGCTGAAAGTGCCCGTGCACAGTTCGGTAGTGGAAAACCGGACACCGTCACGTTCGAGCCAGACATGTGGAGCGCGCAGACCGGGGCATCCGCTCGGTATGCGCGGATCCCAGACCGGCTCGTCCGAGATGGATTGCTCGGCGGCGACGGCGGTCGAGTTGTACCGGTAACCGAAGATCAGCAGGATGTTCTCGCTTTCCGAGATATCTTCCTGACCGGCCGTGAACCGGCTGTGCAGCAACTGGATCGCGGTGGACAGGGTGAGCCGCGCGACCGGGCGGCGCTCGTCCTCGTAGGTGTCCAGAAGTTCCGGTCCCGCTTGGCCTTTGAGCACCGCCGTGAGCTTCCATGCCAAATTGTGCGCATCGGCGATGCCGGTGCTCGCGCCGAATGATCCGGTCGGCGGGACGATATGGGCGGCGTCGCCCGCGAAGAACACCCGGCGGTCGCGGTACCGGCGGGCGACCCAACCGCCCATGGTGGTGAGCGAAACCTTTTGCGGCCAACCGGGAACCGGTGATACGAGGGTGAGTTCGAGCTCCGGGTCGCCGATCGCGGCGCGGACCGACTCGATGCACCGCTCCTCGGTGAATATGTCTGTCCAGTCTCCGGTTTCGGATTCGTATGGCAAAGCGAGCTGCCACCGGCCCTCCTGCCGCAATGGCAACAGCGCGGAGCCCCGCGTGGGTGCGTCGAAGTAGCCGAGGGTGAACCGGCGACCGCGCAGGTGTGTGGTGAGGTCGGCGTCGAAGACGATGAATGCGAGGCGCATCGACGGCATGGATTCGTCGACGCCGATGCCGAGCCGGTTGCGAACCCCGGCGTGGCTACCGTCCGCGGCGATCAGATAGTCGGCATCGATCGCGTACTCGTTTCCGGTGGCGCGATCGCGGACGACGGCCCTGACCTCGGCGTCGGTGACCTCGAACGAGGTCATTTCGCTGTGGAACCGCACGTCGGCACCGTCGCGTTCGGCGTGGGCGCGCAGGATGATCTCCAACTCGTCCTGGTCGATGTGCGCCCATTGGGCCGGGCTGACCTCGGGGTCGATCCGTGCGCCGGCGGCCATATCGATGCGGAACCGCTCCGGGCCGACCAGCGTCTCGGCACCGATCATTTCCGGGAACTGCAACAGAATCGACTGGTGTGCAAGGATTTCCGGCTCCAGGCCGAGTGCGCGGTAGATCTCCATGGTGCGCGGGTTGAACGCGCGGGCCTGCGGCATTATCGCGGTGCTCGGATGCCGTTCGACCAGGATGGGGCGGATCCCCTGCCTGGCGAGGAATAGTGCGGCGGATAAGCCGGTGACGCCGCCGCCGACGATGAGGACGGCGGTTTTCTGGGTTTCGGTCATTGGGATGCTCCTGATCAAGGTTTCGGCGATCAGCCGAGTGCTCCAATGATCATTCGATTAGTCCGCAGTGTCAACTGTTTGTTTGATTAAGTTGTGTGACTGATTGAACTTGTCAGGTGAGGTCTATACTCTCGTGGTGCCCCCGTCGAAACCACGCCGATCCCCCGGTCCGCAGGACCGTCAGCGCGATCCGGAACGCACCCGCAAGCTGATCATCGATGCGGCGGTCGCCGAATTCGCCGCGCACGGTTTCGCGGGCGCGCGGGTGAGTGCGATCGCGGCACGGGCCGGGGTCAATCAGCAGCTGATCTCGTACTACTTCGAGGGCAAAGAGGGCCTCTACCAAGCCATTTCGGAGAAATGGTGGGAGCGCGCCGGTGAGTTGGCCGCGCCGGATATGACATACGCGGCGAAACTGCGCGCCTTCGCGCTGGAGCAGCTGCACAATCCGGACGGCGTGCGCCTATTCGCTTGGGGCGGCCTCGAATACGCCGGTCCGGCGGACGATCCCGATCATGAGACACGGTCCGAGCGGCTCCGGTCCGATATCGATGACCTTCGTGACCGGCAGGCGGCGGGCAAGCTGCCCGCGGAGATCGACCCGGTCTGCCTGAACGTCATGCTGATGTCCGCCGCCATGGCGCCTACGCTGCTGCCGCAGGTGATCGAGGGTACCGGCGGCGTCGATCCGCGCTCGCCCGAATTCCTGGCGCATTTCGCGGACCAGGTCGCGCTGTTCGTCCGGTTGCTCGGACTCGATTAGCTGCCGCTCGCGGCCCAGATGCCGCGCACATGTCCGATATGGCGGCGGATCAGCTCCTCGGCCCCCGCCGCATCGCCTCGCTCGATCAGGTCGAGCACCTCGACATGCTCGTGCGCGGACGGAATCAGCTTGCCCTGTTCGGCGAGCGGGCGGACACCGTAGAGGCGGGAGCGGGCGCGCAGCGAGCGCACGGTTTCGACCAGTTCGTTATTGCCCGCGAGACCCAGTAAGCGGCAGTGGAATTCGGTGTCGATGGAGATGTATGTGATGAAATCCAGCTCTATCGCTGCCTTTTCGATGCCATCGGCGAGCGCGCGCAGCTCGGCGAGTATCGGTCCGGGGATACCGGCCTCGGCGACCTTGCGCACCGTCGGCGCCTCGATGAGCAGGCGGATCTCGGCCAGGTTGTCCAGCTCCTGATCGGATGGCTCACGAACGCGAAAACCCTTGTTGCGCAGGGTTTCGAACAGGCCCTCCTTGGCGAGATCGATCATCGCCTCGCGCACCGGGGTCGGCGAGACGCCGAACTGCTCGGCCAGGCCGGGTGCCGAGTAGACGACCCCGGGGCGCAGTTCGCCGGTGATCACCGCGCCCCGGAGCTTCTCGATGATCTCGTCGCGCATGTTCCGCCGCGGCAGGAACGACGTCAGCATCGAGACCGGTGTATCGGTGGCGGACATCGTGACTCCTCGTGGCAGACGGAATTCGGTTGCAATGGTACAAGCGCGTCGAGCAGGTGATATGTCACATTTCGGTGTGCAGACGGGAGTGTCGGTAGCTGAAGCCCACGTACACCGCGAGCCCGAGCACCAGCCAGATCAGGAACCGCAGCCAGGTCACCCAGGTGAGATGGGCGACCAGCCAGATCGAGAAGCCGATGCCGATCAGCGGCACCACCGGCACCCACGGCGTGCGGAACGCGCGTTCGGCGTCGGGCCGGGTGCGGCGCAGCCGCATGACGCCGAGCGCGACGACGATGAAGGCCATCAGAATGCCGACGTTGGTGAGCTCGGCCGCCTCCCTGATCGGCAGGAAGCCCGCGATGAGCGCCGAGACCACGCCGACCGGCCAGATCACCCGCGACGGCACCCGGCGACGGCTGGACTTGCCGAAATAGCTGGGTAGCAACCCATCCCGGCTCATCGCGAAGCCGACCCTGGTCACCGCGAGCATATTCGCGAAAGCCGAAGTGGTGACGCCGATTACCGCGCCGACGGCGATCACCAGCCCGAGAATGCCGAGGCCGATACGGTCGAATGCGCTGGAAAACGGTGCGGAGACCGCGATATCGGTGTAGTTGACCATGCCGACGATCACCAGGCAGACCAGCAGGTAGACCAGCGAGGCGATGCCGAGGCTGATCATGATGGCCTTGGGCATCAGCCGCTTGCCGTCGGTCGATTCCTCGGCGGCCGCGCTCATCGCGTCGTAACCGTAGACCGCGAAGAAGGCAAGTGCCGCACCGGATACCGCGCCGCCCATGCCGAACGGGAAGAACGGTGTGTAGTTGCCCGCGTTGATGTGCAGCGCACCGGCCACCACCACGATGGCGACGATGACCATCTTCAGCGCGACGAGTCCCGTTTGCACCCGGGCGGATTCGCGGGTGCCGCGAGAGAGCAGGAAGGCGAGCAGCAGACACAGCAGCGCGGCGAAGAGATCCACTCGGTGGCCGGAACCGGTGCCCGGGGCGCCGAGCGCCCAAGTGGGCAGGTCGAATCCGAAGTAGTGGGTGATGTAGTTGAGATAGCCCGATACCGCGATCGCGACGACGGAGACGATGGCCGTGTATTCGAGCAGCAGATCCCAGCCGATCATGAAACCGATGACCTCGCCGAGGGCCACATAGGAATACGTGTATGCCGAACCGGAACGCGGCACCATGCCCGCGAATTCGGCGTAGCAGAGTCCGGCGGCGCCCGAGGCGACGATGGCGATCGCGAAGGAGATCAGCACGGCGGGACCGGCGATCTCATTGGCCACCACGCCGGCGAGGGAGAACACACCCGCCCCGACCAGCCCGCCCAGGCTGAGCGCGACCAGCTGCCATAGGCCCATACTCTTCTTGAAATCGGCGGATTCGGCGACGGTTACCGGCATCCGTCGCAGGGTATTGCGCCAATTGATCGGTGGGCGCTGGGTTTTGGTCACGGCGGTCACTTCGTTGTTTCCTTTCCGGGGTGACGGTGCGCTAGAAGGCGAAGCCCTCTTGGAACGGATCCGTCGGGTCGAGCAGATAGTTCGCGGTGGCGGTGAGCCAGGCGCGGCCGGTGATGGATGGGACGACCGCGGGATGGTCGCCGACGGTGGTGACGCCGACCGCCTTGGCGTAGAAGGTGGTGCCGATGAAGGAGTCGCTGCGCAGCACCTGGTCCGCGGTCAGCAGGCCGCGGGCGTGCTGACGAGCCAGCAGCGCGGAAGTTCCGGTGCCGCAGGGGGATCGGTCGAACCAGCCGGGGTGGATCGCCATGGCGTTGCGGGTGTGTGCGGGCGTCGAGGCCGGATCCAGGAACATCACGTGCTTGCAACCCGCGATGGCCGGGTCGACGGGGTGGACGGGACGGCGGGTTTCGTTGATGGAGTGCATGATTCGCAGTCCGGCATCGAGAATCCGGTCCTGCTCGGCGCGGTCGAACGGTATGCCGAGCTTGCCGAGATCCACTATGGCGTAGAAGTTTCCGCCGTAGGCCAGGTCGTAGCGGACGGCGCCGAGGCCGGGCACCTCGACCTCGCTGTCGAGGCTGTCGCAGTAGGCGGGCACATTGCGCAGGGTGACCGAATCGGCGTGGCCGCCGTGCACCGCGACCTCGGCGACCACCCGTCCGGCGGGGGTATCCAATCGGATTTCGGTGATCGGCTCGGAAATCGGCACCATACCGGCCTCGACCAGTGCGGTCGCCACGCCGATGGTGCCGTGTCCGCACATCGGCAACAGCCCACTGACCTCGATGAACAGCACGCCGTAGTGGCCGTCCGGCGTGGTGGCGGGCTGCAGGATGGCCCCGCTCATGGCGGCGTGGCCGCGCGGTTCGTTCACCAGCAGGCGGCGCAGGCCGTCCAGATGTTCGGCGAAGTAGGCGCGTCGCTCGGCCATGGTCGCGCCGGGTACGGTGCCGATTCCGCCGGTGACCACCCGGGTCGGCATGCCCTCGGTGTGCGTATCGATGGCGGAAATGATTCTGTCGCTTCGCATCAGGGCTGTCCTTCGGTGTCGAGTTCGGCGAGCTCACGCAGGCGGATCGGGGCGGCGAACGGGCGGAGAGCCGGGGTGGCCGCGGCGAGGCCGGTGACCGCCGCGCCGTCGGCGTATTCGGCGTCACGGCAATCGCGGTGCAGGGCGGCGATATTCGCGGCGCAGATCCGGCCCTGGCACGGGCCGAGTCCGGCTCTGGTCGCGAGTTTCGTTGGACGGTAGGCATTTCCGGCGGCCTGAGCCCATGCCGCGGTGAGCTCGCCTCGGGTGGTGCCCTCACAGCGGCAGATCACCGTTTCGGGCCGCGCCCAGGTGAGTACGCCGGGGCGGATCGGGTGGGCCGCCGCGAGGCGCGCGACGAACTGTCGTGCGGTGCGGTGCCGGGCCGCGAGCGCCCGCCGGGCGGCCGGATCGGCCCCCGCAGCGGCGAGTCCGGCGACCGCGCCCTCGACGGCGGCCACCTGTGCACCGCCGATGCCGGTGAGTTCTCCTGCCGCCCAGACTGATTCGTTGGTCGTGCGCTGCCGGTGGTCGACCTCGACGAACCCGTCGGCCGTCAACCGCGCGCCCGCGGCCACCGCGAGCTCATGCTGCGGGGTGAAACCGTGCGAGACCGCGACCGCGTCGACCGCGATGGTGGTGTGGCTGCCCGGAATCGGCATCCAGTTCGGGTCGAGCCGGGCGACGGTGGCCTCCTCCACCCGGTCGTCACCGGCCACCGCGACAACGGCGTGGCCGGTCCGCAACGGAATGCGGTGTCGCACACCGGAAGCGAGGTATTCGGCCAGCTCGATCGCCTTGCCCGCGCTGTGCCGCAGCTCCCATGGCCGAGCGGCCCAGTGCCGCAGGATGTTCCGGCCCTGATTGGCCTCCAGCACCCGCACCCGCGCGCCGCCGGTCACCAGCGACTTCGCGACCGGCAGCAGGAACGGTCCGGTGCCGGAGATCAGCACGTTCCGGCCGACCAGCACCCGCTGCGTCTTCGCCAAAGTCTGTGCGGCGCCCGCACTGTAGACGCCGGGCAGATCCCAGCCGGGGAACGGGCACACCCGGTCGTATGCGCCGGTGGCCAGTACGAGCGCGTCGCCTTGAATCAGCCGATGCGTCCGTTGCTCGCCCTCGATGCCGAGCAGTACCCGGACCGCCGGGCAGCCCGTGGTCGGTTCGATTCGGAAAACGGTTGCCCACGATAGGTATTCGCATCGTGGGTGGCCGGTCAGCAGCTGTGCCCGCCGGTCCGCCGCCCGATATCCGTGGCCGATCGTGAGCGGTCGCCGCACGCCGTAGGCCGCGGGTATCCGCCGGTTGTATTGGCCGCCAAGGGTTTCATTCGAGTCGATGAGGGTGACGAACGCGCCCGCGCTCAGCGCGGATTCGGCCGCCGCTGTGCCAGCGGGCCCGCCGCCGATGATCACCACATGTCTGCGTGCGGTATTCGTCATGACGGTGACCTCCGATGTGCGGTGCGAGGCCCGAGGGCGTCCATACCTGGTGAAGTTGCCGCGATTTCGGCACGCGGCAGCGGATTTACGAGCGATCGACTCATGCGGCGCCTCCGCCGGTATGCCCGGTGCGGGACTGCGTGATCACCGCGTCGCCGTCGCGGGCCGGACGACGGCAGAGCCGGATATCCGGAACATCGTTGACCGTGGCGACGCAGTCGAAGCAGATGCCGATGCCGCAGAAGACGCCGCGGTCGGTGCCGGTCGGCGCTGTGCGCCAGTGCTCGCGCCCGTTGGCGAGCAGCACCGTGGCGAGGGTCTGGCCGTGGACGCCGGAATATTCGGTGCCATCGACGGTGATGGTCAGCGGGCGGTCGTCGCGGCCTACGGGATCGCGGGCCGGGTCGATTGGATGCGGACTCATGGTGATCTGTTCCGTTGCGGTGGAATGGTTTACAAGTGCGCCGGCGATCGGCGGCGTTTATGGCACGGGCTGCGCTGCCGGACCCTGCGCATGGCTCATGGCGCGGACCGCTCCGCGGCGAATTCGGGGCGCTCGGAATCCTTTTCCGGCAGGCCGAGTACGGCCGGGCGGTCCACGGTGAACTCGGAAATACCCGGTTCGGTTGCGCCACCGGCGATCGCGGCGGCGATCAATTCGGCGGTGCCGATCGACAGGCCGATGCCCGCGCCCTCGTGGCCGGTCGCGTGCCAGAGGCCGGGGAGCCTCGGATCGGGGCCGATCACCGGGAGGTGATCGTCGACGTATGGGCGGAAGCCGCCGTATGCCCGCATGATCGCGACGTCGGCGAGCACCGGGTACAGGCGAATTGCCCTGCGGGCGATGGCGGCCAGGCTGTCGGAGTGCAGGCGATCGTCGAAACCGCATTGGCGGCGGGAAGAGCCGAGCAGCACCGGCCCGCCCCTGGTGGATTCGACAACGGCGGAGGCTTGCAGTGTCGCGTCCGAACTGCCGACGGCGCCGACGTAATCCGCGTCGTAGACCTTGTGGAAGACGGTCGGCGGCAGCGGCGCGGTGATCAGCACGTCGCCGCGGCGCGGTTTGACCGCGATCGGCGCGCCGAGCAGCGCGGACACCGGGCCGGACCACGGCCCGGCCGCATTGATGATCACGTCCGCGTACCGTGGACCCTTGCCGGTCTGTACGCCGATCAGCCTGTCGCCGTGCATGATCGGGCCGGTGATCGCGCATCCGGTCGCCACCGTCGCGCCCGCCGCGCTGGCGGCGGCGAGCAATGCCGTTGCGGCGCCTGCGGGTTGGACCTGGGCGTCGTCCGGGTAGTGCACGGCCATGGTGACGTCTCTGGTGAGCGCCGGTTCGGCGGCGGCGAGCTGGGCCGCGTCCATCTCGGTGCAGTGGACCCCGGCCGAACGCTGCCCGGCGGCGAAGTCGGCGAGGGCCGCCGCGCCATCGACGGTTGTCGCGACGACTATGCCGCCCTTGGGTTCCCATTCGACCGCGGCGGCGTGCTCGGGCACCCGGGCGTCGAGATCCGCGAGCACATCGGGCCACAATCGCCTGGACAACTGCGCGAGCCGCAACTCCGCGCCCGGACCCTTATCGGAGACGAGCACATTGCCCTCACCGTGCGCGGTGGTGCCCGAGGCGATGCCGCCGCGCTCACACACCAGCACCGCCGCCCCCGCCGAGCTGAGCCGATAAGCCAAGGCGCAGCCGATCATTCCGCCGCCGATGATCAATATGTTGATTCCACGAAGCTCTTCCGAGTCGATGAACGCCGACGTATCGGATCGCCCAGGCGCCACGCCGTCCGTGTCCGCGCCGGCGGAGTTCATCCGCACGTCAGCATGATCGGGAGAAATGTCCGGCTCGCTCATCGCGGTCGGGTTCCGTTCACCGAACGCGGTATCCCCAATGGGTTTTCGTCGCGCAATGGCGGCGGCAGCAGCGCGTCGGGCACCGACTGGTAGACCACCGGCCGGAGGAAGCGGGAGATCGCCGCGGTGCCAACCGAAGTCGTGGTCGGCGCGGTGGTTGCCGGGTACGGGCCGCCGTGCTGCTGCGCGTATGTCACCGAGACCCCGGTGGGCCAACTGTTCCAGAGCACTCGGCCCGCCGCCGCGGTGGCGGCGGTGAGCAGCGCAGCGGCGGTGTCGTCGGCCGCGTCGCCGAATATCGACACCGTCAGCTGTCCGTCGAGTGCTTCGGCCAGTTGGAGCAGTTCGTCGTAGTCCCGATAGGTGACGACAAGCGTTGCGGGACCGAACATTTCGTGCACGATCCCGCTATCGGCGAGCACCGCGCGGGCGGTGGTGGTCAGCAGGGAGACCTGGCCGGGGCCACCGCTGAGCACCGCGACCTCGGAGTGGCCGCGCACCCGCGCGACGGATTCGGCGAACCCGCGCTCGATCGCCTCGTTGAGTAGGTCGCCCGCCGGGACGGGACCGGCCGCGGCCAGCGCCGCCAACAGCGGTGAATCCTCCGGCACGACAACGAGGTTCGGCTTGGTGCACAGCTGCCCGGCATTGAAGGAGACCGAGGCGAGCAGCCCGGAGGCGATTTCGTCCGCCCGTGCGTGCGCCGCGGCGGCGGTGACGAATACCGGGTTGATCGAGCCGAGTTCGCCGTAGAACGGTATGGGCCTCGGCCGTCGACACGCCAGGTCGAACAGTGCCCGGCCGCCCGCGGTCGATCCGGTGAAGGCCGTGGCCGCGATCGACGGATGGGTGAGCACCCCGACCCCGGCATCGCGACCGAAGACCATGCCGAAAATACCTGCCGGAGCGCCGCATTCGGCGATTACTTCGCTGACGATCCGGCCGACCGCACGAGATAGCCGCGGATGCCCCGGATTCGCCTTCACGATCACCGGACAGCCCGCCGCCAGCGCCGACGCGGTATCCCCGCCCGCGACGGAGAACGCGAACGGGAAGTTGCTGGCCGCGAAGTTGACCACCGGCCCGAGCGGCACATTCATCCGCCGCAGATCCGGCCGCGGCACACCCATGGGCCATTGCGGATCCGCCGGGTCGATCCGCACGTCCAGGAAGCCGCCGTCCGTCACGACCTGTGCGAACAGTCGCAGCTGAAAGCTGGTTCTGGTGAGTTCGCGGGTCAAACTCGGCTCGGGCAAACGGGTTTCGGCGACGGCGAGCGCGATGAGTTCATCCGTCGCGTCGAGCCGGGCGGCGATGCGTTCCAGCACATCCGCCCGGACTACCAGATCCGTTGCGGCCCATGGGGTCGCGGCGGCCGCGGCCGCAGCGACAAGCTCGGCCACCTGTTCCGGCGTCGTTTCCGGAACCGCGTCGATTTCGGTGCGGGTCATGGGAGATACCTCGGAATTCCGTATCGCTTACCGGTAGCCCTTCGCGAGCACGTCGCGGGTGGCCGCGGTGATCTTCGCGGCCAGTTCCGGCGCGAGCGGCACCCGCGGCGGTCGGCACGCGCCGCCGGTGCGCCCGGCCAGATCCATCGCCAGCTTGATGGCGTGCACGAATTCGGTCTTGGAATCCCAGCGCAGCAGTTTGTGCAGATCGCGGTACAGCGGAAGCGCCTTGTCCAGGTCGCGATTGATGGCGGCGTTGTACAGCTCGACGGTCGCGCGGGGCAGTGCGTTGGTGTAGCCGGCCACCCAGCCGACCGCGCCCGCGATGCCGAGTTCGACGACCACGTCGTCGGATCCGATCAGCACGTCCAGATCCGGTGCGAGCTCCTGGGTTTCGTAGATGCGCCGGACATCGCCGGAGAATTCCTTGACGCCGACGATGAGGCCCTCGCCGTGCAGTTCGGCGAGGATTTCGGGTGTCAGATCGATGCGGGTGTCGATCGGGTTGTTGTAGGCGACGATCGGCAGGCCGACCTCGGCGACCCGGCGGTAATGGTCGATGACGACCTCGCGTCCACCGCGATAGGCGTTGGGCGGCAACAGCATTACCGCCTTGGCTCCGGCCTCGGCGGCCTGCTCGGCCCACCGGCGCGCCTGCAGCGCACCGTATGCCGCGATACCGGGCATGACGGTGCAGCTCGCGGGCGCGGCGGCGACGGCGGTGGTGACCACCCGCGCCCGCTCCTCATCGCTGAGGGTCTGGTACTCGCCGAGCGAACCGTTCGGGCTCACACCGTGGCAGCCGTTGTCGGTCAGCCAGCGCACGTGCTCGGCGTATGCGTCGTAGTCGACCGAGTAGTCCGCCGCGAACGGCAGCGTGGTCGCCACGATGACGCCGTGCCAGGGCTTGCCCGATTCCGACATGGATACCTCCATCAGGTGTAAAGGGGTTTACCTGCCGCATCGTCAGTGCGGTGTGACATTGCACTGAATGTTATGAGGCATGACCGGGATCACGCAAGACCTTGTGGGTGAGCGGCGTCACCGGCCGCTCACCCACAAGGTCGAGGCAGGGTCAGCTGTGGCCGACGCCCAGCGCGGTGAGGAACACCAGAACGAGTGTCACCACCGCCAATACCCCGTGACCGCCGACGACTGCCACCGGGAAGCTGCGCTCAGCGGGTTGGGTATCCATGCTCCGGTTGCGGTACACCGGAATCCAGCGGATCAACATCGCGAAGCCGAGCAGGGCGACGAGGACGAGGAGCGCGAAAGCGACCCAGGCCCAAGCGACTTTGTCGACGACGAGGTAGATGATCCAGAGGATCAGTCCGACCGCGGCGAGCAGGAAGTGGCCGAATACCACCGGCGCCGGCAGGTGGCTGTTCTCCGGCTGGCGCAGTGCGCCTTTCGCGATCCAGGTGCCGAGCAGGACGAAGCCGCCCGCCGCGGTGAGCAGCCAGGTGATCAATGCCGCGATGCCCGTTGTGGGATCTCCTCGTGAGAAGGGTCAGTGCTGAAATCCGTCGGCCTGTGTCGCCTCGTCGGCCACTCGAACGCCGAAGCGGTAGGCCAGTTTTCCGCCCAGATAGCCGGAAATGCTCAGGGCGGCAAGCGATATCGCCGATAGAATGACCGGCCCGATCGGCACGGCGCCGTGTGGGCCGCCGCCCGCGCGCCGCCACAGGAAGTCGATCGCGAAGGCGACGACCACCGCGAGATTGAGGCTCATGTGCAGCAGTCCGGTGCGGAATGCCGTTGTGCCCGTTGGTATTGCGAGTAGATCGAGAAATCCGACGGTGGCCGCGGCCAGTGCGCCGAGTACGCCGATGGCGATCAGCCACAGCGCACCCTTGGCCAGGAAGGCTGAGTCGTCGACCGCCGAGGGCGAAATCCGGGTCAGCATTCCGGAACGCCGATACGAGGTGTTGGCCGACATCCTGATGGCCGCCGTACTAGGTGAGACCGCGCGGGACGCCGCGCTGCGGGTCGCCGCCGAGCGCGGCCGGGAATTGGGTGGCGCCGAACGCGGACAGCGCAAACCCGGCAGGCTCGGCGCGGAACGTGCGCTCACCCTGCTACAGGAACTGCTCGTTACGCAGGGCTTCGAGCCCGGCCGGTCGGGGTCGGGCTGTATTCGCTTGCACAACTGCCCATTTCATCCGCTCGCCGCATCGGAACCGGAGCTGGTCTGCGGACTGAATCGCGCATACCTGACTGGCATGCTCGACGGGCTGGAGGCGGATGCGGTGGAGGCCGCGCTCGCCCCACGGCCCGGCGAGTGCTGTGTGGAGTTGCGCCTGAAATAGCCGGGTTACTGTTGCGGCGCGAGGATGGCGCCGGACTCGGCGGCGCGCACCAATATCGCCTCGACGGGGCATGATTCGGCGGCGTCGAGTACGGCGTCGTCCGGGGTCTGCGAGATGGGCGCGGATCGCCCGTCCACCAGGGTGAAGTGATCCGGGGCGATTCCGGTGCACATTCCCGAGCCGATGCAGGTGCCGCGATCGACTTCGATTCGCCACTGTTGCTGCGTCATTCGCCGCACTCCTACCAGCTCACCGGGAGGGCCACCGGCCCGCGCACCAAAAGCCCCTTCTTCCAAGGAACCTCGTCGATCGGTACGGCAATGCGTAGCTCCGGGAACCGGCGCAGCAGGGTGCCGATCGCGACCTGCAGCTCCAGCCGGGCCAGCTGCGCGCCGAGGCAGTGGTGCACACCGTGCCCGAATGCCAAGTGCGGGTTTATCTTCCGGGTGAGGTCGAGCCGCTCCGATGCCTCGAAGACGCGCTCGTCACGGTTCGCCGACTGGGTGTTGACGAATACCGCCTCGCCTGCGCGCACGGTGACGCCGCTCAGCTCGATGTCCTCGGTGGCCACCCTCGCGAAGCCGCCGCCGGAGCCCAGCTGGACGTAGCGCAGCAGTTCCTCGACGGCTTCCGGGACGAGATCCGGTCTGCCGCGCAGCAATTCCCACTGTTCCCGCTCCGAGAGCAGCAGATAGGTGAAGTTGGCGATCTGGTTGGCCGTTGTTTCGTGACCGGCGACCAGCAGGGTGACGCCCAGGCTGACCAATTCCTCCTCGCTGAGCCGATCTTCGTTGTCGCGGGCGGCGACCAGGGCGCTCATCAGATCGTCGGTGGGGTGTTCCCGGCGCTGCGCGACCACCTCCGCCAGATAGGCCTCCAGCGCGTCGCGCGCGTCGTTGATCTGCTCGCGGGTGTAGGCGGTGGTGGAGAGCACGGCGTCGGAGAAATCCCGGAACCGGTGCTGTTCTTCCGGTGGGATGCCGAGCATTTCGCAGATCACCGTGACCGGCAGCGGCAGCGCGAGCTGGCGCACCAGATCGGCGGGCGGGCCGCAGCGTTCGATCTCATCGAGCCGTTCGTCGACGATCTGCTGTGCGCGCGGGCGCAGCAGCTCCACCCGGCGGCCGGTGAATGCCTTGGCGACCAGCTTGCGCAGCCTGGTGTGTTCCGGCGGATCCATGCTCAGCAGCGATCCGGCCCGTGCCGGTTCCGGGGTGGTACGCGGAATGTCCTCGCGATCAACGGTTATCGCGCGGCTGAAGCGCGGATCGGCGAGTACCTGCTTGACGTCCTCGTAGCGGGTGACCAGCCAGCCGTCGCCGCCGTAGGGCAGCCGCACCCGGGAAACCGGTTCGTCGCTGCGGAGTTTCGCGTACTGCGGGTGCATATCCAGGCGGAACGGTTCGCCGAACGGGTATTGGCGCACCTCGGTATTCACGGTCATGCGAGCTCCCTTCCCCGGCGCGGAACTGCTGCGCCCACTGATGTAAGCGAGTGCTTACAACTACCGATGTTAGGGAGATCACATTGGCTCGTCAACGCCTGAATTCCGTTCGGGCGGTGGAAAATTCGTATCGAGCTCGGGGAGGAGCCGATTCGCGGCGCGCAGCACATGCCGGGCAACCGTCGCGGGATCGGCGCTGGCGAGCGGCTCCCTGTGGTGCACATGGCGCATCAGCGCGATGCCGACGACCCAGGCCAGCAACAGATCGGCGTACAGCTCGCCATCCTGGTCTTCGGTGAGTCCGGACAGCGCCCGGACGTACTCGTCACCCAGCTCACGCCGTATCGCGGCGCCGCCCTCGTCGTGTCCGCTGGACCGCAGCGCCGCCTGCAGCCAATATCCCTGTGCCGCAGTGCCGTCCGGCTCCAAGGCGCGGGCGAGCAGCCGGGCGAGCAGACCGCCGGCCGCGCCCTCCTCCAGTACCCGCCTGCCCTTTTCCGTGATGGCCGCCCGGAACAGTTCCTCTTTGCTGCCGAAATAGCGAAACAGCAATGCTTGATTCACCCCGGCCCGCGCCGCGATATCCCGCACCGTCGCCCGCTCGAAACCGCGCTCGGCGAACAATCCCTGTGCCGCCGTCAGCAACGCCGCTCTGGTCGCGGCGGAATCTCGCACCCGGCCCGACTCGTTTCCTCCGGACATGCGCCCTCCAGCCACCGTAATTTCCGAGCGTCAGCGTAAATCCTGCAAACCCCGGCGCGGTACCGGAATGGACGATGTCCGGAAAGTGTCACGGCCACCGGCACTTTCGGCCCGCGCCGGCTCCGGATGCCGGGACCGACCGCTTGTTGGTTTGTAATCCGAAGCTACGCAATGGTTTTGATCATGCAACCGCCGAGTCCCTGGAATGCCGGGGTAGTGGATCGGGTTCCGCTGCCCAGGAGGTTCGGATGGCAGAGAATAGAACTGTCGTCGTAACTCCCGTCGATGCGAACGGTGTTGTCCGCGAAGGGATAACGGTGCATAAATGAAACCGGGCGGTCTTCTCGTGATGGTCGTCCGTTCAGCGTATCCGGTGATTCGCGAAAGGATGTCTACCGTGATAATTTCCCGATGCCTCGAATCGTCGCCGCGAGCATCGGGTGGCTTCCATCGGCGCGGCACGCCCAATGACGAGCGGTGAAGGGGACGGCGTTCGATGAGAATCCAACCGAGACGGCAGATCCTGGATGTCTGGCGTTCCCTGCTGCGGGCGTGCTATCGCGACGGAAAGTGGAACTGGGGCGGTCGCGATGGCTCCAACTCCATCAGCGACGCGGAGCAATTGCTCTGCCTGCTCTACCCGGCCACCGAGGTCAGCAGCTTCAATATCGTCAACCCGGACGATATCCCCGACGACGTGCTCGCGGTGCTCGCGCCGCTCGGGCGCGGCGGGCGGGTGGTTGTGACGCTGCTCGACATATTCGAGGACTACCTCAACAGGTACACCAGCGTCCCGGACGGGCGGCCGATCTTCTCCGGCGGCAGCTATCTTCGCTCCGGCGACCAGATTCCGGTGACCGATGCGCAGCGCGAACTCGACGTCGTCGACTCCTATTCCATGTCGCTGACGCTGTGCCTCGCCGGACTGAAACTGTTGCGCGGTTTCCGTCGCTGGGTGGTCGGGCAAGAGCTGCGGGATCTGGAAAAACGAATCATCGAGCTGGACGCGCGAACCAGCGCCAGGCTCACCGCCGCCATGACCGGACTGGTCCGCAGCTTCGTGATCAATACCGTTACGCCGGAATCGGAAACCGGCCGGATCATGCTGACCATGTTCAACCAGACCGGCGCATCGATGGAGGCGGTCGCGCAGGGCGTGAGCAAGCGGCTGGAACGGGTCCGCGGCCGGCTGAGCCGAGACATCACGCTCAGCCGAACCCCCGATGTCGACCTCAGAAGTGAGGGTCTGCTGTTCGAATGCGGCTGGACCTGGGGAATTGCCCAGCAGGCTCCGTCGTCGGAGGAGGTCGTCGACGTGCCGATCGCGACCCAGCCGGGCTATGCGGCCGGACGGCCCTACGTGTATTTCACCGTGATCGCACTCGACGGCATCAACGACCTGACCTCCGCCCGCACCCGCGAACTGGACCTGCTCAATGCCGACCAGCGCCGACTGGCCGACGCGCTACAGCTGCGCGGTGATCTGGCGCAGCGCTATTGGTCATCGATGGCGCGCTACGGCGAGGGCCGGTGGCCGCTGGAGGACATTCCGTGGCGTACCTCCGATGGTGAGGAATCCGATTACTTCAGTCTCTGCGTCTCCGCGGTACTGATCCAGGATCTGATCAACCGGGAAGCCAGCGATGACGATCTCACAAGGGCCACACCGGTTTTCGACGAGTTGGCCCGGCGCGGCCGGATCATCCGCCGGGTGACCGAGAACGATACCGCGCGCGATCTGCACATCCCTGGCGTCCGGCTCTCGTTGGTAGGCAGCGAAACTGTCGACGGCGGCCCGCAATTGCGCTGGAACGCCTCGGATTTCGCGCCGGTGCTGTTGAAGCGGACCTTGCAGGCGGCGCGACTGTCGAGCACGCTCACCACCCGCGACCGACTTCTGGAACTTGCCCAGTCGGCGATGGATCACCTGGAACGACGGGCTTTCCCGGACGGTCCGGCCATGGGACTGTGGGACGATGCGGAGCGGGTTTTCACGGTCCGGCGCCCGACCGGTGACGAGGAGCCGCCGCGAACCTCGCGCGGCAACGGAAACGGCGGGCCCTCATGGTATTTGACCGAGCGCGTCATCGAATGCCTCGTCGTGGCGGATACGAGTTACCGGGAGCCGCCGCTGCGGTCGTCCACCTCGGCCATGCGGGCGCTGGAGCTGTTGCACGAGGCCGAGCATCTGCTGAACCAGCAGTATCTCGAGCTCAGCGAAAAAGACAATTCACCGAACCGCACCGCGCTGGAACATGTCGAACAACAATTACAACGTGCCAGGAAACTGCTCGACGAGCGGCCCGGCACCGCACACAGCCTGTGCGCGGAGGCGATGCGTGAGTTGGATGAGCTGGATTTCGCCGGTCTCGACGCCATGAGGAATGGGTAACTGCATGCTCGTATTCTCGACATCGGATAAGGGTGGCACCGGCCGTTCGGTGACCAGTTGCAATATCGCGTACCGGCTGAGCGTCCGGGGCCGCAATGTCGCATACCTGGATTTCGATTTCGGATCTCCCACGGCGGGTGCGCTTTTCGAGATCACCCGGGTGGATCGCGGCACGTCGAACAGCGACGGGATGCACTCCTATCTGCACGGCGAGAACAGCTCGATCGGTGCGTGCAATGTGCGCGTCGAGACCAGCCGGGACGAACTGCGCGCGCCCCGGCACCCGTACAAACTCATGCTGTATCCGGGCGATCGCGGCGGCGCCGAATTCAAGACGGTGGACGACGAGATGGTCAAGCGGTGCGTGGAACTGCTGGTGACCTGTGAACAGGAATTCGACGTCACCATAGTGGATCTCAGCGCGGGGCGGTCGGTGGCCCTGGAGATCGTATTGCGGGCGACGGCCCGGTCCCAGCTGCGCGACGCGGTGACCCGCTGGCTGGTTTTCCACCGCTGGACGCGCCAGCACATCGTCGCCGCGAATGGTTTGGTGCACGGACCGTTCGGGCTGCTGCAGACCGGTGCGGAATGCGGGCACGAGCCGAGTCCGCTGCTGGGTTCGCTGCGCTATGTGCGGACCGCCGTGCCGTCTATGAGTGAGTCGGCGCCCTCCGGTCGCGGCGCGCAATGGGCCTGGCTGCGAAAGCAGAACGAGGCGCTCAAACAGCTGGCCTCGGCCAATCTCATCGGACCGACCGTATTGCTCGGCGCGACGCCGATGGAACCCGTACTGCAATGGCGCGAGCAGGTGATCCTGGATACCGATGTCACCAAGAAAATAGCCAATATCGAGACGGTGCAAGCCTTCCAGGAATTGGCCGACAAACTTGTCGACCCGGCGATGTGGGAGAGGCTCTGACAATGGAAACCGAGACCGCATACAGTGAGGTCACCGAGCAGGTACGGGCCTCCGGCGTCAAGTTCTCGCATCTGTCCATCGAAACCGGTCATTTCTATATGAAGGATATGACCAACGGCCGGGACCGGATCCGCGCCCAATTCCGCAAGGTCGCCCGGCTGGTGAAGCTGTACACCGAGGCGGCGGCCGAGGAGTTGGAGCTCGCCGAGGCGCGGGTGAGCACCTGTTTCCTGATCGACGATTATTTCGGCCCGAATACCGACCCCACCGAGATCATCGAGAAATTGCTGGACGCGGCCGACGAATGCGATCTGCGCATCGATTACCTCGTGCGCGAGGCGGGTTGCTGGGAAACCCCGCTGTACCACAACGGCGCGCCGACCGGGCAGCAGATCGAGTTGGCGCGGATGGTCGCCTCCCGATTGGTTGCCGAGCCGTTGGAGGATACGACCGGGCGACGCCCGCCCGACGTCGAGTCCGGCTGGATGTGCAACGGCCGCCGGTCCTCCGACCACGATTCGATCCAGGCGATGCGAGTGCCGGAATACCGGCCGCCGGTCGAATACGGGGCCAGGGAACATTCCATATTTCTCGACGTGGAAATGTGGAAGAAGGAGATCGGCAAGGGCGGCGAAGAATATATCCGCTGGTCCTGCCCTTTTCTCGCCGCGGTCTGGCAGCTGTTGCGATTGGGTATGGTCCGCTACAAGGGCGAGGAAGTGGTGCAGCCCTATAAATGGCAGGCGGGCGATAGTTGGCCGGAGCAGTGGTGGGAAATGCCTTCGGTGGTGCAGCTGAATCCGCATGCCAAACCGTTCGCGGCGTATCGCGCGGTATCCATTCTGCCGCAGGAATACCTCAAGATCGAGAACGCGGTCCGGGTGATCCTCGACCATATCGACCTCGATCCGGACGTGGTGGATTTGACGGTCGAACGTGGGCGTCGCGAGCGGTTGGTGATTCCGCGAGAGGTCTCCCGTCGACTGTCACACGTAATTCTGGACGATGTCGCCAAATATCGCGTCGATATGCTGCCGGACGGAGCATGACAATGGCCGCTGCCGCGCGCAATGCGGCCGAAACCCCGAAATCGGCCGCGACACCGGTGGCCGCATTCGGCGAGATACACACCTGCGTGCTGCCCTCGTCGAATGTGCTCGACAACTCGGCGGTGCTCGAACTGCTCGGCACGGTGAAGCCCGGCTCCGCCATGACATCGCGGGAACGCCCGGTGCCGCTTGTCATTTCACCGAATCGGGTGGAGGGCATCGACTGCGACCTGACCCAGTCGTCCGGCAAGGTGGTGCACGCCATCGGCACGGTGCTCACGCGCGTGGTCGTGGTCGGCGGCCGGATACTGCAGAGCTCAGCGCAGACTCGCGTCGCACCCGCCGCGGAGCGGACCCGTCAGCCGTGGTCGCACTATATGGGCAGGCCGGGGATCATCGAGGCGGTGACCAAACTCGGCGCCGACGCGGGCACCCGGCTGACCGACGGCTTCCTGCGCACGGACAATCCGGATCGCCCCGATCCGGCCGTCGCCAACAGCAGGCTCGATCTGGCCGCCATCGGCTGGCGGCTGCTGAAGCTGATCCGGGTGGACGACCGGCTCGATCAGCAGGTGCGGTTGCGCGCCGCGACGACACGGCTGCGCTGGGCTGTCGAGGTCGCGGCCGAGCCGGAACAGCGGCCGCGCTTCGGTTTTCGGCTCGACAACGAGACTCTGCGCTCGGTCCGGCTCATCGTCGCCGAGGAGGATATCGCCGCCGCACAGCGTTTCTGTGAGGATCTGGCCGTCCACGACTGGCTGCTGACCACCATCGGACAGGTGGCCGACCGATTCGACCCGGCCAACCACGAGGCCGCGACGTTGCTCGCGCCCGTGCTGGAACAGCTTGTGCCGCTGTGGATGCCGGGCGCGCACACACCGCCCCGGCTGCGCGAGGCGTGGACGGATCTGGAATCCGATCCCGGGTTCACCCGGCAGTGGACCGCACGCGTCGGGCAGCTGCGCGACCGGATCGCGACCGCGACACTCGAGGCGCTGCGCAATTCGCGGATCAGCAACGACTGGTGACGGCGGGCTCAGAGCCGGAACCAGCGACGCACCAGGAGCGCGAAGAACACCGACATCGTCACCGCACCCGCGTACGCCTCGACGCCGAACACCAGCTTCTGGGCGCCTTCCAGGCCCGCGGTATCGCCGGGACCGAGCGGGTTGAGGTAGTTGACCAGGCAGTCGTACACGATTTCGATCGTCGGCGCGTCCGACAGCTCGCGTACGACCGCGAAGCAGAGCAGGACCTGCAGCGCGATCCACCCGAGCATTCGGAACGGCCGATATCCGTAGCCGCACAACAGATCCGGGAACAGGCTGCCGACGCGCCGCCAGCGCACCGGCTGCGCGCGGCGGCGGGCCCGCGACAGATTGAGGCTGCAGCGGTCGTCGGCGTCGACATCCTCGTCCTGCCGGTACAGGCTGGCGGCCCGCCGGAAGGCCAGCGCGGCATGGCCGGGCAGCGCCCGCATCATGGTGTCGCCGATTCGCTCGTAGATCTCGGCGAGCTGCCGATTCTGGGTGCGGCTCAGCCGCAGCGGCCCGCGGAATTCGATCTCCGCGGCCAGCAGCGCGGCGAGCAGGTGCGGGGACACCGTCGGCTGGTCGCCGTCGGTGACCAAAGCAGTGTCGGAATAGCCGCTCGCATAGATGCGCCCGAAGACGAGGCTGTCGCTCTTGCGCCGGACGCCGGGCGGATCGTATTGCGCCAAAACAGATTCCACGTGCCCGGTGAACGAATCCAATAGTCGCTGCTCGCCGATGCGCCTGCGCTCGGCCAGCGGGCGGGCCAGGAACTGATCCACCGCGGCAGCGTATGCGGTGGTACGCCGATCCACTCGGGTGGACATCGAGCGCACGAAGGGTGACTCCTCTTGCTGCTCATCCACCATAGAAAGCCCCACCGATCGATCTCGAGCAATTCCAAGATAGCAATGGGGTACGACAACGGCAGGGTCTTCGCCGGTAGCGTTCGGACCGCGCCGTTTTCGCCGAACGTTCCCGCCGACGCTATTACAGTGGGGATATGGCCGCGAAATGCGGCGGATGGGGAGGACATCAATCCATGGCCGAGGTGTTGTTCATCGTCGGCTCGGGCCCGCGGAATCCGGAGCGGCTGGCCGAGTTGACCGACGAACTGGCCGATGATTTGCGGCAAATAGACGGCGTGCGGGCCAGAGTGGCCACCGCCGACGCCGATCCGGGCACCAAAACCGGTGTCGCACAAGAGATCGGGCAGCTCATCGTTTCGGGTGGCGCGCTGAGCGTCGCATCGCTGGCGATCCGCGACGTCGCCCTGCGCTTCCTGGAACGCACCAGGGCGGTGTCGATCACGGTGCGCAAGGGCAAGCGCGAGGTGGTGATCGAGCGGCCCGCGGACCGGCAGGTCGATCAGATCGTCGAACAGCTGCGGGACCTGTTGGGTGATGACTAGCCCCGATGACTAGTCCGCCGGGCCGCCGGATCGCCCTGTTCGTCGCCAACGACGTCTTCCACTCGCCCGATATCGCCCGGTTGTACGCACCGGTCTCGGACGCGAGGGAGCTGCGAAATCTATTGCGCGACCCCGAGATCGGCGCATTTCAACCGGCCGAGATGTTGGTCAACGAGTCCAAGGCGGAGATCGAGCGCAGCATCGAGCGGATGTTCCGCAGCGCGGGACCGCAGGATCTCGTCCTGTTCTACTACTCCGGGCACGGCTTCCGGACCAGCCGCAACCTCTACCTCGCCACCAGCAATACCGACCCGAATCTACCCAGCAGTTCCGCGGTTTCGTCCTCGTTCGTCAAGGAGCTGATCCGCGAGTCCGACGCCGCCGCCAAGATCATCCTGCTCGATTGCTGTTACAGCGGAGCGTTTCTCGGCAACGATGTGATCAAGGCGGCCGGTGGCGTCGATGACGGTGTCGGCGAGCACCTCGTCACCGGTGACGGCATCTGCGTGATGACGGCGTGCACCGGCGTACAGCAGGCCGAGGACGGAAATCACGGCGGCACAGGGTCTTCGCTGTCGGTATTCACGGCGGCGATCGTCAACGGCATAACCACCGGGCTGGCCGACACCGGGACCGGGCGGATCAGCACCCATGATCTGTGGACCTATGTCAGCGATGAGGTGCGTCGCAATACCGATCGCCAAACACCAAGCCTCTACGGCGTTTTGAACGACGAGGTATACCTCGCGCGGACCCGGCGCGAGACCTCCGGCGCCGGGGCGGGCGACCGGATCCGGCTCGGCGGCCTGCTCGGGCGGCTGGAGGAGGTGTCGGGTTCCGGTCTGCGTGCCGAAAGTTGGTGGGGTACCGGGAAATTGGCAGTGCCGATCGGGCGGCAGCGGCGCGCGGACGGCAGCAAAGGCGATATCGTGCGGCTGGATCTGGCGGGCGCCGACAACAATTTGCTCGTCGTCGGTCGCGCCGGATCCGGGAAAAGCACCATGCTGCGCACTTTGGTCGCCGCGCTCGTGCTCACCCATTCCACCGACGACGCGCGGGTGTACGTACTGGAATCGAGCAACCGGCTGGGTTCGATGCGGGAGCTGCCGCATATCGCCAGGGTGGTCGGCGACGATGAGCCGGATCAGGTGAACGAACTGCTCGGCACCATGGTTCAGGAGATCTTCCACCGGAAGCGGCTGTACCGGATGTTCGGGATCGACTCGCCGTCCAGCCTGCGCGCCGCCCGCCGGACCCTGCCGGAGGGGCCGGTGCCGGACCTGTTCCTGATCATCGACCGCTGGGGCGATTTCGCCGAACCGCATTCGGGGACGGCCGATCTGGTGCGGCAGATCGCCGATCAGGGGCGGGAATACGCGGTGCACGTGGTCGCGACCGCCAGGGATTGGAACGAGGTGCCCGGCTGGTTGGTCGACCTGCTGCCGGCCCATCTCGAACTGCGCCTGCACCGGCCGAACGAATCCCGGATCGATCCGGAACGGGCGCAGCGACTACCGGATGGGCCGGGGTGGGCGATGTTCGGGCAGCGGCTGTTTCGCGTCGCGGTGCCCGATATCCGGGAGCCACCGGCGGATTCGGTGCTCGACGACGAAATGACCGACGGCGCGGCCGATCTCGTCGCCCGGCTGGTCGGCCGGATCTCGGTGGATGCGGCGCCGGGCCCGGCGGCCGACGGTATCGACGCCGATTTCGCCGCGCTGTACGGCATCAACGACGCGTTCGACGTCGGTAGCTGGTGGCGGGACCGGCCGATGCGCGACCGGCTCCGGATCAAGATCGGCCGGACCGGTGCGCGCGACCCGGTCGAACTCGATCTCAAACCGGCGGCCGACGGCGGTATGGGCTCGCACGGGCTGGTGGTCGGCGCGATCGGATCTGGCAAATCCGAGCTGCTGCGGACCATCGTTCTCGGCCTGGCCCTGACACATTCGCCCGCTCAGGTGAACTTCCTCCTGGTCGATTTCCACGGTGGCGCGACATTCCAACCCTTCGCCGGGCTGCCGCATATCGCCGGTCATGTCCGCGATGTCGAACAGGATCTTTCGCTGCCCACCCGGCTGCAAGAGGTGTTGGAGGGTGAGATCGAACGCCGCGGCGAGCTGCTGCGTGCCGCCGGGCATCTGACCACCATCGACGAATACGAACGGGCCCGTGCGGCCGGCGCACCGCTGGACCCGCTGCCGACGCTGTTCGTCGTCATCGAGGATTTCGTCGAATTGCTCTCGGGCACAGCGACATTCGCCGACCTACTGATCCAGATCGGCCGGATCGGCCGCTCGCTGGGCCTGCATCTGCTGCTCGGCGCCCAACGTCCGGACGAATGGCGACTGCGCGGGTTGGACAGCTATCTCTCCTATCGCATCGCGTTACGCACGTTCTCCGCGGCGGAATCGCGGCTGGTGCTCGGCACCACCGACGCCTACCACCTGCCCCGCACGCCCGGATACGGCTACCTCAAGACCGCAGCGGGCACGACGACCCGCTTCCGCGCCGCCTACGCGTCGGGACCGACGGACAGCGGTGCGGGCCAGGTGGATCGGCCGCTGACGGAATCGGTCGCCGCCGCGCTGAGCGGGTTCGGCCCGCGGGCGCATCGACTGTGGCAGGCGCCGCTCGATACCGCGCCGACGCTGGGAATGGTGCTGGCCGAGGCGGATTCGCCGCCGCTGCGGGTGCCGGTCGGGGTGGTGGACCGGCCGCGTCTGCACCGTCGCGACACGCTGCTGGTCGATCTGGACGCGGGGCAGGTCGCGGTGGTCGGCGGACCGCGGTCGGGTAAGACCACCGCGCTGCTGACCCTGATCCTGGCCGTCGCCGCAACTCGGACGCCGGAGCAGGCGCAGTTCTACTGCCTGGATTTCGGCGGCGGCTTATCCGCGCTCACCGATCTGCCGCATGTCGGTTCGATGGCCGGTCGCCGCGACGCCGACCGGGTGCGCCGCACCGTCGCCGAGCTGGACGGGTTGTTGCGCGAGCGCGAAAAGTCGTTCCGCGAAATGGGTTTGGAATCGATGGCGGAGTATCGGCGGCTCGGGCCGGTCGACCGCTACGGTGACGTATTCCTCGTCGTCGACGGGTTCGATGTGGTGCACCAGGACTATCCCGTGCTGGAGCAGACGATTACCACCGTTGCGGCACAAGGGCTTCCGTATGGCATCCACGTCATCGTCACGCTGTCGCCGTGGAGCAGGGTGCGGCTGGCGCAGCGCGGCGTCGTCGGCACCAGAATCGAGTTGCGGCTCGGTGATCCGGCCGATTCGCAGCTGGATCGACAGGCGGCGGGCCTGGTTCCGGCGGACCGGCCGGGTCGCGGGCTCGCCCCCGAGAAGCTGCATATGCTCATCGCGCTGCCGCGGCTGGACGCGGTCACCGATCCGCAGCAGTTGTCCGGCGGCGTCGCGGCGGCGGTGCGGCAGCTGTGCGCCGAACACGGCGCGCGGCGGGCGCCGCAGGTGCGGCTGCTGCCCGCGGCGATATCCCGCGACGAGGTGCTGGCGCTGGCGCATGACGTCGAACAGGATGCCACGCATGTGGTCATCGGTCTGGACGACACCGAATTACGGCCGGTAGCACTGGATTTCGACGCCAGATCGCATCTCATGGTGTTCGGTGACGCGTTCTGCGGTAAAACGACCGTGCTGCAGGACATCGTCGCCGGGATCACCGAGAATTCGACTCCGGCACAGGCCCGCATCCTTTTGATCGACTACCGGCGCACCCTGCTCGGCGCGGTGGAACAGGATCGTTTGATCAGCTATTGCGCCGCGGCGTCGGCGGTGCCGAGCGAGATCAGGGAGCTATCCGCCTTTCTCGCCAAACGTGTTCCCGGAGCCAGCATTACGCCGGACCAACTACATGAGCGGGACTGGTGGCACGGACCCGAAATCTATGTATTGGTCGACGATCACGACCTGGTTGCCTCGGGCGGCGACGATCCGCTGGAACCGTTGCTGGAATTCCTACCGATGGCGCACGATATCGGCCTGCACCTGGTGATCGCCCGCCGCGCCACCGGA
Source organism: Nocardia sp. JCM 34519.1 (assembly GCF_020361265.1). Classification (NCBI taxonomy): domain Bacteria; kingdom Bacillati; phylum Actinomycetota; class Actinomycetes; order Mycobacteriales; family Nocardiaceae; genus Nocardia; species Nocardia sp. JCM 34519.1. Next base: position 334,925 of record NZ_JAIRBR010000006.1, read on the forward strand.
CTGTCCCGCGCGCTCACCGGCAGCGTCCTCGGACGGTTGCGCGATATCTCCGCCGATATCCTGCTCATGAACACACCCGCCGACGAAGGCAAGGCGCTCGGCGAATTCCGGCCCACCCCGCTCCCACCCGGCCGCGCTGTGCTGCTCACCCGCGCCAGGGATCCGCAACTGATCCAAATCGCGCAGCCTCCGGCACCCTGATTTCCCCTTGGCTCGCGGCCGATTTCCGCCGATCGGGCATAGCGGAATGGATGGCGTTGTTGGTCTCCGGCGATAGACCCACATTTTCTGGAGGTATTGGTGAACCCATCGGCCGGCGAGCTCGGGGCAATTCGCAAGCGGCTCGGGTCATTCGGCGTGTGGTTCGCGCCGATGACGCTGCTGGCGACCCCGGTGGCGGTGCAGCGCGAACAGTTCGCCCGCATCGAGGAACTCGGCTTCGGATCGCTGTGGAGCGGTGAGCCGCCCGCGGATTCGCCGATGGGTGGCCGCGAGGCGTTCGCCGAGCACGGGCTGATGCTGGCCGCGACAAGCCGGATGGTCGTCGGCATTGGCGTCGCCAACATCACCCGCCGTGATCCGATCGCCATGCACAGCGGCGCGGCCACCCTCGCCGAGGCGTATCCGGGCCGGTTCATCCTCGGCATCGGCGGGCAGACCGGCCGTCGCCCACTCGCGCAGCTGGGCGAATACCTCGACGGTATGGATGCCGCGGCCGAGCGGGTGCTGCCGGAGGTCGCCTATCCTCGGGTGCTCGCCGCGCTCGGGCCGAAGGCGCACGAGATTGCCGCGCAACGGTTTCAGGGTGTCCACCCGTTCATGCAGCCGGTCGAGCACACCGCGAACGCGCGCGGTCTGCTCGGGGCGGAAGGTCTGCTGATACCGCACCAATTCCTGCTGCTGGACAGCGTCGCCGATTCGGCCCGCGGCGCCATCCGTGCCCTGTTCGGCGGTGGACGTGGGTTGCTGAACGGGTTCTACGCGAACAACTTCCGCAGGCTCGGCTACACCGACGCCGACCTGGGCGGCGACCTCAGCGACCGCTTCGTCGACGCCGTGCTGGCCTGGGGTGATCCGCAAGCCGTCGCCGACCGCTTGCGGGACCACCTGCGCGCCGGTGCTGATCATGTTCTACTGCACCCGATTTCGCACGATCTGGCCGGGGCCGTCGACCAACTGGAGCTGCTCGCCGCACACCTTTGACATCGATCGGCGCGGGCCGGTTTGCGCGAGTCGTGGCCGCCGACGGCCGCCGTCGGGCATGATCGGGTTGTCGTTTTCCAGTTGGGGTAAGGGAAGCCATGAGCGGGTCCGGCGAGCAGCCATCGGGGGAGGCGCGGGTCGAGGCGGGGATGCTGCGCGTCGACGGCGAACTGATCGCGTACGAGCGGCGGATCGGCGATCGGGCGGGCGGCTACGTCGTATTCCTGCACGGGGCGGGCACCGGGAGTATGGAGCGCACCACCCAGCTCGCGACCGAAGTCGTTGCGGCGGGGGTGAATACGGTGGCCTTCGACTTTTCCGGGCACGGCCGGAGCACGGGGACGCTCGCCGAATTGTCGTTGCGCCGCAGGGAGATTCAGGCCGCGGCGGTGATCGGGGCGCTGTGTGATCCGGGCGCACCGCTGGTGCTGGTCGGATTCAGCATGAGCGGTCAGACCGTCTGCGACCTCATCGGTTCGGTGGGGGCCGATGCCGTATTCCTGTGCTGTCCCGCGGCCTATCGGCCAGATGTGGCCGAATTGCCGTTCGGCGACCCGGAGTTCACCAGGATGATCCGGGAGGAGGGCGCTTGGTCGGCGTCGACGGCGTTCGGCGCGATCGCCGCATTTCCGGGCGCGGTCGCGTTTGTCATCCCGGACCAGGACGAGGTGATTCCGCCCGCGCTCACGCGCACCTACCTGGACAGCAGGCCCGACTCGCTGCTGCTCACGCTGCCCGGCTGCCCGCACCGCATCGCGGGTTGGCTGCGCAACAAACCCGAACAGCGGCAGCGGCTGGTCGCCGCGATGAGCCGCGCCGCCGACCCCGGTCAGCCGATGGTCTGAACCGGCGAATTCATCGAATAACCCACCGGCACAACACCTCTCATTCACGTCGACAGCGCGGGTTCACTGACCGGACCGGCGTCGGCGACTAGGCGTACCTCCGCATCCGCTCCGGCCGTGCGCGGGCTGGGGACGACTTCGTCGACAGCGCCCGTCAGGCGACAACGGAACGCTGTGGCACGCCGACATATTCGCTCAGCGGCCGGATCAGCGAATTGGACGCGCACTGTTCGATGACGTGCGCCGTCCAGCCGGTGATGCGGCTGATCACGAAGATCGGCGTGAACAGTTCGATATCGAAGCCGAGCAGGTAATACGCGGGGCCGGTGGGGAAGTCGACGTTGGGTTTGATGCCGGTGGCCTCGAACATGGTGCGCTCGAGTATTTCGTACATGCGCACCCATCGCTGTCCGCCGGTGGCCGCGGCGATATCGTCGAGCGCCCGCTTCATGATCGGCACCCTGGAATCGCCGTTCTTGTACACCCGGTGGCCGAAACCCATGACCTTTTCCTTGCGCGCCAGCTTATTTCGCAGCCACTGTTCGGCCAGCTCCGGTTCGCCGATCTCCAGCATGTCGTGCATGACCGCCTCGTTCGCGCCGCCGTGCAGTGGACCCTTGAGCGCGCCGATGGCGGCGGTGATCGCGCTGTAGATATCCGAGAGCGTCGAGGTGACGACGCGGGCGGCGAAGGTGGACGCGTTGAAGCTGTGTTCCGCGTACAGGATCAGCGAAACCTCGAACGCCCGCACCAATTCCGGCGAGGGCACCTCGCCGAAGCACATGTTCAGGAAGTTCTCCGCGAAGCCGAGATGTTCCTGCGGCGCAATGGGATCGAGGCCCCTGCGGCGGCGCTGATCGGCGGCCACGATGGTGGGCAGCACCGCCGTCATGCGCAATGCCTTGGCGCGGTTCGCCTTCGGCGAATTATCGTCCTCCAGTGGGTCTTCCGCGCCCAGGTAGCTGATCGCGGTGCGCACCACATCCATCGGGTGGCAGTTGTCCGGCAGCTTGGCCACCAGCGCGAGCATCGACCGGTCCGCGCGTCGGGCGGCCCGTTCCTGCTGGCAGAATTCCGCCAACTCGGCATCGGTCGGCAGTTCGCCGTGCCAGAGCAGATAGGCGACCTGCTCGAAACCGCAGTGCGCCACCAGATCCTGCACGGCATAGCCGTGATAGGTCAGCGAGTTGGTTTCCGATACCACCTTCGAGATCGCGGTGGTGTCGACGACGACGCCCGCGAGGCCTTTGTTGACGGTCTCCATTACTGATCCCCTCCCAGGGTGAAATTGAATATCTCGGAATCGAATTCGTTGTAGCGCTGGTACTGCAGCAGTTCGTACAGCCTGCCGCGGTGCTGCATCCGGTCCAGCAGGCCCGCCTGGGTGCCCTGCTCATAGATTTCGCGCAGCCCGGTCTCGGCCGCCCACATCGCCAACCGCAGCGTGGACACCGGATAGATGACGGCGTTATAGCCGATCGATTCCAGCGTGCTCGCCGAAAGCAATTCGGACTTGCCGAACTCGGTCATATTGGCCAGCAACGGAATCGGTACCGCGGCGCGGAACCTCTCGAAGTCGGCCGCGTCGCGCAGGGCCTCGGTGAAGATCAGGTCCGCGCCCGCGTCGGCGTATGCCTTCGCCCGCTCGATCGCCGCGTCGATGCCCTCGATCGCGGCGGCGTCGGTGCGCGCGCAGATCACGAAATCCGGGTCGCGCCTTGCGGATACGGCCGCCCGCAGCCGGCGCACCATCTCCTCGGCCGGTACCACGGCCTTGCCATCGAGGTGCCCGCATCGCTTCGGATTCACCTGATCCTCCAGGTGGCACCCGGCGATCCCGGCGTCCTCCAGCACGGTGACGGTCCGCGCCGCGCTCATCGGCTCACCGAAACCGGTATCGGCGTCGATCAATACCGGCAGATCGGTGACCCGCGCGATCTGCTGCCCGCGCCCGGATACCTCGGTCAGCGTGGTGAGCCCGATATCCGGCAACCCGAGGTCCGCCGAGAGCACCGCGCCCGAGACGTAGACCCCCTCGAAGCCGATCTCCTGAATCAGCTTGGCCACCAACGGATTGAACGCGCCGGGAAATCGTTGGATGCGATTCGAGGCCAGGCCGGCGCGGAATGCGGCGCGTTTGTCGGCGGCAGGGGTCGCGGCGGCGAGCAGACCGGTCATCGGAAAAGTCCCTTCGGCAGTCGCGGTGTGCGCGCGAGCACTTCCTCGGCGACGGTGAAATTCAGCTGTGGCAGTTCGCCTTCCGACAGTTCGGCGGTGCGCTGCGCGACCTCGAGGAACCGGTCCTGCTCCGCGGGCGCGATGACGCCTTCGGCCAGCGTGCGGAATTTGGCGATGTACTGTTCGCGGGCGAACGGCCGCGCGCCGAGCGGATGCGCGTCGGCCACGGCGAGTTCGTCGACGATCACCTCGCCGCTCTTCAGCGTGACCTCGGCCCGCGCGCCGAATGCCCGCTCGCTCGGATCCGTCGAGTGGTAGCGGCGGGTCCACTCCGGATCCTCGGCGGTGGAGATCTTGCGCCACAGCTCGACGGTGTCGGGCCGCCGGGCGCGCTCGGGCGCGTATGAGCGTTCGTGATGCCAGACGCCGTCCTGCAGGGCGACGGCGAAGATGTACATGACCGAGTGGTCCAGGGTTTCCCGCGATGCGTGTGGATCGAACTTCTGCGGATCGCCCGAGCCGGTCCCGATCACCACGTGGGTGTGCTGGCTGGTATACAGCACGATCGACGCTATCTGGTCCAAATCGCCTATGCGCCCGCGCATTCGGCGCGCCAGATCGATCGGGGCCTGGCTCTGGTATTCGGCCGAATGCTCCTTGGTGTAGGAGTCCAGAATGGCGCGCTTGGGTTCGCCGGGGCCGGGCAGCGGCACGGTGTACTCCCGGTCCGGACCGCCGAGCAACCAGGCGATCACGCCGTCCTCGCCCTCCCAGATCGGCGACGGCGCGCCCTCGCCGCGCATCGCCCGATCGACGGCCTCGACCGCCATCTTCCCGGCGAACGCGGGCGCATATGCCTTCCAGCTGGAGATCTCGCCTTTGCGTGACTGACGGGTGGCGGTGGTGGTGTGCAGCGCCTGACCGATGGCCTGGTAGATGGTCTCGGTATCGAGGCCGAGCAGCGTGCCGATACCGGCCGCCGCCGACGGGCCGAGATGTGCGACGTGATCGATCTTGTACTCGTGCAAGCAGATTCCACGCACCAGGTCGATCTGGATTTCGTAACCCGTTGCCAGGCCGCGGATCAGGTCGCGACCCGAGCGGCCCGCGTGCTGGGCGACCGCCAGAATCGGCGGGATATTGTCGCCCGGATGCGAGTATTCCGCGGCCAGGAAGGTGTCGTGAAAGTCCAACTCGCGCACCGCGACTCCGTTGGCCCACGCGGCCCACTCCGGTGAATACCCGCCGCCGACGCCGAAGACGGCCGCACCCGGCTCATACGGATGGGCCAGTGCCTGGGCACGGGCATTGGCGACGGGACGGCGGGTGAGCGCGGCGGCGGCGACCGCGGCGTTATCGATGATCCGGTTGACGATCATCTCCTCGGTCTCCGGCGCCACCGCGACGGGATCGGCGGCGACCTCGGCGATCCGCCATGCGAGGTGCTCCTCGCGCGGGAATTCCGCGGCGGATCGATGGGTGCGGACGAGATGATCCTTCATGGGCGACGACCTTTCGACTTCGCATTTCCACCGGTACGTTTCGCACGCTACACAACTCGAATACCTGCGAAAATGGCTCGCAAATGCCTACTTTTGCGTAATGCGACCGGTGAAATTGTGAAAGTTGTGTAAATGGCCACTGCTAGATTTCCCACATGCAGAAGATGTATGCGGGCGGCAGGTTGCGTGCGCTGCGGGAGCAACGCGGGCTATCCCAATCCGCGCTCGCCAAGACGCTGGGAATCTCGGTCAGCTACGTCAACCAGTTGGAGCACGATCAGCGGCCGTTGACGGTGCAGGTGCTGTTGCGGCTCAATGCCGGATTCGATCTCGATATGGGCTTTTTCGCCGCCGACACCGACGCCAGGCTGATCGCCGACCTGCACGATGTATTCGCCGAGGAACCCGACGGCGCGGATATCACGACCGCCGAAATCGACGATCTGGTCGCCAGGGTGCCCGCCGCGGCCCGGATACTCGTCGGCCTGCATCGCCGGTTGCGCGGCGCCACCGAGCAACTCGAGCGGATGTCTGCCGGAATAGACAGCGGCGCAGCGGATTCCACGATCGCGCGACCGTATGAGGATGTGCAGGACTACTTCTACGACCGGCGCAACCACATCGCCCAGCTCGATACCGCCGCCGAGGAGCTGTTCGCCGGTAACGGCCTGACGCTCGGCGGCCTCGACCTGCAGCTCAGCCGAATCCTGCGGGAACAGCATCACATCGCGGTGGTGATCCGCACCGACGATCCGCACGCGCCCGGCCCGAAGCGGCTCTACGATCCCGAGGCCAGGGTGCTCACCCTCGCGCGCCGCCTCTCGCCGGGGCAGCGGGCCTTCCAATTGGCTACGCAGCTGGCATTTCTCACTCAGTCGGCAACCCTGGAGGAGCTGATAGCCGGCGCCGAATCGGTGCCGGAACGCTCCCGCGGCGTGCTCCGGATCGGGCTGGCGAACTATTTCGCGGGGGCACTCATCCTGCCCTACACGCAATTCCGTGCCGCCGCGGAGACGTTGCGCTACGACATCGAGCTGCTTGCCGCGAAATTCGAGGTCGGCTTCGAGACCGTGTGCCATCGTCTTTCGACGTTGCAGCGGCCGGGCGCGCGCGGAGTCCCGTTCTTCCTGGTGCGCACCGATCGGGCGGGGAACATTTCGAAACGTCAGTCCGCCACCGCATTTCACTTCTCCCGCGTCGGGGGAAGCTGTCCGCTGTGGGTGGTGTACGAGGCGTTCTCCACCCCGGGCCGCATCCGCACTCAGATCGCCAGAATGCCCGACGGCCGCAACTATCTGTGGCTGGCGCGCACCACTGGCGATAAGACGCCCGGATACCTTTCCCCCAAGCGGGATTTCGCGATCGGCCTAGGCTGCGACCTCGCCTATGCGGCCAAACTCGTTTATTCGCAAGGTTTGCCGATCGATGATCCCGGCACGGCCGTCCCGATCGGCGCGGGCTGCAAGGTTTGTGACCGACTCGATTGCGCCCAACGCGCCTTCCCGCAGCTCGGCAGGCGGATCGAGGTCGACGACAACCGGGCGCCTACCGTGCCGTACGCTCCGATGCCGCTGCGGTGACCGTGCGCCAGGCGAACCAGCCTGGAAATTCGGCGATTAGACCGGGATCGCCTGCGACACAGCACTTTCCGCTTCGAATGGCCGCGTCGATGGTCGAGGCCCCGGCCACCAACCGGTGCAGCTCGGCCGGTTCGATGGTGACCCAGATGTCGGTGTCGTAGCCGGGGTGCCGGTGGCAGGCGCTGGTCTCCTCGGGCGCGAGCACGAGCCACGCGAGTTCGTCGACCGCGTCGCGGATGATGAATTCGACGATCACCCGCCGGGCCGGCAGCCGGTCGCGGCGCACATACTGCCGCAACCGCCACAGCGCCAGCGCGGTATCGAATTGTTCGCGTTGCGGTTCGCCGAAGCACCAGCGGCGCGCCCAATTCCCGAGCTGCCACACTAGCGGTTCCAGCGCGGCGCCCGCGGGGGTGAGCCGATATTCGGGTCTGCCCTCGGTGTCGAGTTCGCGCGCGACCAGCCCGCCCGCGCACAGTCGGCGCAGCCGCCCGGACAGCAGGGTCCGGCTGATACCGGGTAGGCCGCGATGGATGTCGTTGAACCGGCGCGAGCCGAGCAACAGTTCGCGCACCAGCAGCAGGGTCCAGCGATCGCCGATCGCCTCGGCACCCATCGCGACCGGGCAGTATTCGATTCCTTGTGGCATGCGCACCCCAGTCCAGTTCTTGTACCGGCCATCGACGTTACTGCTTCGGCAGGCTGACCCGGACGATTCGGATCCGGCGAAGGATGTGCGAAACCATGACCGCAGCAGACCATTACGAGCGCCTGCTCGCCGAGCATTACACCTGGATGCTCGGCGGGGATGTCGAGGCCGTCGCGGCCGGGCAGGCCGAATTGCTCCGCGGTCTCGGACTCGGCGCCGAATCCGGCGCGACCGCTTTCGATCTCGGAAGTGGTTGCGGCCCACAGACTTTGGCACTGGCCGAGCTGGGTTACACGGTGACGGCGGTCGATACCAGCGCCGCGCTGCTCGATGAGCTCACCGAACTCGCCGAGCGGCGTGGGATCGCGGCCGATATCCGTCCGGTGCACCGGGATATCCGCGGCGCGCTGCCGGAGCTCGCGGCCGCGGGTTCGGTCGCGGCCGTCGTCTGCATGGGCGATACCCTGCCGCACCTGCCCGAACGTGCCGATGTGCCGGAATTGATCGCCAATGTGGCCGAGGCGCTGCGACCCGGCGGCAGCTTCGTGGTGACCTACCGCGACCTGACCGCCGAACTCGACGGCGCGAACCGATTCATTCCGGTCCGCGGCACCGCCGACCGGGTCCTGACCTGCTTCCTCGACTACGTCGACGAGGACACGGTCATGGTGCACGACCTGCTGCACACTCGCGACGGTGACGGCTGGCGGTTCGCGGCAGGCAGCTATCCCAAACTCCGGCTGTCGCCGCGCTGGTTGGCCGAGCAATGCCGGGAGGCCGGACTGGACATCCGGCACGACGAGGTCGGTCCCGGCGGCATGCGAATCCTGCATGCGGTGTGCCGCAGGCCACATTGATCCTAATTGAATTAGTTTTAACCTACTATCTATAGGAAGAAGGTCGTTCAGTAAGGAATAGCGATGAGATCCGAGACCCTGCCCGTACCCGGCGCGACCATCTATTACGAGGTGCGCGGCAGCGGCCCGCTGCTGCTGATGCTGCCCGGCGGTGGCGGCGATGCCGGAGTTTTCGACGGAATGGCCGAGGTGCTCGCGCGGCATTTCACCGTCGCGGCACTCGACCCGCGCGGCTATTCGCGCAGCGCCATCGACCCCGGCGAACCCGCCGCTCAGCACGTGGCCGTCCAGAGCGATGACGCCTACCGGCTGCTCGAACACCTGACCGATGAACCGGCCTTCGTCTTCGGTACCAGCAGCGGCGCCATCGTCGGACTCGACCTGCTGGCCCGCCACCCCGATCGGGTGCGGCTGCTCGTCGCGCACGAACCGCCGAGTTTCGCCGTGCTGCCCGATGCCGCCGAACATCGCGCGATGGTCGACGAGGTCTACGCGCTGCTGCGCAGCGAGGGTGTCGCCGCGGCGGGGGCGCGGTTCCTCGCCGGAATCGGGCCCGCCATGAAACCGGCGCCCGAGGTCGGGGAACTATCGCCGCGCGCCGCCGAGATGTGGGCCAGGCTGGCGGCCAACGGGCCGCTCATGATCGAGCACGAGTTGCGCGAATTCACCTCCTACATACCGGATTACCCGGCGCTGGCGGCCGTGCCGGGCCGGTTGGTGCTTGCCGTCGGCCGGGAGACCCGCGGCTGCCTGCCGTATCGCCCCGCCGCCGAAATCGCGCGCCGGACGGGTGCCGATCTCGTCGAGTTCCCCGGTGCGCACAACGGGATACGCACCGAGGCACCCGAATTCGCTCGGCAGCTGCTCCAGGTCCTGACGGTCGCCGCGGAGTGACCATCCTGGATCCGGTCAGCCCGCCGGGCAGGTGAGGTCATCGGCGGGCAGGGTGCCGTCGCGGAAGTATGCGTCCACTATCCGACGGGCGCATGAGCTCTTGGGCGATACGCCGTGCGTCACCACATCGGGCATGGTGATCAACCGAGAACCGGTCATCGCCCGGTGCAGGCCGATGCCCTCCTGATAGGCGGTGCGTGGGTCGCCGGTGGCCTGCAAGATCAGCGCCGGCACCGAATTATGCACGGCCGTAGGCGCTTCCACCGGCGGAAGCCAGAACGCGCACGGGGTGAGGTTGTTGGCGAACGCCCCGAACATCGGCTCGGTCGCCCGGCTGGCCTCGATATTGCGCCAGTACCAGGAAGGGTCGCGCGGTGCGGGTGCGTCGCCGCAGAGGATCATCGCCTGCGCGGGACCGGATTCGGGCGCATCCGGTCCCGGGCGGAAGTATTCGTCCAGCGCGCTTTTCAGCTCCTTGCCGGGTTGCACCGGCAGACCGGTTGCGGCATCGGCGATTTGGCGCAGCTCATCGGCCAGCACCGGATACATCTTGGCGTCGACGATCCCTTCGAATACCAGCATGGGTAGCACGTGGACGCTCACCGCGTCGCCGCCGATCCGGATCGGCTGACGCGCCGACCGCCCGATCAGCTCGGTGATCGTCGCGCGAACCGCGGAACCCGTTGTGCCGAAATGATATTGATCGTCGCGGTCGGCGGCCCATGCGGCCCAGGCGTCGAAGGCCGCCTCGTTCGGCGCACCCATATCCTGAATCATGGCGACGTGGTAGCGCTCGGGATCGACGGCGCTGTCCAGCACGACGCGCTCGACGCGTTCCGGGAACATCTGGGTGAATACCGAACCCAGATAGGTGCCATAGGAAAGTCCGAAGTAGTTGATCCGCTCCTCGCCGAGCGCCGCGCGGATCACATCCATATCCCGGGCGGTGTTGCGGGTGGTGATGTAGGAGACCTTGTCGCCTTGGGTGGCGAGGCAGCGTGCGGCCAGATCCGCCGCTGTCGCAACGGATTCGCCGAAGCTCAGCAGATCCGGTCCGGCCGATTGGAGCGGGGAGCCGATGGGCCAACCACACGAAACCGGCGTCGAGCGGCCGATGCCGCGCGGATCCATGCCGATCAGGTCGTAGCTGTCGCGCACATCCGGCGCGAGCACCTTTTCCCCGAGCCGCACGGTCACGTCGAGCCCCGAACCGCCGGGGCCACCCGGATTGGATAGCAGCACCCCGCGCCGATGGGCCGGGTCGGCGGCCGGTACCCGTGAGATCGCGACGGTGATCGTAGGGCCCTGCGGCTCACCGTAATTCAGCGGAACGGTGACATCGGCGCAGCGCGCACCGGCCCGATCCAACGCCTCGTCGTCGCATGCGCGCCAATCCAGCCGCTGCTGATAGAAACGGTCCATGCCGGAATCCGCATGGGAAATCCCGGCTCCCGCAAACGTTCCCGCGATGATCGCGGCACAGGCCGCCGCGACGCCGCGACCGCCGGTGCGAATCGCCGTCTTGCGTCGAAACAGGTTGATATACAAGGAACCCCCTCGCCGTCGCGCCACCGCACTCGTCGCGATCAGCGTAGAGATACGGCTCGTCGGGATCATCGGGAGCAACCCTGATTTCAACCCTGAGATCAAATTGGGACTTCGACTGTCTGGGAAGGCATCCGTCGACGCACCGGTACGTTTGATCTCGTAAACCGAGCAAGACGATGGGAAGGGAACGGCCGCATGGCATTACTATCGAGAACCTCGGCGGCTTAGTTGTTCACCTGGTGGGGTCGCATAGTCTATCGGTTGCGTTTCGGGGTGATCGGTGTCGCGGTGGCGGGTCTGCTCGCCTTGGGCGGCTACGGTTTCGGTCTGCAGGACCATCTGTCCTCCGGCGGGCTCTACGACCCCGGCTCGGAGTCGGCGCAGGCCTCGCGGCTGGCCGATGAGGCGTTCGGCCGCGATCACAGCGTCGATGTCGCGGTGCTGTATACCGCGCCCGATGGCAAAACGGTCGACGATCCCGAGTTCGCGGGCAAGATCATCGACAATCTCAAAAGCCTGCCGCGCGAGCATCCCGACCAGATCATCGGGATCAACGCCGCTTACTGGCCCGCCGCGGGCGGTATGGCCAGTGCCTCGGCGGCCGCGACGCCGGACAAGAAACATGCGATCGCGCTGATCGGGATCCGCGGCGATGACGACACCACGATGGTGCGCAACTATCGCAAGGTCAAGGACGTTTTCTTCATACCGGGCGTCGACGTCCAAGTCAGTGGGCTGCAACCGATTACCGGTACCCTCAACGACACCATGGACGAGGATCTGCACCGGGTGGAGATACTGGCCATCCCCGTGGTCGGGGTGCTGCTGTTCTTCATCTTCGGCGGAATCGTCGCCGCCGCACTGCCTTTGGTCATCGGCGGCCTGACCATGCTCGGCGCGCTCGGTATCGTGCGGGTGCTCACCAACTTCACCGAGGTGAATTCCTTCGTCTCCTCGGTGGTTACGATGATCGGGCTCGGGCTGGCGATCGACTACGGACTGTTCATCGTCAGCCGGTTCCGCGAGGAGATCGCCGAGGGTTACGACACCGCCGCCGCAGTGCGGCGCACGGTGATGACGGCTGGGCGCACCGTGGTGTTCTCGGCGACGATGATCATCGCCAGCCTCGGCGGGATGCTGCTCTTCCCGCAGGGTTTCCTCAAATCCATGGCATACGGCGCGATTACGACCGTCTCGCTGGCCGCACTCACCGCGATCACGATCCTGCCCGCCACGCTCGGCATCCTCGGCAAGCGCGTCGACGCGTTGGGGCTCAAAAGGTTTCGCACCACCAAAACCACGGAGCAGATCGAGAACGGCTTCTGGGGACGGATGACGGTGTGGGTGATGAAACACCCACTGAAGATCAGTGTTTCGCTGTGCATCGGGCTGCTGCTGTTGATCCTGCCAGTGCAGCACCTCGTCTTCGGCGGTTTCAGCGAAAAGTACCTACCGCCGGACAATCGGGTGCGGTTGGCGAAAGAGCAGATCGGCGCCTTATTTCCGGAACGCCGTTCCGATCCGATCGAGTTGGTCTTCGTCTCCGACGACTCGCTCGCGGTCGGTCAGGTGGTGAAGCAGGCCCAGCAGGCGCCCGGGTTGGTGAGCGCGTTCGAGGTGCCGAATTCCAGGAATCGCCCCGATGTCTTCCGCACCACGGCCAACGTCGCCGATATCAACAACGCGGGCGCGACGATCGAATACCTGCGCGCCATGGAACTTCCCGACGGCGTGACGATGCTGGTCGGCGGGATTCCGGCGCTGCAGAAGGACAGTATCGACGCCCTGCTGTTCCGGATCCCGATCATGGTGGTGCTGGTCCTGCTGCTAACCACGATCCTGATGTTCCTCACCTTCGGATCGCTGGTCCTGCCGATCAAGGCGGCGCTGATGAGCGCGCTCGGCCTCGGCTCCACGCTCGGCATCCTGACCTGGATCTTCATCGTCGGCCACGGTTCGGGGCTGCTGAATTTCACGCCGCAACCGATCGTGGCGCCGGTGCTGGTGTTGATAATCGCGATCATCTACGGCCTGTCCACCGACTACGAGGTCTTCCTGATATCCCGGATGGTCGAAGCGCGCGCGAAAGGGGCGTCGACCACCGAGGCCGTCCGGGTCGGCACCGCGCACACCGGTCGCATCATCACCGCCGCCGCCCTGATCCTGCTCGTGGTGACCGGTGCGTTCGCCTTCTCGAAACTGGTGATGATGCAGTACATCGCCTACGGCATGATCGCGGCGCTGTTCATCGATGCCACCGTGCTGCGCATGCTGCTGGTGCCCGCCACCATGCGGCTGCTCGGCGACGACTGCTGGTGGGCGCCGCAGTGGCTGAAGCGAATTCAGCGCCGGGCCGGGCTCGGCGAACCGGTCCTCGAACACGAGCATCCGGGCGGCGTCATCGATCTGGTGAAAACCACGCCCATCACCGATCCGGTGACCGAGCGGATGGCGGTCGTCACGGGTGTCGGGTCGCCGCGTCGCGGACGAGAAGTCCCGCGGCCGCGCACAATTCGCGACGTCGATGTCGAGGCCCCGACAACTCCCATCGAGCGTTAGGGCAGCACCCGCACGCCGAGGGCGGTGGCGAGGACGACCGCCTGATCCGGGTCGATGATGGCGCGGGCGATCGCGGTGATGAGTGGGTCGAGTGCGGTGAGATCGCTGCCGCGCAGGTCGGATTCGGTGAAATCGGCCTTGCTGAGCCAGGCGCCGGACAGGTCGACATCGCGGAAGGTGGCCTTCTGGCAGCGGGCGAAGGTGAGGTCGGCCTCGCGCATGCGCAGGTCGGTGAACGTGGTGCCGCGCAGGTCGGCGCCGGGCAGGCCGACGAAAGACCAATCCCCGCCGGTCGCTTCGAACAAGGTGAAGGTGCAGCGATCGAACATGCTGCCGGTGAGTTTGCAGGTGGTGAATTCGGTTTCGAAGAACTTGCATGCGGTGAAGGTGCAGTTCAGAAAGGCCGTGCTGTGGTGGGCGGATTGGGCGAAGCTCACGTTGCGGAAGGTGCATTCGGTGAAAACAGTGTTCCGCGTTGCGGTTTCGCTCATATCGACATCGAGGAACTCGACCCTGGTGTGCCGTTCGTCGACCAATTCCCTGCCGTACCAGTCCTCGCCGCGAATCGTGCGCTCGGTCGGCGGTGGTTGCTCGCCGTTTCTACGGTCTGCCAAGGGGTTTCCCGTCCATCGTGCGGTCCCCGTCGACCTTCATGAGCCCGGCCAGCAGCACCGAATGGGCCAGCCGACGCTGTTCGGGGGTTGGCGCCGAGAAGGCCATCCGCATGAATGCGGCGATGTCGTCGGCGGTGACGTCGGTGCGCAGCACACCGGCGCGCTGTGCCCGCTCGGTAACCGTCGCGATGAGATCCGCGGTGGCCCGATGACCCTGTTCGGCCGCTGCGGGACCGGTGCGGCACAGCGTGTCGAACAGGAGCACTTCGCCGGGCTCCAGCACGCAGCCCTCGGTGAAGACGATGGTGAATGCCTGCCAGTCGTCGGGTGTTTCGGCGGCCCGGACCACGACCTCGCGCGACCTGTCGATCAACTCGGTGAGCAACTGTTCGACGAGCGCCTCCTTGGTCGGGAAGTGCCGGTAGAAGGTCGTGGTCCCGACACCGGCCCGGCGGGCGATGGCATCGATGCCGATATCGGGGCCGTGCTCGGCGAAGGCGATGCGCGCGGCGTCGAGCAGTTTGCGGCGATTGCGCAGCTGATCCTTGCGCGGCGCGCGGTGGGCCTCGGTCATCACACCTCCGGTTTGAAACGGTAGCGGCACTACCGTTTTATGCTACGTTGATCCGGTAGTGATACTACCGTTTCATGGAGGACGCATGCGTGCGCTTGTTTCGGACGCCGATTCCGGCGAATTGACGATCGGTGAGGTCGATGCCCCGACGCCGCGCGCGGGTGAGGCCCTGGTCCGCGTCGCCGAATTCGGTTTGAATCGGGCGGATTACCTGTACCTGCGCAGCGGAGTCGCCGGATTCCGGCCCGGCGTCGACGCGGCGGGCGTGGTGCTGGCCGCCGCGGCCGACGGCAGCGGACCGGAGCCGGGCGCCGCGGTGGCATTCCACCTGCCGTCCGGAGGTGCGGCGGCGGAACTCGTCGCGGTGCCGTCGGAGCGGCTCGCGCGCGTTCCGGACGGGGTGCCTGCGGCGGTGGCTGCGGCATTGCCGTTGGCGGGTCTGGTCGCGGTGCGGCTGCTCGAACTGGCCGGTCCGCTCGCCGGTGCGACCATACTGGGGACCGGAATGGGCGGCGGCGTAGGACAACTCGTGATCCGGCTGGCCGTCGCGGGTGGCGCGCGGATGCTCGCGGTCGCCGAATCGGGGCAGCCGGTCGACCACCTCGTCGCGGCGGGCGCCGAGGTCGTGACCGATATCGCGGCGGTGCCGGACGGCTCGGTCGACGTGGTGCTGGAATCGGTCGGCGGAGCGCTGGGCTCGGCGGCCGCGCACAAGTTGCGCACCGCGGGTCTGCTGCTGTGGTTCGGGCAGGCGAGCGGCCAACCGCTGAGCCTGGATTTCTTCGACATCTTGCGCGCCGGGCAGTCGTTGACGCTGCGACAGTTCGTCTACGGCGACAACGGCAGACCCGATCGCGACGCGCGCGAGTTGGAGCGGCTGCTCGTCTTGGTCGCGGGCGGCGAATTGACGGTGCCGATAGGGCACCATCGAGACTGGAGTCATACCGCGCGGCTGCTCGACGACATGGCCGGGGGACGCCTGCGCGGCAAGGCCGTTCTGACGGTGTCCTAGACGTTGAATATCAGGTCACCACAATCGAATTCAGTGAGGAATCATGCGAACCTTCCACACCGTCGACGAACTGCGCGCCCACATCGGCCAGGTGCTCGGCGTCAGCGACTGGCTGATCGTCGACCAGGCCAGGATCGATGGATTCGCGGCGGCGAGCGAGGACCGGCAGTGGATCCATGTCGACCCCGCTCGCGCGGCGACCGGCCCGTTCGGCGCGACCATCGCGCATGGCTACCTGACCCTCTCGCTGCTGGCCCACTTCTCCTGGAACCAGTTCGCGATACCCGGCGCGACGGCCGCGGTGAACTACGGCCTCAACAAGGTTCGCTTTCCGGCGCCCGTTCCGGCCGGTTCGCGGTTGCGCGCCACCGGAACACTGGACGACGTACGCCAATTGTCAAGCGGCTGGACCGAATTGACGATCACTCAGACCGTCGAGATCGACGGCGGGACCAAACCAGCCTGTGTCGCCGAAACTCTCACCCGGGTGCTCTGGTCCTGATCGCGTGTCATTGCATGATGATTCCGCCCCGAACGCCCTGATGGTCGCTGTAGAGCGAGAAGGAGTGACCTTTGGAGCTGCAGCTCAGGCCGGGGCCGGAGTAGTGGCCGCCGGTCGACACGCAGGTCGCTCCGGCGTGGTCTACCCGAATGCTCGCGTAGCCCTCGCCGGTCTTGACATCGGACATGGCCGGGTTTCCGCCCGGCAGGGTGAAGGCGCCGGGCGCCTCGCCCGGATGGGCGGGCAGCCAGGGTTGGTCGATGACCACCTGGGCGACCGGAATGAATGGCAGTGGCAGGAAGGTGTTGCCGACCGGGACGCTCGGATACCTGCTCGGGGTCACGTCGCAGCCGACCGTGCCGTCGCCGGTGATGGCGCAATTGACCTCGGGGCCGTAGCTGAAATAGACGGTGTCGGGGGCCGCGTCGGCGGCGTTGGTGGCAATCGTGAACGCGATCGGAGCGGCGGCGACGATGGTCAGAACTCGTGCACACGCGCGGGTGGTGGTGCTCATCGGCTCTCCCTCTCACATAGTCGGGACTCCAACTGCTCGATGCATGGTTCGCCTGCATCTCGATATCGGCCTTATCGGTAGCTGAGTATTAGCCGTTACGAATACATAGCGCACGTGGTGTGTAACCTACATCACACATTGGGCGGCCGACGCGCCGATGATTCGGAAGTCTCCGACGCCGATAAGGCGGACGCCGGAGATTTGGTGCCCGCCTTGTGGTTTCGGAACGGTATGGATGAATCTCCAGTTCGCGGCGGCACTTTCGGACAGGTGCTCAGGCGGTCAAGGTGAACGCGGCGGTTCGCACCACGTCGCCGTGCCGGAAATCCAGGAACAGCCGGTAGGTTCCGGGGCCGGGTACGGCGGTGTGGAAGGTGATGTCCGGGCCCGCGGCAGTGATCCCGTCGCCGGGTTCGCCGTTCGGGTGGACATGGACGTAGGCCAGATCGCCCGCGCGCAGGACCACCAGATGTCCGTATGCGGCCAGATAGGGCTGTCGGTCGGTGACCGGCGCGCCGTCCTTGTGCACGGTCAGCGTGAGCATGCGGCCGGTGCCGGGTACGAGATCGCCGTCGAGGGTCACCTCGTAGCCGTCCACGGTCGCGGTGCGGGTGACCGTCGGAACCGGTTGTGGCGCATAGTCACCCGCGACGGCGAGGTCGGCGCCGAGGGTGATGGTCCGGCCGAGGGCGCGCGGGGCGATATCGGTGAAGACCCGGTAGGCGCCCGCATCGGGAAGATTCAGCCGGACGGCCCAGGTGCCGTCGGCGGTGAGTTCGGGATGGACGTGCCAGAACCCGGTCAGCTCGCGCCGCGCCACGATCAGATGCAGTTCGCGATCGTGCAGCGGTGCGTAATCGGTGACCGGCTCGCCGTCGGGTCCGAGAATCCGGAACCGGAAGTCGATCTCGCCGGGACGGGCGATGGGCTCCGCCAGCGCCAAAGTGTATCCGTCCTGGGTGATCTGGAGTCCGCCCGGCAGTGCGCCGCTGTGTGTCCCGGGTGCGCCATGGTGATTGGTGTGGGTCTGGGTGGTCATCACTGGGGCCTTTCCGATCTTGCGATGCTTCGACACACACGAAACTAATACCCCGTAGGGGTATGTACAAGTAGGTGGCCTATGAAGCGCGTCACGCGCTCGGAAGGGCCGGGACCTCCCGGCCCTTCGGTGCTCAGCGCACGTATGAGACGACGCTCATCATGCCCGCTTCGCCGTGATATGCGTTGTGGCAGTGCACCATCCATTGACCCGGATTGACGGCGTCGAAGTCGGCCTCCAGGGTCTGCATGGGTAGGACGATCGAGGTGTCCTTGCGGGGGCCGTCGCCGGTCGGGTTCACCACCTGGAAGGTGTGGCCGTGCAGGTGCATCGGGTGGAACATCATCGTGTTATTGCGCAAGCGCAGCCGGATTCGCTGTCCCGCAACCACATCCAACGGAGCGTGGTCAGGGTAGGCCTGTCCGTTGATGGTCCAGATGTATTTGGTCGAATCCGCGCCGAGGGCGATGTCCAGTGTCTTGTCGGGTTTGCGGCCGGGCAGGCGGACGGAGTCGGCGGCCCTGAGTCCGGCCCCGGTCAGCGGCGGCGCGGTGAGCTCGGCCGGTCGGATATCGGCGGGGGGAGTGGTGCCGCCGCCGGTTCGGATCAACGAGAAACCTTGTCCCGCTTTGCCTTCGGCCGATGCGACGAGGGGGAAGACGCCGTCGGCGAGCTCGACGATCGCGTCGTAGCGTTCGCCCATGGCGATCAACAGGCTCGATGTGGTGATGGGTTGGACGGGATAGCCGTCGCCGTGGGTCACGCGCAGCCGGTGGCCGCCGATGGCGACGCGGAAGACGGTGTCGGCGGCGGCGTTGATGATCCGCAGTCGCATGCGCTGGCCGGGCCGGGCGGTGAAAGTCGTTGGGTCGGTGCCGATTCGGCCGTTGATCAGGTAGTAGGGGTAGTCTCCGACATCGCCGGTGTCCGAGCCCAGCGGTGCGTCCGGGTCGGTGGGCATCGGCATTGTCATTGTGCCCATATTCATGCCCGACATACCCTTGGCGCGCAATAGCTCCAGCTGTTGGTCGGGATCGCGCCCGTTGACACCGTCGAGCCAATCATCCAGCACGACAACGGCTTCCAGATCGTAGTCGTTGCCATCCGCGGGGTCTTCGACGATCAGCGGCGCGTACAGACCTCGGTCGAGTTGAACCCCGACGTGGGGGTGAAAGAAATAGGTGCCCGCGTCGGGGACGGTGAATTCGTATCGGAAAGTGCCGCCGGGTGCGATCTCTGGTTGCGTGACGCCGGGCGCGCCGTCCATATCATTGCGCAGCGCGACCCCGTGCCAGTGGATGGTCGATGGCGCCGGCAGCGAATTGGTGAAGTCGGCGCGCAGCACCTCGCCGCGCGTCAGCCGAATTTCCCTGCCGGGCAACGCGCCATCGAACGTCCAGGTCGGCACCTGGACGCCGCCGAGGTCGACCGTGGTCGGTTGGGCCCGCAGCGCTACCGTACGGACCTTGGCGTCGGCGGCGCGGCGGGCCTGCTCGGCCGCGCGAACCGGGTCGGAGTCGGGTTGGACGAGCGTGCGGGTGGATTTGTCACCGCATGCGGTGAGACCGAGGGCCGCGGCGGATGCGCCGAGGGCGAGGAAGCCGCGGCGGGTGAGCTGGAATGGAAACTGGTTGGCGGACATGGGTTCTCCCTGGTCGATGCCGATTCTGGGTGTCGTGAAATGCCGCCGCCACAGCAGGTGGCGACGGGATCCGTCAGATCCGCAGAATCGACAATTCGGCGAGGGAAGGCGCGGTCCGGGGCGGTGGCCGTTCGGCGTGCGGCGACCAGCGGGGGATCGGTGGCAAATGGCCGTCGCCGACGGCGGTGAGCCGATAGAGCAGCATCAATCCGATCGCGAACACCAGCGCGGTGAGGATGAACACACACGGATGCGTCGCTTCGTGGTGCACGGTCTTGCCATCCGGCTGTGCGTGATCGCTGTGCTCGGGTACCGACGCGACCATGGCAGTGCCCCGATGCTCGGCCTGATTCGAGCCGGATCCGAGCGAGAGCAGGCCGATATGCATCACGGCCACCGCGCTCAACAGCACCAGCAAACCCAGCATCCGGATGGGTCCGGACACTCGATGGGGGCGATGCTGATCGACCACGCCGCCAGCATAGCCTAAAACCCCTAGGGGGTATGCAGTGCTTCGCTGAGCGGTTGCTCCATATGGAAACCTGCCGCGGGCACCGCCTCCTCGATGAGGTCGGCGGCGCGCCGGGTGCCGCCCTCGGCCAGTGCTTCGGCGCGCAGCAGGGCCGAGCGGCGGGCAACCTCCGGGTCCGTGGTGAGTTCGGTCAGCGCCGTCCGGAGGGCTGCGGCGGTGGCCGCCCCGGTATCGATTCGACGGGCCACGCCGAGCTCTACCAGGCGGTCGGCGTTGATGAACTGTTCGGCGGCCTGCGGCACGGCGATCATCGGGACGCCCGCGAGCAGGCCTTCGGCGCTGCCGCCCATGCCCGCGTGCGTGACGAAGGCATCGGCCACGGCCAGGATCGCCCGCTGCGGAACCCAGGAGTGCACTTCGACATTGGGCGGTATCGCGCCGAGTTCCGCAGGGTCGGTGTGCTTTCCGATCTGGAGGACGACGTGCCAGCCCGGCAGGTCGCCGTAGGCGCGCAGGCACTGGCGGTAGAACTCCGGTTGGCGGGTGTATGCCGAACCGAGCGAGATCAGCAGAACCTTTTCCGCGTCGGCGGGGCGGGTCCAAACTTGCGCGCCCGCACCGATTTCGAAGCACGGGCCGACGAATGTCACTGTGCCGGTGTCGACTTGATCGGCATGCGGTTGCATCGCTCGGGGAATCATGGCCAGTGCTCGGCCGGGTGGTCCGGAGAAGGCGTCCACATCGGTGGTGGACGTGCCGTTTTCGGTGAGCCATCGAGCGAACCTCGCCCGGTAGGCGTCGGCTCCCGGGAGCAGACGCAGCGGTGCCGCTACCTCCTCGTCATAACCCTTCCACGCCACGAAGGTCGGGGACAGCTGGATGAGCGGCCGGTCCTGAATTTCGGCGATGGCGCGGGCAGCACATGGCTGACGATCGGGATGCCGACCATCGCGATATGGATTGGGCGCGAGGGCATCAGTTCTCCACTCGATTCGTAAGGGGCGCGGTAACTTCGGGAGCGACGGCCGCCAGCTCGTCGATGCTGCCGGACATGATGATTCGGATGTGCTCGGTGATGTGTTCGAGCGGCCAATCCCACCAGGCCAGCGCCAGCAGCCGGGCGACGCCCTCGGCGGGATAGCGAGTCCGGATGAGGCGGGCCGGATTTCCGCCGACGATGCCGTAATCGGGTACATCGCCGGTGACCACCGAACCGGTGCTGACGATGGCGCCGTTGCCGATTCGCACACCGGGCATCACCGTCACGCCGTTGCCGAGCCAGACATCGTTGCCGACTACGGTGTCGCCGCGGTTCGGCAAGTCGGTGACCAGGTCGACGTGCCGTGACCACGAACCGCCCATGATCGGGAAAGGGAAGGTGGACGGGCCGTCCATGCGGTGATTGGCGCTGTTCATGATGAACCGCACGCCGGTGGCCAGCGCGCAGAACTTGCCGATGATCAGTTTCTCGGGACCGTAGTGGTACAGCACATTTCGGGTTTCGAACGCGGTCGGCTCGTCCGGGTCGTCGTAGTAGGAGAATTCGCCGACCTCGATCAGGGGCGAGGTGACAAGCGGTTTCAGCAGCACCACTCGCGGCTGGCCCGCCATGGGATGTAGCACGGTAGGGTCTGGCATCGCGAAACTCCTTGGGTGAGTTGATATTCGGACTGTCAGGCCGCGGCCCGGGCCGGTGCCCGCAAGGCGAGGTGCGCGCCTTGCCAGCGCTGCCGCAGCCGCCGGTCGTGGCTGACCACGATGAGCGCGCCCCGGTATTCGGCCAGGGCGGCCTCCAAATCCTCGACCAGGCCGGGTGAGAGGTGATTGGTCGGCTCGTCCAGCAGCAGGATCTCCGACGGCTCGGTGACCAGTCGCGCGAGCGCCAGCCGCTGCCGCTGACCCGTCGAGAGGTCGGCGACGAGCGTGGTGAGCTGGTCGCGGCGGAACAGGCCGAGCGAGAGCAACTGTTCGGCGGCGTCGCCCGAGCGTCCGCGGGCGAAGGCGGCCAGCAGCGTCTGTCCGGCCACGGCGGGCCCTGGCTCCTGCGCGAGATAGCCGATCCGGCCGCGGCGGGTGACCGTGCCGCCATCCGGTGCGAGTGCACCGGCGAGCACCCGCAGCATGGTGGACTTGCCCGCGCCGTTCGGACCGGTGAGCAGCAGGCGATCGCCCGCGGCGACCGTGATGCTCGTCCGGTCGAGCCGCCCGTGCACGGTGATGTCGGTGGCGTCGATGACGACACCGTCCGCCCGTTCTGCCCGAACCGCCGCGGTGAAACGCAACGGTTCCGGTGGCGGCGGCACCGGGTCGGCGAGCAGGCGGCGCAACCGCTCCTCGGCATTGCGGACCCGGCTGGCCAGCGACTGCTGCACCCGCCCGCCCGCGCGGTCGTAGGCCATCTTGTTGTTGTCCCGCATCGCACGTCCCGGGGCGACCTGACGCGCGGTGGTGGCGGCGGACTCCCGCAGTCGAGCGATATCGGCCTGCCACTGGGCATACGACTGCGCCCACCGCGCCCGTGCCGCCGCCTTCTCGCCGAGATAACCGCCATATCCGTTGCCGTAGCGGACAACTCGGTGGGTGTCCGCGTCGACCTCCAGCAGGCTGGTCGCGATCCGCTCCAGGAAAACCCGGTCGTGCGAGACCGTCACTGTGGTGCCGGGACGGGTGCGCAGGTGGTCTTCGAGCCAGGTCATGGCGTCGTCGTCGAGATGGTTGGTCGGCTCGTCGAGCAGCAGCACCTCGGTGCCCGCCGCGAGCAGGGCGGCCAGGCGCAGGCGAACCTGCTCGCCGCCGGACAGTCCGCCGACGGTGCGATCGCGGTCGACCAGGCCCAAACCCAGTCCGTGCAGGGCACGTTCGACGCGCGCGTCGGCGTCGTAGCCGCCGCGTAGTTCGAAAACCGTTGCGATCTCGCCATATTCGGCCATCGCGGATTGGTCGCCCTCGGTCATCGCCAGCTCGAGGCGGCGCATCCGGCGTTCGAGCGTGCGCAGCTCGCCGAGTGACCGGTCGATCACCTGCCGCACCGTCAAATGCGGTGCGAGCCGTTCATCCTGTGCGAGATATCCGATGCCGCCGTCGGTTTGGACGACGACCTCGCCCCGGTCGGGTCGCACCCGACCCGCGAGGATGCGTAGCAGGGTGGTCTTACCGGACCCGTTCTCGCCGATGATTCCGGTGCGCTCACCCGCGGCGAGCGAGCAGCTCACCTCGTCGAGGACGAGACGACCGTTGAAGGATTTGCCGACCGCGTGCGCGGTGATCTGTGTTGGCATGTGCACTCTCCGAAGCATTCGAATACGACGCGGCCGTCATGGACCGCATGGCCGGGCGAACACCTCGGAAGAACATCGGCAAACCTCACTAGTGCGACGACTGTTGCATTAAGATGGTGCCATATCCCTGTCCGATCAAGCAACCGGGAATATGGACTATGAGTTCTCCACCCAGTGAGTCACCCGCGCCGCGGCCCCGGCCGGGCGGCCGGACCGCTCGCATCCGCGCCCAGGTACTCGACGCCGTCAGCGCCGAATTGACCGAACACGGCTACGACGCGCTCACCATCGACGGCGTCGCCGCTCGCGCCGGAGTGCATCGCGCGACGGTGTATCGCCGCTGGCGCGATGTCGCCGGCCTGATCACCGACGTCTTCGCCGCCGCGAGCGACCTGGACTGGCATCCGCGCGATACCGGTTCCCTGCGTGGCGATCTGGCGGCGCTCAATCAGGAGATCCAGGATTCGCTGACCGAGAGGTCATCGATCGCGACGGCATTGATCGCGGTCTCGTTCCGTTCCGAGGAGGCCGCCCGCGCGCTGCGGCAATTGTGGGAGGACCGGTATACGCAGTGCGAGATCGTCGTCGAGCGAGCAGTGGAGCGCGGTGAAATCCCGGCCGGTACCGATGCGCGCGCCCTGTTGATAGCCGCTACCGCACCGCTTTATCACCGGCTGGTTCTGCTGCGGGACCCGGCGGATCCGCGCCTGCCCGACCATGCCGCGGCCAGCGCGACCCTCGCGGCACGGGCCGGTGCGTTCGGGTGATGTGAATCGTCCCGTTTCAACATATAGGGCACTGGTGGGCTTGCGGCAAGGCCCGGTACGTATTGCAGAATCGCTGGCCTGAGTCGGTGTGGAAGTAATGAGGTGTGCGTGGGTACCAGTGGGGAAGCGGTAAGCGGGGTATTCGAGGCCGACGTGATCATCGTGGGCGCGGGTCCGACCGGTTTGATGCTGGCGGCCGAGCTGCGTTCGGCCGGGGTGCGGCCGCTGGTGCTGGAGCGCCAGCCCCGGCCGCGCGACACCCCGAAGGCCGGTGGGCTCGGCGGCCAGATTCTGGAACTGTTGCGCTATCGAGGTTTACTCGATCGCTTCGCCGCGGCATGCACCGAACCCGTTCCGGCGCCGCGGTTTCCGTTCGGCGGCGTGCACGTCGACCTGACGTCGCTGACGGATTCGCCGTTGCACGCGTTGCCGCTGCCGCAGCAGTTGCTCGAACGACTGCTCGGTGAGCGTGCCGCCGAACTCGAGGTCGATATCCGCCGCGGGCACGAGGTGGTCGGCGTGCGTCAGGACGCCGATATGGTCACCGCTCAGGTGCGCGGGCCTGCGGGCGAATATCAAGTGACCGCACGCTATCTCGTCGGCTGCGACGGTGCGCGCAGCCGGATTCGCGATCTTGCCGCGATTCCGTTCCCCGGCAACACCTACCCTGAGGTCAACCGGCTGGCGCAGGTCACGCTGCCCGAATCGGTGACCCGGTTGGACAACGGCGATCTCGAGGTTCCCGGATTCGGAACTGTCCGTGCGGGTTTCACCCGCACCGAAAACGGCCTGTTCGGACTGGGCGGTTCGCCCGATTCGGCGGTGGTTTCGGTGTACACGACCGAGGAGGAGACCGCCGAATACGACGATGACATCCCGCTGACCATTGCCGAGTTGCAGGACAGTATCCGTCGGGTGCTCGGTGTGAATCTGCCTGTGGTGCAAGCGCTTCGCCTGTCACGCTTCACCTTCAAGGCGCGGCAGGCCGAACGTTACCGCGACGGTAGGATCCTGCTCGCCGGTGACGCGGCCCACCTGTTCCCGGCCACCGGCGTCGCGATCAACGCGGGCATGCTCGACGCGGTCAACCTGGCCTGGAAGCTGGCCGCCGAGGTGCAAGGCTGGGCACCCGAGGGCCTGCTGGACAGCTATCACGACGAACGCCATTACGCGGGCGAGCGCACCATGCTGCACACTCGGGCGCAGGTCGCGCTGCGGCGCGGCACCGATCCGGCCGCCGAGGCGCTGCGAGAAGTGTTCCAGGAACTGCTCATCGACGAACCAGCCCTGCGGCGGATGGGTGCGCTCATCGCGGGCGCCGATATCCGCTACCGGCTGCCGAACCCGAATGGGCACCCGTTGACCGGCACATTCGTACCCGATCTCGCCCTGCGCACGGAAGCGGGTGCGAGCAGCGTCGCCGAACTCATGCACAGCGCACGGCCCGTGCTGCTCGACCTCGCCGACCGCGCGGAACTGCGCGCCATCGCCCGGGATTGGCAGGATCGAGTCGAAATCCGCAGCGCAACAACAGAAAACCGACCGGCGGACGCTCTGCTGATCCGCCCCGACGGTCACATCGCTTGGGCCGCAACCATCGACGAACCCGGCGATACGGGTCTGCGGGAGGCGCTGACGACCTGGTTCGGAGTACCGGCCACGGCGTCGCTCGGCGCTCGGCAGTTCTGACCGCTCGGTAGCAAACCATTCGGAGCGTCGACACATGTCGTCGGCACGTGCGGCGTCGGATATCCGTTCGCAGCATCGGATTTCGTGGTTCGTCGATATCGTCGCGGCCGGATCGGCAGCAATCGATTTCGCAGTATCGACCGATGTCGAGGATCGGCCGCATGCCCATCCGGCGTATGGAACAACAGACAGGATTTTGATGAGACATCAAGTCATTCAGGAGTACTCGGTGTCCGCCACCGAGGCGGGACCCTATGGGATCACCGCGGGCGCCGATGGCGCGCTGTGGCTGACGTTGGTGCACAGCGGCGAGATCGCCCGGCTGTCCGTTGATGGTGCCGTGCAACGGTATTCGGCGGGAGACACAGGATCTCGGCCGAGTGTCATCGCCGCGGGTGCAGACGGCGCCCTGTGGTTCACCCGGTCCGGTGACGATCGCATCGCGCGCAGCACCACCGACGGCGACCTGACGGCGTTCGAATTACCCTCGGGCAGTGGACCGTTCGGGATATGCGCGGGTCCCGACGAGGCCATGTGGTTCACCGAGATGAACGCCGACCGCATCGGCCGGATCGCCGCCGACGGTGCGGTCACCCACTTCGATCTGCCGGTTCGGGGCGCGTTCGCGTCCATGATCACCGCGGGTCCGGATGATGCGCTGTGGTTCACGCTCAACCAGGCCAAGGCGATCGGACGCATCGACCTCGGCGGCGAGATCAGCATCTACCCACTGCCCGATCATGGTGCCCCGGTAGGTATTACCCGAGGTGCTGATGACGCGCTTTGGTTCGTCGACATCGCCGGGGGCCGGATCGGCCGCATCGACCGCAGTGGCGTTTTCCGCATGTTCCCGCTGCCCGATCCCGCGGCCAGACCGCATGCCATCGCGGCACTGCCGTCCGGCGACTGCTGGTTCACCGAGTGGGGCGCCAACCGGCTCGGGCGGATCGACTCCACCGGCGCCGTCACCGAATTCGACCTGCCGACACCGGCATCCGAGCCGCACGGCATCACGGTCGGCCCGGACGGCGCGGTGTGGGCGGCGTTGGAGATCGGTGCGGTCGCCCGCATAGTGCCTTGAATTGCGTTTGGCTGCAACGCATTACTTCCCGGCATGCGCGGACGATCGCGGTGGAATAGGCACCGGAATCGACCGCGCATGCCGGACGTGGGCTCACCCGAAGAACGACATCAGTTGCTCGACTACGAATTCGGGCTGCTCCTCGGCGATGTAGTGCCCGCTGCCGGGGACGGCGACGACCCGCACGTCGGTGCCCTTGTCGGCCATCTGTTCCCGCAGGGCTGGGTAGTTCTCCATACCGGCAAGGGCCAGGATCGGGGTGGTCACCGGCTCGTATGTCGCCAGGTCGGCGACGTCTTCGCGCATGGTCTGATACCAACGGTTACCCGCGCGGATGGCCTCGGGCGAGTCGTAGGCGGCGGCGTATACCCGCCGGGCTTGTTCGTCGACCGAGGCCTGATCAGCGAGCATGTGGCCGTACAGCCAATCGATCAACAGCCGGAATCGCCCGTCCAACAGTCGTTCCGGCAGTTCCCGAAGTTGATTGAGCGCGAACCACCACGGATATGCGCCGCGGCCCTCGGCGATCGCGGCGGCTTGTTCGTCGGAGGCCGGGAGCATCGGGATGGCCAGCCATGCCGCGTCGGCTATGCCCATGTCCATGGTGACCAACCGCCGCACGGCGGCCGGGACGTTGGCGGTCAGGTGATAGCCGACGCCGGCGCCGATATCGTGTCCGGCAACGAAGGCCGATTCGTAGCCGAGATGGCCGATCAGCGCATGGATGTCGACCGCCATGGATTTCTTGTCGTAGCCGGTCTCGGGTTTGGCCGATCCGCCCATTCCGCGCAGGTCGACCGCGATCACCCGGAAGCGCCGGGCCAACGCGGGCATGATCTTCCGGAACTGCCACCAGGTTTGCGGCCAGCCGCCGAGCAGGATCAGCGGGTCGCCTTCGCCGCCGCTCACATAGTGCAGCCGTATCCCGTTGACCTCGGCGTACGCACTGGTGAACGCGCCGTCCAGCGAGGCGGCCAGTTCGGCGTCGGTGGGGGTGGAAGCCATGATGATCAACCCTTTATTTGAATGTTCGGTCAAGAAAATGGGCATGAAGGAGCCCCTTCCGGGAAGGGGTTGAGTCAGGCGAGCAGTGCGAGGGCCTGTTCGACCGTGGCGTCGAGGAACCGTTGGCGCAGAGCGGTTTTGCCGACCACCCGCATGCCCTGTAGCAGGGTCACCAGGAAGCGCGCAAGCGCCACCGGGTCGCGATCGGCGGGTAGCTCGCCCTCGGAGCGCGCCCGCATCAGCGTGGCCGTGATGGCGGTCTCCATGATCTCCAACCCGGATGTCACGATGCGGCCCGCGCCCTCGTCGCCGGGCAATTCCACTGCGGTATTGGTCATCAGACACCCTTTGTGCTGGTCATCGGTCAGCGACATTTCCGCGTACCACCGCACCAAGTCGCGCACCGCGTCGAGCGAGGATCCGGGCGCGCTCAGCCGATCGAGCAGTCCGGCGCGCGAATCATCGACATACCGTTCGACCGCGGCCAGGAACAGATCCCGTTTACCGCCGAACGCCAGATAGATGCTCCCGCGCCCTAAGCCCAAGTGCGACACCAGATCCTGCATGGAGGTCGCCTCATATCCCTGACGCCAGAACAGCTCCATCGCCGCCCGCAATGCCGTGTCCTGATCGAACTCCTTTACCCTGCCCACGGAGTAGACCCTACATTTACTGGACCAAACGTTCAAATAAATTTCGGCCATGGCACCGGTGGTCGGCATCTTCATCTCGGCTTCATGAACGGCCGATATACCTTGCCCCGCAGCCCGTCTCGCCTCGGTCGGGCCGCCTACTCCGACGACAAGGAATCCTCATGCGCGTTTCAGCCGGTCGATCCGTCCGACGTGTGGCGATCCTGACCGCACTGCTCGCCGTCACGGTGGCGGCGGGGTGCTCCAGCAATAGCGGCACCTCCAGCACTTCGACCACGGATATGCCGATGGGCGGCTCGCACAAGCCGGTCGCCACCACCGGCGCCGATTGGCAACCGGTCACCGACGCGCTCGGGCGGACCGGGAAATTCGGCGACAACAACACCGTCTACCGGATCCCGCTGGTCCGTTCGGACCTGCACGTGCAGTCCCAGGGCGTGGACATCAAACCGGGCCTGTCGCTCGGCGGCTACGCCGCGTTCGGCAAATACGACGACGGCGCCATGGTGATGGGCGATCTGGTTGTCACCGAGGAGGAATTGCCGAAGGTCACCGATGCGCTGCATGCCAACGGCCTGCGGCAGACCGCCCTGCACAAGCATCTGCTCGGACACTCCCCACAGGTCTGGTGGACCCATATCGAGGGCATGGGCGACCCGGCGCAACTGGGCAAGGCCATGAAGGCCGTCCTCGACGCCACCTCCATCGCCCCCGCCGCCGCACCGCCCGCCCAGCAGCCGCCGGTCGATATCGACACCGCCGGTGTGGACGCGGCGTTGGGCCGCAAGGGAACCGCCGACGGCGGCCTGTTCAAATACAACCTCGCCCGCGCCGAAACCATCAGCGACAGCGGACATGTGCTGCCCCCGACCTTCGGCGTCACCACCGTGATCAACTTCCAGCCGACCGGTGCCGGAAAGGCCGCCGTCAACGGCGATTTCGCGCTCATCGCAACGGAAGTCGACAAGGTGATCGAAGCACTGCGCAGGGGCGGCATCGATGTCGTGGAACTGCACAACCACATGCTCACCGACGACCCGCACATCTTCTTCCTGCACTACTGGGCCGTCGACGACGCGGTCACCATCGCCAAGACCCTCCGCGCGGCTCTGGACGCGACAAACCTCGCGAAATAGCTAGATTTCCAACAGGTTTCGACGATTCAGAAATTATGAGCAGGTGACCACCGGGATGGTTGACGTCATCATCCGAGTCGGCCGCTACGGCGGCGCCGACAGCGTCACGGTGACCAGGAACCCGCCGCCGGGGTGGTTGGCGGCGGTAATGGTCGCCGCATTGCGCTGTGCGAGCGCGGCGACGATGGCCAAACCGAGCCCACTGCCACCCCGGGTTCGCGCGGCGTCCGCCCGAGCGAACCGCTCGAACGCATGCGGCAGAAACTCCGCATCGATGCCGGGGCCGTGGTCGCGGACGGTGACGATCACCGCCGCGCCGCCGGTGTCCACCCGGATGTCGACCGGCGGGCCGCCGTGCTCGATGGCATTGTCGACCAGGTTGGTCATGATGCGATCCAGATCCGCCGAGTCCGCGGCGGCCCGCGCCCCGGGTGGACAATCGACGGTGATATCGCGAGCCGCCATGCCGTGCCGCGCCACCACCGCGTCCAGCAGCGGCGGCAGATCGATCACCGGCAGCGGTGATCCGGGATCGCGAGGCTGGTCCGCGGTGGCCGACAACATATTTCGGGCCAGCCGTGACAGCCGTTCGGTCTCCTCCAGCGCCGAGCGCAAGGCCTCGGTGAGTTCGGCATTGCCGCGCGGCCTGCGCAGCGCGAGTTCGAGTTCGGTGGTGAGCAGCCCGAGCGGAGTGCGCAATTCGTGACCGGCGTCGGCGACGAATCGTCGCTCCCGGTCGACCGCCTCATACAACCGTGCCAGCAGTTCGTTGAAAGTGGTTCCGAGCCGGGAGATTTCATCGTTCGCCGCCGGAATCGGCAGGCGCGCGGCCGGATCGGTATGCGTGATACCCGCGGCTCGCGCCCGCATCCGTTCCACCGGACGCAGGGCCGCCACCGCCAGCGCATACGCCCCCACCGCCGCCGCCACGAGCACCAGCGGAAATGCGATGACGAGTTCCCGTGCCAGATCCGCGACCGCCGCGTCACGATCGGCGAGGCTGACCACGACCACCACGATCCGATCCTGGGGCGCGCTCGTTGCGGCCAATCGAACCGGCCCCGACAGGTCTCCGGCGGACGGGTGATCGGCGATCACGGTGCCACGCCGAGCGGCGGCCAACTCGGCGTCCGAAAGAACCGACGGCCCAGGAAGTTCCGCCGTCGCCGCGACCACATGTCCATCGGCCGTGAGGACCTGCGCCGCGGTGTCCTGACTCGGCCCCGGCAGTGTCGGCTCCACGGCCGCGGCGACCGGCCGGAGCTCGGTGAGTTGGTAGATCAGCGACTCGGTGACCGACGTGTCCAGGAATGAGCGCATGTGCGCGACGGTCGCGTAGCCGATCACGGTCAACACCGCGGCCATCATGATCGTGAACGCGGCGGTGAGGCGGATCCGGATCGGCCAGCGGCGGATCATCGTGCTCGCCCGCCGTCCTTACGCAACCGATATCCGACACCGCGCACCGTCTCCAGCGACGTCACCCCGTACGGCCGGTCGATCTTGTCCCGCAACCCCCGCATATGCACGTCGACGACATTGGACCTCGACTCGAATGCGAAATCCCAGCAGTGCTCGGTCAGCGCCTCCCGCGTCAACACCGTTCCCGGCTGCGTCAGGAACATCTCGAGCAGGGCGTATTCCTTTGCAGTCAAAAGAATTTCGTCATCGCCACGCCAGCAGCGCCGCTCGGTGGTGTCCATCCGCAGATCCCCGGCCGCCAGCATCGTCGGCCGCGGCACCGGGCCACGCCGGATCAGTGCGCGCAGCCGGGCGAACAACTCGTCCAGATGGAACGGCTTGGTCAGATAGTCGTCCGCCCCGCCATCCAACCCGCTCACCCGGTCGCGCACCGCGCCGCGCGCCGTCAACAACAGCACGGGCACCCAAATCCCTTCCGCCCGTAGCTGTTCGCATATCTCGAACCCGCTTCGGCCGGGCAGCATCACATCCAACACGATCGCGTCGTACAGGCGGCTGGCCGCCACCCCGTACCCGTCGAGCCCATCGACCGCCACATCGACGGCATACCCCTCTTCGGCCAAGCTCCGCCGCAGCAACTCGGCCATCTTGGGCTCATCCTCGACAACCAGCACACGCATGGGCGGCACGCTCCCATCTTCATCTCGGCTTCATCGCCAGACCGATACACCAGGTGCGTGCGGACGCGTCCTCGTCTCGGATACAACTAGACCACAAGATGTCAGCCGAGTGCCCAACGTCTCGGTCGTGTAACAGCCTTGTCGCGGCGAAAGACATAGCAGCTTGGGGGATGTGGCGGTCCGCAGGCCGGAATCACCCCGACGACAAGCGACTGCGACCTACGGATCGGAACCGACTGCTCGATGAAACTCTCAGCTCTACGGAGTGTTGCCCTTGCCGTAACACTCACTGCCGCACTGTCTTTGGTAACGCTCGGTGCCACCGCGTCGGCAGGTCCGGAGAAGCCCTCCGCGGTCACCTCCGTCATCAAGGACGGTCGAACCTGGCATTTGAAGGTGTACTCGGCGGCGATGGGCAAAGATATCTCCGTCGATGTCCAGCGTCCGGCCGACGAATCCACACCCGCCCCGAACCTGTACATGCTCAATGGTCTCGACGGCGGTGAGGGCACCGCGAACTGGAAGGCGCGAACCGATGCGTTCGCCTGGCTGGCCGATAAGCAGGTCAACGTGATTCAGCCGATCGGTGGTTTCGGCAGCTACTACGCCGACTGGCTGCGACCCGATCCCCAACTGGGCGTGAACAAGTGGAAGACGTTCTTCACCGAGGAACTGCCCCCGCTGTTGGACGCGACCCTGCACTCGACGGGCCGCAACGCCATGACCGGTCTGTCGACCTCCGGCACATCGGTGCTGGCGTTGGCCGAGGCCAAACCGGGCCTGTGGAAGAGTGTCGCCGCCTATAGCGGGTGCGCGCAGATCGCCGACCCGATGGGACAGCAGTTCGTCAAACTCTCCGTTGAAACCTGGGGCGGCGGCAACACTCTGAATATGTTCGGCCCGGCCGACAGCCCGTTGTGGGCCGCCAACGACCCGGTCGTCAACGCCGAGAAACTGCGCGGCACCCAGCTCTACATCTCCAGTGGCAGCGGCATCCCGATGGCCGACGACGTCAACTACTACCTGAACAATGGCGGCCCGACGACCCTCGCACTCGGCGTGATCATCGAAGGCGCCGTGAACGGCTGCACTCACAATTTGAAGACCCGCCTCGACGCGTTGAACATCCCGGCCACCTATCAATTCGACCCGGTCGGAACGCATTACTGGCCGTACTGGGAAAAGGCGCTGCACGATTCGTGGCCGATGCTGGCACAGGGCATGGGCCTGACGATCTGAACGACGCAGGACAGATGCGAGTGCCCGGAACGGGCTTGCTGATTCGAGCGTGATGCCGCTGCGGCGAGCAGAAATCTAGCAACGCTAGACAAGTTAGCGGAGCAATGTTACCGTTGCTCCAGCTTCTAGCGATGCTAGATTTTGGGAAGGGAAGCCGAAATGCTCATTGTCACCGGCCAGATCATCGCCGCCGTCGCCGTTCTCGCCAATGCGGTGGTCTATGGCACCGATGCGTCCGTGGCCCTGATCACCCGGTCGGTATACCGCAAGCTCGATGACGCGACCGTGACCATCAGCGCGGGATGGGGTCACTACTACGGCGATAAGCGCATGCCGGTGTTCGGTGCGGGCGGTGCGGTCGCCGCGGTGCTCACGCTGCTGATCGCGTTGTGGGCCGGGCAGATCGGAGCCGCTGTCGCGGCGGGGATCACGGTGGCGGCGCTGTTCACCTGGCTCGCCTTCTACGTCCGCGTCGCGAAACCGATCAATACTCAGCAGACCGCCGCCGCGCAAAGCGGCATCATTCCGCCCAATGCCCGTGCGCTGCAGGACAAGTGGGACAGCATCCTGAAGTACCGGGTCACCCTGCAGTTCATCGCCATCGCCGGACTGTGTGCCGCGCTCATCCTGTTCTGATCTCGAAGCGCCCGAATCGAATTCACCGAGGAGTACCGATATGACCTTCACCAGCAACGAACAGCGGTTCCTGTCCGAGGCCGGGATCGGCCGGCTGGCAACGGTATCGCCCGACGGCGTCGTGCAGAACAACCCGACCGGCTATCGAGTGAACGCCGACGGCACGATCGACATCGGTGGCATGCGGATGCGTACCAGCCGGAAGTACCGCAACGTCGAGGCGGGCAGCCGGGTGTCGTTCGTCGTCGACCAACAGGTTTCGTTGGAGCCGTACGTGATTCGCGGCATCGAGGTACGCGGCACGGCCGAGGCGCTCGATGACGAGGAGCCGCCGTTCCCGCCCCAGGAACGCGCGGTCATCCGGATTCACCCCGAACGAATCATCTCCTGGGGCATCGACGGCGGACCATTCGAATTCACCAGCCGCGTCATCGAACCATGAGACCTGCCTGACCGCAGCCGGTTTCACCGCGAAAGGGGAGTCCTCGGCAGCACGGCGGGCTCAGTCGGCCACCCAGCTGCCGTGGAATCCCAGCGATACCGGTTTCGGAAGGTGGATGCGGGCCAAGGGATTTCCGGTGAAGTCCTGTGCGGAGAGGATCACCAGGTCCGAGGCATTGCGCTCCGGATTGTTCACGTAGGCGAGTGCGTAGCCGTCGTCCTCGGTCTTGCTCTGCGCCGCCGGCACGAACACCGCTTCACTGGCGGCCGCGTTCGGGCCGAACCGGTGAACTTGCGAATTCCCTTCGGACAAGTCGTGTTTGATCAATGCGTTGCCGAAGGAGTTGGCCGGCTTGTCGAGGTAGGTGTCGAACAGGTCACCGGGCGAGGCCGAGTAGCCGTACCGGTGCCTGCGTGACACCAGACTTTCCTTGACGCGCGGGAACTCCTGCGGCCGATCGTCCAGCACGCGCCGCCGCGCCTGGCCGAGCGCCAAATCGATTGTCCAGCGCTCCAATACGGGCGTGCCCGAGGCCGACGGTCCGCCGAAGCCCTGCTTGCCCGCTACCTCGAAAGGCGCCGGGAACGTTGTCAAATCCACTGTCACCGTGGAGCCTTCGTCGTAGGCGTT
Source organism: Nocardia sp. JCM 34519.1 (assembly GCF_020361265.1). NCBI lineage: Bacteria > Bacillati > Actinomycetota > Actinomycetes > Mycobacteriales > Nocardiaceae > Nocardia > Nocardia sp. JCM 34519.1. The sequence goes on from NZ_JAIRBR010000006.1 coordinate 369,767, forward strand.
GAGCGTGTGGGAGTAGAACACCGGATCCACGGCGAACCAGTTGACCGGGCCGCCTGCCCGATCCATGACGCCCACCCTGGCCGCGTGGTCGACGTTCCATTTGTAGGGCACCACCTTGCCCGGTTGGGGGTCGAATGTGACCGGTACATCGAAGATCACCACATAACGCTCGGTGAGCGCGAAGTCGTGCATCATCGGATGGTCGGCGACCTCGATCCGGGTGGTCCGCACCACGCGGCCGGTCCGGTCGACGACCAGGTGCCGCACGTGATCCCAGGTCGGGTGGTAGGTCACCGCGTGCAGTTCATCGGCCTGCTCATCGAATTTGGTGTGCGCGGTGTAGGAACCCGTCAGCGATCCGCCGAAATCATAGGGCCCCAACGTATTCAACTCTCTGTCGAGTTCGTACGGCGGCGGCCCGCTCTCCTGCAGCGTGAGTATCCGGCCATGATGGTCGATGACGTGCGTGTTGGGCGCGAAGTCTTCCGCGGGCACCGGCCACCGGTACGGCTCACCCAGCTTTGCCGCGACCCCGGACGAACGCACCCAACGGTTGCGGTACCACTCGGCCCGGCCGTCACGCAGCCGGACGCCGTGCACCATGCCCTCGCCCGACATCCAGTGGTGCGCGCGCGGATCCTCCAGGCCGAGCACGTTGGGCCCGGTGCGTAGATAACACCCGTTGAGCTCGCTCGGGATGCGGCCGGTGACCGGCAGCGCGAACGCGGTCACTTCCTCTCGCGCCGGCGCGAAGGCGCCCTCGAGGAATGGGTACCGCTCTTGGCCGGCGCCGGCGGGCGGCGCGTCGAGGTTGGCCGCGGTCACTCCGAGAACGGTCAACGCGGCCGCGCCCCGAAGGATGTCGCGCCTGCTCGATTCCGCCATGGTCGATCCTCCGAATCAATTTTAATAGTGTGTGCCATGAACAGTTTATGGCTTTACCTGTTTTGGATGCAAGGATGTCCAGGTGGACGAGGACAGGATCGAGTTGCTGCCGCCCGGCACCGCATTGGCCTGGGGGCATGCCACGACGCCACGGCGGGGGCCGAAACCGGCTTACAGCGTCGCGCAGATCGTCGCGGCGGCCCTCGCTCAGGCCGACGCCGAGGGCTATGCGGCGCTGTCCATGCCGTCGATCGCCATGCGTCTCGGCATCACGGCCAATGCGCTCTATCGGTACTTGCGCTCCAAGGAGGAACTTCTCGTCCTGACCGCGGACGCCGGTTGGGGCCTGCCGCCGGAACCGCTGCCCGAAGGCTGGCGTACCGCGGTCACCGCCTGGGCGCGCGCTCAGCTCGAGCGCATCCGCGTACACCCCTGGCTGATCGAACTCCCGGTGCGCGGCGGACCCACCACACCCAACCAACTGCGCTGGCTGGAAGTCTTTCTGGACGCGATGGCCGACACCGGGCTGGACAACGAGGACCTGCTGGGCTGCGCCGTGCTGGTCGACGGCTGGGTGCGCAGCACCGCATCCCTACTTCGCGACGTGCGCGCGAGCGTGCCCGACGAAAACACCCGTGCGCTGGCCGAATTCCTGCGGCCACGACTGCTCGAACGCGGCTACCCGCGGGTCGCGGCCATCCTCACCGACAGCCGCTACCGCAAAGGCGGTATGGACGACACCGATGTGGAATTCGGCCTCGGGCGGATCCTGGACGGCATCGAGGCGCTCATCAATCGCCGCGGCGGGCACTGAGCCCGAAGCAACGTGCCGCACCCCAGCCGTCAGGTGCTCGAAAGGCGTTGATCTCCCATACGTTGTCGATACCGCTTAACCTCGCTGGTGCACAACCGTTTGACTGAGAAGGTGGCACGAGGCGTGATCGGTACGCGGGCGAAGCTCGATGAATTGGCAAAGATCCTGGAGATCGCCGCGGAACCGGCGGGTGAGGCCGGTGCGGCCAAGCGGGCGAAGAAGGGCGTTCCAAGCGTTCGGGAGCGGGTGAACATGCTGCTCGACCCCGGAACGTTCATCGAGACAGGTGCGCTGGCCCGGCAACCCGGTCAATCGGATGCGCTCTACGGCGATGGACTGGTTACCGGTCGCGGGTCGATCGGGGGACGTCCGGTGGTGGTGATCTCACACGATCAGACCGTGTACGGCGGGTCGGTCGGCGTCACCTCCGCCCAAAAGTTCATGCGGGCACTGCAATTCGCGTTCGACAATGCATGCCCGGTGGTGACGATCAACGATTCGGGCGGTGCGCGCATCCAGGACGCGGTGGGTTCCATCGCCTCGTTCGGTGACATTTCGCGGGTGCTGGAGAAATTGTCCGGCTACGTGCCGCAGGTGTCGATCATTCTCGGCAAATGTGCCGCGGGTTCGGTGTACGGGCCGATCAACACCGACGTGCTCATCGGCACCAAGGACTCCTACATGTTCGTCACCGGGCCGGAGGTGATCAAGGCCGTCAACGGTGAGGAGGTGACCGCCGAGGAGCTCGGCGGCGCCCAGGTACAGGCCGAACGCGGGACGTTGCACCATGTGGCCGACACCGAGCAGGAGGCCTACGCCTGGGCCCGCGATTACCTGAGCTACATGCCGACCAGCTGCCTCGAGCAGCCGCCGATCGTGAATCCCGGCCTGGAACCGGAGATCACGGCTTCCGACCGGGAGCTCGACACGATCATCCCGGATTCCGATCGCGCCGGTTACGACATGCACGAGATCCTGCTGCGGATCTTCGACGACGGCGGATTCCACGAGATCCGCGCCGCGTTCGCGCCGAATCTGATCACCGGATTCGCCAGGGTGGACGGATATCCGGTCGGTGTCATCGCCAACCAGCCGCTGGTGCTCGGCGGTTCCATCGACGCCGCCTGCTCGGACAAGTCGACCTATTTCATCCGGCTGTGCGATGCGTTCAACATTCCGCTGGTGTTCGTCGCCGACACCCCGGGCGTGCTGCCCGGCCTCGCGGAGGAAGCCAGCGGTGTGATCATCCGCGGCGGCCGTGTCCCGCGCGCGATCATCGAGGCGACGGTGCCGATCATCAACCTGGTGGTGCGCAAGTCCTACGGCGGTGCGTACGGCATGATGGCCGCCCGGCAGGTCGGCGCGGATATCAGTTTCGCGTGGCCGACCGCCCGAATCGCGGTGATCGGCGCGGAAAGCGCGGTCGACCTACTCGGTAAACGCCAGTTGGCGGCGATGCCGGAGGAACAACGCAGCGCGGCACGCGAATTCATGATCAACCATTACAACGAGACGATCGCCACCCCGTGGGTGGCCGCCGAACGCGGCTACATCGACGCGGTCATCGAACCGTCACGGACCCGCCTGGAAATACGCCACGCCCTACGCCTGTTGCGCGACAAGCCGACGGTCAAACCGGAATTCAATCCGCGCAAGCATCCGGTGTACCCGATGTGAGTCGCGAAAGGCGTTGCGCCCTCGGCGGGATTCGCGCTTAGAGGTTACGCGTCAGATAGCGGGCGACCAGCCGTCCGAGCCCCCACAGGGCAGCGCTGACGCTCAGCAGGATCAGCAGCCAGGTGAGGTATGGCTCCGGGCGATGGCCGTAGCCGAGCGGATGCGGATCTCCGGACTGCCGACTGTGGGTATCCGGTGCCGACGGTTGCTCGGCCATATTCGAAACCTGTATCGGCGCAGGCTGTTCCGGTGTGGCGACGGGGTCGGGAGTGGGCGGGTTCGGCGCGGTTGGCGCGAGGCCGACCGGTGTGGGTGCGGCGCGGGGGATCCGGTGCCCGGCCAGGTCACGGGCCACCGCGGTGAACCAGTCGGTGACGAACCGGACGGCGGGATCGCCACCGGTGGTGAAGGCCGCGACCGCGTAGGCGCCATGCCTGCGGACGGTGTCGAGGTATTTTGACCAGATCTCCGGATCGAGCAGTTGGCCGCCCTCGGCGATCACTTGACCCACCGCGTCGAAGATCTCGCTGAGCAACCGATGGGCAGCCGGGCGGGGCGGCGGATTATGCGCTGCCGCAAGGATTTTCTGGGCCAGGCAAGCCAGGCCCGCCAGCGGGTCCGTCGCGCCGACGGTCATGACCTCGGCGAGATCACCCATCGGCAATGCGGTGCCGGTAAGGGCGAGGGTGACCGAATTGAACGCGCTCGCAGCGATTTTCGATAACGCCTGTCGGACGTCCGGGGTTTCCCTGGGATCGGAGGCCTCGGCCAGCCGCCTGCTCAACGGCAGGCCGGGAGCCAGTGCGAGGGTGCCGAGGGAATAGCCGAGGACATCCTGATTCACCACGGCGGTCGCGGTTTTGGCCGCGGTTTCCCGCGCGACCTCGGCGATCGAGGCCAGCGCCGCGAGCGGATCGGCCGGATCCAGCTCGGACTGCCCGGCGATATTGACCAGCATCCGCAACAGCGGTATACCGGTCGGCGCGTCGCAGGACAGATCGCCGGGGATGCAGAACGAGGCCACCCGGCCGGTGAGCGCGCCGAAATCAGTGGCGATATCGCGCTCGGGTCCGATACCGCCGCCCGACGCGGTCTCCTGCGCGGCCACCGACAACCCGGATACATTCGCCCCCGTGGTTCCCGGCGCCGGATCCGGGCCGGAACTGCCTGGCGCGCCGGGGAACAGCGGTGCGGCGGGCCCCCGCGTCGGATCAGCCAACAACGCCACCGCGGCCACCCGATCCGCGGGCACCACACCGGCGCCCTGGCCCACCTCCTGGGCGAACATCGAAACGATATGCGCCCCTTGGGAATAACCCACCATACCGAGTTCGGTCGCCGGACAGTGCCGCACCACCTCGGCGGCCATCTCCCGCAGCTTGTCCAGTCCACCGGACACCGATGCCGAATACGGCAACGGCCCACCCGGTACCGCGCCCCCGAATCCCGCCGCATAGGGCACGTAGGCGCGGGCGACCAACGCGTGCCCCATTCCGGTCAACGGCCCCAAAATCGTTGCCAGCAGTCCTGAATCGCTTGTGAGATCGGCATCCGGGGCGGACTGGCCGGTGCCCTGCACCCCGAGCACGTACAGCGGTGGACAACCCTGGTCGGGTACCGCGGACGGGTCCTCCGATTCCGCTCGCGCGGTGCCCGCGCCCATCACGGCAAGGCAGACCACTAACGCCGCGCCCGCTGCCCGGCACCGGACCGAAGGCAATAATCTTCCGTACAACATCCCACCTTGTCGACAGGAAAATCTCAGTGGCACAGCACAATTCGGTCGGACCGTGGCTCGCGGTCTCGGGTGAGACCGGGAAGGCCGGTCTCACCCGAGACCGGTGTGCTAGGGAGCGAGCAGAACGCGAACCACGTCGAGCAAACCGACGATCAGATGGCCGACTATTCCGAGGATCATATGTCTCCTAAATTCGTGTGAACTGGGCATTTGACGCTTCTCTGCACGGATGTCGAATGGCGCTGTTCCGTGCTGCAGGCACATCCTCGGCCAACGCGTAGCTACCAGGAAGGGCTAGTGCCGCAACGTCATTCGGTACGGCCCAGCCGCCGGATGGGTGCCACCGCGAAAGTTGTTCCGGGACATCAGTTCGGATCGGTGTCGGCATCGGACCTGGCCGGATGGCCATGCCGGAGCTTTGATATCCCTTGTCGCCCAGCCGATGTCGGAGATCGCCGTCGAGCGCGCCTGCCATCCGCGTCGTCCGTGGCAACGAAGATATGTCGGTGCCTGCTTCGGCCTGATTGCGTGTAGAAGACCGGGCGGCAGAGCTGCTGATCCTGGACAGCAATACGGGCTGGGGACTTACCGGAAATTCTTTTCTTTAACCGAGATATGGAGGTTGTGGCAATGATCGAGAAAGTGTTGGGGCCGGGCATTCGTGCGAACCGCGGTATCGGTGCATTTCTCCGGGTGCCGGTTATCGTAGCAGGATTTATTGCGGTGATGTTGTCCGCGGTGCCCGCTCACGGTCAGATCGACGAAGATACCGAGGACGAGAATATTATGAAGATCGCCTACGACATGGGCCTTTGTGAGGGGGTGCATGAGAATCGGTGGTACAAAGAGATGGCTGTATGGCTCGACCTGGAACCGTACGAAACCGTGGGCAACCAAGGTATTCAATCGGAGGCCCGCAACAGTCTGTACGGTGACGATGGCTTCAACAAGAATACGCGCGAGAAAATGTGCACTAATAGGAAAATTTACAACGATAAGGTCAAGGAAAAGGCGTCCAACCTCAAGCTGGAACTCAAACCTGGCTGTGAAATAGCGACAAATCTCCAGAAATTCTACGACGAAAAGGAGCACTTGTTGGCGTGGATCATGGATGGCGAGAAGCTGAATTGGCCGGAGGCTTCGAGGCCACAGATGCCCTCCTGTGAGCACTGATGTCACCGGGCAATCCACAGGTCGCCGAAGGCCGGACTGATGACCTCCTGCGCCAGCTGATCGCCTGTCTGACAAGGTAACTCGATCATCGGTTGGACGTCGGATAGTGCCGATTCCGGGCGTACCAACGGGTGCGGTCGTTGGCGCACAGTCGATCTCGTGCGTCCGGTGCGCCGGGAGTCGGTCCCTTACCTCAGCGTCGAGCGGCGCGCAGGTCGATGAGCCATGCTCACTGCGCTGGCCTTCGGGCTGGTCGACGCGGGCACGGGAGGGTGGCTGCGCCCGGGCCCCGCAGTCGTATTGCTGGTGGCCGTGCTGGCCGGTGGCGTGCTGGCGGCGGTGGAACGGCGCGCTCTGGTGCCGGTGCTACCTCCGAAACTGTTGCGGCTGAGTCGGATTCGAGTGGACCTGACGGTCGCGGTGCTGGCCCAGCTCATCTACTACGGTCTGCTCTTCGCGCTGTCCCAATGGATGGTGTCCGGGCACGACATGACACCACTGCAAGCCGGTATGGCCTTTCTACCGATGACAGTCCCAATCGTGGTGGTGCCCATGCTCACCGGACGGCTGCTGCCCCGCCTCGGCACCCGGCCGCTGATGGGCGCCGTCGCCCAGATAGATTGGCCAACAAGGGTTTTGACCTAGCGATTTGCCGCTAGACGGTGCTACCGGATGGGACGGCGTGTCACCGGTTCACTCCCCGCTCACTCCCCGCGCCTCTGACTGTCCATACTTGCCGCCCTTCGGTCGGGCGGGGAGTCGGGCCCTTCCGGGCGTACCATCCGATCGTATGGGTGAGCCCACCGATGAACTGACGTTGGAGATCATGCGATCGCTTGAGATGAATCTCGAATGGCGAAGATCCTTTGATCCGACCGACGTTGACGGCATCGCCGAGGCGCGCAGATCATGCCGACGAGCCGGTCGTGCCCTCGGCTTCAGGATTGCAACGCACCAAAGCGACCCTGCGCTGCGGGAGGACGGTCGGGTCGTTGTGTCCGTCGTCGTGACTCAGGGGATGGACCCGGAGACTATGGCGCGGTTGGAGAAGCGGGCGCTCTTGCTGATGAATGACTTTCATCGCCGTCACTTTGAGCAGCCCCACGATCCGGGTTCGTGACCGCTGATTGCGGGGTACCGCTGTCGGCGTGTCGGGACTGGTTGTCCGGCAGGGGGTTTGGGTTCACCATCCAGAGATGAGTGAATCCCGTCAGCAGCGTCGTGCTCGTGAGCGTGCCGAGCAGAAGGCCGCTTCCCGTCCTGGGCCGAATGTTCCTCCGTCTTCACCACCGCGGGCACGTGGCTCCGAGGTTGTCGAAGTTGAGTTGACAAGGCATTACGAACCGCACGACCCGGATATCAACTTCTGGGCGGCGACGTGGGGTCTACGCGACTCGGACTTCGGCATCAACGAGCAGTTGGACGGTGCGCGGGAGTTGGTGGAGCTCATCGTTGACGATATTCGTGATCGTTGGGGTAATGATTACGACCTGACCATCGAGTGGACGGTCGACGGATGGCATGCGGATGAGGAACTGGCAGCACAGGGGATTGTGCTACCTGAGCGGGCCTGATCGGTAGGCATCCGCCCAATCGTCCGATACGACTCGTATATGCGTGACCAGCAGATGTGGGCATCGGCTGCGAAGGTGAGCTGATGGGATCTCGTCGGCGAGCTGGCGTGGGCTGCGACGGCCGACGCTCCGGTGAGGGGCGGAGCGCAGCGGAGCCCCGTCTCGCCGCTGTGGGTCGCAGCGCGCCGCTCTTGAAGGCGCTGGTGGCCGAAACCGGCGAGATCGGCGACGTGAAGACACATCAGGCGCGGACGGTGCCGCTCCCGGAATTCCTCGTAGAAGATCTCGGCCGGTACCTCGATGGAAAGAAGGCGGACGAGCTGGCTTTCCCGTCACAGCGAAATACGCCGCTGCGGAATCGCAATTTTCGGCGTGACGTGCTCGATGATGTGGTTGAACGGCTGGCGCTGGACATCGCGCCGCAGAACCTGCGCGATATGGCGGCCAGTCTCGCGATCCAGGCTGGCGCGTCGGTGGTGGCGGTTTCTTGGATGCTTGGCCACGAATCACCGTCGACGACGCTGAAGCACTACGCGGCGTTTTTCCCGAGTGACCTGCTCGAAGTGGCGTCGAAGCTGGATGTGCAGGCGCGGGCGGCACGGGACCGGCTCGGCGGTGACGCTCCCCACACACTCCCCACGGATTCGGAGTGAATCGCGAAAGTTGTTGTGCCCTCGGCAGGATTCGAACCTGCGACACCGGCTTTAGGAGAGCCGTGCTCTATCCCCTGAGCTACGAGGGCGGGTGGATGGTGATCCACCGGGACGATGGGAGTCTACCGGGTGTGGGCGGGTTGGGTCGCATCGCTGGGGTGTGACGGTGGTCGGGCCGGGGTTAGAAGTCGCCGCCGGAGTCGAAGCCGCCATCGAAACCGCCGCCGCTGTCGAAGAAGTCGCCGCTGTCGTAGCCGCTCGAGTCGTAGCCGCTGTTGTCGTAGTTGCCGGAGTCGTAGCTTGCGTCGTTGTAACCACTGCCGTCGTAGCCGCTGTCCGCGGCGGCCAGTCCGTCTTGGTAGCCGTCGCCGTAGCCGCTTTCGAAGCCTTGGGCGTCGTAGTGCACGCCATCCATACCGGAGAACAGGGTGGTGAACAGGAGTGCGGAGCCGAGGCCCCAGGCGCCGCCGATCAGCGCGGGTTTCCACCACGGCTCGGAGTACCAGCCCGCGGGGACGGGGCGTCCGGCGACGCGGCCGCCGGGATAGTAGTTGGGTGTGCTGGCCGACGGGTTCGGGGATGCGGTGATCTGCCTGCCGTCGTAGTCGATGGTCCGGTTCTCGGTGACTCGACCCGCGGTGTTCTGGCCGTCGAGCGCGGGCACTTCGGGGCCGGGGTCCATATTCATGGCGGTGCGTGCGGCGCGGATGTAGTAGAGCCCTTCCAGCGCGGTCTGTTTGGCGAGGCGCGCCTGTGCGGGTGTACGGGCCTGCTCGAGCTGCGAGCCGGCGGCGATATGCCGCTCGGACGCGTCGGCCAGCGCCTGTTTGGCCGCCTCGTTGCTGCCGGTGAGGCTGTATACCTGGCCGCCGAGCCGCTCGTTCACCTGGCGGGCGTCGGCGAGCGCATCGGCCAGTTGCAGTTCCGCGAGCTGTTTGGTTCGGCGGGACTGCACGATGACGAATGCGGCGACGGCGACGACGATCACGATGATCAGCAGCAGGATGGTCACTGTTCGCACCTCTTCCGTCCGGTGTGTCGAACAGTGCCCAAGCCTAGTGGGTCGGGCATAGTGCCTGGTCAGCCGACCGCGCCGAGTGGCAGCGCCGCCTGTCGTTCGGTGTAGTCGGCCGGGTCGAATGTCCTTGTTTTCCACCGGTAGAGCACCGTCGCGCCGGGCCAGTTGTTGGTGATCCGGCCCGCCGCGTTGCGGTACCAGCTGGAGCAGAAGTTCCACGGCGTGTCTTCGAGCCTGCGCTGCAGCCAGTCGTCCCAGCGCTGTTCGGCGTCGGCCCTGGCGGCCAGCGAGCGACCGGGCCGATCGGTGAGATATTCGACGACCTGGCGGATATAGCGCGCCTGCGATTCCAGCATGTAGACGATCGAACCGGAACCGACGTTCGTATTCGGTCCGTACATGATGAACATATTGGGAAAGCCGGGAACGGATAGTCCCAGGTAGGCGCGGGCGCCCGCATCGCCCCAGACATCGGCCAGCTTGCGTCCGCCCGCACCGTAGATATTCATCGGCGCGAGGAATTCCGTACCTTTGAAGCCGGTGCCGTAGATGATGACGTCCACCTCGTGTTCGACGCCGTCCGCGGTGCGGATGCCCGATGGGGTGATCGCCTCGATCGCCGAGGTTTCCACGGTGACGTTGGGTTGGGTCAGTGCCGGGAAGTAGTCGTTGGAGAAGAGTCCGCGTTTACAGCCGGCCGCGTAATCGGGTGTCAGCTTGGCCCGCAGCTCCGGATCGGTGACCTGTCTGGTGCGGTGCCGGTCGGCGAGCGCGATCACCGGGGTTTTGATGGCGGGAATGTCGGTGAGCGCCAACGCCATAACCTCGAAGAAGGACCATACGGCGAACCGCTCGGCCAGCCTGCTCGGCGGGAAGTACTTGAACAGCGCGTGATGCAGCGCGCTGTATTCGGTATCCGGTTTGGGCAGCACCCAGGCGGCCGAACGCTGAAACAGGGTGAGGTGGGCCGCTTTCGGCTGAATGCGCGGAATGTATTGGATCGCACTGGCTCCGGTGCCGATGCAGGCCACCCGCTTACCGGTGAGGTCGACGCGATGGTCCCATTCGGCAGAGTGGAAGGCCGGGCCGGTGAACGCGTCGATGCCCGGCAGATTCGGCATGGCGGGCCGGGACAGCTGGCCGACCGCCGGGATCAGCAGGTCGGCAACGAGATTCGCGCCGTCGGCGGTGGTGACGGTCCAGCGGCCCGCGCGCTCGTCGAATTCGGCGTCGGTGACCTCGGTGCCGAACCGGATGTAGCGCGCCAGTCCGTACTTCTCGACCACCGTGCGCATATACGCGTGGATGTCGGCCTGTTCCGAAAACCGCCGTGGCCAATCGGATTTCGGCTCGAACGACCACGAGTACAGCGGGGACGGTACATCGCATGCGGCGCCGGGGTAGGTGTTCTCCCGCCAGACGCCGCCGAGGTCGGCGGCGCGTTCCAGGATGAGGAAGTTGTCCAGGCCGTTGCGGCGCAGGTCCAGTGCCAGGCCGAGTCCGGCGAAGCCCGCGCCGATGATGATGATGGACGGCGATGTCATGATCTCAGCGTACGGGCGGGTACCCGCAGGTCAGGAGAGATCGCCGGACAGTGAATCCATATTTTCGGCCATCAGTTGGCGGCGAGCTGACGCGCGATCACAAGCCGCTGGATCTGGTTGGTGCCCTCGAAGATCTGCATCACCTTGGCCTCGCGCATATACCGCTCCACCGGGAAATCCTGGGTGTAGCCGTAGCCGCCGAAAACCTGGACCGCGTCGGTGGTGACCTTCATGGCGGCGTCCGTCGCGATCAGTTTGGCCACGCTGGCCTGGCGTGAGTAGGGGAGTCCGGCATCGCGGCGGCGGGCGGCGTCGAGGTAGGTGGCGCGGGCCGAATCCACCGCCGCGGCCATATCGGCGAGCAGGAAGCCGAGGCCCTGATGGTCGATGATGTGGCGGCCGAACGCTTCTCGCTCCTTGGCGTAGGCGACCGCGTCGTCGAGTGCGCGCTGTGCCAGGCCGGTGGCCACCGCGGCGATGCCGAGACGTCCCGAATCGAGGGCGCTGAATGCTATCGAAAGCCCTTGTCCCTCTTCGCCGATCAGCCGCTCTTCGGGCACGAACGCAGCGTCGTAGGCGGCCGTTGTCGTCGGGATGCCGCGCAGGCCCATCTTCTCCTCGGGCTTGCCGAAGCTCAGCCCCGCCGTGTCGCGCGGCACCAGGAAGCAGGAAATGCCGCGGGAGCCATCGCCGGTCCTGGCGAACAGCGTGTAGAAATCGGCCTTGCCGCCGTTGGTGATCCACGCCTTCGATCCGGTGATCCGATATCCGCCATCGACTTTCGTGGCCCGGCAGCGCAGCGCGGCGGCATCCGATCCGGCCTGCGGCTCCGAAAGGCTGTACGCGCCAACGGTTTCGCCGGACAGCATATCGCCGAGCCAACGCTTTTTCTGCGCATCGGAGCCGAAGGTGAACAGCGGATGGCAGGACAGGCCGTGCACGCTCACCGCCACCGCGACCGCCGCCCAGCGGCTCGCCAACTCCTCCAGCACCTGCAGGTAGACCTCGTACGGTTGACCACCGCCGCCGAACTCCTCGGGATACGGCAGGCTCAGCAGCCCGGCCGCGCCGAGCGCGGGAAATACGCCATCCGGGAACGTCGCGGACTTCTCGCATTCGACGACCCGCGGCTCCAGCACCTTGTCCGCGATATCCCGGGTCAACTCGAGCAGGTCCCTGGCCTCCTGTGTCGGCAGCATCCGCTCAACCGCCATCTCGGCTACCCCGCAATCTCGTGACGAACGACACCTGATTGCATGCAATGTAGCACGCATTTATGGCCGTCTACACTGGGCGAATGGTTTCGCCGCTACCGCCGAACAAACATCAGGAGAAGAGCCTGCGCACGCGGGCGACGCTGCTGGACGCGGCCGTGGATAGCCTGGCCGAGGTCGGCTACGGCGGTGCGTCGATCGCCGATATCACCGCGCGCGCCGGGGTGACGCGCGGCGCTCAGCTGCACCACTTCCACACTCGGGAACAGCTTTTCGCGCAGACCATCGGGCATCTGACGCAGCGGCAGCGGGAGGCTCTGCAGCGGCGGCTGCGTACGCTACCCGTGGCGTGCACCGGTGGCGCGGTGCTCGTCGAGTTGGTGACGGCCACCTTCGCGGGCAAGCTCGGCAAGGCATCGGTGGAGCTCTACGTCGGCATAGCCAACGACCGCGTGCTACGCCGCGAGATGCTGCGCGCCCAACACGATCTCACCCTCGAACTGCTCGCCGCGTGCACCGACCGCATCGATCCCGGAATCGACAGCGCGCGAATCGAATCCGCCTTCTGGTTGACCATCAACCTGGTCCGCGGCACCACCCTCGACGAAATGGTCGGCCGAGACCGCCTACGCCGCAAGCAGGTCCTGGCCGACTGGACCGAACTCGCGGAGCTAGCCCTGCGCCGCGACCCCGAACCGCGTGACTAGTCCGCGCCGCGGCGTCTGATGTCGCTCTTCCTGATCGGACCACCTAAGTCGAAACTCTCCTCGGCGGTGAACATCGGCGTGCACCAGCGTCGGTGACGCATGAGGTAGTCGCGCAGAGCCGCGCGGACGATTTCCTGCCTCGATCGGCCCTCGGCGGCGGCGAAGTCGTCGAGCGCCGCTTCTTCCTCCGCCGAGAGGTGTATCGACCATGTCATGCGTCAATTGTGCCGCCGTGCCTCTGGCTGCCGAGCGGATACGGCGACCCTGGTCACCGACTGGAACGGACTGCGGTGAGGGCGGCGGGCGTGGTGCCGAGCCACCACTGCGGATCCGCCGTGCCGTCGGTGGTGCGGCCATCGCGGTGGACGTAGTGGCGCACATCGCGATTCGGTTCGGCGAATTCGCCGTCGAGCGCGCGTTCCAACCATTCGGCGCCGAAGCGGAAGACCTCCGCGGCGACACCGCCGAGCGGGTGGAATTCGCCCTCGTAGACGCGAATCTCCTTGGGCGCCTGGACCAGTTCGTAGTTTGCCAGGGCCTGCTCCAGCGGGGTGAGCTCGTCGAATTCGCCGATGCCGTACAGCACCGGGCAGGTGATGTCGGCGACGAGGTCGCCAATTGGCATGTGCGCGGCCAAGTCTCGGTCGAAAGCGGACTCGTCGGTGTAGCCCGACATGTACATGTAGTTGTTCTTGAAGCTGGGTTGCGCACTCTCGAAGATGGTGCGGAAGTCACCCGTCGGCGCCTCGAAGGCGGCGAGCGCGGCCAGCCGCCGATCGGTGGCGGCGGCACGGGAGCCCCAGTAGCCGCTCATGCTGATGCCGAACATGCCGATGCGGTGCGGGTCGACCTCGGGTAGCTCGGTGAGGTAGTCGAGGAAACGGCCAACGGCGCGTTCATAATTGGTGAGGTCGACGGTCAGTCCATTGGCCCGGCTCTCGCCTTGGCCGGGGCCCTCGATGGAGAGTGCGACGATGCCGCGCGCTGTGTAATACCGCTCGGCGGTGTGGATGTAGTCCTCTTTGATCATGTCCATGCCGGGGCCGAGGATGACGGCGGGCGCGTTGCGCACCGGTCCCGCGGGCAGGTGTAGCAGTCCGAAGATCCGCTTGCCGTCGAAGTCCAGTTCGACGCGCCGGACCAGTCCGCCGCGCAGTGCGCCCAATCGTTCGACGCAGTGGTTGGTGCGTGCGCGGAAGGCAAGTTTGCGCGGATCGGCCGCATCGAAGATCGAGTACTGCGCCCGGCCCCACATCACCGCGGCCCTCGTGTAAAGGTCGGCGGCGGTGCGGGCGAAGCCATTGCGCTCGTGATGAGCGGCGCGCTCCTCGGCCTGCTCGGCGATGGTCGCCCAGGCTTTCGGCAGCATGGCACCGCTCTTGACCATGGCGAAGACCTTGTCGAAATCGGTGTGGTCGCAGCCGAGCTCTTCCAAAGTGCCCCTGGCCTCCGGGTGTAGTGCGTCGAAACCGCCCTGCGCCAAAGCGATATCGAGGGTCCAGCTCTGTCCGACGGAACGTGCGGTCATCGGGTGATCCTTTCCAGTAAGCTAAGTACTTATCTATTAAGTACTTAAGATATGCTGGCTGTCAACCGTCAGCTCGAGATGGAGAATCGGCGTCATGTCAGGATCGGAATCGGCCGACCGCGCGGCGGCCCTGGACCGGCTGGGTCGCGCGGCCTACCGGCTCAGCGCCGCGGATTCGCGGCTGCGTGGCCGCGCGACCCGCGCACCGGATGCCCTCTCGCTGACCCACGCGCGCGCCCTTCGAGTGCTCTACGAGCAAGGGCCTATGTCGATCGGGCAGCTGGCGCTCGGCACGGAAACCACGGGGCCCGCGACGACGCAGTTGGTCAACGGTTTGGTCGCGGCCGGATACGTCACGCGCGAGCGCTCGGCGCAGAGCAAACGCTCGGTGGTGGTCGCGCTCACCGATGCGGGGCGGGTGCGGTGCCGCGAACGCTTGGATGCGATGGCCGAGGCGTTGCGCGCGGAACTGGAGGACTACGACATCGCCGCGCTCGACTTCGCCACCGAGATGCTGCAGCGGATGATCGCTATATACGACCGGCTCTGAGCCCGGATTCCATTGCCACGCAAGGAATCCGGGCTACCCGCCGATCAGGCCAGCTCGGTGACGGTCAATTCGCCATCGGCGAACTGGGCACGCAGCCGCTTCTTGTCGAATTTGCCGACGCTGGTCTTCGGGACCTCGGTGATGAACGTCCAGCGTTCCGGCAGTTGCCATTTGGCGAACTTGTCGGACAAAAACTCGCGCAGCTCTTCGGGTTTGGCGGCGGCGCCCTCGGCGAGTACCACCGCGACCAGCGGGCGCTCGTCCCACTTCTCGTCCGGCACACCGATCACCGCGGCCTCGGCGACGGCCGGATGGCCCATTACCGCATTCTCCAGATCGACCGAGGAGATCCATTCGCCGCCGGACTTGATCACATCCTTGGAGCGATCGACCAGCGTCAGGAAGCCGTCGGGGCTGATCTTGCCGACGTCGCCGGTGCGCAGCCAGCCGTCGTCGAATTTCTCCGGATCGACCGGCACACCGTCGGGCGAGTAGTAGGAGGCGGTGATCCACGGACCGCGAACCTCCAACTCGCCCCAGGCTTGTCCGTCGTTCGGCAGTACGGTGCCGTCGTCGGCGACGAGCCGTGCCTGCACGCCGGCCGGGAATCGGCCCTGGGTGATCCGGTACGCCCACTCCTCTTCCTCGCTCAGCCCGGCGGGCGGATGGCAGACGCTGCCGAGCGGCGACATCTCGGTCATACCCCATGCGTGCACGACGCGGACGTTGTGCCGGTCCTGGAAGGCGCGCATCATCGAGGGCGGCACGGCCGAACCGCCGACCACCACCGCGCGCAGATGGGTGATGTCCTGCGGTTTGGCCGCCAGCGCCGCGAGCACCCCGCCCCAGATCGTCGGCACCGCGGCGGCGAAACTCGGCCGCTGATCGGCCATGCACTCCAGCAGCGGCCCCGGCTGCAAGAAGCGGTCCGGCATAAGGAGATTCGCGCCCGCCATGAGGGCGGCGTACGGCAGGCCCCAGGCATTGGCGTGGAACAGCGGGACAATGGCCAGGATCTGATCGGTCGGGTACAGGCCCATCCCGTTGGGCGAGACCACCTGCATCGCGTGCAGCCAGTTGGACCGGTGCGAGTACACGACGCCCTTCGGGTCGCCGGTGGTTCCCGAGGTGTAACACATTGCGGCGGCGGACTTTTCGTCGATCACCGGAAAGTCGTAGGTATCCGGCTGTGCGGCGAGGAGTTCGGTATACGCGTGCACCTGGACGCCGTCGGGCGCGGTGAGCGTGCCCGCGTCGCCGTTCACCACGATGACGTGGCGCACCGTCTTCATCTTCGGCAGCAATTGGTTGAACATCGGCACCAGCGAACCGTCGACGAGCACCACCTGATCCTCGGCGTGATTGGCCACGTAGATCAGCTGATCGGGGAACAGCCGGATGTTCAGCGCGTGCAGTACCGCGCCCATGGCGGGGACCGCGATATAGGCGCACAGATGCTCGGTGTTGTTCCACATGAACGTGCCGACCCGGTCACCGATGCCGATACCGAGGCCGCGCAACGCATTCGCCAACCGGGCCGCGTCGACGCCCAGCTCGCGATAGGTCTTGATGCGCACGCCGCTGCCGGTCCAGGTCGATACGGTGGAATCGCCGACGAACGTCGATGCGTAGCGCAGCAACGTGGCGAGCGAGAGTTGCTCGTCCTGCATGGTGCTCAACATCGCCAAACTCCTTTTTCTACAGTGGCTTTCGCTCAGAAGGCCATGTCGGACGCGCGCACCTTCGGGGTGGCCGCGGTGATTGTGTACAGCAACCCCACCCAGCGGATGAGCTCCGGATACAGGATCGGCTTGCCGCTGGTGAGCACCGCGCAGGACAGCGCCCGCTCGGGATCCGTCCACGCGGCATTGTTCGTGAAACCGAGATGCCCGAAGGCGCGCCTGGTGTCCGGGCCGTACAGGCTCACCACCCGGCCGCCGAGCATATGGCCGTAGCCGAAGCCGAAGTTCATCCCGAGCGAGAAATCGGGTTCGATGCGTGACTGCGGAACAAGCGCTGCCGCAATGGTTTCCGGTCGCATCACCCGATGACCGTCGAGTTCGCCGCCCCTGCGGAAGATTTCGTAGAACCGGGAGAATTCGTTCGCGGTGCTGACCACGTTCGCCGCGGGCGCGATGATGCCGAGATAGGCCGGATCGTTACCGGTTTCGACGGCCTCCGCGTACGGCACCCCGAGTAGTCGTTCGATGGCGGTGGACAGTGGCGGCAGTACCGGCGCCCCAGTTACGTAATTGCGCGCGAGGAGCGGGATATACCGCTGCGCCACACCGTAATTGGTCCAGCGGAAGCCGAGCGGCCGCAGTATTTCGGTGTCGAGGACGGTGCGGATGTCGCGCCCGGTGACCCGGTGCACCACTTCGCCGAGGATGAAACCGCCGGACAGCGCGTGATACGACTGGAACCGGCCCGGCGGCATCGATGGGTGCACCGCGCACAAATTCCGTACCAGCACTTCACGATTCGCGATGGCCTCGGGTACGAGGGCGGCGCGCGGTAGCCCGGCCACCCCGGAGCGGTGCGCCAGCACCTGCCCGATGGTGATGGATTCCTTTCCGTGGCAACCGTATTCGGGAATGTAGCGGCAGACCGGGGCATCCAGTTCGAGCAGGCCGCGATCCACGAGCAGGTGCACGACGAACGCGGTGACGCCCTTGGACGCGGAATAGGTGACGAACGGGGTGCGCGGCGTCGCAAGCACTTTCGGGGCATCCGGTGCATCATCGGGTCCGTTGCCGCGGGCATGCCCGAGCGCGCGATCGAACACCACCTTGCCGTGCCTGCGGATGCACACCTGCACGGCTGGATGCGCCCCGCTGCGATAGACCAGCCGCATGCGCCGCCAGATCTGCTCCGGGTAGTCGGGCGGCAGTCCGGCCTCCGCCGGATCCACCTCCGGCCCGATGCTCGCGACGGACTCCAATTCGTCCGGGATCCGGCTCCGGCGGAGCAGGGCCGGCGGGATCGGCAGGTTCCGTGCGCGCGTCAGCATCATGTGGCAGAACCAGCCATGATCCACATCACATCGGGGATGCTACCCAAGGGTAGCCGTCGCGGGTATCCGGACCGGGAATCCGTCGCCACACCGATAGCGCGCCGGGCAGTCGGGGTCGGGTGGTCAGCCTGCGTGTGCCGGGTAGGCGTGCACCAGGGCCGTATCGAGCCGGGGGACCGCGTGCGTCAGCGTATGTTCGGCCTCGTGCGCGACGTGGTGCGCGTCGGCGAGCGAAATCGTCGGCGGCACATCGAGTTCCACATCGGCGTGCAGGCGGTGCCCGATCCAGCGCATGCGCAGGCTGCGCACCCCGAGCACACCGGGTTCGGCCGCGAGCGCGCGCTCGGCGGTATCCACCAACTCCGGGTCGACGGCGTCCATCAGCCTGCGCACCACATCGCGCACCGCCGTGCGCAGCACCGCCAGGATGGCGACCGTGATCACCAGTCCGACTATCGGGTCGGCGAGCGGGAATCCGAGCGCGACACCGCCCGCGCCGACCAGCACCGCCAGCGAGGTGAAACCGTCGGTCCTGGCGTGCAGTCCATCGGCCACCAGCGCCGCCGATCCGATCCGCCTGCCGACCCGGATCCGGTAGAGCGCCACCGTCTCGTTGCCGAGGAATCCGATCAGACCGGCGGCCGCGACCCAACCCAGATGGTCGATGGACACCGGATGGATCAGGCGACGCGCCGCCTCGTACGCGGCCAGCAGCGCCGATATCGCGATCATCGCGACGACGAACAAGCCGGCCAGATCCTCGGATCTGCCGAAGCCGTAGGTGTAGCGCCGGGTCGCGGCCCTGGTGCCGAGCGCGAACGCGATCCACAGCGGCACCGCGGTCAGCGCGTCGGAGAAATTGTGAATTGTGTCCGCCGCCAAGGCGATCGAGCCCGAGACGAGGAATACCGCGAGCTGTAGTGCCGCGGTGATGGCGAGCACCGCCAGGCTGATCTTGACCGCGCGGATGCCGATCGCGCTGGCCGCCAAGGCATCATCGACGCTGTCGGCCGAATCATGGCTGTGCGGAACGAATATCTCGCGGAGGATGCCGCGGATCCCGCCGGGATGCTCGTGCTCGTGCGGATGCCCATGGCTGTGCCCGTCCGGATGGCTGTGTGCATGCGCGGACGTGTGCTCATGCTCGTGGCTGTGCGTGTGCTCGCCCGAATGTGTGTGCCCGTGCGCGTAGCGATCACTGTGATCATGAATTCGGCTGGCGTCGTGCGTGTGATCCCCGCCGTGCCCGCGCTTCAAGTGGCTCATGCGCCCGCCTCCGCTCGTCGATGCCGGGCCAGCTCGCGCACCCCGGCCGTGCCCTGGTGATGTGCGGGCACTCCGGGTCCGGCGTGTTCGGCGTTGTACACCGCGTCCAGCACCAGCTGCCGGATGTGTTCGTTCTCCAGGCTGTAGAAGATGGTGGTGCCGGACCGGCGGGTGCGCACCAGCCGCGCCATGCGCAGCTTCGCCAGATGCTGGGATACCGAGGCGGCCGGTTTGCCGACGCATCCGGCCAGGTCGTTCACCGACAGTTCGCGGTCGACCAAGGCCCACAGCACCTGTACCCGGGTGGCATCGGCCAACATCCGGAATACCTCGACGACCAGGGCCGCCTGGTCCTCGTCGAGCGGGGGCCGCCCTCCCTGGCTATCTGCATTCATACGTAGATAATAGGGCATGGGGTGGCGATGTCGCATGAAAAACCCCGGCGCGGCTCTAATTCGTTGCCGCGCCGGGGTTTACCCGATTTTTCAGCAGTTACGCAGTTCCGGGCTCTGATTCAGCAGCTGGGCCCGGGTGCCGATGAATTCGGTGTAGGTCTGACCGCCGACCGCGGCCAGCGGGAAGGCTGCCACTCGGTGGCAATTCTGGAAGGCGAGCTTCACTCCGAAGTGGCGCTCCAATCCGCCGCGGATCGCGTCGGACGCCATGGCGCGCAGCAGCTGGCCGCGGGCCGTCTCATCCGGCGGTGGAACCACGTTGTCGGCGAATTCTGCTGTACCGGAACGCAATTCACCGGCCACCCGGCTGACTACCTCCCAGGCGTACGGCAGCGAATTGCGTACACATTCGACGAAATCGGCGTCGTCGACCTCGCCGCGCTCGGCGCGTTCGAGTAGTGCGGCAGGAACATCGAGGGACATGTGCGCTCTCCTCCTGAATGGAGTGGAATACTGCGATGCCCAATGATTCTAAACGAAAGTCGTTGTCAACAACCCTGAATCCGTTCCGAAAGTGCAGTGGTCAGTGCGGTTTTCGTCTCGGCGGCCAGCTGTCGGACGAGTTCGCCGGCCGGTAGCTCGGCCGCGAGCTCATGGGTCTGGCCGGCCCACAGGTTGACCGCATCCGGATTGCCCGCGGCGCGGGCGGCGGCGCGCAATGGCGCTGTCGCGTAATGGATCTCGGGGTAGGCCACCGGGGCGTCCGCGCTGTAGTCGGTCATGAACCGGTTGCGCAGGCCGCGGGCGCGCCGACCGGTGAAGGCGCGGGTGAGCATGGTCGGGGTCGCGGTGCCGATGGCGGCGCGGTGCACCGGATTGGTGCCCGCCTCCGGGCTGCGCAGGAAGACGGTGCCGAGCTGCGCGGCCGCCGCGCCCGCGGCCAGCGCCGCCGCGATGCCCGCGCCGGTGCTCAGACCACCCGCGGCGACCACCGGCAGATCGACGGCCGCCCGCAGCAGTTGCAGCAGCGCGAGCAGGGTGAGCGGATCGGTGTCATCGGCCGCCACCGAATCGGTGAAGGTGCCACGGTGCCCACCGGCCTCGGCTCCCTGGGCGACAAGGACATTCGCGCCGGCCTCGGCCGCGGTCCGCGCCTCGGCCACCGAGGTGACGGTCACCCAGACCTCGGAGCCGACGGCGCGCAGCCGCGCGATCTCGGCCGCGGATGGACAGCCGAACGTGCACGACACCACCGCAACCGGTTCCGCGACAAGCAGATCCAGTTTCGCCGTCCAGTCGTCGGTGTCGAATTTCGGTGTGCCGAGCTCGAATTCGCCGCGGAGGCGGTCGAGGAACGCGGCGTATTCGGTCTGCGGCGTCGGTGGGCCCGGCACGAACAGGTTGACGCCGAACGGTGCGCTCGTCAGCGCTCGGGTGGCCTTGATCCGGGCCGCGGTGTCCGCGGCGGTGAGGTATCCGGCGGCGACGAAGCCGAGGCCGCCCGCCTCGGTGACCGCCGCGGCCAATTCGGGTGTCGAAGGTCCGCCCGCCATGGGGGCGAGAACGATCGGGACGCGTATTTCGTCGAGGATCACTGCTCCAGTGTCACCTAGTTGAAGCTGTGACCCCGCTCTCACCAGCGGTGATAAATCGGAAGGTTGCGGAATGGTCACGACGGGGTAGAGTTCCCGTCACAACGGATGCCGAATCGTTACATCGACCGACACCCAGCAGAGTGTTACCGACGCTAGGACAGAGCTTTGCCGCACCATCGAGTTGGTCCCAGTTCCGTTACCGTCATGAGCCTGGTTGGCGACGGCGTTTCGGTTCGCCCGAAGCGGCACCGCGCCGAACCGGCCACCAGCGATCGGGTGAAGGTCGCCGCGGGTGTCGCGGTTGCCACCGGTGCGTTGATCGGCACCGCCACCCAACTTCTGCCCGCCGTCGCGGGTGCGACCCCGATGCTCCCCGGCTCGCATCACCACGGTGACCAGTCCGGCAGCATCAAGTTGCAGACCAAGACCGAGCCGGTGGCCGAGACCACCCAGGTCGCCACCCCGGTCGCCGATGCCGCCCCCGCGCCCGAGGCGCCCGCCCCCGCTCCGGCCGCTCCGGTCGCCGCACCCTTCGGTCTGCAGAATCTGCCGCCGGAGGTCGCCGGTCCGCTGGCGCAGGCCGAGCAGGTGATCAAGGGACTGCAGCAGCAGATGACCCCGGCGCCGCCGCAGCAGGCGGTCCGCCCGGTGGGTGGCGAGATCAGCTCCGGATTCGGCTCTCGCTGGGGCGAATTCCACTACGGCCTCGATTTCGCCGATCAGCTCGGCGCGCCGATCCACTCGGTGAGCAGCGGCACCGTCATCGACGCGGGCCCGGCCTCCGGCTTCGGTCTGTGGGTGCGGGTGAAGCAGGACGACGGCTCCACCGCGGTCTACGGTCACGTCAACGAGTTCTTCGTGCATCCGGGTCAGCGGGTGAATACCGGCGATGTCATTGCGACAGTTGGCAATCGGGGTAACTCGACCGGTCCGCATCTGCACCTGGAGATTTGGGATCCGTCGGGCACGAAGATCGACCCGTATCCGTGGCTGGCCGCGAAGGGTGTTCCGATGCAGTGGGGCCCCACGCCGCACTGATCGGCTCACGTAAGGACCTATCGGTCATTAGGCTCGGGCAGGTGACCGAGCTGGGCGACATTTTCGAAGCGGGATCACCACACGGGCGGGCATACGCGGTGCTGGTGCATCATCCTCGATCGAGTTTGGCCGAAATCGCGCAGTACTTGGGCGTTTCCACCGAGACCGCCGCCGTGAGCCTGGACGTGCTCGCCGAATTGCAGGCCGCCGTCCGCATCATCACCCCGGAAGGGGGTGTGGTGTGGGACGCGCACGCACCGGAGTCGCTGTCCGAGGCCGAGGCCCGGCGCAGGCAGCACGAGATCAACCAGATGCACACGGCCGCAGCGCGTCTCAGCGAGACCTTCCGTTCGGTGCGGCGCTCGCCGCGCAGCAACGGCGCCGTGGTCCCGGTATTCGAACGCCTGGAGATGCTGGCCGATTTCGAGGAGATGCAAACGGCGGCGCGCAAGTGCGTCAAGGTGATCGAGCGCGGCCCGTACCTGAGTGATCTGGAGCGGGAACGACAGTTGTTCCTGCTCAAGCGATCTCGGCTCGGTGACGGCATCCGCTACCAAACCCTCTATCAGGACACGATTTACCAGGACGCGGAACGTCTGCGTCATGCGCTGTCCACGAATGCCAGTGGCGCGCAAGCCCGTACGTTGCCCGAACCGCCCTTCAAGTTGATCATCAGTGATGACGAGCGGGCCAGCCTGGTGCTGCACGTCGACGAGCGCCGCCCCGATCCGATGGGCCTGCGCATCACCGGCTCACCCGCGCTGGACATGCTGGTGAAGACCTTCGATGTGCTGTGGTCGCTGGCCGCGCCGATTTCGGTGAATCCGACCGCGGAGGCGCTCGACGAACGCGACCGCGCCATTCTCACGCTGATGGGACTCGGCGCCACCGACGACACCATCGCCAGGCGGCTCGGCATGTCTCGCCGCACGGTGGTGCGGCGCACCGCCCGGCTGCTGGAACGACTCGGCGCGAGCACCCGCTTCCAAGCGGGTGTGCAGGCGACCAGGCGCGGCTGGCTCTGACGAGCCGCATCGAAACAGGCTCCGACACTTGGTAATTCCGGCACAGATAGCCGGGGCCCTGGTTGTCGGGGCTTTCGGGCCGCACTCCGTGCTGGTTATCTCTCCGCCGTAGCCCTGCGGTTGGAGTTTCGGCCGGGCCGGTGAGGGCCCAAGCCCTGGTACGCAATTCCCGACGATCGCGTTGTCCGGCCATGAATCCCCGTTTCACGCACTCGATGTGCCGATCGATCGACTTCCCGCCGCTGGGAACAGGTTTGGATCGAAGTCCGAGGAGTTCGGCGCAATGTGGTTGACCGGCAGTGGTTTTCTGCCGCAGCGGAGTTTGGGAGACAGGTGTGGGGTACCAGTTCGGCAGCGCGCCGGTCGCGATCCTGCCGCAGGTGCCCAGCGTCGCCTGTCCGGAGGGAGGCCTAGATGAGCGCGGTCCGTCGTACCGTTCGGGGGAGAAATCGCCGCCGTGCCGGCAGCGTCCTGTTCGGTCAGTTGCTCACCGCGGCAGTGGAATCCGCCGCGACCACGGTCGCGATACGGTTCAACCCCACCGGTGACGCCGCGGATCAGCAGGAACTCACCTATCGCGAGCTCGATGAGGCCTCCTCGCGGTTGGCTCGCTATCTCATCGAATTCGGCGCGGGCCCAGGAGAATTCGTCGCGGTGGGGATCACCCGCTCGATCGAGTCGGTTATCGCAGTATGGGCGGTGGCGAAGACGGGCGCCGCCTACGTGCCGATCGATCCGGGCTATCCATTGGACCGGATCGACTACATAGCCGCCGATTCCGGTGCACTGCTGGGCATTACCACCGCGGCCCATCGGCCGAGGCTCGGCACGGCGTTGACCTGGATCGAGCTGGACGACCCGGCGAACCAGGCAGGCATCGAGGCGAAGTCGGGACATCCGATCTCCTACACCGACAGGTTGCGACAACTGTCCGACCAGCACCCCGCCTACGTGATCTACACCTCGGGCTCGACCGGCCGGCCGAAGGGAGTCGCGGTATCGCATGCGGGCCTCGCCGATCTCGTCGGTGAACTGCGTGAGCGCGGCGTCGGCCAGGACGCGCGAGTCACGCACCTGTCCTCACCGAGCTTCGACTTCTCCATCATCGAAATGCTGCTGGCCTTCGCCGCGGGCGCGACGCTCGTGGTGGTGCCGCCGGCCGTATTCGGCGGCACGGAACTGGCGGAACTGCTTCGGCGGGAGCGGGTTACGCACCTCTGTATCACCCCGCCCGCGCTCGAATCGCTGGATCCGGACGGCCTGGACCAGCTCAGGGTGATCTACGCGGGCGGTGACCGGCTCGGCGCCGAACTGGTTGAGCGCTGGGCCGCTGCGGACCGCGCCTTCTACAACGCGTACGGCCCCACCGAGGCCACCGTCGCCGCGACCATCACCGGTGCGCTACAGCCCGGTGCGGCGGTGAATATCGGCAGCCCGGTGGCCGGAATGCGGACGCTGGTCCTCGATTCGCAGCTGCGGCTGGTGCCACCGGGTGTGATCGGCGAGCTGTACTTGGCCGGGCCCGCATTGGCCCAGGGCTATGTCGGCCGCCCCGGGCTCACCGCGGAGCGGTTCGTGGCCAACCCCTTCGGCAACGACGAAACGGGCGAACGGCTGTACCGCACCGGAGATCTGGTACGACGCACCGAATCCGGCGAATTCGAATTCCATGGCCGGGCCGACTTCCAGGTGAAAATCCGCGGTCTGCGCATCGAACTCGGTGAGATCGACAATGCGCTGACCCGCCACCCCGACGTGGATTTCGCGGTGACGCTCGGAACCACGCTGCCCACCGGAGCGGCGGCGCTGGTGTCCTATGTGTTACCGGGACCCGGCAGCACGGTGTGCACGAGCGAGCTCGCGTCGTTCGCCGGAGAATCCTTGCCCGCGTACATGATTCCGGCATCGATCATGGTGTTGGACGAGATTCCGGTGACCCCGGTCGGCAAGCTGGACCGGGCCGCGCTGCCAGCTCCGGTATTCGCGGGGCGGGAGTTCCGCGCGCCGTCGACGCCAACCGAACTGGTTGTCGCCGAGGTATTCGGCGCGCTGCTGCTGCCCGACGCCGAGCAGAACCGGGTCGGGGCCGATGACGACTTCTTCGAGCTGGGCGGTAATTCCCTGCTGGCCGCCCAGGCGGTCGCACGAATCGGGAACGCGCTGGATATCGCGGTTCCGGTGCGGTTGCTGTTCGACGCGCCCAGCGTCGCCGGGCTGGCCGAGCGGATTGCCGGGATCGCCGGGTCGGGCGGGCGCGCACCGCTGGTCGCAGGCCGACGACCGGATTCGATTCCGCTTTCCCTTGCCCAGCAACGGATGTGGTTTCTGAACCGGTTCGACACCGAATCGGCCGCGTACAACATCTCGGTGGCGGTGCGGCTTTCCGGCGCGCTGGATATCGCGGCGCTGCAGGCGGCTGTCGCCGATGTCGTCGACCGGCACGAGATTCTGCGCACGGTGTATCCGGATATGAACGGCACTGCGGCACAGGTGATTCTGCCGCCCGGCCAGGCGGTGCCCGACCTCGCTCCGATCGCGGTCGCGGCCGACGAACTCCTCGAGCGGGTCATCGGTCTGGTGTCGGCCGGATTCGATGTGACGGCCGAGGTTCCGTTGCGGGCGTGGCTGTTCCGGATCGGCGACGACGAGCACGCGCTGGTATTCGTCGTGCATCACATCAGCGGTGACGGCTGGTCGATGGGACCGCTCACCAGGGATGTGATGACCGCGTATGTGGCGCGCAGCGCGGGCGCGGCACCCGCGTGGGCGCCGCTGCCGGTGCAATACGCGGATTTCAGCATCTGGCAGCGCGAGGTGCTCGGCTCCGAGGCCGATCCGGACAGCCTGATTTCCGAGCAGGCCGGGTACTGGCGGGCCGCACTGGCCGGGCTGCCCGATGAACTGAATCTGCCGACCGACCGCCCGCGTCCGGCCGTTCAGTCGTTCTCCGGTGGGGCGGTTGCGTTTACGGTGGACGCCGCGGTGCATCGTCGGCTGCGGCGAATCGCCAAGGAGCAGAACGCGACCATGTTCATGGCCGTGCACGCGGCACTCGCGATCTTCCTGGCGCGGTTGTCCGGCACCGACGATATCGCCATCGGCACCCCGGTGGCGGGCCGCGGCGCGGCCGAACTCGACGATCTGATCGGCATGTTCGTCAATACGCTCGTGCTGCGCACCCGGGTCTCCGGACAGCTCACATTCGGCGAATTGCTCTCGCACACGAAGGAAGTGGACCTCGGGGCATTCGCACATTCGGACCTGCCGTTCGAGCGGCTGGTGGAACTGATCGATCCGGAACGGTCCACCGCGCGCAATCCACTGTTCCAGGTGGATCTTTCGTTCGGGAACCTACCCCCGAACCATTTCGAGCTGCCCGGGTTGCGGGTCGGCGCGTTCGAATACGAACTGAACAACTCGCAATTCGATCTATCGCTGACGGTGCAGGAATCGGACGACGACGGTCTACACGCCGAATTCCGGTACGCTCGTGACCTTTTCGATGAGGCCACGGTGCGGACATTCGCCGAGCGGTTCACCCGGCTGCTGACCGCCGCCACCGCCGCGCCGGATACACCGGTGGGCGACCTACCGCTGCTGTCGGCGGACGAGTACCGGCTGCTGACGCCGGTGCGTGGCCCGGAGCCGGTCGACGCGGGCCTGCTGCCGGATCTGCTGGCCCGGGGTGTGCGCCGCGGCCGCGACCGGGTGGCGGTACGTTATCTCGGCCGGTCCATCGGGTACGGCGAGCTCGCCGACTACTCCGCGCGTTTGGCGCGCATGCTGATCGCCCGCGGGCTGGGCCCGGAAAAGATTGTCGCACTGGCCTTTCCACGGTCCTACGAGATGATCGCGGCGAGCTGGGCGGTGGCCGCGACCGGTGCCGCCTTCGTACCGGTCGACCCGGCCTATCCGGCCGATCGGATCCGCCACATGGTCACGGATTCGGGCGCGATGGTCGGCTTGACCATCGCCGCGCACGCGGCGGAGCTGCCGGGCGATATCGCCTGGCTGGTGCTCGACGATCCCGCCACCGATGCACAACTGGCCGCGCACTCGGCCGAACCGGTGACCGATGCCGACCGCGTGACGCCGTTGGACCCGCGGCATCCGGCGTACATCATCTATACCTCGGGCTCGACCGGTAAGCCCAAGGGCGTTGCGGTAACCCATTCCGGCCTCGGTGGTTTCGTCGGTTATGCGACCGCGGTATATCGAATTGCCCAGTGGCACCGCATGTTACAGATCACTTCACCGAGCTTCGACCAGTCCGTCGAGGAGTGGCTGACAGCGTTCTCGAGCGGTGCGGCCCTGGTGATCGCGCCGCCGTCTATCGTCGGCGGTGTCGAGCTGGCCGAGCTCATCCGGGCGGAACGGGTGACGCACACGGTGATCACGCCGGCCCTGCTCGGCACCCTGGAGCCGAGTGATACGGCCCTGGAAACCGTGGCAACCGGCGGCGACGCGACCACACCAGAACTGGTGGCCGCCTGGCAGCCGGGCCGCCGTTACGTGAACGGTTACGGCCCAACCGAAATGACCATCGGCGCGATCTACGGTCCGCTGACCGCCGGGCAGCCGATCACGATCGGCCGCCCGTTGCACGGTATTTCGGCACTGATCCTGGACGCGCGGCTCAACCCGGTGCCGCCGGGCGTCGCGGGCGAGCTGTACCTGGCCGGTGCCGCGATGGCGCGGGGGTATCACAACCAGCCCGGTCTGACCTCGGACCGCTTCGTGGCGAATCCTTGGGGTGAACGAGGCGAGCGGATGTACCGCACCGGCGATCTCGTGCGGTGGGTACCCGCGAGCGAGCATCCCGGCGAGGACACCGTCGACGAAACGCTGCCCTGGGAGATCGAATACCTGGGCCGCACCGACTTTCAGGTCAAGATCCGCGGTTTCCGGATCGAGCTCGGTGAGATCGATGCGGTGCTCGGGCGTAATGACAACGTCGCGTTCGTCACGACCGTCGGTCGGGAGAATCCCCTCGGTGCACAGGTTCTGGTGTCGTATGTGCTGCCCGCGCCGGGTCGTGCCGTTGATCCGGCCGAACTCCTCGCGTATGCGGCGCGCGACCTGCCGGCGCATATGGTGCCCGCGCAGATCGTCGTGCTGGACGCCATCCCGCTGACACCGGTTGGCAAAATTGATCGAAAGGCACTGCCGGAACCGGTTTTTCAGCAGGTTGCCTATCGGGCACCCGCCACTGCGTTCGAGGAGATCGTCGCGGGCGTATTCGCCGAGGTGCTGCGGAACGAGCGGATCGGCGCCGATGACAACTTCTTCGAGCTCGGCGGCAATTCGCTGATCGCGACCCGGGTCGCGGCCCGGCTGGGCGCGGCGTTCGACACTCGGGTGCCGGTCCGCTGGCTGTTCGAGGCGACGACCGTCGCGACGCTGGCCGCCCGGCTCGGCGCGGTCGCAGGCGGCGGTCGCCGGGAATTGGTCGCCGGTCGACGGCCGGAGCGGATACCGCTTTCGCCCGCGCAGCAGCGGATGTGGTTCCTGAACCAATTCGATACCGAGTCGGCGGTGTATAACATCCCGATCGCGGTGCGCCTGCGCGGCGCGCTCGATCTCGATGCGTTGCGGTCGGCGATGACGGATCTCGTTGTGCGCCATGAGGTGCTGCGCACGATCTATCCGCGAACCGATGCGGGACCGGTGCAGCTGGTGCTGCCGCCGGAGCAGATCGAGACGCCGTTGCAGACGCATGCTGTTCCGGCTGCCGAGTTGGAAGCCGTTGCGCGTGCAGCGCTGTCGCTCGGGTTCGATGTCACCGCCGAGGCGCCGCTGCGGGTTGTGCTGATCACTGTGTCGGATACCCCTGAGCCGGAATATCTGCTGGCGCTGGCGATCCATCACATCGCCAGCGACGGGTCATCGGATGCTCCGCTCATCCGGGATCTCGTGCGGGCGTATGTCGCACGGACCGCGGGCCGGGCGCCGGACTGGACACCGCTTCCGGTGCAGTACGCGGATTACGCGCTTTGGCAGCGCGCACTGCTCGGCAACGAAGGCGATCCGGAATCGGTTGCCGCCAAGCAGATTGCGTACTGGCGCGACGCCCTGGCCGGGCTGCCGGAGCAATTGGAGCTGCCGACGGATCGGCCACGTCCAGCTGCTCAGTCCTTCGCCGGTGCGGCCGTCGAATTCGAGATCGCGGCCGAATTGCATTCGGCCCTGGTGCGATTGGCGCGGGCACAGGGCGCGACCCTGTTCATGGTCGTGCACGCGGCGCTCGCGGTGCTGCTGGCCAGGCTCTCCGGTACCGAGGATATCGCCGTCGGCGCGTCGATCGCGGGCCGTGGCGAGGCGGAGCTGGATGATCTGATCGGCATGTTCGTCAACACGCTGGTACTGCGCGCCCGGGTGGACCCGGCCGAGCCGTTCGTGAAACTGCTTGCCCGCCAACGCGAAACGGATCTGCGCGGGTTTGCGAACGCCGATGTGCCGTTCGAGCGGCTGGTGGAGGTGCTCAACCCGGAGCGCTCGACCGCGCGGCATCCGCTGTTCCAGGTCGGACTTTCGTTCCAGAATATGGCGCGGACCACCATTCCGGCGGATGTCGAGGTGTCGGGCCTGACGGTGTCCGGAGTAGCGCTTACGGTGGAGACCTCGCAATTCGACCTGCACTGGTATATCGGCGATGCCTACGCTGCCGACGGTGCGCCCGCAGGGATCACCGGGCAGGTCACCTATGCGACGGCGCTGTTCGACGAGGCGTCGGTGGCCGGATTCGTGGCACGGCTGCGTCGGGTGCTGGCGGCGATCGTCGCGAATCCGGAGTCGGCCGTAGGCGATCTGGAACTGCTCGATGATGCCGAGCGGGCTCGAATTCTGTTGGGGTGGAATGAGACGCGGCATTCGGTTGCGGCGCAGCTCCTGCTGGACGGTTATCGTCGGGCGGTGGCGGCGCATCCGGAGGCTGTCGCTCTTTCCTATGAGGGTGTTGAGCTGACTTATGGTGAGTTCGACGATCGGGTGAACAGCCTTGCCCGGTATCTGATTTCGCAGGGTGTTGGTGCGGAATCGTTGGTGGGTCTGGCGGTTCGGCGTTCGTTGGATCTTGTTGTCGGTATGTATGCGATTGTTACGGCCGGTGGTGCGTATGTGCCGTTGGATCCGGATCATCCGGCCGAGCGCATCGGGCACGTATTGCGCACCGCGCGACCGGTGTGTGTGCTGACGACCACGTCCGATGCGATTGTCGCGCCGGATGGAATTCCGGTGGTGTGCATCGACACCTTGGCATTGGACGGTTTCGACAGCACGCCGGTGCAGCCGTATGAGTTGTTGCGGCCGGTGCGGCCTGAGAATTCGGCTTATGTGATTTTAACGTCGGGTTCGACGGGTAAGCCTAAGGGTGTCGCGGTTTCGCATGCGGCGATCAATAATCAGATCACGTGGATGTTGGCGGAGTATCCGCTTGATTCCGATGATGTGTATTTGCAGAAGACGGCGACGACGTTCGATGTGTCGTTGTGGGGCTACTTCATGCCACTGCGGGTCGGCGCGAAACTCGTTGTGGCCACTCATGATGGTCATCGTGACCCGGTGTATGTCGCGGAGACCATTGCCGCGCAGCGGGTGACGGTTACTGATTTCGTGCCGTCGATGTTGACTGTTTTCGCGGCGCATACGCGGCCGGGTTCGGTTCCGTCTTTGCGGGATGTGTTCGTGATTGGTGAGGCGTTGCCGCCGGAGACGGTGGCGGCGTTGCAGGCTGTTTCCGATGCTGCGGTGCATAACCTGTATGGGCCGACCGAGGCGGCGGTGTCGGTGACGTATTGGCCTGCGGAGGACGCTACCGAACGGACGGTGCCGATCGGTTTGCCGCAGTGGAATACCGAAGTCTATGTGCTGGATTCGCGGTTGCGGCCGGTGCCGGTGGGTGTGCCTGGTGAGTTGTATCTGGCGGGGGATCAGTTGGCGCGTGGTTATGTGCGGCGGCCTGATCTGACCGCGGATCGGTTCGTGGCCAATCCGTTTGCCGCTGGTAAGCGTATGTACCGGACGGGTGATCTGGTGGTGTGGCGCACCACACCGGACAACGCCGACGGTGTGCTCGACTATATTGGCCGTACCGATTTCCAGGTGAAGTTCCGTGGTCAGCGTATCGAGTTGGGTGAGATCGAAACGGCTTTGCTGGCACAGCCTTCCGTAAGCCAAGCGGTCGCCGCGGTAGTGCCTTCCGAACTGGGCGATCAATTGGTGGCGTACACGGTGCCGTCGCCGGGCAGGGCGATCGATCCGGCGGAGCTGGCCGTGGCGGTGGCACTGATACTTCCGTCGTATATGGTGCCGTCGGCGATAGTGCCGTTGGCGGAGCTTCCGCTGAACCCGAGCGGCAAGTTGGATCGAAAGGCCCTGCCAGCTCCGGAATTCGCTCGCCGCGCGTTCCGGGCGCCGTCGACCCCGATCGAGGAGATCGTTGCGGGTGTATTCGCCGATGTGCTGCGCCTCGATAGCGGCACGCGGATCGGCGCGGACGACGATTTCTTTGCCTTGGGCGGCAATTCGCTGATCGCCACCCAAGTGGTCGCGCGGCTGGGTGCCGCGGTGGATGCGAGGGTTCCGGTGCGGACACTGTTCGAGGCGTCGACGGTGGCCAGGCTCGCCGTGCGGATCGAACAGGTTGCGGGGGCCGGGCGCAGGGAATTGGTAGCCGGTCCGCGGCCGGAACACATTCCATTGTCGTTGGCGCAGCAGCGGATGTGGTTCTTGAACCGGTTCGATCCCGGTTCAGCGGCATACAACATCCCGGTCGCGGTGCGGTTGACCGGTGCGTTGGATGTGATTGCGCTGCGTGCGGCAATGACGGATGTCGTTGCCCGGCATGAGATTCTGCGGACGATTTATCCGCAGACCGAGGCCGGTGCGGTGCAGGTGATCCTGCCGCCGACGCAGGCGGTGCCCGAGCTGGATGTGCGGGTCGTCGCGGCGGCCGACGTGGAAGCGGCTGTCATCGAGCTGATTTCGACGATTTTCGATGTCACCACCGAGGTGCCGGTGAAGGTGGCGTTGTTCCAGATCGCCGATGCCGTCGACGAATACGTTCTCGCGATGGTGGTGCACCATATCGCTGGTGACGGTGCCTCGGTCGGCCCGTTGACCCGGGATCTGGTGACCGCCTACGCGGCGCGTTCGGTGGGTGAGCCCCCGAACTGGGCTCCGCTTGTGGTGCAGTACGCGGACTATTCGATTTGGCAGCGTGAGTTGCTGGGTAGTGAGGATGATCCGGAGTCGTTGGCGTCCAAGCAGGTTGCCTATTGGCGACAAGCATTGGCTGACCTGCCCGATCAGCTGGATTTGCCGTCGGATCGTCCGCGTCCGGCGGTGCAGTCCTTCGCCGGTGGCAAGGTCGAGTTGCGGGTCGATGCGGGCACGCATCAGGCGTTGATCGAGCTGGCTCGTGCTGAGGGTGCGACGCTGTTCATGGTCGTGCACACCGCGTTGGCGGTGTTGCTGTCGCGGTTGTCGGGCAGTGACGATATCGCGATCGGTACGCCGATGGCTGGTCGTGGTGAGGCTGTGCTTGATGACCTGATCGGTATGTTCGTCAACACGTTGGTGTTCCGTTCGCGGATCGATGCCGGTGAGCCGTTCGTCGATCTGCTTGCGCGGCAACGCGAAACCGATATCCAGGCCTTCGCCAATGCTGATGTGCCGTTCGAGCGCCTTGTCGAGGTGCTCAACCCGGTGCGGTCGACCGCGCGGCATCCGTTGTTCCAGGTGGGTTTGTCGTTCCAGAATTTGGCTCAGTCGAGTCTGGAGCTGCCTGGTTTGACGGTGGCTGGGTTGGATATCGATACCCAGTTGTCGCAGTTCGATCTGCATCTGATCGCCACCGACCGTTACGACGACAACGGTCAGCCAGAAGGCATCATCGGCGTATTCACCTACGCCACGGACCTATTCGACAAAACAACTGTTCAGGGTTTCGCGAATCGGTTCCTGCGATTGATCGATGCCATCGTCGCCGACATCTCTGTCGCCGTGGGGGATATCGATCTGCTCGGCCCCAGCGAGCGCACCCGCATCCTGTCCGAATGGAATGACACCGCGCACATCGCAGATACCACGGCCACATTGGTGTCACTGCTCGACCATTCGGTTGCGGTAGCACCGGATTCGGTCGCCCTGGTAGCCGATAGGCCGCGCGCCGAACTGACTTACGGTGAGCTCGATGCGAGGGTGAATCGTCTTGCTCGGCACCTGATTTCGTTGGGTGTCGGCCCGGAGGCACGGGTGGCGTTGGCGATTCGCCGTTCGGTGGATCTGATCGTGGCGATGTACGCGGTGGCCAAGTCCGGTGGTGCGTATGTGCCGGTGGATCCGGACCAGGCGGCTGAGCGCACGGCCTACATCCTGGAGACGGCGGCACCGGTCTGCGTATTGACCAACGCGGATGCGAATTTCGGAACCGGTGCCGCGCCGGTGGTGTGTATCGACGAACTGAACTTGGCCTACCTGTCTGCCGCGCCGGTTACGGATGTGGATCGGGTTGCGCCGCTGCGTCCGTCGAACACGGCCTATGTCATCTTCACCTCGGGATCCACCGGCAGGCCGAAGGGCGTCGCGGTATCGCACGCCGCGATATCCAACCAATTGCAATGGAAGACAGCAGAATTCGAGCTCGGACCAGCCGATTCGCTGCTGCTGAAAACGGCCGCGACATTCGACCTGTCGGTCTGGGAGTTCTGGTCGGCAACGGTTTCGGGCGCCCGACTGGTTATCGCCGCACCAGATGGACATCGCGATCCGGCCTATCTCAACGAGCTCATCGCTCGTGAGTCGGTAACAACGCTGCACGCGGTGCCATCGATGCTGGAAGCATTGTTGGCTCACGCAATATCGGAGCCGCGAACACGCTCGCACCTTTCCGATCTCCATCGAGTTCTCGCGATCGGTGAGGCGTTGCCGGGCGCGTTGGCGCAGAAGTTCGTGACCGAGCACCCGCGTACGGAGTTGTTCAACCTTTACGGTCCGACCGAGGCCGCGGTGTCGATCACCAGTCACCGGGTTACCGCGGCTGATCAGGTGTCGGTGTCGATTGGTGCGCCGGAGTGGAACAGTCAGGTGTATGTCCTGGATGCGCGGTTGCGTCCGGTACCGGTCGGGGTGTCGGGTGAGTTGTATTTGGCGGGTGCGCAGTTGGCGCGTGGCTACTTCGGTCGCGCGGATCTGACCGCGGACCGGTTCGTCGCCAATCCGTTCACCGCAGGGGCGCGGATGTATCGCACCGGTGACCTTGTCGCCTGGAATGCCAACGGTGAGTTGGAGTATCGGGGTCGTACCGATTTCCAGGTGAAGATCCGTGGTTTCCGTATCGAGTTGGGTGAGATCGAGGCGGCGCTGCTGGCGTTGCCGGAGATCGCGCAGACCGCTGTCGTGGCGAAGTCGGATCCGAAGACTGGTGATCGCCTGGTCGCCTACCTGGTGGCGGCGGATGCGGAAGTCGATGTCGCGCAGGTGAAGTCGGCACTGGCGGCGGGTCTGCCGTCGTACATGGTGCCCTCGGCATTCGTTGTACTCGATGCGCTGCCGCTGAATGTCAACGGCAAGCTCGATCGAAAGGCGTTGCCGGAGCCGGAATTCGAGACAACCGCATACCGACCCCCGGAGACGCCTGCACAACTCGCGGTGGCCCAGGTTTTCGCCGAGCTACTCGACGTCCGCCAGGTCGGTCTGGACGATGATTTCTTCGCCCTGGGCGGCAATTCGCTGACGGCGACCAGAATGGTCGCCCGCGTCGGCGCCGCGCTGAATACCGGAGTTCCGGTGCGGGCGGTCTTCGAGGCGCCGACGGTGGCCGGACTGGCCGATTGGCTGCACCGGAATGCGAGCGCGGGTCGTGCGGCGCTGGTCGCGGGTCCGCGTCCGGAAGCGATTCCGCTTTCCCTCGCCCAGCAGCGGATGTGGTTCCTGAACCGGTTCGATCCCGATTCCGCGGCATACAACATCCCGCTCGCGGTGCGGCTGACCGGTGCGCTCGACGTGTCTGCACTCCAATCCGCCGTTGCGGATGTGATCGCTCGCCACGAAATTCTGCGAACTGTGTACCCGCAGACCGAAGCCGGTCCGGTGCAGCGGATCCAACCGGTGCGGCCACGGCTGGATATACGGAAGGTGACCGCCGATGTGCTGGAAATCGAAGTGGCGCAACTTGTTTCGGCGGCATTCGATGTCACCTCCGAAATACCCCTGCGGATCGTGCTCTTCGAGATAGCCGACGTCGCAGACGAATACGTGCTCGCGATGTCGGTGCACCATATCTGCGCCGACGCCGCCTCGATGGGCCCGCTCACCCGCGATCTGATGACCGCGTACGCGGCCCGCTCGGTCGGCGCGGCACCCGACTGGCCACCGCTGCCGGTGCAGTACGCGGATTACGCGATCTGGCAGCGCGCCTATCTGGGCGACGAGGATAATCCGGACTCGTTGGCGGCCAAGCAGATCGGCTACTGGAAACAGGCGCTGGCCGAGCTGCCCGATCACCTCGACCTGCCGTCGAACCGTCCGCGACCCGCGATACAGTCTTTCTCCGGAGGCACGGTCGACCTATCCATCGATGCCGTCACCCACCGAGCATTGATCGAGTTGGCCCGTGCCGAGGGTGCGACGCTGTTCATGGTCGTGCACACCGCGCTGGCGGTGTTGCTGTCGCGGTTGTCGGGCAGCGACGACATTGCGATCGGCACCCCGATGGCTGGTCGTGGTGAGGCCGTTCTCGACGATTTGATCGGTATGTTCGTCAACACGCTGGTGTTCCGCACTAGGGTGCAGGCGGCCGACTCGTTCACGAAACTGCTTGCCCGGCAGCGTGAGACCGATATTCGGGCGTTCGCGAATGCCGATGTGCCGTTCGAGCGCCTCGTCGACGTGCTCAATCCGGTGCGGTCGACCGCAAGGCATCCGTTGTTCCAGGTGGGTTTGTCGTTCCAGAATCTGGCTCAGTCCAGTCTGGAGCTGCCTGGTTTGACGGTGGCTGGTGTGGATATCGATACGCAGCTGTCGCAGTTCGATCTGCACCTGATCGTCACCGACCGTTACGACGAGAACGGCCGACCAGAAGGCATCTCGGGTTACTTCACCTACGCGACCGATCTGTTCGACCGGAACACTGTGCGGCACTTCGTCGATCGCTTCGCGCGACTGCTCGCCGAGATCATCGCCGCACCACACACCGCTGTCGGCGATATCGAACTACTCGACCCCGCCGAGTACACCGAATTGATAACCCACCGGAATTCGACGGCGCACCCGACGGACCGGACGGCGACATTGGCCACACTGCTCGCCGACGCGGTCGACGCCGACCGATCGGCCGTGGCTCTGGTCGGTGCTGACGGCATAACCCTGACCTACGGTGAACTCGACGCTAGAGTCAATCAGCTTGCCCGCCATCTCATTTCGTGCGGTGTAACCCCGGAGGACCGGGTGGCGCTGGCCTTCCGGCGCTCGATCGATCTGGTCGTCGCGATGTACGCTACAGCGGTCGCGGGCGCCGCATACGTCCCGGTGGATCCGGATCAGGCGACCGAGCGCACGGCCTACATCCTGGAGACGGCCGCACCGGTCCGCGTATTGACCAATGTCGATTTCGATACCGATGCCGCACCGGTGGTGCGTATCGACGAACTGGACTTGGCCCACCTGTCTGCCGCGCCGGTTACGGATGCGGATCGGGTTGCGCCGCTGCGTCCGTCGAACACGGCCTATGTCATCTTCACCTCGGGCTCCACCGGCAGGCCGAAGGGCGTCGCGGTATCGCACGCTGCGATATCCAACCAATTGCAATGGAAGGTCGCCGAATTCGGTCTCGACCCGGCGGATGCGGTCCTGCTGAAGACCGCGGCCACCTTCGACCTCTCGGTGTGGGAGTTCTGGTCGGCCGCCGCATGCGGTGGCCGGTTGGTGATCGCCGCACCCGACGGGCATCGGGATCCCGCCTACCTGAACGAATTGATGGCCCGGGAACGGGTCACCACCCTGCACGCGGTGCCCTCGATGCTGGATGCCTTGCTGACCAACGGTTTACCGGATGGATTGCGGCGGGTCCTGACGATCGGTGAGACCCTTCCGGACGCATTGGCGCAACGTCTCCGGACCTCTTATCCGCATATCGAACTGTTCAACCTGTACGGTCCCACCGAGGCCGCGGTCTCGGTCACCGCCCATGAGGTGACCGAACAACCGGTGACGATCGGCGCCCCGGAGTGGAACAGCCAGGTCTACGTCCTCGACCACCGCCTGCACCCGGTTCCGGTCGGCGTATCGGGCGAATTGTATTTGGCCGGAAGGCAATTGGCGGAAGGTTACGTGAACCGCCCCGGGCTCACCGCCGAGCGGTTCGTGGCGAATCCCTTCACGCCGGGCCGCCGAATGTATCGCACCGGCGACCTTGTCGCCTGGAATGCCAACGGCGAGTTGGAGTACCGAGGCCGCACCGATTTCCAGGTGAAGATCCGCGGCTTCCGTATCGAACTCGGCGAGATCGAGGCCGCGCTGCTGGCACGCCCCGAAATCGTCCAGGCCGCGGTCTCGGTGAAATCCGATTCCCGAACCGGCCCGCAACTCGTCGGGTACGTGGTCCCGGTCCCCGGTCTGCCGAATACCTGGATAGCGCAGGTGAAGTCCGATTTATCGAAGGCTTTACCGTCCTACATGGTGCCATCGGCCTTCGTGGTCTTGGACGCGCTACCACTGAACATCAACGGCAAACTGGACCGAAAGGCCTTGCCGGAACCGGAATTCCAGCAAGCTACCTTCCAGCCGCCGACAACCGCACTGGAAACCACGGTCTGCGCCGCCTTCGCCGAGGAGCTTGGCCGCGAACGAATCGGCTTGACGGACAATTTCTTCGAGCTCGGTGGCAATTCCCTGATCGCGACCCGTCTCGCTGTGCGGCTCGGTTCCGCACTGGGCGAGCGGATTCCGGTGATGTGGCTGTTCTCCGCGCCGACCCCGGCGGCACTGGTCGCCCAGCTGTCGGCCGGACAGGCGGGCCGGTTCGCGACCGAGTCGGCGTTCGATGTGCTGCTTGCGCTGCGACCGTCGGGTTCGTTGGCACCGCTGTTCTGCGTCCATCCGATCGGCGGGGTGTCCTGGTCGTTCGCCGGGCTCGCCGCGTATCTCGACGACCGGCCGATCTACGGCCTACAGTCGCCGGCGCTGACATCCCCCGGGGCGGTGCCGGATTCGATCGAGGACTGGGCGGCCCGCTACGTGGCCGAGATCCGGGCGGTTCAGCCGGACGGCCCGTATCACCTGCTCGGCTGGTCGCTCGGCGGTGTGCTCGCGCACGCGATGGCGGTGCGGTTGCAGGACGCGGGCGCCGAGGTGGCTCTGCTCGCCGTCATGGACAGCTACCTGGATGCGGCCGAAGCGTCCGACGTTCCGGTGGCCGAACTGCTCGGTGGCCTGCTCGGTGCCGACGCTGCGGCAGTCGACCTCCCCGCCGACCCGACGCGGGCCGAGCTGGCGGCCGCATTACCCGAGCCGTTCGCCTCATTCGGCGCCGAGCGGATCGAAAGCGTACTCGACGCGGCGGTACGGTCGGCGGCGCTGGCCGATGCGTACCGCCCGAGGCTGTTTCACGGTGATCTCGTGTATTTCACTGCGGCCCTGGATGATCCGACGGGCATGCGCGGCGCGTCGACCTGGACCGCCGCGGTGGACGGCGCGATCGACAACCACCGGATCCCGGAAACGCACTGGCGGATGACGACGGCCGCGGCGCTGTCGCGAATCGGCGCCGTGCTGAACAGACACGCGAACGCGCCGCGCGACGATTTCTGGCGCGCACCGGTATCCGGCGGGCCGGTGTCGGTCGATGTGCTGCTGCCCGATCTGCTCACCCGCGCCGTGGGATGGGGCCCCGACCGCATCGCGATCCGGGAGCGAGACGGCCGTACCACGATGTATACCCGTGGCGTGCAATGGAATTCGGAGCTGGTCGCGGTGCGCGCCGATGGTGAGTCGGTCACCTATGCGCAGTTGGACGCGTATTCCTCGCGGCTGGCCCGGATGCTGATCGAGCGTGGCATCGGCCCGGAGGCGTTGGTAGCGCTGGCGCTGCCGCGCTCGTATGAGCTGGTCGCCGCGGTGTGGGCGGTGGTCAAGACGGGCGGCGCGTTCGTCGCCGTCGACTCGGCCGCGGAGCGGTTCGAGGTACCGGATGTGATGGTGGGAATCTCCCTCGCCGCGAACGCGAATCGACTGCCGGACAACGTCGATTGGCTGATAGTGGACGATCCCGAGGTGCGCGCGGAATGCGGCCGATACTCGCCCGATCCGGTGCTCGACGCGGAACGGATTGCGCCGCTGCGTATTT
This sequence comes from Nocardia sp. JCM 34519.1, assembly GCF_020361265.1. Lineage (NCBI taxonomy): Bacteria > Bacillati > Actinomycetota > Actinomycetes > Mycobacteriales > Nocardiaceae > Nocardia > Nocardia sp. JCM 34519.1. The sequence goes on from NZ_JAIRBR010000006.1 coordinate 409,516, forward strand.
CGAATCCCATCTATCTCGGCCGCGATGGTGTCGTCGTCACCCATGCCGGGCTCGCCGGGCTGATCGATCACCTGATCGGCCTGAGCAGACAAACCTCGCGGCACCGATACCTGGATATCGGCGCACCCGGCGACGATTCGATGGCGGCGTGGCTGTGCGCCTTCGCCGTGGGCGCCACCGCGGTGCTCGCACCGCCGACGGCGAGCGGCGGCGGTTTCGAACTGGGTGAGCTGCTGCGCACCGAACATGTGACGCACGCCATGCTCGAGCCCGCACTGCTGGAATCGCTGGATCCGTTCGGGCTCGACGAGCTCGAGGTGGTCGCCACCGTCGCGACAACGGCCGACGCGGTGGCCAAATGGCAACCCGGCCGTCGCTATCTCAACGGCTACGGCGCGGCCGGGATGATGGGCCCGGTCGCGCTCGCCGCCTTGGTGGCCGGCGCGGATACGGTAGTGGGTTATCCGGTTCCCGGTGTGACCGTTGTCATCCTGGATCGCCGACTGAATCCGGTGCCGCCCGGTGTCGCGGGCGAACTGTATTTGTCCGGTGCGGGTTTGGCGCGCGGATACCAGGGGCGACCTGCGCACACGGCCGGGCGCTTCATCGCGGATCCGTGGGGTGAGCCGGGTGCGCGGATGTTCCGCTCCGGCGATCGGATGCGCTGGGCGCCGGGCGCGCAGGTGGGCGAATGGTGCCTCGAATACCTGGGCCCCATGTCGCTGGAAGGGCAACATCTGGGGTAATAGCCGAATCGAATAATTTACCGAATCTGTCCGGCGCATTTGGGCCTTGCGTAACGGACCGGGTACACCTATCGATGCAACTGTGGCTGGCGGGTGACCGTAGACGTTCACCGCTGTCTCCCTACACTGTGTAAATTGCTCGGACCGCGGCCACCGCCTGGCATGTCATGTGAACCTGTGGGGGTGGTTACGCGTTGGCCGTGCGGTTCGGTACGACGCGAGAGGTGAATGGACTCGGATGGATAGCGCCCGCCGCTCTGCTCGTGGTACCCGTCGTCGCAGGTCAGGCGGCCTTCTGTTCAGTCAGCTGCTCACATCTGCGGTAGAGACGGCGGCCGGAGCGGTCGCCGTTCGCTACAACCCGACCGGTGACCCGGCCGACGACCGCGAGCTGACCTATCAGGAATTGGACGAGGCGTCGTCGCGGGTGGCGCGCGAGCTGATCGAGCGCGGGGTCGGTCCGGGCGATGTGGTGGCCATCGGTATCGCCCGCAGCCTGGAATCGGTGCTCGCGGTGTGGGCCATCGCGAAAACCGGTGCGGCGTATGTGCCGGTGGATCCGAGCTACCCGGCCGAGCGCATCGCGCATATCGTCTCCGATTCCGGTGCGGTGCTCGGCCTCACCACCTCGGCGCACCGGGCCGCGCTCGGCAGCGCCATCTACTGGATCGAATTGGACGATCCGGTGGTCTCGGCCCGGATCGCCGCGCGCCCCGCGCACCCGATCTCCTACACCGACCGGGTGCGCCCGCTCGACGAGCGGCATCCGGCGTACGTCATCTACACCTCGGGTTCGACCGGACGGCCGAAGGGCGTCGTGGTCACCCACACCGGTCTGGCGGGCCTGGTGGCCGCCGAACGCGAACATTACGATGTGACACCGGATTCCCGGGTGCTGCACGTCTGCTCGCCGAATTTCGACGTCTCCGTGCTCGAGCTGCTGCTGGCATTCTCCGCGGGCGCGACGCTCGTGGTCGCCCCGCCGAAGGTGTTCGGCGGGTACGAGCTGGCGGATCTGCTTCGCCGCGAACAGGTTTCGCACATGCTGATCACCCCCGGCGCGCTGGAGTCGGTGGATCCGGCCGGGCTGGACGACCTGCAGGTCGTCGTGGTCGCCGGTGACAAATTCGGCCCGGAGCTGGTCGGGCGCTGGGGGGCGAGCCCGGATCGGTTGTTCTACAACGGATACGGGCCGACCGAGGCGACGATCCTGGCGACCAGCAGTGCGCCGATGCGGCCCGGCGGGCCGATCACCATCGGCACCTCGATCGCGGGAGTCGGTGCGTTCGTACTGGATTCGCGGCTGCGGCCGGTGCCGGCCGGTGTCGTCGGCGAGCTCTACCTCTCCGGCCCCGCACTGGCGCAGGGCTACCTCGGCCGTCCGGGGCTCACCTCGGAACGTTTTGTCGCCAGCCCGTTCGGTGCCGATACCGGTAACCCGGGCGCGCGGTTGTACCGCACCGGCGACCTGGTGCGGCGCAGCGAAATCGACGGCACCATCGAATATTTGGGTCGCTCCGATTTCCAGGTGAAGATCCGCGGCTTCCGCATCGAGCTCGGCGAGATCGATAACGCGCTCACCGGACACCCGGATATCGATTACGCGGCGACCATCGGCCGAACCCTGCCGTCCGGTGCGACGGCGCTGGTTTCTTATGTGCTGCCGCGCGCCGGCGTCGCCATCGATACCGGCGAGCTGGCGGAGTTCGTCGGTGCGTCGTTGCCCGCGTACATGATTCCGGCCGCGATCATGGTGCTCGACGAGATCCCGCTGACCCCGGTCGGCAAGCTCGATCGTGCGGCGCTGCCCGAACCGGTATTCGCGGCACGGAAATTCCGCGCGCCGTCGACGCCGGTGGAGGAGATCGTCGCGGATGTGTTCGCGGCGCTGCTGCTTTCGGGTGTCGCCGATGCCAGGGTCGGCGCGGACGACGACTTCTTCGAACTCGGCGGCAATTCGCTGCTGGCCGCGCAGGCGGCCGCGCGCATCGGCTCCGCACTCGAAATCCGGGTGCCGGTGCAGTTGCTGTTCGAGGCGTCCACCGTCGCGGCGCTGGCCGAGCGGGTGGAGCAGCACGCCGGATCGTCCGCGGGGCAGGCGCTGCGGCCGCAGCCGCGGCCTGCGCGGATCCCACTGTCGTACGCCCAGCAGCGGATGTGGTTCCTGAACCGATTCGATCCGGCCAGCGGCGTCAACAACATTCCGGTCGCGGTGCGGCTCACCGGCAAACTCGATATCGAGGCGCTGCGGGCCGCGGTGCGCGATCTGTGCGAGCGGCACGAGGTGCTGCGCACCATCTACCCCGAGGTGGACGGCGAGGGCTACCAGCAGGTGCTGCCGATCGGCGATCGGCGGTCGGTGCCGGATCTCGTTGTGGAACAGGCGGACCCGGCGCGGGTGCCGGAGCTTGTCGGCGCGACGGTGATCGAGGGCTTCGACGTCACGGTCGCGCCGCCGGTCCGGGTGCGGGTACTCGAACTGGGCGAATACGACCATGTGCTGATCTGCGTCGTGCACCACATCGCGGGCGACGGCTTCTCGATGGGCCCGCTCACCCGCGACCTGATGACCGCGTATGTGGAGCGGATGCACGGCGGCGCACCGGAATGGCCCGCGCTCACGGTGCAGTACGCCGACTACGCCATCTGGCAGCGGGAAATCCTGGGCGCCGAGGACGATCCGGATTCGGTACTGGCACAGCAGATCTCGTTCTGGCGCAACCAATTGGCCGCGCTGCCGGAGCAATTGGAGCTGCCCGCCGACCGGCCACGGCCCGCGGTGGCGTCCAACCGGGGTGCGACCCACGAGTTCCGGATCGACGCCGATGTCCACGCGGCACTGAACAAGCTTGCGCACCAGCACAATTCGACGTTGTTCATGGTGGTGCACGCCGCGCTCGCCGTGCTGCTCGCGCGGCTGTCCGGCACCAGAGATATCGCGATCGGCACACCCGTCGCCGGACGTGGCGAGGCGGCGCTCGACGATCTGGTCGGCATGTTCGTCAATACGCTGGTGCTGCGCAACGAGATCGATCCCGGCCTGAGCTTCGACGAGCTGCTGCGCGAGGTGCGCCACACCGATGTCGAGGCGTTCGGGCACGCGGACGTGCCGTTCGAGCGGCTGGTCGAGCTGTTGGATCCGGTGCGTTCGGCGGCCCGGCATCCGCTGTTCCAGGTGATGCTCACCTTCCAGAACCTGGCCCGCGCCGAACTCGAACTGCCCGGCCTCTCGGTGGCGGGCGTCGACCTCGCGGTGCCGCTCGCCAAATTCGACCTGCAGCTGGCGCTGGCCGAGGACATCGACGTACACGGTGCGCCGCAAGGCATTTCCGCGGCCTTCAGCTACGCCACCGACCTCTTCGACGAACCGACGGTGCAGGATTTCGCGGATCGCTTCGGCCGCATCCTGGCCGCGGTGGCCGCCGATTCCGCGGTGATCGTCGGAGATATCGACGTACTCGCCCCCGGCGAGCGCGAGCTGGTGCTGCACGAGTGGAACAGCAGCGGCGCGAACGTGCCCGCGGTGACGCTGGTGGATCTGCTCGCCACCCAGGCCCGCCGCCGCCCGGACGCGGTCGCGGTGCGCTACGGCGAGACCACACTTACCTTCCATGAACTGCACAGCCGTGCCGCGCGGGCCGCGCGGGCACTCATCGCGCAGGGCGCGGGCCCGGAAAAGCTTGTGGCCGTTGCGGTTCCGCGCACCGAGGAGCTGCCGGTCGCGCTGCTCGCCGTGTTGCTCTCCGGTGCGGCGTACCTGCCGATCGATTCGACCTATCCGGCCCAGCGCCTGGAATTCATGCTCGGCGACGCCGCACCGGCCTGCCTGCTCACCACGGTGAGCGAGCGAGATGCGGTGCCCGCCGGTGATATTCCGGTCGTGCTGCTGGAGGAGACCGGCGGTTACTCCGACGAGCGGGTCACCGACCGGGACCGGCTCGCGCCGTTGCGTCCGGACAACCTGGCCTACGTCATCTACACCTCGGGTTCGACGGGTGTGCCCAAGGGTGTTGGCGTCGCGCACCGGAATGTGGTAGAGCTGTTCGCGAACACCCAGCTGCTCTTCGAATTCGACGAGACCGATGTGTGGACGCTGTTCCACTCGTTCGCCTTCGACTTCTCAGTGTGGGAGCTGTGGTGCTCGCTGGCCAACGGCGGCAGCGTGGTGGTGGTGGACTACCTCACCTCCCGTTCGCCGGAGTTGTTCCGCGAGTTGCTGATTCGCGAACAGGTGACGGTGCTCAACCAGACGCCGTCCGCGTTCTACCAACTGGCGGAAGTCGATCGCACACTGCACGCGACGGATCAGGGCAAGTTCGCGTTGCGCTACGTCGTATTCGGCGGCGAGGCACTGGATCTGCGGCAGCTGCGCCGCTGGTACGAGCGGCACGCGGTGGACGCGCCGTGGCTGGTGAATATGTACGGCATCACCGAAACCACGGTGCACGTGTCGTTCCTGTCGCTCGACGAGCAGATGGTGGACAACGCGGCCAGCGTCATCGGTCGCGCGCTGCCGGGCCTGGAGGGCTACGTGCTCGACGAGCGGGTGCATCCCGCACCGGTCGGCGTCGCCGGTGAGATCTACGTGGCTGGCGCGCAACTTTCGCGCGGTTACCTCGGCAGGCCCGGCCTGGCGGCGACCCGGTTCGTGGCGAATCCGTTCGGCGCGCCGGGATCCCGGATGTACCGCACCGGCGACGTCGGCCGCTGGGTCGGCTTCGGCGGGCGGGCCAACCTCGAATACGCGGGCCGCAGCGATCAGCAGGTGCAGTTGCGCGGCTTCCGCATCGAGCTCGGCGAGATCGAGTCGGCGCTGCTGCGCTGCCCCGGGGTGAGCCAGGCCGTCGTCCTGGTGCGCGCGGACGAGCACGCCGGTGACCGGTTGGTGGGTTACGTTGTGCCCGAGGCCGGTTCGGACCTGGACTCGGTGGCGCTGCGCGAGCAGGTCGGCGAATTCCTCACCGGCTACATGGTTCCGGACGCGATCGTCGTGCTGGACGCGCTGCCGCTCACCCCGAACGGCAAACTGGACCGGAAGGCTTTGCCCGCACCGGAATTCGTCTCCGGTGCGGTCTACCGCGCCCCGAGCTCGCCGGTGGAGCAGGCCGTCGCGGCGGTATTCGGCGAGCTGCTCGGCGCGGCCGAGGTCGGCCTCGATGACGATTTCTTCGGTCTCGGCGGCAATTCGCTGCTGGCCACCCGGGTAGTGGCCAGGATCAACGAGGCGCTGGACGCGAATCTCGCGGTGCGCGAACTGTTCGAGGCGCCGACGGTGGCCGCGCTGGCCGCCCGCGTCGTACCGGGTTCCGGTGGCGGCGCTGCGGCGCGCCCACCGCTGGAACGCGCGCCGCGCACCAGCCGGGTGCCGCTCTCGCTGGCTCAGCAGCGGATGTGGGTGCTCAACCAATTCGATCCGGCCTCACCGGCTTACAACATCCCGATGGCCATCCGGCTCACCGGCGCGTTGGACGTCTCGGCGCTGCGCTACGCCGTCGCCGATGTGGTCGAGCGGCACGAATCGCTGCGCACCCGCTACCCGGCCGGTCCGGACGGGCTGCCGTACCAGGAGATCCTGTCGGTGTCGGAGGCCGTGCCCGGCGGGCTGGAGGTGACCGAGACCGAGGATCCGATCGGCCGGGTCACCGCGCTGCTGTCCACCGGATTTGATGTGACACAACAGGTTCCGGTGCGTGCACTGCTGCTCGGGGTCGGCCGGGACGAGTACCTGCTCGCCATGGTCGTGCATCACATCGCCGGCGACGGCGCCTCGATCGCACCGCTGGCGCGCGACCTGATGACGGCGTATCTGGCTCGGGTGCGCGGCAATTCGCCGCGTTGGTCGCCGCTGCAGGTGCAGTACGCCGACTTCGCCATCTGGCAGCGCGCGGTGATCGGCACCGACGACGACGAGAACTCGGTGGCGGCCAAGCAGTTGGCGTACTGGCGCGAGCAGCTGGCCGGGCTGTCCGGCGAACTGGAGCTGCCCGCCGACCGACCGCATCCCCCGGTGCCGTCCATGCGCGGCGCGTCGACCGGTCTCGCACTGCCCGCCGAGGTGCACGCGGCGCTGATCCGCCTTGCCCGCGAACATAATTCGACGCTGTTCATGGTGGTGCACGCGGCACTGGCGGTGCTGCTGGCCCGGCTGTCCGGCCGCTCCGATATCGCCATCGGCACCCCGATCGCCGGTCGCGGTGAACGGGCGCTCGACGATCTGGTCGGCATGTTCGTCAATACGCTCGCGCTGCGCACCCCGGTGGACCCGACCGCGAGCTTCCACGCGCTGGTGGACCAGGCCAGGGAGACCGACCTCACCGCGTTCGCCAACGCCGACATCCCGTTCGAGCGGGTGGTCGAGGTGGTCACGCCGGGCCGGGCCACCACCCGCAATCCGCTGTTCGCCGTTGTGCTTTCGTTCCAGAACAACGAGCAGCCCACCCTGGAACTGCCCGGGCTCACGGTCTCCGGGTTGGACGCCGGCGTCATCGCGGCGAAGTTCGACCTCCAGGTGAATGTGGTGCCGCGATACGGCGCCGACGGTTCGGTCGACGAACTGCTCACCCTATTCACCTATGCCACCGACATTTTCGACGAGCCGACGGTGCAGGCCTTCGGCCGCAGGCTGAGTCGGGTGCTCACCGCGGTGGCCGCGAATCCGGGTATCCGCGTCGGTGATATCGACATCCTGGATGATGCGGAGCGGGAACGGATTTCCGCCGCGCCGGTTTCCGGCGGCGGCGAGCCGGAGACGCCGTCGAACACCGTCGGAACCGCGCTCACCCAGGCGCTGTCCGCCGCCGTCGAGGACGATCCCGATGGTCCGGCGCTCGCCTTCGGCGACGACGCGCTGAGCTACCAGGAACTCGACGCGCGCTCATCGCAATTGGCGCGGGTGTTGATCGCCCGCGGTTGCGGTCCCGGCGTCGGGGTCGCGCTGCGGCTGGAGCGCGGCATCCATCAAGCGGTCGCCAGCTGGGCGGTGGTGAAGGCGGGCGCGGCGGTAGTGGCCGGGGCCGCGCCGAACGGGTTGGAGCTCAAGGTCGGCCTGACCACCCTCGGCACGCCGGTCTCCGGTGACCTGGACTGGCTGGCGCTGGACGATCCCGCGGTGGTCGCCGAGATTGCTGGGGAATCGCCGCGTCCGGTGACCTATGCCCATCGCACCCGTGCGCTGCACGGGGCGGATCCGGCCTTCATCGGCATCGAATCGCTCAGCTACGACGAGCTGGCCGGTGTCGTCGACCGATTCCGGGCACGGACGGGTTTGACCTTCGAATCCCGTACCTTCCGCACCGGTGGCGCGGAAGGCGTTGCCGCGCTGGTGGAATTGGTGGCCGCCGGTGCGACCGGCGCCTCGGTGGTGCTGGCGCCGGATCGGGTCGCGGAGCTGACCGACACACTGGCCGACGAGTGGGTGAGCCACCTGTTCACCGATCGGGCGGGCCTTGTCGACCTGGAGGTAACCGCACTGGAGGATCTTCGAGCGGTGGTGGTCGAGGATACTGTTGCCGACGTGGACGGCTTGGCCTCGGTGCAAACCGTGGTCGCGCTGGCGGATCTGCTGCGCGGGCCTAGCGCCTCGCACGGTGGGTAAGCTGCCGCGATACAGGATGTGACGAGTGCCACAGTGGATTGGTTTGCCGCATCGAGGCTGCCCCTGGAAATGTGGGCGGGACGTGGTTCTACAGGCAGGATGAGTAAGACTTTCATGGTTCGGGAGCGCGGGGGTCGACGGCCGGCTGCAGAATTCGAGGTTGCGGCGCGGGAGATGAGCGAATGACTCGTCCCGCTCGCGTACGGCCCGCCCGTACCCGGCGGCCACGGGTCACCACCCTGCCGCAGCTGATGGCCACCGCCGTCGAGGTGAATCCGAGCGGTACCGCGGTCGTGTACGCCGACGCCGCCGGTGCCATCGGTTCGCTGAGCTATGCCGAACTCGACGATCGGTCCACTCGGCTCGCCCGTTTGCTGATCGATCGCGGGATCGGCCCGGAAGATCTGGTCGCCGTTGGCATTCCGCGTTCCATCGACTCGGTTGTCGCGGTCTGGGCGGTCGCCAAGACCGGTGCGGGCTTCGTGCCGGTCGACCCGAACTATCCGGCCGACCGGGTCGAGCACATGGTCAAGGATTCCGGCGCGGTGCTCGGCCTGACCGTCCAGCGGGTGCACGACGAGCTGCCCGGCCAGGTGCCGTGGCTGTCCGTCGACGGCGACGAGTTGGCGCGGCGGCTGGAGCAGTATCCGGCCGAGCCGGTCACCTATGCCGATCGGTTGCGGCAGCTGCGCGCCGAACATCCGGCCTACGTCATCTACACCTCCGGATCCACCGGCCTGCCGAAGGGCGTCGTCGTCACCCAGGCCGGACTGTCCAGTTTCTGCGACGAACAGCGCGAGCGGTATCGGGTGACGAACACGTCGCGCACCCTGCATTTCGCCTCGCCGTCGTTCGACGCATCGGTGCTGGAATTGCTGCTGGCGCTTGGTGGTTCGGCAACCATGGTGGTTGTCGCGCC